>NZ_AUCA01000012.1 GCF_000429525.1 Alicyclobacillus contaminans DSM 17975 | reverse complement strand
CTGCTTTAGCCAACGGTTCAGGCTTCGCTGAGTGAATACGAGACTGAATATAGCTCGGAACACATCCAGAACAGCAATACCAGCTTGCTTGGTGACATTCGACTGCTTCAGGAGTCTTGCTATCCTGTACTCCTTGAAAAAGGCAAAAACCATGGATTGGAGTTGATCTTGGTGTTGAGGTTCACGTACCATAAGGGAAAACATCCTCTTCTCTGTAGATTGTTGTCTCGTCAACTTCAGTCTACCAGAAAATGAGGGTGTTTTTGCCTTTTCAGCGCCTGAAATCCCAGTCGCACCAAGGATTTATTGACTCAGACCGGGTGCGAAACTTGAGATTTTAACATTATCCACACAACGGTTGAGCACATTACCGATATACTTGGTCACGAATTGAACGCGCATACCATGTATCGGCAACGGGAGGTCTTTTGAACTTGCTGGATTTGTCGAGATGGGTACGGACGAATAAAGTGGCGGAAAAATACGATGATGATGTGAAGGGGTATCCATGCTGAAGGTGCTGCTGATGTCCGCGTATTTTGGCGATGGACACAATCAGGTGGCGAACGCCCTCTGCGAGGCGTTTCGAAATTGCGGTGCACGCGTGCACACCATCAACTGTTTTCAAGAGACAAGCCCCCATCTTGCCAAATTCAACGAGTGGTCGTATCAACACATTACTCGATACCTCCCGGCTCTGTACGGGGCCAGCTATCGCTGGACGGCCAATCTGGATACCGACGCCTGGCTGTGGAAGGTCCTCGCCTGGTCCTCTCGGAGAGCGCTCCTGGACGCCGTTCGTCGGTATCAGCCGAACGCGATTCTACAGTTGTTTCCCGACCACGCTGCGGCATCGCTGAAGCGACCGCACGGTCACCCCTATCTCGGGGTTGTGATCACAGATTACAGTGTTCACAGCCATTGGTTCCACAACAACGTGGACACGTATTTCATCGCGCACGATGGACTGCGCAATCGCATGGCACCTTTTCTCTCGCCCCGTGCAGACGTTGTCGAGACCGGAATTCCAATACGGGGGCAGTTTGCCAAGACCGGTGACTCCTTCGTGGAGGGAAGGCCCTATGCCATCATCTGCACCGGCGGCCGCGGTGTGTTTCCGGATCTGAAGCCTGTGGTGGATGCGCTGCTGCGTGGCCTTCCGAATCAAGATATATACGTATTGTGCGGGCGCAACGCGGATCTGTTGCAGCAGATGAAAGAGGCAGCGGAACGAAATCCGCGAATCCGCCCGATTCCCTTCGTGAACCACGTGGCGCCGCTGTTTCAGAACGCATCGTTTGCGATTGTGAAGGCAGGCGGTGTCACGGTGAGCGAATTGCTGGCGTGTGGGTGTCCGATGATCTTCTACCGCCCTCAACCAGGACAGGAAGCCGACAATGCAGAATTTTTGGCGCGCATGGGGGCGGGGGTGGTGGCCATGAGGCCGGCCGACGTCTTCCAGGTGGTCGCCAGTCCGGCATTCGCGGGGCGGATTGCGCAGATGAAACTGCGCTGTGCCGACCTGGCGAGACCGGACGCCGCAACGGCTGTGGTGAATCATGTCGTCCAGAAGGTGGAGGAACTCCGGCGTCGAGAGGCGGAGTGGCGTGCGGAGTCGATGGAGTGTGGAGGAAGAGCGGTATTCTCAAAACCAGCTTTGTGACATGGGGTTGTGGCATTGTTGAAATGGGTTGTGAAGAATCGCAGGACTTGGACGTTGGTCCTGTCGGCGGCGGTTGTATTGGCAGTGGCCCTCTACTTGTATTTTGACCGCTACAGCACGTTATCGTCATTCCTTCGCTCGCTCGGCGCGCCAGGCATTGCGGTTGCCATCCTGTTCATGGCCCTCATCTGCGCCACGCCGGTGCCGGCGGAAGGGGCATTGATTGTCTATCTCAAAGTTTACGGGGCATGGTGGGGGAGCCTGTACGCTTGGCTGAGCGCGGTCCTGAGTTCCCTCATCGTGTTCGCATTCGCTCGACACTTCGGGACAGCGTTCGTTCAATCCCTCATCACCCGCAGGCGATTTGAGCAGGTGAACCTGTGGATTCAGCAGCGGGGGATTGGCGGTCTGTTGTTCATGCGTCTGATGCCATTGCCTGGATTTCTCGTGAGTTATATCGTGGGAACCATCCCTTCGGTCCGACTCTGGAGTTTCGTGTGGACCGGGGCGGTGTCCGTCATCCCCTACTACATTGGGGCCTCCCTGTTGTATCACGGTATTGCCCATCGGTTTGTCTCGTACATCAGCCTTGGGATGGCCGCATTGGCCGTATTCTGGCTGTGCGGCTATTGGGTCAAAAAACGATGGGTATGGTGATGTGCGCCGTCCGGATAGCGGACGGCGCACATCTGAAGCGGATCAGTGGTTGGGCTGGACCGGATGCTGTGCGTTCTGCGCCAATGCGTCAATCAGCGCCTGTCCGTTTGGGCTGCCGAGTCCAGTACAAGCATCCCACCCAGACTGTGCCCGATAGGGGCCGTTGGGCGCGTCGACGTCGTTGTCTCCGGTGGTGATGTCGCGGAATGCGCCGACGTTGGACGGCAGCCCGTACAACACAGGATTCAGGTACCCGACCGACCTGCCCAGTTGGTGGTTGGCGATGGCAATCAACCCCGCCCACAACGGTGCCACGGCGCTCGTGCCACCAATCACCAGCGATTGACCGTCCACAAGCACCTGGTAGCCGGTGGCGGGATCGGCATCACCCGCTACGTCCGGAACTCCTCTCCCGACATGGCCGCCGGGATTCGCCGAAGGGGGGACACCTGCGTTCTGCTGCCATGCGGGCAATGCGAAGACGTCGCTCACCCCACCGCCCGAAGCCCCTCCCCGGGCGCCGTCGTTCCACACAACTTCCGCCGCAATTTGACCATCGGCCGTTGTCGTCAGCCGCGTTCCGCCGCAGGCGAGGGCGTATGGAGAAGACGCGGGAAAATCCACATGGAGTTTTCCATCTTCCACGTTGTCGGTGGATCCGTTGTCACCGGACGCACAGCAAACGGTGATGCCGAGGGCGGCCGCATCCTGGAACGCTGCGTTCATTGCGTTCATTGCCTGTTCGGTCCAATCGCTCTCGGGACCACCCCAACTGATGGAGATCACCGAAGGTTTGTGCGTGGTGTCATGGATGGCGGACGAGATGGCGTTGAGGAAGCCCGCATCCGTGTTGGGGGCAAAGTAGACCACCGTCCGCACCCCTGGAGCAACTGCCGCAGCCACCTCAATATCCAAGCAGACTTCACCGTCGGGACCACTCGCGTCGCCCGTCGGTTGATTGGCGCCGCCATCGACGCAGACGGCTGTGACGTTCGGGGCGGGCAACCCCAACTGCGAGAAGTACGATTGCAGGGTCTCCGGTTGATACCCCCCACCCAGTTCAATGATAGCGATGCACTGATCGCTGCAGTCGACACCGGACGGAAAGTTGTACAGACGGGCGATTTCGGGTGGTGTGTAGGATGTTTGGGCTGCGGCAAGGGCTCTGTGGTCGGTATGGATCCGAAAGTGTGTCCGCGCCTGTGGCCGGTTGTCCAGGCCGAGCACTGCAACGACGACATCCTGCAAGGCAACGGGAATATGAAGGGGGCCGGTGCGCCCGCGGTAAGTGAAGTCCGGATGCTCGTAATGCGCGAGATCCACCTGGAACGCCGCGTTGAACGAGGCCACACTGCCGGAAAGGACGACGGTGCGTGCGCCGGCGTGGATGCGCTCGACGGTCAGACCGTGTGCTTGTGCAAACGATGTCACGCGCTGGATGTCGTCGGGATGCGCGCCATGGGCGGCTTCCAGCTCCGAGTGGCTCAAGTGCTGGCGTTGGGCGGGCGGGGTCTTGGCCAATAACTCCAGTTGATGCGCCAGGTCAGAGGTATCTCGACGCCGCAGAACGACGGTGACCGAGATGCGCTCGTCAGGCGGAGCGGCGACCTTGCGCGTCGCGCCTGGAACGGGGGTGCGCGCGCTGCCGACCAAAGGCACTCGATTCGGCGAGGATGTGGTGTGTGGCACTGTCACGTTTTCCATGAGGCTCAGTCCCCTTTCCGGTGAGTCGGGAAATACGTCGGCCTGTGGAGGCCCATTGTACCATGGATATGCGGCGGAAGGTGTCGAATGCAGTCGGATGGTTGTCTTGAGGCATTGGTTCGGGTGCCGCTTGGAGAGTGAACTTGGCGATTTTATTAAACTGAGTCTAAGTCTTGATATAAATATAGAAATGTGCTAACGTGGAAGGTGCGAAGAACGACGGCCAGCGCGCTGCCTGGGGGATGGCAGCGCGTGAGAATGGTCTTATCCTCCACTCTTCAGAGAAAGGAACTGAAGCCAATGCCAATGAGATTGGGAACACCCATGCCATCGTTGGACGGAGCGACCGAGTGGATTCATTCAACAGGTGTCCCGACCCTGGAGAAGGGAAAGGTCACGCTCATCCACTTTTGGGCGGTTTCCTGCCACATTTGCCACGAAACGATGGAAGAAGTTTTGAAAATCAAAGATCGATACGCGAAAGACGGTCTGCAGACGGTGGCCATCCACATGCCGCGCTACGAAGAGGATGCGAACAAGGCGCGCGTACTCGAGGATATTGCAACGTACGGCATGAACCAGCCCATCGGTCTGGATCACCGCATGGAGATCTCGCAACGGTTTGAAAACGAGTACGTGCCTGCGTTTTTCATTTTTGGAGAGGACGGGACGTTGAAGTTCCGTGCCGCAGGAGACAAAGGGTTTCAAAAAGTTGAACCCAAGATTCGCGAGGCGCTCGGGCTGCCCGCGGACAATCCGGCGTAATCCTCTTTTGCGAGAAGCAACAACTCAGAGAAAGGTGGGATGACCAGTGGCGATCCCGGACGATAGGCGCTACCATCGGGAGCACACCTGGGCAAAGGTGGACGGAGATACGGCTCGCATCGGCATCACCGCGTTTGCGCAGGAGCAGTTGGGGGAAATCATCTTTGTCGACCTGCCGAAGGCGGGGGAGCGGATTACCAAGGACACGCCCTTTGGCACGGTGGAATCGGCGAAGACCGTGTCGGACCTGTATGCTCCGTTGAGCGGCACGGTGTCATTGGTCAACGAACGGTTGAATGATGAACTGGAGGCCATCAACGAATCTCCGTACGAGGATGGCTGGATGATAGTGGTCACCCTGGATGATCCAAATGAAGCGGCTTCGTTGCTCTCTGCGGACGAGTACGAACAAGAGATTGCGGACGCGTGAGCATGGTTGGATCACGTGACAGGGACTGCCGGAGCGGCGCATGGATGCACCGACTCGGCAGTCCCTTCGCATTTTCGGATCAGAAGTCGAACGTGTCCGGATCTGGGCCGACCCGTTCATTTCGATTCAACGCGTCAATTGCCGCAACCTCTTCGGAGCTGAGCGTGAAATCGAAGATGTCGGCATTTTCCTGGATTCGCTCTTTGCGAACGGATTTGGGGATGGTGACGACACCGTGTTCCAAGTCCCAGCGAAGAATGACCTGAGCCGGCGTCTTTCCGTGCGCATCCGCGATGCGTCGAATGGTTTCGTCCTGCAGCAGTTGACCGCGCATCAATGGGCTCCATGCTTCGAACTGAATGTTGTGCGATTTGCAATAGGCGAGGAGTTCCGTCTGGGTCAGGCGCGGATGGTATTCCACCTGATTCACCATCGGAACAAATTCGCAGTCAGCCAACAGGGTTTCGATGTGGTGGATGTTGAAGTTGCTGACGCCAATGGCGCGCACGTAACCATCTTTGTACAGCTTCTCGAGCGCTTTCCATGTCTCCTTGTAGAGCCGGGTTCCGGGCCAGTGAATCAGGTATAGGTCCACGTAATCCATGCCCAAGCGCTTTCGACTGGCTTCAAAGGCCTTGAGGGTGTTGTCGAATCCTTGATCCGTGTTCCACACTTTCGTGGTGACAAAAATGTCCTCACGTCGAATCCCGGAATCCCGGATGGCCTTTCCGACACCTTCTTCGTTGTTGTACAACTTTGCGGTGTCCACGCTCCGGTAACCGTGTTCAATGGCCAAGCGGACAGCGGTCTCCACTTCTTCGCCGGGCTGTGATTTGTACACGCCGAGCCCGAACCACGGCATTTTCACGCCGTTGTTCAAAGTGGTGCAGTCGTTGATGCTGGTGATCATTTGCCGTACCCCCTCAGACCTGGGATGCGAATCGACAATCAGCGGGAGTGGTGAATGAGGTTTGGAAGACAACCTCAGACTCTTTTCTCGCTGACATCGCCGCCTATAGATTACCAAACTTCTACTGCGGCTTCCACGCGTTGGGGCTGAACCATTCGGTGGGCGGACGCATAGGGTGCAGCAATTTCGTGACGCATGCCAAGGACGACGAGGTGCAACATTTCCGCCTGCTTTCTCGCCTGTACGTGCGGTTGACGGGAAGAGAGCCAGCCATACAAACGCCAACCACCACGTTTTCTTCCTACCGGGAAGGCGTGGCGTTGGCGTTCCGTCAAGAGTTGGAGGCAGCCGAGCTGTACCGAGATATGTATCTGCAAACCCGGGTACCCAACATTCGGGATGTGCTGTTCAGAATTATGACGGATGAAATGGAGCACGCCCAGCGCTTCACATTCATGTATTGTGCGGATACGTCAAACATGGCGTGAAGAGGAGTGGGGCGTTCCCCAACGTTCGTGGCGCATCACCTGGGGGGAAGCCCGGTGCGCGCTTCTTCATCCCACATTTCATGGGCAAACCGGTTCACCTTCGATATCAGTGTCATGAACGTATGGACTTCTGCTTCGTCAAAATTGGCGAACAGCTTGAGCAGTTGCTGCTTCCGGTGTTCTCGAATGTCTCTCAATTTCGCCTTTCCGGTATCGGTCAGACGGATGTGAACATTTCGCCGATCCGTGGCCGATTGACTGCGCGTGAGCAGCGCTTGTTTCTCCAACTCGTTGCAGTGCCACGTCACCGAACTGTAGCTGATGCCGACGGCATCGGCCAATTCGGATGCTTTTACCACGTCGTGACGGCTCAGGTAGCTGAGGATATGCATCTGGGTTCGCGTGAGGCCCAGTTTCGTTAGGCTGATGTTCATGTTTCTGTGCAGAATCAACATTTGGTAGGCGAGGTCGGTATATATGTTGTTATCTGCATCCATGTGACGTTCACCTGACTCCCTGTGGACTGTCGCAACGGGGCCATGCACAGTCAGGTCCTCGTTCCGACCGCCGGATGTTCTCCATTTATCATAGCACTGCGACACCGACGGCGTCCCGGAATCGTTTGATCATCTGACGTCACTGGACCTTTGGGAAGGCGAGGACACCACGCGAACACGCGCATGTAGTCCGTGCCGTTCAGCCCCTCCGTCGCTGTCAAGCGGTAGCTGTGAGTGTTCAACTCCTATAGAATAACGGTAGAATCACGAGAGTTCCGCGCGGCCCGGAATGTGGAGAATGCACGCGGCAGTACGATGACGCGGAGGAAATCACACCATTCACGGGCTGATTGGCGAGGAGGGAGAACATTTGAATGCATTGGCGGTTGGTGCAGTATGTGGCTTTCTGGCTGTCGCCTTGGGGGCGTTCGGGGCACACGCATTGAAATCACGCCTATCTTCGGACAGGTTGGAAGTATACGAGACCGGGGTCACCTATCAGATGTACCACGCACTGGCACTGGTGGGAACGGGCATCCTCGCGCATCTCGGCGTGGGTGGCACGCTCATCTCGGTCGCGGCGTGGCTTTTTCTTGCGGGCATCATCCTGTTTTCCGGCAGTCTGTACGTCCTGTGCCTGTCGGGGAAGCGCGCCTTTGGCGCCATCACGCCGCTCGGTGGGCTGTGCTTCCTGGCGGGGTGGGCGCTGCTCTTGGCTGGTGCAGTCTGATGGGCGGCGCAAAGCCCGTTGAGCCACGCGCGCTGATGCCCATCTCATCCAAGGAGATGGGACTCTACCAGTGTCCACAGGGCGTCAGGGGTGTCGGCGGAGACACAATTCCGCTCGTCCACCAGGACGCAGGGACGGCGACAGCAGATATCGCAATAGTCCAGGCAGTCCCAGGCTTCAATCCGAACGTCCGGAAATTGCTGGGTAATCCGCGTGACAACCTCCCCTGACCCCAACGGCGCGTTCGCTTTGCAATATTCCACCAGATGTTGCTCCACTATCTTTCCCCCTTGCTGGCGCGGTTGTGGCTCCTATCGTGCTCTGCGCGTGCGATAGAGGACGATGAGCAGTACGGTGACAAGCAAACCGCCGGTCACATACGCAAGGCTCGACTGGACCACTCGCAGCACGGCTTCCATATGATCTCCCGCCCAATAGCCGAGTCCTATCCAAGCGATGCACCACAGTGCGGCGCCAATGCCAGTGTACAGCAGGAATGGACGAAGCGCCATGCGGGCGAACCCCGCGACGTAGGGGCTGGCGGATCGGACACCCGGTAGGAAGCGGCCTGGGATGAGCAGCCAGGGACCATATCGGTCAATCAGGCTCGTGGTGCGGCTCATCTGGCGCGCGTTGAACAACCAACGGCTGGCGGCGGCGTTGAGCAACCGGACGCCGTAATGCCGGCTGATGAGATAGGCGAGGGTGCTGCCACACAGGTAACCGGCGATGCTGCACAGGGCCACACCGGGCAGTTGCAACTGGCCGCGTGCACTGGCAAAACCGTAGAAGGTCAGGAGGCCGTCGCCGGGAAACGGAAATCCGAGCCCTTCCAGCACGAGTGTGATAAACACACCGACATATCCAAAGTCGAGCACACCGTCGGCGGCCCAGCCGAACCAATCGAGCACGCGAGCACCTCCTTCGCCGTGGTGAGGGGGCACGGCTTGTCTGTACAGCATATGAACCGGTGGCTGGTGTGATGCCGATGCCATGTGGAGGAAGTCACTTGCCATGGCGTTGACGCAATCACCAGGCTGGGTCGAGCTTTCGGGATTTGCGGCAATCCTGATATGATGAGGGAAAGTCTGTGTGGACGTTGGGCGTAAAGCGTTGCGTCCGAATGGGGGCAGGTTCAGGTGTGGATGTTGAAACATGCAAACGGCTATACCCTGACTCAACCAGCAGGGCGCTTCAACGCGTTGGTGGTGGACGGAGACCGGATTGTGGCGGTGGGCGATGGTGAGGAATTGGCCACGGAATACGCGGGGCGCATCGCGCATGTGTTGGATGTGGAGGGAGCCACGGTGGTTCCCGGTTTTGTGGACAGCCATCTGCACGTCCACGCGCTCGGCATTCACAGGATCCAACTGAATTTGGAAGCGGTGCGCCATCGGGGGGACCTGCTGGCGGCCATCGCCGACCACGCGGCCTCGCTGCCCGCGGACGCGTGGGTGCTCGGCGGAGGGTGGAACGAGAACCACTGGTTGGATCAAACGCTGCCCACCATGGAGGAGTTGACCCAGGCGGCGGGCGGACGTCCGCTGTTGCTGACGCGGATCTGCCACCATGTGTACCTGGTGAATGAGCCAGCGCTCCGGTTGGCCGGCATTCATCACGATACGCCCAATCCAGCGGATGGCGCCTACGGACGCGATGCGAAGGGACGACTGAACGGCCTGGTGTACGACAATGCGGTGACGCCGCTGCAGCGGGCGGTGCCGGACTTGACCGTCACTCAGTGGGAACAGGTTTTCCGGGCGGGGATGGAGGACTGTTTGGCGGCGGGCATCACGGCGGTCCATACCGATGATGTTCGCGGTCCCCGGAGTTTTGCCACCACATGGTCGCTGTACCATCGTCTGATTCACGAGGCGCGCGTGCGGATTCGGGTTCACGAATTGGTGGACTGGAACTATTTAGACGAATGCCGGGCCGCGTTGACGGAGCTCCCCGCCCCGGACGACTGGCTGGAGGTGGGGGCGGCAAAGCTGTTCAGCGACGGCTCGTTTGGCGGGCGAACGGCGTGGTTGTTGGAGGATTACAGCGACCAACCGGGGTGGCGCGGCACGCCCATGTACACCCCTGAAGCGCTCGCGGAGCGCGTGCGGATGGCGCATGAGAAAGGGTTCGGCGCAGCTGTGCATGCCATCGGCGACGCGGCGCTGGAGATGGTAATTGGGGCGTTGGCGGAGGCGCCACCGGTGGCCATGCGGGATCGGATCATTCATGCGGAACTGGTCCATCCCAGTCTGATGGAGCGCATGCGAGCGCTGGGAGAACGGGTGGTATTGGACATTCAGCCGCGGTTCACCGTCAGCGATTTTCCGTGGTTGGTGGAGCGGCTTGGGCCCACGCGGGCGGAGCGCGCCTGCGCGTGGCGGACGCTGTGGGCGGCTGGGTTGCGGTTGGCGGGCGGATCGGACGCGCCGATTGAACCTGTGGCACCGCTGCTCGGGATACACGCGGCGGTGGCACGCAAACGGCCCGGGATGGGCGGACAGGGATACCTGCCTGCGGAGGCCCTGACGCCGTACGAAGCGGTGCAGCTGTTCACCCGGAATGCCTGTTACGCGAACGGCACGGAACAGCGAAAGGGGCAGATTGCGCCGGGATTCCTGGCGGACCTGACGATTCTTGACCGCGATATCGTCCAGCCGCAGGATGTGGACGATTTGTGCGCGGCGAACGTGTTGTACACCGTGGTTGGCGGCGAGGTGGCGTATGCGGCAGATGGAACGAGGACGGAGTGGTCGGCGTGAACGGTATGGATGAATTTGCGCTGATTCGACATCTGGCCGCTCGGGTACCCACGGATCACCCGACGGTGCGGGTGAGCATTGGGGACGACGCGGCGGTGTTTAACGTACCGACAGGGGAGGAGGCCGTGGTCACGACCGACGCCATGGTGGAAGGCGTCCACTTCATCGAGCGGACGATGACGTGGACCGACGTCGGCTATAAGGCGGCGGCGGTGTCCATCAGTGATGTAGCGGCGATGGGCGGACAGCCGCGGCAGGTGCTGCTGACGGTGGCCATCCCGAGGGAACGGAAACCTGCAGATTTGGAGGCGTTTTACGACGGGATGGCGGAAGCGTGCAACCGGTACGGTTGTGCGGTGATAGGCGGCGATGTGGTGCGCACGAGCGGGCCGCTGGTGGTCACGAGTACCGTGCTCGGCGCGGTGCCGCATGGGCAGGCGTTGCTGCGCAGCGGAGCGCGTCCGGGGGATGTGGTGTTTGTCACCGGAACGGTGGGCGGCAGTGGCGCGGGGCTGCGTCTGTTGCTGGAAGGTGCAGCTTCACTCCCGCCGGACGAAGCGATGCAACTGCGCCAGTTTCATCGGCGTCCCGTGCCGCAGGTGGAAGCGGGCGCGATTTTGCGGGAGGCGGGCGCGAGCAGTTGTGACGATATCAGCGACGGGTTGGCCAGCGAATTGAACGAGTTGGCTGAGGCGAGTCGGGTACGCTTGCGGATTGACCAGAACAGAGTGCCGGTGCATCCCGCCGTGCGCAACTTCGCGCGGGCGCGCGGGGAATCGCCGCTGGAATACGCCTGGTATGGCGGAGAGGACTTTCAGTTGGTGGGAACAGCGCCCCCCTTCGCTTTTGCCCGAGCGTTGGCGCGTTGCCAAAGCGTGGGGATCTCCCTGACACAGATTGGCCGTGTGGAAGAAGGAGACGGAGTGGTGGTGGAATCCGCCGCCGGGCTGACGGTGTTGGAGGCGAAAGGGTACAATCATTTTCGAGCAGAGTAACGCGGGACAGCGCGTTGGCCACGGTGATCCTCCGGCGCGAGTTCGCTGGAGAATGGCTGCCGGTGGCGAAAGGAGGCGTGTGGGATGCGGGAGATGGCGTTGACCACTCGGTCGGCACAACAGACGCGAACCATGGGAGAAAGGCTCGGCGCGTTGCTGCAGCCGGGAGATGTGATTCTGCTGTCCGGCGGTCTCGGCGTAGGAAAAACCACGTTTACCAAGGGGGTTGCGGCTGGTCTGCAGATCCGAGAGGAAGTCACCAGCCCCACCTTCACGCTGGTTGCGGAATATGAAGGAAGAATTCCGTTGGTGCACATGGACCTCTATCGCCTGTACGAGGCGCAGGGGGAAGCGGACGGCACCGCGCTTACATCGGCGGTGGAGCACGCGCTGCAGGCCATCGGGTTTGCGGATTACTTGGAGGGCGACGCGGCGCTCCTGATTGAATGGCCGGAGGCAGTGCGCGATTTGGTGGCGGACGCGCTTAGCATCGAGATGGTCGCCCAGCCGCTGCCGCGCGTCGACGAACGGGTGCTGCACTGCACCACCACTGGATGGCGGAGTTTGAACTTACTGGATGAGTGGGTGAAGCGATGGCTGTTTTGACGCTGGATACTGCAACCCAAGTCGCTTCCGTGGCAGTGGGACAGGGGACGTCTCTGTTGGCGACGATGACCTCCCTCGTCCCGCGCGGCCATTCCCGCGTGCTGCAGCCGGCCGTCGCGGCGGTGCTGAACGCGGCGGGCCTGCAGCCGACGGAGTTGACGCGAATTGTCGTCGGCATTGGTCCGGGCAGCTACACCGGTGTCCGATTGGCGGTGGCCACCGCAAAGGCGCTCGCCAGCGCGTTGGCGGTGCCGCTGACGCCGGTCTCCACCCTGATGGCGATGGCCGAGGCCGTCGTGCCGGATGCGGGCGCCGGACAGGCGGTGCTGCCGCTATTGTACGCGCGGCGCAAGCGGGCATTTGGCGCGTTGTACCTGCGCGCCGACGATGGGACTTGGCAGGCGCTGCAACCCCCGGAGGTGCGTTCCGTCAGTGCGTGGGCGGCGCTCTGTCAAGGACTGTCCGACGAGGGGCGGATTGACACCGGTGGATTGACGATTGTCCACGATTTTGAACCGAAGCATCAGGTGCTGGAGCTCTTGCCCTCGGCCCGTGATTTGAGATTGCTGCAGCAGGTGGCGAGCGAACTCGCGCCGGCGCTGTTTCGACTGAGTTACACCCAGACGCTCCCGCTTCTGACCGGCGACGCAGTGCACGAACTGGTGCCGGACTACGCCCTGCCGGTGGAGGCGGAGGTTCGCCTGACGGAGCGGGAGGGGAATCAACCATGAGTGTTCGAGAACCATCGTCCAATGATCAAATCACCATTCGCCGTATGTTGCTGGCCGACGTAGACCAGGTGATGGAGGTGGAACGCAAATCGTTCACCGCGCCGTGGTCGCGGCAGGCCTTTCTTGCTGAACTGGCGGACAACCAGTTGGCGCGTTACATTGTGGCGACCAAGGATGACCGCGTGATTGGTTACGCGGGCATTTGGCTGATTGTGGACGAGGGCCATGTCACCAATATCGCCGTCCATCCGGACTTCCGCGGCCGGCGCCTGGGGGAGATGCTGCTCCGGGCACTGATGGCCGAATGCATGCAGCGGGGGATTCGCCGCATGACGTTGGAAGTTCGCGTTTCCAACACCGTGGCACAGAACCTGTACCGCAAACTCGGCTTTGTTGGCGTGGGCGAACGCAAGGGCTACTATACAGACAACAATGAAGACGCGCTCATTATGTGGGCGGATCTGGGGGCTAGTGTGTGAAGGTATTGGGGATTGAAACAAGCTGCGATGAAACGGCGGCGGCTGTGGTGGCCGACGGACGGACGGTCATATCGCAGGTGATTGCGTCGCAGATTGCGACCCATGAGCGATTTGGGGGCGTGGTGCCGGAAGTGGCATCACGTCAGCATATCGAGACAGTCACCCGGGTGGTTGAGCAGGCGCTGCGCGAAGCGGGCATGAATTGGGGGGATTTGGACGGGATTGCCGTCACCTGTGGCCCCGGCCTGCTCGGCGCACTGTTGGTGGGCGTATCTGCGGCCAAAGGATACGCGCTCGCCACGGGGCTGCCGCTGGTGGGCGTGCACCACATCGCGGGCCACGTGGCGGCTGCGTGTTTGGCCAACGATGTGTCGTTCCCCGCGCTGGCACTGGTGGTATCCGGGGGGCATACGGAAATCCTTGAGGTGGATGCGTTATTTCGTTTCACCAAACTCGGAGGAACCAAAGACGACGCGGCCGGGGAAGCGTACGACAAGGTGGCTCGTCTGGTCGGGTTGACGTATCCGGGGGGGCCGAAGGTGGACAAGCTGGCTCAGACGGGAAATCCGGAAGCGTACGCGTTTCCGCGGGCGTTCCTGGAAGAGGATAACTTTGATTTTTCGTTCAGCGGATTGAAATCCGCCGTCGCGAACGAAGTGGCCAAGCGCCGTCAACGGGGGGAGACCATCCGCATCGCCGACGTGTGCGCGAGTTTCCAACAGGCGGTGATTGACGTTTTGGTGGAGAAAATCGCACGGGCAGTCCACACCACCGGACGCCGCGTGGTGGTGCTCGCCGGTGGCGTGGCGGCCAATCATGGTCTGCGCACCGCGCTGGCCGCAAGAGCGGCGGTGGATGGCTTTATCCTGCACGTACCACCGCTCACGTTGTGCACCGACAACGCGGCAATGATTGCCGCCGCAGGCACGTTCCTGTTGCGGGCGGGGGTTCGGCACAATCTCTCACTCAACGCGCACGCGACCCTATCGTTAGGAGATTGGCAGGCTGGACGTGTATAATGGCAACAAACGGGACTTGTTCACAGTGTGGGGAAAAGCGCCGTGTGGATATTGTGGATAGTCGCTAAAATACCTGATCTATCGACAAAATCCGCTGTGGATAAGCTTGTGGATACTGTGGATAGTTCGACTTTTCGCACAGGAGGAGAACGCTGTGAAAACTGTGAATTCCGTGCTAGACCTGATTGGAAATACCCCTGTGGTACGGTTGCGCAACCTTCCGGATGCCGACTCGGCGGAAGTCTACGTGAAATTGGAATGGTTCAATCCCGGGGGGAGCGTCAAAGATAGAATTGCGAAAGCGATGATAGAAGCCGCGGAACGCGAGGGCAAGTTGAAACCGGGCGACACGTTGGTGGAGCCCACCAGTGGCAATACGGGCATCGGCCTGGCTCTGGTGGCGGCGGCGAAGGGATACCGCGTCGTGTTGACGATGCCGGAGACCATGAGCCAAGAGCGCCGCAACCTGCTCAAGGCGTATGGCGCAGAGCTCGTGTTGACACCGGGCCCCGACGGGATGCGCGGTGCTGTGGAGAAGGCGAAACAGCTGGCAGCGGAACACGGGTACTTCATGCCGCAGCAGTTCGACAACCCGGCTAACCCGGAAATCCACGAGTTGACCACCGGGCGCGAAGTGGTGGAACAGATGGAAGGCAAGCTGGACGCGTTCATCGCCGGCGTTGGCACCGGTGGTACGCTGACCGGCGTGGGCCGCGTGCTGCGGCGGGAGATTCCGCAGTGTAAATTGATTGCCGTGGAACCGGCGGCGTCTCCGATTCTTTCCGGCGGGAAGCCCGGCCCCCACAAGATTCAAGGTATTGGAGCCAACTTCGTCCCATCCGTGCTTGATACCAAGATCTACGACGAGGTACGCACGGTGGAAAATGAAGTCGCGTTCGAGGTGGCTCGTCGGTTGGCCCGTGAAGAAGGACTGTTGGTGGGGATTTCGTCCGGCGCCAACGTCCACGTGGCGCTGCAGGTGGCCAAGGAGTTGGGAGCTGGCCACAAGGTGTTGACCGTATCTCCGTCCAACGGCGAACGCTACCTGTCCACACCGCTGTTCCAGGCGGAATAGGACGACATGTGACGTGTGCTTCGTTGTGATGCTGTGAGAAGGCCGCCCGCAGGGGCGGCTTTCTCTTGAAAAAGGGGCTGTTCCTACTGCAGTGAAAACTGCACAGGAACAGCCCCTTCTCTGTATTCATGCTTCCGGGCAGACTCTATTCAAAAGAGATAACTCAGTCGAAAGAAAAAGTCTATTCTTTTTTGGAACTCTGGGCTATATTTTTCTCCGACACACGGCTGGCCGCTTGTGATCACACAGGACATGGGAGGTAGGGGCAAACGTGACGCAACCACAAACCAATCTCCGCTGAGTGACCACCGGCCTCTTGCTTGGACAGGTCCTGTCCTCGCTGGATCAGACCGTTATTTCTCTGGCGATGCCCACCGTGTCCACCCGGTTGGGCGGACTCAACCTGTACGGCTGGGTATTCGTCGCCTACATGTTGACCTCCACCGTCAGCATCCCTATCTACGGCAAACTGGCCGACTTGTTCGGACGAAAACAGGTCTACTTGGCAGGTGGGTTGATCTTTTTGGTGGGTTCCTTGCTCTGTGGTCTGGCTTGGAACATGGCTGCGTTGGTTGGCTTCCGGGCCATTCAGGGGCTCGGCGCTGGCTGTCTCATGCCGGTGGCCTTCACGCTGATTGCGGATCTCTATCCCATCCAGGAGCGGGGCAGGTTTCAAGCGCCGTTTGGCGCTGTGCTGACATTAGCCAGCATCTGTGGCCCGGCTGTCGGAGGGGTGATGGTCCAATACTGGAATTGGCGCTGGATTTTCTACATGAGCCTGGTCATCGGCATGCCCGCGCTCCTCGTGGTCGGTCTGGCGCTGCACGAGCAGAGGCAACGGGGCTGGGCATGGGGCCAATGTATCCCACCCTTGGCACGGCGGTGCAGAGTGCTGTGGAGCCGAATCGGCGCGGGGTGGCGACGGCGTCCTCGCAATTTTTCCGATCCGTCGGCGGGACGGTGGGTGTGAGCGTGTTCGGCAGTCTGCTGCCGCGCCACGCGGGCGCAGGGCCCGCGTTGGAGCACGCGCTCGACCTTGTATTCCTGCTCGGAACGGTATCGGTGGGGGGCGCCTTGGTAGCCGTCCTGTGGATGGGTAGCGACCGCCTCATCCGGACGCGCGCCTGAAATGCGGATATGCAGCAACTGTATATTTACAGTATATCCTTTAGTAAACGATCATTGCGTATCGGGCTGCCCCTCAGTGCGCTGGCACTGTTGGGGCAGCCCGATTTGTCTGTCCGGTGCTGATTTGGTATCAGCGAACGGTTATTTAGAAATCCACCAATCCGGTTGGACCGGCCACACGCCCATAGGACCGAAGTATTTGTCCGGAATGTGGACGTTGCTCCGGTACACCTGGACATCGTTGTAGTCAAACAGGAAGATGATGGGCAGTTGCTGGTTGACGAACTTGTTGAACGTCTGGAACTGCTGACCGCGGCCCGCCTGCGTGAAGTCGGACGGCAAAGCCCAGGTGTTCTGAATCAGCTTGTCAATTTCCGGGTTGCTGTAGCGTTCGTAGTTGCCCGGGTCTTTCGTGCCCCAGGTACCGCGCGGATCTGGATCCGGGCCCATGCTGTTGCCCATCAGCCACATGTCGATGCTCGGGTCATTGTTCTCCAGGCGGCTGACCAGCGTGTTGAAATCGATAGGGCTGTCCTCCACCACGTGAATGCCCACAGCCTGCAGGTCTTGCTGAATGGCGTTGGCTTCACTGGCGCGAGTGGGGTCTGTGGTGGTGGCCAGGTGCAGTGTCAGCGTCTGGCCCGTCTTCGGGTCAATCCGCCATTGTCCCTTCTTCACATATCCCGCTTCATCCAGCAGTTGCTCGGCCTTTTTCGGATTGTAATCATACGTGTTGAGCTGGCTGGCCGGTGTCGCTGCCCACGTGTAGCTGTCCGGTGTTGGCGAGTTGATGGGGACAGCCATGCCCTTGAAAATACCGTTGATAATCGCCTGCCGGTTGATGGCGTAGGCAATGGCCTGGCGGACGCGAACGTCCGAGAAATACGGCTTGTTGTCCTTCAGGCCGAGGAAGGCGTATTCCGTACTCGGCATGGTTTTCTCAACAATCTGCGGATCGCTCTTCATTTTGATCTTGTCGTTCGCTGACAACCCGTTGATGGCGAAGTTCACTTGACCGCTGGCCATCATGCCGGGCAATACGTCCGGGCTCACCACTTTCAGCACCACGTTCGCGATGTGCGGCTTGCCGCGCCAGTAGTTTGGATTCGCCTTGAAAGTATCCACGGACTGGTTGGTGGCCGATGTCGGAATGTAGGGACCGGAGACCACATCCGGCAGGCGGTCGTACTGCATCTCCAGGTACTGGGAGAACGGGATCCCCTTCAGGCGGTGGTACGGCAGCGGCGTGATGTTGGCCAAATCGGCCGTCAGGAAGGCCGCGTCCGCCTGCTTCACGTGGACCTGGAATTCCTTGTCGTTGATGATGGTGAAGCCGCCGGTGTCGGCAAAGGACTTAGCCTCACCCTTCACGATTTTGTCGGCGCCCACCACGTTGTCCACCAGGTATTCTGACTGTCCCTGCAAGTGCGGGCCGTTGTAGGCTGGCGAAGCCAGGAAGTCCATGTCCAGCAGCACGTCGCGGGAGACAATGGGCTGGCCATCCGACCACTTGGCGTTCGGTTGCAGCCAGCAGGTGATGGTCTTGTGATCTGGTGAATACTGGTATTTTTGCACAAGCCACGGCTGCAGTTGCAGTTTGTTATCCACGTTCAGGAGCGGGTCGAACGACAACTGCCACATGGCTTCGGTATAGCCGCTGGAATCCAGGTTCGGAATAAATTCATCATTCCACGGTGTACCTTGGGCAACGGTGAGGGTGCCCCCATCCACCGGTGTCGCGCTGTCCTTCGACGAACTGTTGGACGCGGTGTTTTGGCCGCATCCGTACAACAACATGGCGGCCGAGGCAGCCAGCGCCACGGTGGCCATTGCTTTCTGTTTCTGAATCATCCCTGAAGCCCCCCTGTTTGGAGTTGACTGCGGATATGTAGCCCACACGAAGGTGCGCATGCAACATCCTTGCAGGCGCGGAGCAGATCTGCCCGCGCCAAAAACCGATAATTCAAATCGGTATTGCCCATTATAGGAAGTGGCTCTTGTGCCGTCAACTAAAATACATATAAGAAGCAGATCTCTCGTAGCGAAGGAGACAGACTTCACAAACATCCCTTGGAAATGTAGAATGACATATGTTTCAAAAATCTCACCTATTCCAATGGAGTTACAAGGACTAGCGTGGCGGCATGGATTTGGAGGGACACGCATGTCAGAGGCGGTGCTATCGGTACGGAATTTGCGAACGTACTTCATGTATAAAGACGCAGAGGTCCACGCGGTGGACGGGGTGGACTTGGATGTCAGGGCAGGGGAAATCGTCTGTCTGGTCGGAGAATCCGGGTGCGGCAAGAGCATGACGTCCCTGTCCATCATGCGCCTGGTTCCGCAGCCGGCGGGGCGGATTGTGAGTGGGAAAATTCTGCTGGACGGCGTGGATTTGCTGCGGCTGTCCGAAGATGAGATGACGGATGTGCGCGGCAACCAAATCTCAATGATCTTCCAGGAGCCCATGACCGCGTTGAATCCGGTGCTGACCGTGGGAGACCAGATCACCGAGGTTTTGCTGCGGCACCGGCGCATGCGCAAGCGGGAAGCTTGGCAGCGCGCCGTGGAAATGCTGGAGTTTGTCGGGGTTGCGCGTGCGGCGCAAATCGTGCATGAGTATCCGCACCAGTTGTCCGGGGGCATGCGCCAAAGGGTCATGATTGCCATGGCGATGGTGTGCGAGCCGAAACTGTTGATTGCGGACGAACCCACCACGGCGCTGGACGTGACCATTCAGGCTCAGGTGCTCGATCTGATGCGGAAGATGCGTGACGATTTCGGCACCGCCCTGATTCTCATCACCCACGACCTCGGCGTGGTGGCGGAGATGGCGGATCGGGTGGTGGTCATGTACGCCGGTCAGGTGGTGGAGTCCACCGACGCGGACACGCTCTTCGAGGAACCCAGCCATCCCTATACGCGTGGATTGCTGCGGTCGATTCCTTCGCTCAGTGATGACACCGAGACGCTCTACTCGATTCCCGGAACGGTGCCGGACGCAGCGGCCTTTCCCGAAGGATGTCGGTTTGCGGACAGATGCCCATTGGCACAGCCGGAGTGTTTGGCAACAGCGCCCGTACTGCGCGAGGTGCGACCTGGGCATTGGGTGCGTTGTCACTTTGCGGATAAGGGGAGTGTGTCGGTGTGACGACAGCACAGGCTTTACTCGAAGTGCAGGACTTGAAGAAGTACTTTCCCGTGCAAAAGGGGGTGCTCCGGCGGACAGTGGGCTACGTGAAGGCCGTGGACGGAGTGTCTTTCCGCCTGCAGCCCGGGGAGACGCTGGGGATTGTCGGGGAATCCGGCTGCGGCAAGTCGACGCTGGCTCGAACCATCATGCGCGTGCTGGAACCGACGGCGGGCAAGATCCTGCTGGACGGGCAGGACATTTCCCAGCTTAGCGGTAAGGCGCTGCGGCGCATCCGCCGCAAGTTTCAAATGGTCTTCCAAGATCCGTACGCGTCTTTGAACCCGCGCATGTCTGTCCAGGACATCATCGCCGAACCGCTGGTGGTCAACGGCCTGGTGGCCGCTCGCGACATTCCTGCCGTGGTCGCGGATCTGCTGGAGAAGGTCGGATTGAAAGCTGATGACAGGCAGCGCTACCCGCACGAGTTTTCCGGGGGGCAGCGGCAGCGTATTGGCATTGCGCGCGCCATCGCGGTGCAGCCACGGTTGATTGTGGCGGACGAAGCGGTCTCCGCCCTCGATGTGTCGATTCAGGCGCAGATCTTGAATTTGATGCAGGGATTGAAGCAGGAATTGGGCCTGTCGTACGTGTTCATCTCGCACAATTTGGCCGTTGTGCGCTACATCAGCGACCAGGTCGGCGTGATGTATCTCGGTCATTTGGTGGAACTCACCACCAAGCAGGCCCTGTATCAACAGCCCTTGCACCCCTACAGTGAGGCGCTGTTGTCGGCGGCGCTCGAACCTTCTCGCAAGCACAAGCGTGAGCGCATCCTGCTGCGGGGAGATGTGCCCAATCCCGCCCATCCGCCGACAGGTTGCCCGTTTCACACGCGCTGTCCGAAAGTGATGGACGTCTGCCGACAGTCGCGTCCCACCTTGCGGGAAGCTGCCCCAGGGCACTGGGTGGCCTGTCATTTACATTGAGGAGGAACCCCTATGGCTGGCTATGTCGTACGGCGTTTATTCGGCATGATTCCCATGCTCTTCGCGATTACGGTCTTCGTTTTTTTCATGATGCACATGGCGCCGGGCAATGCCATTGAAGCCATGATCAATCCGCGCATCAAGGATATCGCGGCACTCAAACACCAACTGGAAGTGCAGAATGGTTTGAACCTGCCGTTGCCGGTGCAGTATTGGCGCTGGCTGGTGAACGTGCTGCACGGCAACTTTGGCTGGAGTTTTGGACAACATGAACCGGTGATCGAACTGCTCGGGCCGGCCATGTACAATACGTTGATTCTCGCTGTGTTGGCGGAGGCCTTCATCCTCTTGCTCGGCATTCCCATCGGTATCTGGCAGGCGCGCCGCCCCTACAGCAAGTTGGATTACACCGTTTCCACCGTGTCGTTTGTGCTCTTTTCTGTGCCGTTCTTCGTGTTCGCGGTGTTTCTGATTTATTTCTTTGCCATTCGCTGGCCCGTCTTTCCGGCGCAGAACGCCACCGGCACCGGTCCGCTGGCGGGCACCTTGCTGGACCACGTCTGGCATGCGCTGCTGCCGGCGATTTCCATTGCGCTTACGGCGCACACCGTCTACAGCCGCTACACCCGCGGCGCCATGTTGGATGTGGCGCGGCAGGATTATGTGCGCACGGCGCGGGCGAAAGGCATCCGTGAGCCGGTGATTTACCGCAAGCACGTGTTCCGCAACGCGCGCATCCCGCTGGTGACGCAGTTGGGGTTTGACCTCGGCGGATTGCTCGGCGGGGCGGTGATTACGGAGGGGTTGTTCAGCTACCAAGGGATGGGCTACGTCACGATTACGGCCGTGTCGCAGCGCGATTACCCCGTCATCATGGCCACCACGCTGATTTTCGCGGTGTGCGTGCTGCTCGGCAACCTGGTCGCGGACATCCTCAATGCTGTGGTCGATCCGCGCATTCGCTATCAATAAAAAGGGGGGCACCTTGGTCATGTCAACACCACCTGTAGAAGCGCTGGCAGCGAACCAATCGGCAGCGCGCGGACGCGTCAGCAAGAGCCCCTTCCAACTGGCGCTTGGGCGATTCATGCGTCACCGCATGGCGGTTGCAAGCGTCCTTGTGCTCGCGCTGATTGTGCTCGTCAGCCTGTGCGCGCCTTGGCTGACGCACTGGGATCCGTCCCGCCAGGACTTGAACAGCGTGTCCCTGCCGCCGTCCGCAGCGCACTGGTTGGGCACGGACGCCAACGGCATCGATTATTTCGCGCGCGATGTTTACGGCGGACGCATTGATCTCTTGATTGGCTTCACCGACACGCTTCTGGTCATGGCCATCTCGATTGTACTCGGAGGCCTCGCCGGTTATTACGGGGGCTGGGTGGACGCAGTCATCATGCGCGTGTGCGACTTCATGTTCAACTTTCCGTTTATCCTGCTCATCATTGTCCTGGAGTCCATCATCAATACGTCTTCCGTGTGGCTGCTCATTGCCGTCATCGGTTTCACGGCTTGGCCGAGCACCACGCGCATGATTCGGTCGCTGTTTCTCTCTCTGCGCGAGTCGGAGTTTGTGCTCGCCGCGCGCACCAGCGGGGCGGGGGCGTGGCGCATCATCTTTCGGCACCTATTGCCAGCTTCCCTCGGTCCCATTGTGGTCAACGCCACGCTGCAGATGGCCAATTTGATTGGTGCCGAGGCGGCCCTGGCCGTGATTGGTTTCGGCGTGAAGTCGACCACGCCCAGTTGGGGCAACGTGCTCAATTCGTCGCTGGATTACTTCACGCTCTCCACGGAGCCCTGGGCCTGGGTGCCGCCGGCGCTGTTGATTACGGTCACCATTCTCTGCATCAATTTCATCGGCGACGGTTTGCGCGACGCATTCGATCCCGCCTTTGACAAGTAACACCGCGCAAAACAGTCCAATTGAACCATCCCGACTAGGTCGGATGAGTCTCCCCACGACCTTCACCACTGGCGTATGGTGAAGGCGAAGGGGAGCACCTCGGACGGCGACAGCCTGGGCTCGCGCCGAACCGGGCATGGGGGGATGCCAGCATGCAGCGCGCACGGATACCAGAGTGGTTGGAAGCGGTTCCCGAGCCAATGTCACTGCCCTTTGACCAGGCAGACTTGCTGGCGATTTTGGCGTTACGTTTCGGCATGGTTCCGCAGGGCGTGGTGCGGCGCATCCGCGCGGTGACCGACGTGGCGACGCTGGAACGGTTGGTGCAGGCGGCTGTGCGCGTGGAGGATTGGCAGGCATTCATGCGTGAATTGGATGCGGTCTTGGGTCACGCTTGGCTGGGCGACGCGCAGGATGAGCGGCCGAGAGGTGGTTTGGCCTGAGTCGGCCGCTGTGGTTGCCGCTTTGGACCATTGAAGGATACTGCTGTCATCCCCACCAGCGCCATCACGATACTGGTTACCAAAAAGAAAGACAGCCTTCCGGCTGCCTGGTATTACGTGACATCCTCTTGACCCGACTCGAGTGCCTCCAACTTTGCGGCGGCGTCTTCCCATGCCTGCATCCACTCGGCAATGTTCGTCTCAAGGGTCGCCAACTCCGCCTGCAACTCCGCCATGCGTACCGTATCCTGGCCGATGGTGGCTGCGGTCAATTCTTCCGCGGCCGCCACCTGTCGCGCTTCGGCGGCGGCGATGTCGGCTTCCAGACGGACAACGCGATCCCGAAGTTTGCGGATATCTGCGGATCGAACGACGCGTTTGGACGGCGAGGTGCGTTCGGCGTCAGGGCGATGAGACGGGGAGGCTGCTTCGTGATCCATATCGGATTGCGACCACTTCCGCTCTTCCGCAACTTTTGCCGCGTACTCGCTGTAATTTCCGATATACAGGTGAAATCCGTGCTCGTCGAGGGTCACCACGTGGGTCGCCAACGCATCGATGAAGTAGCGGTCGTGCGACACGAACAACAGTGTGCCTTCGTAATCGACGAGCGCATCTTCGAGCACTTCCTTGCTGACCAAATCGAGGTGGTTGGTCGGTTCGTCGAGCACGAGGACGTTCGCTTGCTGCAGCATCAGTTTGCAGAGCGAGAGACGGCTTCGCTCGCCGCCGCTCAACGCCGCAACCGGTTTATCCACATCCTGCCCGCGAAACAGGAAGCGGCCGAGGGCGGTGCGGACGGTGGTTCGATCCAGCTGCGGATACGCATCCCAGATTTCTTCGAGAACCGTTTTGTCAGCGTGCAGGTCAGCCTGCTCCTGATCATAGTAGCCAATGTGCACATGGGTGCCCCACCGGACGTCCCCGCTCAGCGGTGTCACACGGCCAACCAGGGCTTTGAGGAAAGTGGATTTGCCAACGCCGTTCGCGCCGAGGATGGCGATGCGCTGACCCCGGGTGATCTTCAGATTGAGCGGTCCCGGGAGGGTGCGCCCCGGATAACCGAGGACGAGATTTTGGACTTCCAGCACATCCTTGCCCGACGCTTCTCCACATGCGAACCGGAGGGCCATCTGGGGCGTGTTCACGTTCGGCCGTTCCAACCGTTCCAACTTCTCCAGCATTTTGCGACGACTCTGTGCGCGCTTGGTGGTGGTGGCGCGGGCGATGTTCTTCTGAATGAACGTCTCCATGCGCGCAATTTCCTTCTGCTGGGCTTCGTAGCGGCGAAGTTCGGCTTCCACCTGCGCCGCCTTCTGCTCCACATACGCGCTGTAATTGCCGACGTAGCGGGTGGTCTTTCCGCCTTCCAGTTCGTAGACCACGTTCGCCACCTTGTCGAGAAAGTACCGATCGTGGGATACCAACAACAGGGCGCCCTCGTAGGCCTGCAGATAGTTTTCCAGCCAGGTGATGGTATCGGTATCGAGGTAATTGGTGGGCTCGTCCAGCACCAGGAGGTCCGGTTGCCAGGCCAACAGGCGGGCCAGGGACAGGCGGGTCTTCTGGCCGCCGCTCAGGGAATCGACCTTGTTGCCGTGCATGGCCGGTGGAAAGCGAAGGCCGTCCAGAACCCGCCGAATGCGCGCTTCCACCGCGTAGCCGTCGCTGGCTTCGAATTGTTGGCGGAGGGCATCGTACGCGTTCGACAGCACCTGAAATTGGCGCTGGTCTTCAAACACCTGCGGATTGGCCATCTGCGCCTCCATGGCGCGCAGTCGTCGCTCCATGTCATACACGTCGGCGAACGTTTCGGCCACGTACTCAAAGACGGTGGCACCCGGCTTGGCCGCTACAAATTGCGCGACGTAACCGATGGAAACGTCCTTGCCGAGACTGACATCCCCGGCGGACGGTTCTTCCTGGCCCACGAGAATGCGCAACAGCGTGGACTTGCCAGCGCCGTTGGGGCCCACCAGGGCGACGCGCTCTCCGGTTTGGATGGTGAGACCTGCGTCCAGGAGGACATCGTGGATATCGTAATGCTTTTGGATGTGACTCGCTTGCAGCAATATCATGAGGGATCTCCTTCATCGCCGTCAGTGACTCTTGCTTCAGTGTACAAAACCAGGAGACCGCCGCCAAGGTTGCGGGCGGTCCGCGCATAGCAGCCCTGGGCGTGGCACACCCTAATCCTGATGGAGGGATGTTCCGTGGAAGTGGAACGTGCGTTGCAAATTTTGTCGGCACAGCAGACGTTTGACGTCGTCTTGGAAGGTGATTCGGTATGGATTGACGATGTGAATCCGGATACCCGGTCGGCGACCGTGCACTCGCTGCGGGACCACCGCGTCATGCAGGTCGATGTCAGGCGGTTGCACGAGCCGTAGGGCCATCCGTAAGGCGGGGGAATTGGGCAATCTCCAAAGAGGCCACCGCCCGGGTGGCCCCGCGTCATGTTGGGGCACGGCCTTCTGTGTTTCACGTTCCTTCGAGGTCTCCCATGTGGTAAGATGGCACAGGCATTAGTTGATGGACGGCGATTTTGAACATTCACTGGCGAGAGGGCAGGAAATGGGAAACTCCACAACTCATCACGGACAGCATGAACCACAGGATGGATTTTCGGATAACAACGCCTGGGGGCATGGCGACGTGACCGCGCTGTATCCCGTCATTCTCGAACACTCCCAAGACATCATCACCGTCTCCAAGCTGGATGGAACATTCGTGTACTTGACGCCCTCCGTTCAAACGGCGCTCGGTTACCTGCCTTCCGAATTGGTTGGGCGCACACGGGATGATTGGTACCACCCGGAGGATGTGAGTCACTGGGAACAGGTGCGTCAACAGATTATGGAAGGGAAAGACCAAGGGAGTTTCACTTGTCGGCTGCGCCGGAAAGGGGGCGGCTACGGCTGGTTCGAGGTGCGATTCTGCGCCGTGCGAGACGGCTCGGGTGCGGTTCAATGGGTGATTAGTTTTGCGCGGGATGTGACCGAGCGTCGGGAACTGGAGATGGCTCTTCGCCGCAGTCGGGACAAGCTGAGTCATGCCCAGCGGATTGCAAAAATTGGGTATTGGGAATGGGACGCGCAGCAACAGTCCCTCTATTGGTCCGACGAAATGTACGCCATCTGGGGGCTTCCACCGGGACAGTTCGTGGGCACGATGGAGGCGTACTTGAGCACCATCCACCCGGAGGACAGGGATTACGTCAGCCGTTTGATGCGAGCTGGAATGGAGGGATTCAGGCCGTTTGACACCCAGTTCCGCATCCTTCTGCCGGACGGCTCCATTCGTCACATCCAGGCCTTGGGAGATCTCGATCGAGACGTCGCAGGCCGCCTCCTTCGCATGTTCGGAACGGTGCAGGACGTCACGGAACGAAAACTAGCGGAACTACGCCTGCGGACAGCGGAGGAACAGTTGCGAAAATCCGAGCGTTTGGCGGCGCTCGGCCACTTGGCGGCTGGGATTGCCCATGAGATCCGAAATCCATTGACCACGCTCAAAGGATTCACGCAGCTTCTGCAAGGGAGCGTCAATCCCGACAAGCAATCGTTTCTCCGGATTATGTTGGATGAGCTGACGCAGATTGAGCGCATTGTGAACGATTTGGTGCTGTTGGCCAAGCCTGCGGGGGCGGAGGGCCGCGCACAGCGCATGGTGGACATCTTGGAACGGGCGATGCAGGAAACGGAACCGGAAGCGGCGGCCGGAGGCGTGCGGATGGAAATGCGGGCACCGAGCGAATCGCCGTGGGTGAAGTGTTCGCCAGGGCAACTCAGTCAGATGTTTTGCAACATTTTACGCAACGCGGTGCAGGCGATGCCGAACGGAGGCGTCATCCAGATTGTCGTTACGGAAGCAGCGGACTGGGTGGTGGTGCAGATTATCGACGAGGGCACGGGCATTCCGGACGAGCGGCTCCCGCACCTTGGAGAGCCGTTTTTCACAACGAAGGAACGGGGAACGGGGCTCGGGCTGATGGTCAGCTATCGCATCGCCGAGGCGCACGGTGGCAGAATTGACATTGAAAGTCAGGTGGGGCGGGGAACCACGGTGACGGTGTCTTTGCCGCGACTGGGCGGACAGGCTCTGTGACCGCAGTGTCCATTGTCCCGCCGCGCGATGGTGGCATTCGGAAATCATTCATACCTTGTCTCCCTTGTCTCATAGACTCTAACAGGTTGGACATCGATGGGCGTCCTTCGGCGCACCGTGCGCCAAGGCGTCCCTTGGGACGGGGGGCAAGGCTCGTGTACGCACCGGATTTTCCGCTGCCGGACGGCTATCTTTGGCAATACAATCTGCTGCTGTGGATTCAGTCCCACGCCACACCGCAGTTGGATGAAGCGGCGAAGTGGATATCGCAGGCGGGGGTGGAGAAATTTTATCTGTTCGCGCTGCCGGTGGTGTTCTGGTGCATCCACCGGACCGTCGGGCTGCGCCTCGCCTACGTGTTCTTGGCAAGCATGTACAGCAACGAATGGTTGAAGTACGCCGTGGGTGTGGCCAGACCGATTGGTGTACCGGGGATTCGGTCGCTGTACACGCAAACGGCAAACGGAGTGTACTCCATGCCGAGCGGCCACGCGCAGGGACCGATGACGTTCTTCGTAGTGCTCGGCAAATGGGTTCGGCGGCGGTGGTTTTGGGCACTGGCCGCGCTGCTGGTGGCCGCGATTGGGCTATCCCGGCTCTACCTCGGCCTGCACTGGCCCGCGGACGTGCTCGCGGGGTGGGGGCTCGGACTGGTGTTCGGGCTGGCCGGTTGGTGGATTGGCAAGTGGTGGACATATCGGGCGTTTGCGTTTGGGATCCGGATGACCATGGCCATTCTCATCCCGGCGATCCTGCTGCTGGCGCATCGAGGCAATCTCTCAGCGGAATACGCGGCCGTGCTGCTGGGATTGGGCGTGGGGGCGGTGCTGGAAGGAAAGTATCTGCGTTCCGAGATCCAACCGGAAATCTGGAAGCGGGTATGCGCCGGAATGATCGGTGTGGCTGGGCTGATTGCGCTAAAATGGGTGGTAAAGTGGCCGCAGGATACGATGTGGTATGAGATCCAGGGCGTTTTGATGGGGCTGTGGGGAACGCTCGGGGCTCCTTACCTGTTTGTGCGCTGCGGTTTGTATCGGAGCGAGGCGACGCGTGACTGACGAATGGACTGAACGGATGGCCGACGGAGTGGCCGAACAAAAACAAAGGGCGAGAGCGCACTTTTTGCAACGACGGCAGCGGTTGCCGGAAGCGGTTCGACAGGACGCCAGCCGTCGCATTGTCGCCAGCGTGTCCGATGTGCTGGCGCAAATGGTGGCCAGCGGCCAGTCGGCATCACCGTCCGTGGAGCGAGGCGCCGCTTCGCGGGGCGGGATTGGCCTGTACTGGCCGGTGCGCGGCGAGGTGGATGTGCGCGGTCTGGCGCCTGTGCTTCGGCATAGCGGCTGGACAGCGGGGTTCCCGGTCATAGTGGGCGAGGGGCAGTTGATGTTCCGGATGGTCACCGACAACACCGCGTGGGAGATGGGTCCGTACCGGATTCCCGAACCGTCGCCGGCTGCGCCGGAGCTCCCCATGCATTCGCTCGTCGCCGTGATTGTACCCGGCGTCGCCTTCACCGTGGACGGAGGCCGACTGGGGTACGGTGGCGGTTATTACGACAGGCTGTTTGCGCGTCTCCCGCAGTCGGTCCTTCGCGTGGGAGTGGCATACGAAGCCCAGTTGGCTGAGTCGCTGCCCATCGGCGTGCACGATGTCCGGATGCACGTGGTGGTGACGGAAAGGAGGGTGTACCCATGCGCACCCTGGGCGTGATCTTGGCTGGTGGACGCAGTCGGCGAATGGGCGTGGACAAGCTGCGGTTGCCTGTCGAGGACGGTGCTGATGAAACGGTTTTGCACCACGTGGTGCGCGTGGTGTCTGCGGTCGCCGCAGAGACCTACCTGCTGACCGGATGCGGTGCGGCACAGGCGCGGGTTCCCGCAGGTGTGCGGATCATTGAGGATGTGGCGGCGTACCAGGGGCCGTTGCGCGCCCTGGCGCATGCCTGGCCGCAGCTTCCGTGCGACGCGGACAGTGCCTGTCTGGTGGTGGCCGGAGATCTTCCCGGGTTGGCGGAGCCCGCGCTGCGGCGGCTGGTGGACGCGCTGGCCGCAGAGTCGGCGGATGTCGACGGCGTGCTCACCGTCCGGGAAGGGCGCCCGCAGCCGTTGCTCGCGATTTATCGGGCGCGCGTCGGTGCGCTGCTGGAGGCGGGGGCTGCGGAGGCGGGCGGACGACTGATGCCAATCATTGAACGGTGCCGCACCGCGCGGTTGGACACGGCGGATTGGCCGGAGTGGTGGACACGGCCGATTCACACGCCGGAAGATTATCGGGCGTGGCTGAACCACGCGAAGGAGGGAACGGACGGTGCTTCGGGAGGTGCCTGTGGAAGAAGCGGTGGGACTGGCGCTGGCGCATGATTTGACGCGGATTATACCGGGACAGTTCAAGGGTCGCGCCTTTGCGAAAGGGCATGTGATACAACCCGAGGACATTCCCGTGCTGTTGGACATGGGGAAGCGCCACATCTACGTGATGGAGCTTAGCGCCGACGAATTGCACGAGGACGAGGCGGCCGTGCGGATGGCCGCTGCGGTGGCCGGCGACGGACTGACCGCCACCGACGTGCACGAGGGCAAAGTGGTGTTGAAAGCCGCCCGCGATGGGCTCCTGCGGGTGGATGAGGAGCGCGTGTACGCCATCAATCGGATTGACGGGATTGCCCTTTCCACGCGGAAGCCGAATGTGTCCGCATCGCGCGGGCAGTCGGTGGCCGCCATCCGCCCCATTCCGCTGGTGATTGAACGGGAAAAGGTGGAGCGCGTCTGCGCCATCGCCACAGGGCAGCCCGTCCTCGAGGTGCTGCCGTGGGTCGTTCGGCGGGCGGTGGTGGTGACCACCGGCAGCGAGATCCAGAGCGGGCGCATTGAGGACCGGGCCGGTCCGGTGCTGCGCGAGAAACTTGGCGCGTTCGGCGTGGAGGTGATGCGCCAGGTGTTTCCGGGGGACGATGTCGACGCCATCCTGACGGAGATTCGCCGGGCGTGCAGTGATGGCGCCCAGTTGGTGTGCGTGACCGGCGGTATGTCGGTCGATCCGGACGACCGCTCGCCCGCCGCCATCGGCGCGGCCGCAGACACGGTGATCTCGTACGGCACACCCATCCTTCCCGGAAGCATGCTGATGCTCGCGTATGCGGGGGGAACTGCCATCTTCGGACTGCCGGGAGCTGTCATCCACGATCCCGTGACGTCCTTCGACGTCCTGCTTCCGCGCGTCCTCGCCGGTGTGCGCCTGACGAAGGACGACATTGCCCGCCTTGGCGCGGGAGGGTGGTTGAATGAATAATTGGGGCATCGTCGGGAGTGACGGACCGTCGGTGACCGACGGTGGACAGCGCGGCGATGCGCTGGCCCATGTCTGCGGTGGCCCGCGGATTGTCTCGGTGGTGGGGCCGCAGAATGCAGGCAAGACCACCTGGGTGGAGCGGCTCTGTCGCATTTGGCGGCAGGACGGGAAGCGTGTGGGAGTGCTCAAGCACGATGGACACGTGGACGAAGGAACCGTATGGGAGAAGCCGGGCAGCGACACCGTCCGGTACGCGGAAGCGGGGGCGCAGTGGACCATGGTTGCCGGTGGCGGGCATGTGCTTCTGCATCATCATCAGGATGGCGATTCGGAGTCGGTGGAGCGGCTGTGCGCCCGCATGTTGGCGGCGGCGACCGCCCTCGGGCAACCGCTCGACGTGCTGGTGGTGGAAGGGTTCAAACGGAGTGCGCTGCCGAAACTGGTGCCCATCCGGCGACCCTCGGATTTGGCGTGGTTGACAGAGGCCGCGCTGACGCATGTGCGTGCGGTGCTGTTGTCGGCGGAACTGGACGAAGACACCCGCCGCCTTGCCGCCCACGGGTGGCCAGTGTATGATGAGGGCGATGCGGTGCGGTTGTGCCGCGACCTGTGGGAGGGATGTCCGAATGTTGGGTAACATTGGGATTCCGGGATTGATTTTGATACTCATCGCCCTGCTGTTGGTCTTCGGCCCGAGCAAGCTGCCGGAGATTGGGCGGGCGTTCGGAAAAGGATTGCGGGAATTCAAGGACGCCACGAAAGGGATCATGGATGATCAGGATGCGGGCCGAGGGAACGGATCGGCCGGTGCGCAGCAGAACCAGCGCGCGACGGTGGAGCCGATTGAACTGAACAGCGAATCCAAACGGGATGCCGATCTACGCGAGTCGCATCGCACGGACTGAGGCGCGACATCTTCGCATCGGACTTCCGAGGCGGCGGGAGGCAATCGATGACTCCAGCTCAGATGACTTTCGTTGAACACCTGAACGACCTGCGCAAACGGCTCATCTCCATTTGCGTGGTGTTCGTCGTTCTGTTGATTGGTTGCTTTGTGTTTGTTTCCCGGATTTATGGGTATCTCGTGGAACCGCTCACCCGCGAAGGCTACCGTTTGATGGTCACGTCGCCGGGTGAAGTGGTCATGGTCTACATGAGCATGGCCGGCTTGGTCAGCGCGGGGTTGACGCTGCCGTTTGCGCTGTATCAGATCTGGCGATTTGTGAAACCGGGCCTGACGCCGACGGAGCAGCGCTACACGCTGCGGCTGTTGCCCGCGGCGCTGCTGATGTTCGGCTTGGGGCTTTGTTTTTCGTGGTTCGTGGTCTTTCCGGCAGTCCTGCACTTTCTGCTGCACCTGGCTCAGGAACGCTTCACGGTTATGCTGCGGGCCGGATCGTACTTTGGATTTTTAACAAGTATCTGCCTGCCGCTGGCATTGGTGTTCGAACTGCCGCTGGTGGTGGTGTTTCTCACTCGGATTGGCTTGGTGACACCGCGCTTTCTACGTAAGATGCGGCGGTACGCGTACTTTGTCTGCGTCCTGATTGGCGTGCTCATCAGCCCTCCGGAATTGGTGTCTCATTTGAGCGTCGTGCTGCCGATGATCTTTCTGTACGAATTGAGCATTCTACTGTCCGCCCTGGTGCAGAGAAGGCGTCAAAAACAGCCGGATGCGGGCGGCAACACAGCCTGAACCGCGCCGCCGAGTGTGTGAAAATTTTGCGTCAGGACCTATTGCAAAGCCCCCTGCCCTTGAGTAATATATGTTTTGGAATTAGCACTCACACTGATTGAGTGCTAACAAGTCGACTCAGTCTCTTAAGGAGGGTTCTTCCATGGTAAAACCACTCGCTGACCGTGTGGTTGTACGCCCGCTTTCCCGTGAGGAAAAGACCGCAAGCGGCATCGTGCTGCCGGATACCGCGAAGGAAAAGCCGCAAGAAGGCGAAGTCATCGCGGTGGGGCCTGGCCGTTTCGAGGACGGCAAGCGCGTTGAGCTGGAGGTCAAGGTTGGCGACCGCGTGATCTACTCCAAGTACGCGGGCACCGAAGTGAAGATTGACAACGATGAATTGCTGATTCTTCGCGAGAGCGACATCCTCGCGATTGTCGAGAAGTAATCTACATATTTCACTGAGGAGGTCCACGGAACATGGCGAAAGAGATTAAGTTTGCCGAAGACGCACGTCGCGCCATGCTGCGCGGTGTCGATGCGCTGGCTGACGCGGTAAAGGTAACCCTCGGTCCCAAGGGACGCAATGTCGTTTTGGAAAAGAAATTTGGCAGCCCGCTCATCACCAACGACGGTGTGACCATCGCCAAGGAGATTGAGCTGGAGGATGCCTTTGAAAATATGGGTGCGCAACTGGTCAAGGAAGTTGCGACCAAGACCAACGACGTCGCCGGCGACGGTACCACCACGGCTACCGTATTGGCGCAAGCGATGATTCGCGAAGGTCTGAAGAACGTGGCTGCGGGTGCAAACCCAATGGTGCTGCGCAAGGGTATCGAAAAGGCGGTTGCCGCTGCGGTGGAGGAAATCAAGAAGATTTCCAAGCCGGTTCAGGGCCGCGAAAACATTGCGCAGGTTGCAGCCATCTCCGCTGGTGCGGAAGAAATCGGCGTGTTGATTGCGGACGCCATGGAGAAGGTCGGCAAGGACGGCGTCATCACGGTGGAAGAGTCGAAGGGCTTCAACACCGAGCTGGAAGTCGTCGAAGGTATGCAATTTGACCGCGGCTACATTTCGCCGTACATGGTCACCGACACCGACAAGATGGAAGCGGTGCTGGATGATCCGTACATCCTCATCACCGACAAGAAGATCAGCAACATCCAAGAAATCCTGCCGGTGCTGGAACGCGTGGTGCAATCCGGTCGTCCGCTGTTGCTGATTGCGGAAGACGTCGAAGGCGAAGCGCTCGCTACTTTGGTTGTCAACAAGCTGCGCGGTACGTTCACCGCGGTCGCCGTGAAGGCGCCTGGCTTCGGTGATCGCCGTAAGGCCATGCTGCAAGACATCTCCATCCTCACGGGTGGCCAGGTCATCAGCGAAGAGCTCGGTCTCGAACTGAAGAACACCACGATTGATCAACTGGGTCGCGCGCGTCAAGTTCGCGTCAGCAAGGAAAACACCATCATTGTGGACGGTGCTGGCGACAAGAAGGAGATCGACGCTCGCGTCAACCAAATCAAGCTGCAAATCGAAGAAACCACGTCCGACTTCGACCGCGAAAAGCTGCAGGAACGTTTGGCGAAGCTGGCTGGCGGCGTAGCCGTCATCAAGGTCGGTGCGGCAACGGAAACCGAGCTGAAGGAAAAGAAGCTGCGCATCGAGGACGCGCTGAACGCGACGCGCGCAGGTGTCGAAGAAGGTATTGTGTCCGGTGGCGGTACGGCGTTTGTCAATGTCATCCCTGCGCTGGATAACGTCAAGGCGGAAGGCGACGAGCTGACCGGCGTGAACCTGGTCCGCAAGGCTTTGGAAGCTCCGATTCGCCAGATTGCGGAGAACGCAGGCGTCGAAGGCTCCATCATTGTGGAACGGATCAAGAAGGAAAAGGTCGGCTTCGGTTACAACGCTGCGACCGGCGAATGGGTCGACATGATCTCCGCAGGTATCGTGGACCCGGCGAAGGTCACGCGCTCCGCGCTGCAGAACGCGGCCAGCGTTGCGGCGACCTTCCTGACCACGGAAGCGGCTGTTGCCGACAAGCCGGAGAAGGAAAAGCCGGCTGCACCTGGCGGAATGGGCGGCATGGACATGATGTAATCCTTGGGTGCGGGAATCCCTTGTGTATCAGGGGTTTCCGCCCCTTTTCGTTTACACCTTCTAGTTTTCTTCTAATATTCGGGTTACGAAACATTATTTCGACCCGAAGAGACTTTCCTGCAACAGCTTCGCCGTGTTATCCTGTAGGCGCCTTGAAACATGGGTGTAGATATCCATCGTGGTGCTGTAATCGGAGTGGCCCAACCGCTCTTACAGCACCTTTGTTTTTTCTCCCAGTTCCAAGAGGTAGATGCATGCGTGTGACGCAAGTCGTGAAACCGGATATACGGCATGTCGAGCTTCTTGATGAGATCCGTGAATTTCCGCTTTCCGACTTAGGGTCGCCAAAGGTGAATTTGCCGTGAATGCGGGTGAGTATCCGATTGACGGTCAACACCTTGTTAGCGAAGTCGATATCCTTCCATTGGAGGCCAAGAATCTCACCTTGACGCATGCCTGTTGTGAGCGCGAGCAGGAATGCCACGTAGAATCTGTGGCTCTTAACCTCGTCATGGTTTAGGAACCGGATCACATCCTCAAGGGACCATACATCAAATTTCCTCTTTTCTGGCTTCGGTGCATCAATCAGATCAATGATGTTACGTGGAACCACATCGCGCGGTCGAACGCATCATGCAACAAATTGTGGATCTGGTTGATGTACCGATTCGACAACGGCTTGTCCTTTTTTCTGAGTTTCTTGTAGAGATCGTTGATGTGCAGTGGAGTCAACTCGAGCGTCCCATCCGCGTGCGCACAAATCGAAACGGCGAACCCGTCACCATCATCGGATGAAGGCTTTTTGTCATCCCACTTCCTCAACACACTTCGGCCCATCGTTCCGCGCACTCCCCACCAGTTCCGGACGTATGATTTGGAATTAACTGGTCACAATACCAAGGTGAACTACACGTACAGTCTTGGGGAGTGAATGCTGTGTTATTCAAGAAACGGGGTACGAAGACAAAAGATCTTGGGAACCATCTCGACAGAATCGCCGGCTTAGTGGACATCTCGTGCGGTCGGCCGGATGATCCCTTTCCCATCCGTGTAGAAGATGTACGTGGCTGGATTGAAGAAGAGTGGAAAAACTGCGATGATTTGCTGCTCCGCGAAATCGACGTTCACGGTACACGGGGACTCTTGGTGTGGCTCCGCGGCATGGTGGACCAGAACCGCATAGAAGAAGGCGTTCTCGAACCTCTCTCGACCTTGCCGAAACGGAGAGTGGATATGTCTCAGTTGGAGTCTGTCCTGCACACCCTATTCGTCCGTCCGGTAAAGACACGGCAAGAATTGAACGTCGCTTTATCCGACGGCCACGTCGTACTCTGCATAGACGGTTCAAAAGAAGCCCTGACGCTGGACGTCAGCCAGCCCCCTGGAAGGGCCATCGAAAAAGCTGAGAACGAGCCCACCGTGCAAGGTCCGCAGGAGGCGTTCGTTGAGAACCTGTCACTGAACATCGCACTGCTTCGCAAGCGGATCCGTAGTCCGCGCTTCAAAGTCAAATCGATACGCATCGGTGTGTACTCCAAGACCAATGTATCCATCCTTTATATCGAAGGCATCGTGAAACCGGCTTTGGTGGAGGAAGCGGATCAGCGGATCCGCAAGATTTCCATCGATGCGGTGAATGACATCAATAAGTTGCGTGAACTCATCAGCGACGCGCCGTACTCCTTGTTTCCAACGACCGAGGAGACCGAACGGCCGGACCGAGTAGTGGCCGCTCTGTTGCAGGGGCACATCGCCATCATGCTCGACGGGGCACCGTCTTGTCTGAGGGTACCGGCGCAGTTTATCAATTTCTTGGTTTCGGCCGAAGACTACTACATCAACTACACATCTAACGATGTTCATTCGCGTTTTGCGCCACATCGCATACTGGACTTCCATTTTATTGCCGTCCCTGTACGTGGCGATATTGTCTTACAACCAAGACCTGATGCCGACGCCGTTGCTGATCAGTGTAGCTTCCCAGCATCGTGGCATTCCCTTTCCGACCGTAGTGGAAGCGTTCTTAATGATGGGCGCTTTTGAAGCCTTGCGTGAAGCAGGTTCGCGGCTGCCTAGGGCGGTCGGGCAATCTGTGAGTATTGTGGGTACGCTCGTTATAGGCGATATGGCGGTGCGTGCAGGTCTGGTGTCACCGGCCATGGTTATCGTGGTGGCTGGGACCGGGATCGCTTCGTTTGCTCTACCGGCGTACGGGTTTGTGAATTCAAGCCGGCTTATTCAATTTGCATTTGTCATCGTTTCCGCTTTTTTCGGACTGGTCGGCATTGTAACCCTCGGCCTCATCCTCGTTACTCATCTCGTTTCGCTCCGTTCATTCGGAGTTCCTTACATGGCGCCGATTGCGCCGTTCAACTGGTCAGAAATGAAGGATACATTCTTTCGAGCTCCCTGGTTTATGGTTAAAACACGTCCGGCGTCGCTTGAACCGGTCGACAGCGTTAGAAACCGCAGTCGGGTACCGCAGCCGTCCAATGAGTCTCACATTGGCAAGGGGAAGAGATGAGATGGTTTCAAGCGACGGCCCAGTCCGAAAATGACTGTACAAAATCCATTCGGGGGCTAACCACCGATGTCGAAGGTAGAGATCTCCAGAGTCCAAATCATATTCGCTCTATCTTGGAGTGTTATTGGCACGGCCATCGTTACGGTCCCTTTCGTTATTGCCCAATTTACCGTCCGTGATGGATGGATCGTGGGTCTCTTGTTTTCGGTCGGCGGCCTGTTGTCTGCCAGCGTCGCGGCACTGTTCGTTTATGCGTTGCCAAACCGCTCGTTGACCAGCGGACTTATCGATGCATTAGGACCATGGCTCGGGCGCGTCTTGGGTCTCTGGTTCCTTATCTGGCTGTACATTATCAACTGTACTGTCCTCCGTGAGGCGGAGTTGTTTGTTGGAAACACTATCATGCCGAAAACACCGGAGTATGTGCTCGGATTCTTTAGTATGGTTGCGGTTTCCTACGCCGTGTACATGGGCTCAGAGGTCGTCATGCGCGACAGTGATTTTATCGTGCCGTTGGCGTTTCTTGTGGTTCCCCTTCTCATCGGACTGTCCTTGCAGCATGTGGATGTTGCTCAACTGATGCCTGTGCTCGCTAATGGCTGGCAGTCGGTATTACGCGGTGCGGTCGTACCGGACCTCACCTATGCATTGGAGCTTTTGATTGGCCTGCAATTTGCACACGTCTTGCGCAACAGTCAAACCCTTCCCAAAGATATGATCATTTCCGCCTGTATCTTGACCGTCGTCGCGACGATTCTGATGGTGATCACAATAGGCGTGGTGGGGCAGTCCGCTAGTTATCTCCAGTATCCGGTGCTTGAGGTCGTCCGCAGCATTCGCGTCAGCCGTTTCCTGGAACGCCTAGATACCCTGTACGTGATGGGGGTGATTTCGACCATTTTCATCAAACTGGCTGTGTTTCACTATGCTTGGTGCGAAGGGATGAAGGACGTGTTCAAGCTGTCCTCGTACCGTGTTGTGGCGTTTTCCGGCGGCTTATTGCTGTGGGCCGGTAGTATAGCATGCTTTCGCACCGAGGCACAGATGGAGCACTTCATCATGTCTGTAGCGCCAGCCTATTTTGTGGTGACGTTAGTTTGTATTCCCCTTCTGGCTGTCATGGTGATGAAACTCCGTAAGCGAGCGCAACGTTAAACGGAAGTGACCTGGGGTTCATCAGTGGTCAATGCATCATCTACTGGGGCAGGAATCAAACAAGACGCCCGCCTCAGATCAGCGAGCGTCACATATGGATATGCACAGCGCAGTTGAATACTAGTCCGGTAATGTCACCAGCCCCGCCTTCGCCGGTGACTGTGGCGACCCCTCATGTCGCCCTGCCTACACGCATAGTGTACAAGCCTGGTGTTACGATCATGTAGCTAATGTATGAAGAAATTGTGGTGGTTCGATTTCATGATGTCGGATCCCCACACACGCCTTTGTAGCCGCAATTCCGGTACCACGGGCAGTAGCCTCTCACTTCTTTATCTCGAAGCCGCACACCGGGCAGTACACGGCGTCTGCTTCGTTGTGCTCTGCGATGCCTCCAAAAGCACTCTCTCTCGCCACTCTCTCCGCTTCACCACACCCCCATCCTGCAGAAAGAGGTCTTTCAAAGATTCGTCATTCAGGGTAATCTGGTATTGAGCCATCTTCGTTTCCCTCCTGGTTATGTGGTTTTGTCCAATCTCACATTCTACCAAAGAGGGGCGGATGGCTCTTATTTTATCCCCCGGGGTGCCATCCCTTTTTACACAGCATACCGGACTCTACTCATGTCTCGTGGTGGAGGGGCCAATATACGCCCTGAACTGTAGTAGCTCGGTACTCTCAGGCTTTACGGATGTCGTGTCGGTGCCACTGCCACTGCTTGACAACACTCAGCCACCGCCGTTCCCCGACCCAGAGGAAGCAGCGGAGTATGATGAGAATGGAGCGATGAGGAGCCGTGGGGAAATCAGTTCTTGAGCTGGGTGACGACCAATCCAAGTTGCTCCTTTGCCGTCTCCCCCGTAGGCTGTGTGCTGGTTCCGCTGACACCGAGCGATTCCACAAGTTCATCCACTTTACGGGTGCTCACATCGTGTACATAAGCTTCTTGGCCGACATTGAGCAATGCCTTTCTCTGCCCGCCGGCGTGGCTCTAACAAGCTGGGGAAATCACTGCCCTTCCGGAGCTTGGGAATTTGCAATTCAATGGTTCCAACCCTCGTGTCCCATGCTCGTCGGTACCCGTTGCGGTAATTCCTGCGCTGATTGCTTCGTTCAAAGCGTTCAGCACCGAGAGTTGACTGACCTCGGCATCCATCACCGCTTCGGTGAGAACCTTCAAACCTTCCCGCAGAAAATCGATATCCCCACCCTCCAAACCAATCTTGCGAATCAGCTCCAAAAGTGCGCCGCTGAATTTACACTACCTAATGAGACTCTACCCAGGGGAAATCCACGCGCTTCTGAGAAGACCCTTCAGGACGCTCGCCCCTGATTGATGCGCCGCGTTCAGCGTACCGACTCATTGCCGGGGCGGCCATCAGGAGATGCTCTAGCCTTGCCTGGTGTACTCTGACAGCAATCTGCGAATTTCCTTGAGTTCGAGTGCTGCTTCCTGAGTGGATTTCTTGATCTGTTGAATGCAGACAACCACATAAATCGCTAGAACCAAAGCGGCAATGGGCATGAGGATTGGAAGGATAATGAATGGCGCGGCTGCGGGGCCGACAAAGGAAAAGTTCATGCTTATCCCCTCATTTGCAGAAGTGTTTCTACAGCATATGCTGACTAGAATGTTCCGGATCATTTCGACACGCTTGAGAAAAAGCCTTCCTGACCAATGCTTTAGTGTGGGATGAGGTCGGTGGATACCGGCGCTCCGAATGGTGCAAACTTCGGGTGAACTGTGCGTGGGCAGGGGTGCCCGTGAGCCAATCTTTGAACCAAGGCGCAAGCCGATTTGCAGCGCGTGAGATGGAATTTGTGGACTTATCCCATAGGACACCGGCTGAATGGGCTGAGCACCGTGTGCGCCAGTTCCCACCACGAACTGCCTTCCTGTTTGGTATGATATCGATGGGCCTTACATTGTGCAGGGAGGGACATGGTGTGTCAGACGCGTCCTGGTTTGAACAGCTTCCACAGGTCTTAAAGGACTGGCTCCCCGAAAGCGCATCCATTGCAGTAGCTGACAACCGCCGATATGTGGCCTATCGTCCAGGCGCGCACGATTTGCGCATCCGTCCAGGTGATGCGGTGCGGCCGGGCAGCATCGCGCACCGTGTACTGCAACGACACGCGCGAGTCGAATCTGAGGTCGACGCTTCCGTGTTTGGAATTCCGTATTACGGACTGGGATATCCGCTGACCACAGCGGACGGCCGACAGTCGGCACTGACCGTGATTTTGCCGCCGCGGCAAACCGCGCCGCAGCGACCCTTGCGCTTCGTCATGGGTCAGGACAATTATTTGTGGCGGCCTGTCCCTGTGGAAGAGATCACACATTTTGAAAGTTATCAGAAGAAAACCTGGTTTTACACGGACACGCATGAATTTACCACGAACCACACCATTCAGGCGCTTGAAGCGCGACTGCCTGTTCATCAATTTGTGCGGATCCACCGTTCATTCATTGTGAACATCGGATACATCGACTACATTGAACGGGGCGATCGTTCACACCTCCAAGTCATTCTGCGAAACAAGTCGCACACCCGATTGTCTGTTGGACGCGCGTATGTGAAGTACCTGCGGGAATCGCTCGAATTTTAGACACTGCAGACGGCGTATCGGCGTGTTTCTCAGGGTGTCCACAACGACTGCGAAAGCCGTACCACGCGCAATCCCACGTCTCATTTCACACGTGGTGTTTTCGCTTGCGGAACGGTACAGCGACTGCTGTATATCGCTCATCCTCGCGGTTCATCCAAGAATAACGCTGTATGTCCATGAAACGGGACAATTGTGTGAACACCACGCTATACTGCATGGTAGAAAGCGTTTTCTGGATATGCGAGGTGATGAGGCGTGCTGGAACAGAGAATTCGACATCGTGGGTTGCAAGCCAAAATGATGACCGCCGAAGAGGCGCAGAGCTGGATAAAAGATGGAATGACCATTGGCGTAAGCGGATTCACCAAATCAGGCGATGCGAAGGCGGTGCTGCAAGCGCTGGCTCGTCGGGTGGAACGGAGCGGAGAAACCCTGCGCATCAACCTCTATTCGGGGGCATCTCTAGGTGAAACGGACGGAATTCTGGTGGAGCATCAACTGATTGCACGCCGCTTACCCTATCAGTCGGACGCCAGTCTGCGAAAGCGCATCAATCGGGGAGAAGTGACGTATGTGGATCAGCATTTGAGCCACACCGCCGAATTGTTGCGCAGCGGCTGTCTGGGCGAGATGGATCTGGCCATCATCGAGGCGACCGCCATCACGGAGGACGGAGGCATTATTCCGACAACGTCAGTTGGAAACAGCCCGATTTTCGTGCAGCGGGCAAAGCACGTGATTGTGGAATTGAATACGGAAATACCGGAAGCGTTCGAAGGGCTGCACGATATCTACCTTCCGGAGGATAGGCCCCATCGCGCGCCCATTCCCATCCGGAATGTGCGGGACCGCATCGGGACCCCCTACATTCCCTGCTCGCCGGACAAAATCATCGGAATTGTGCCGTCCAAATGCAAAGACACGCCGTCGAGCATTGTTCCGGCGGATGCGGAAACACAGCGGATGGCGGAATATATTTTGGACTTTTTCCAACACGAGATCCGCCGCGGACGGCTGCCCAAAAACCTGCTTCCCTTACAGAGCGGCGTTGGTTCCGTCTCCAATGCGGTGCTGAGTGGTCTTGCCGCGTCGCCCATCGGGGACCTGGAGATTTACACCGAGGTCATGCAGGACGCGGTGTTCGATCTGTTCGATGCGGGCAAGGTGGTGTTTGCATCATCGTCGTCACTGACTTTGTCCGAGCGGATGACCGAGCACGTGATGAGAAACATTCATCGCTATCGCGATAAGATTGTGCTGAGGCCGCAAGAAATTTCAAACCACCCGGAGGTGGTTCGGCGGCTTGGCATCATCGCGATGAACACGGCGCTCGAAGTCGACATCTACGGAAACGTGAATTCCACTCATGTCGGCGGCACTCAGATGATGAACGGGATTGGCGGATCCGGAGACTTTGCCAGAAACGCGGCGCTGACCATCTTCGTGACCAAATCTGTCGCGAAAGACGGGCGCATCTCCTGTGTGGTTCCGTTTGTCACACACGTGGATCACACTGAACATGATGTGGATGTTCTCGTGACGGAGCAGGGCATCGCGGATTTGCGCGGATTGTCTCCCCGGGAACGGGCTGTGGAGATCATCAAGAACCTCGCTCATCCGATGTATCGCGATGCCTTGATGGACTACTTCCGACGCGCGTCGGCGCACGGAGGGCAAACTCCGCACCTCCTCGCAGAAGCTCTGAGTTGGCATCAGCGCTTCATGGAGACCGGCGACATGCGGGAAGCCGAGAGCTTGGTGCCTGTCATGTAATCACCTTCGCGGGTGGACTCAGAAAAGCCACCCGTGGCTACCGAACCATAACAGGCTGAGGAAAACAAGCAGTCCGCCGGCGTTTGCCTGAAGGGTTTGGCGGAGGAGACACAGGGACGGGGCCGCTGGCCGCCAGCGTGTGAGCAACCCGGCACCGGCCTGACCCAGTCCAATGGTCAGGGCGCTGACTGTGGGCGCGATGTGCAGAAGCCCGAGTGAAAGCCCGGTCAGCACGGCATCCAGGCCCTGCGCGAGGGTGAGGATCATCCAACGGTCGAACTGGGTCGGCGGCGCCTCCGTTGTTTCCGGAGACGTCGGCCGGCTGTCCATGGACCGCCTGGCTTCTGTGCAAAACGCATGGGACAGCGTCCATAAGCCCAGAACCAGCAGTGTGAGCCATCCCAACAGGGAGGCGCGAAATGGCCCCAGTGCAGCAGCCACGTGCGCGCCAGCGTCCGCACACGCCCATCCGGTGACACCGGTGCCTGCCACGGCCATTGCGTGACCGAACGCGGTTCTACGGTCGCGCCATTCCGGCGCGGATTGTGATGCAGTGTCCATGGACACGTGCATGGCCACGCCAACGACCATCAGCCACTGCATCGCCTGCCCTTCCACCATGTGCCGCACCATCCCCGACAATTCTGCATGGTTTCACCATATGGACGGAAGTGGCAGTCGGTGTTAGGCAGCAGCCGAATAGAGTCGTGAGTTCCAATGAAACGCCAGATGGACGGCACTTTCGTCACTTCACATCCATAAAATCAGCCAGATCAGCACGACGCCGCAAACGATAGAACTTAACAGGTAGGCAAGAGCCGCCCAGGGATTTCTGCGGATGAGCTGGAGTGTTTCCACAGACATCGTTGAGAATGTGGTGAACGCCCCACAGAATCCGGTGCCCAGGAGCAGCCACAGATGTGGATTCAGTTGTCCTTGCTGCAGCCGCACATAAAGCACACCGAGCAGAACGCATCCCGACACGTTGATGAACCACGTGTTCCAAGGAAACGCTCCCGACTGCCAACGCCCCATCCAGCGCCCCGCTTCGTAGCGGGCCACCGCACCCAAGGCCGCGCCGAGTGCAACCAACCACAGGGTTGCGCCGCTCATGAGTAGGGTTCCTCCGTCGCCTGGCGCCGTGACCAATGTCGGAGCAGGACGGGGGTGGCATCTCCCAGCCATGCCAACAGGGGGCCGCCGATCATGCTGACCAGGGCATACAGTGCCGCCAGACCGAGATGAACGGAGAACAGGTCTGATGTTTCCAAGCAAAATGTCGAAAATGTGGTGAATGACCCGATGACGCCAGCAGCAAAGCCAATCCGCATCCAGGGCGGGATGAGCCGTTCTTGGGAAATTTGGTAAAAGAGGCCCAATATAAACGATCCCGTCAGATTGATGCACAGGGTGCTCCAAGGGAAATCCCACGGCGCGGGAAGCCAGGTTTCCATGGCATAGCGGAGCAGACCTCCTACGATGCCGCCCACCACCAGTGCGATGTAGATCATACGGATAACCCCCTTCCGAAAAACAAATGGGCTCCTACGGGCCGCGGTGCGTACCCGTAGGAGCCATCAGCCGAATTTGGCGGTTTTGGTGAGCCCCATCACCTGTGAAAGCTTACCCTTATTGTATCCCGTTCGCGCCCAGATACAAGGTGTTCTGCCGGAAGTCTCTTGGGAGTCGGACCAACGAAGAGCAGAGGGGGCATAAAGAACTCCTGCCCCGCGGCGCATGGGACAGGAGTCATTGGCGAACATCGCAATTCGAGCCAATCACCGAGCGGCGATTCAGCTCCAGTGAACTCCACCACTGAGGATTCGGTTGAGCCGAGTTGGGTTGACACCATTGTATCCACTTCGACGGACGTCTGTGCATGGTCGTCAAAAAGATGGTCAGCTGTCGTCTCAGAACAGCGGCGTCCGCCGCACCGGTTGACCGTGAGCGGGACAAACCCAGTCAAACGTCAGTCGACGCACCGAGTCAATGGACTGCATCAGAACGCGGTGATCCCAAGCGAGAAAGCGGGGACTCGGTACAATCTTTCCGCGACGGGTCATCACCAAATCCCCGGGGAACAGGATGTCCTGGTAGCGAAATGACACGTGGCCCGGTGTGTGCCCCGGGGTCTCTATCACCTCCAGGCCGCCGACCGTTTGTCCAGCTTGATATATGCGGTCCACCTCCGGCCGTTCGTGGCGGACGAGTGAAGCGATGGCGCGTTTGATGCCTGGCCTTGGTGCTGCGCCATGGATGTATGGAACGTCTCGCTCCGGTGCCCATAAGGTCGCGCCGGACAAGGCTTTCAGATGTTTGGCATTCCCGATGTGGTCCACGTCGTGATGCGTGAGCACAATGTGGGCAATATCCTGAGGGCGGATGCCCAGTTCCCGGAGTTCCTCCAGGATGTCCGGACCACGGTTGGGCATACCTGTGTCAATCAGCACTGGTTCGTCTCCCAAAACGAGGTACACATAACTGCCTTTGGCCCGGGTGATCCAGTGTACGTTTTTCGCAATCTGCATGGCTGTGGTCACCTCCTGCACCATGCTCTGGTGCTGCATGCTTGGGCCCGACGCCTGTACGCTACAATTCTAACAGGGAAGCGAGGGAGATTGGCGGGTGTATGCGGATCTTCCTCGTCCTTTTTTCGTTTGATGAATTTCCCAGCATGAACTCGTCCCCTGGATGCAATCTATGCGGGGTGATGAACTGTGAAATGGTGGATGTGGATTCCTCTGGCCGCCCTCTTCGCTGCCGCAGGGGGCATGGTGGGTAAACAGGTTGTTCTGCGCCGCTCACGTTCCGCCTGAACGCCATGTTCAGGCGGAACGACAAGCCCCCGAGTGCTTCCATTCGGGGGCTGTCTCCAGTTAGTTATGGGCCAGTGCGCTATTTGAGCATGCGAAGGCGAGATTGAACCGATTGCGACAGTCGCTGCGCATCTTCACCACTCCGGGGCTCATAGGCGAGCAGAATGACGGACGCTCCCAGCGAAACCGCCAATTCTTGCTCCAATCGGCGAATTTTGTCCACATGCTGAGGCGGCAAATGCGCGAATTGCACGTCGTTCATGTTCATCGGGGACACTCCCTCGCTGTGGGTACGTTCACACAGAGAATAGCTTATCCGTTGCCCATGGTTCCCATACGAAAGAAAGGCGTTGTGCGGGTGGCGGATGGGCCGAAGCCGGAGTGTCGGAAGGTAAAGCATGCCTGTGGGGGCGGAGGAGGGGGGAGCATGTACGATGTTCCCCACAGGCATGTCTTATTTATACGCGCGAGTTTCTGTTGTGTGTGGACAAACTCGCACTGTCAACCGCCTCGAATGTCAAGGCTTCACGTCTGTTCGTGCAGGAATGCCTTGTCTTTTGTCGAAACCGGAGAAGAGGAAAGTCTCAATCCTGAAATCCAGGTTTGGCAAGGTGGCATGTGCAGAGTGAATAGACAGACAGTGGTATCAGTGGCGGCCGGGATTGTCATGATGAGTGGCCTGACCGTGTCTGCCTATGCGGACAAATTGTCCGACGCCCGAAAACAGGCTCAGGACTTGGCCAATCAACAGAAGCAGACGAAGCAGAAGATTGCCCAACTGCAGCAGCAGGAGGGTTCTTTGCGTGCGCAGATTAGCCAGTTGCAGACACAGATCTCGAATCTGCAGTCGTCCATTGCGGACACGACCACAAACATTGCCAAACAACAAGCGCAGATCAATCAATTGCAATCCAAGATCGCGGACACACAGAAGCAACTCGACGCGCAGTACGCCGTGCTCGAGCAACGCTTGCGGATCTTGTACGAGGACGGCAATACTTCCTATCTGGATGTCCTCTTTTCGTCGACCAGTTTTTCCGATATGTTGGATAGATTTCAATTGCTCGCCATGATTGCGAAGCAGGACAAGGCTGTACTCAACGGAATTCAGGACAGCAAGCGGCAGTTGGATTCGCAGAACCGTCAGTTGAAGGCTGTCCTGGCTGAACTGCAGCAGCAGCAACGGGCGCTGATGGCGAAAAAGCAGCAGCAGGAAACGGCCCAGCAACAGGAGGGTGCGCTGCTTGTGAAAGTCCATGATGCGCGGCTGAGCCAAGAAGCGCAGCTCCAAGGAGAAAACGCTGCGATGCAGCATCTGCAGTCGCTCATTCAGCAACTCGAATCGCAGGAAGGCGGTTATTCCGGCCCCGCAGCCGGCTGGACGTGGCCAGTACCCGGGTATACCAGCATCAGCTCCGGCTACGGGTGGCGGACGTGGAGCGATGGTTCGCGAGAATTCCACAACGGCATCGACATCCCTGCGCCCATCGGAACACCGATTGTTGCGGCCACGAGCGGCAAGGTGCTGCTGGCCGGCCCCGCGACGGGATTCGGGGATTGGGTTGTGATTGAGTCCAGCGGGGGGCTGTTGGAGATTTACGGCCACATGTACGCGTACGAGATCAAGGTCAGCCCGGGTCAGGTGGTGCACACCGGGCAGCAGATTGCCGCGGTCGGCTCGAACGGCGAATCCACCGGACCGCATCTGCACTTCACGGTGGCCAAAGGCTTTGACGCGTCCGGTTTTCCAATCTCAGTGAACCCCATGGGATATGTTCGTTGAACCTCCAAAATGTACCGGCCTATTGTAACAATCATACCCGTAAAATCGTTAATAGAATCGTACTAAGACAGCGATGACGTGCGGGAAAATCGCAGGTGAAGCCCGCATGCTGGGAGGGCTCCGTGATGACCACACCGCCGCAAGCGTACCCATTCGATGCGTGGCGTCCGGCGCTGCAACCGGTGGTCGACAACGTGCAGCGCGTAATCATTGGCAAGGAGAATGTGATACGGCTCGTGCTTGTCGCCATGTTGGCGGGGGGACACGCGCTGATTGAGGATGTTCCCGGCGTGGGGAAGACCATGCTCGTGCGAGCCATGGCGGCTTCCCTTGGCTGTGAGTTCAAACGCATCCAATTCACGCCGGATTTGCTGCCCTCCGATGTGACGGGAGTGGCGATGTACAACCCGCAGCGGCTCACCTTTGAATTCCGCCCGGGCCCGGTGTTCGGACAGGTCGTGTTGGCGGACGAGATCAACCGCACCTCCCCAAAGACCCAGGCCGCGCTGCTGGAGGCACTGGAGGAGCGCAGCGTGACGGTGGATGGTACGACGTATGCGCTGCCAGCTCCGTTTTTCGTGTTGGCGACGGAGAATCCGATTGATTTCGAAGGGACGTTTCCGCTGCCAGAAGCCCAGTTGGATCGATTCCTGCTCAAGTTTGCCATGGGGTACCCAACGGCGGAGGAGGAACTCGCCATGCTGGATCGCTCGGTCGATCCGGAATTCATCGCTTCCCTCCAGCCGGTGGCGAAGCCGGAGGATGTTTTGGCGTGGCGTGAAGCCTGCGCCAACGTTCACGTCGCCGACGTCATTCGGCGCTACGTGGTGGCGACGGTGCAGGCCACACGCCGCCATCCAGACATCTACCTTGGCGCAAGTCCTCGCGCGACACTGGCGCTGTTTCGGGCCGGGAAAGCGCTCGCATACATCTGCAACAGGGATTACGTGGTCCCGGACGATATTCGTTATCTCGCTCCGTACGTGCTTCAGCACCGCATTTTGCTCACGGCCGATGCGCGGCTGTCCGGCGTGGAGGTGCCCGCGTTGGTGGGTGACATCGTCGCGGCCTTGCCTGTACCGGAGCTGGAGGGAGTTTCCCGGAGATGACGCGCCGGCGCATCCTGCAGGCCGTTGCGGCGCTGTTCTCTCTCGCGGCCGCCTTTGTGTTTGGAGAGGTGCAGGGCGGCTTCTTCGCCTGGTTCCTGTTTTATGTCCTGTGCTGCATCGCAGCTTATGAAGCCGTGGTGGCTTTTGTCGGACTGCGCGGGGTGACCATCGTTCGCCACGTGTCAGCTCACCGCCTGTCGGCCAGTCAGCCGCTGACGGTGTCTGTCACCATTCGCCAACGCGGCCTGTGGCCATTGCTGTGGCTGCGGGTGGAGAATGACCTCCCGGCGGCCTGGCGTATGCATATGGAGCCGCCCGGGCATATCTTGCAACCGCTGTGGCGGCGGGAGCAAGTGGTCACAAGCCGGGTGGACCACGTACGGCGCGGCGTCTACCGGATTGGCGGCACGCGCCTGGAAACGGGCGACATGTTCGGCTTTCAACGCACGGTGCGGATGGTCCCCTATGTCGACGAGGTGCTGGTGTATCCGCAGACCGTGCCGGTCCACGGCTGGACCGGACACCAGGCGGAGCACATGGGCCATCGCCAATCCAGTCATCGGCGGACGGACGAATCCAGCAGTGTCATGGGCGTGCGCGATTACGTGCCCGGCGACCGGCTGAGTCGGATTCATTGGCCTGCCAGCGCTCGTCGAGGTAAATTGCAGGCGAAGGAATTTGAGTTGCACACGGCCAGTGAATGGCTGTTCATTCCGGATTTGGCCGAGGACAGTTATATAGATCTCGATGGCACAGAAGCGTTTGAGTTGGCCATGTCGGTGACCGCCTCACTGATTCGGCACGCGTATGAACAGCGCCGCATGTTTTCGCTGATGATGCATGGGGCCTCGCTCACCGCACTTGCGCCCGGCTGCAACGAGGCCCTGTTGCTGCGCTGCCTGGAAGCGTTGGCGATGGCCGCCAACCACGGCCCCGCCGATTTTCCGCAAACCCTGGTTCGACTGGTCCAGGAGATACCGCCAGGCACCACGCTGGTGGTGGTTTCTCCCCGGGTCGACATGGCTGCGGCAGCTGCGGTGGCCAAGGTGCGCCGGCGCGGGCCGGTGGAATGGTTTGCCGTTCAGCCCCGTCCGCGCGCAGCCATTCCGCCCGCCTGGGTGGAGGGAATGGCGCGATTGCAGGCCGCGGGAGCTCGGGTGCGCCCCATTGAGAGCGTGGGAACCCTGTCACAATTGCAGCGCGGAGGTGACTGGCATGTCCGCTCGCGGTGATGGCGCGACCGGGTGGCAACGCGCGTATTTGGCCGGATTGGCCGCCATCTGGCTGTTCGTCTTCTTTCATCCGATGGAGCAGCTAAGCATCGTGGTGAACGCGGGCACGTTCATCATGGTGTTCGTCGGTCTGTCGCTGGCTCAACTCACGCTCTGGCGTTGGTTTCGCGCCGCGATGGCTGTGCTGGTCAGTGAAGGGTACATGGTCTACTACTACGGCCTATCCCATGACGCCTTCGCGCCTCCTGGCGCCTGGGTGCAGAGCGCTGTCACCATCAACCGTCAGGAGCTTGCGCAGATGAACGCGCTGTTGCGCGGACAATTGGCTCTGACAGATCCGCTCCAGACCCACCTCTTCCTGTTCTGCGTGTGCGGCCTGTACTGGCTCGTCGTGTACGCGTGCCGGAAGCGGTGGCTCTGGGTGCTGTACAATCTGTTGGCGCTGGTGGCCCTGGCGGCCATTGACGGCAATACGCCGGTGCGCCCCAACCAAGCGTTGGTGGTGGTGCTCACCCTGTTCCTCACGCATCTGGCTTGGCTCCAATACCATCGCCTCAAAGCGGCGGCAACATCGTTTCGAATTGCAAACACGGCTCGGTTTGCCACGCCCGTGGCCGCAGTGCTGTCACTATCACTGACGGTGGGCTGGGCGCTCCCGAAAGCGGACGCCGTATGGGAGGATCCAACGCAATCGCTGCGCCAGTGGGGAGGAACCGGCAAGGGGGGCGACGGCCCGGCGCAGACCATCGGATACCAGGAGAACAACCAACACCTCGGCGGCAGTTTCATCTCCAACGACACACCGGTGCTGTCGGTGGTCACCAATTATCCCACGTACCTCCGAGGCCAGGTTTACGACTATTACACAGGAAAAGGGTGGGAAACCGGCTACGTACACCAGGTTCCGGTGAACGCCGGGGATACGTTTGCGGCGTACAGCCCGCCGCCCGCCCACGTGAGCGGTAGGCTGGTGGAACAGAAAATCACCGTCCTCCCCGGCAGTGGACTGCATGCGAGCGTGCTGTTTGGGGGGTACGCTCTGCAACGGGTGTCCGGCATCCAGTTGCCACTGAATGCGGCGCTGGCTCTTGGACAGGAGTCGGACACAGTGTCCGCGCCGGGCAATCCCACCACCTACACCGTCACCAGTTACGAATTGACGAATCCGGAGGCGGTTCTGTCGCACCTGCCGCCGTTGTCGTCACCGCGCGCGCAGGCGTTTCCCGAGGACATCCGCGATACGTACACACAACTGCCGGAGTTGCCCGACCGCGTGTTCAAGCTCGCCAATCAATTGGCCGGCCAGAGTGTGGATGAATATCAGATTGTGGAGAACGTGCTCACGTACCTGCAGACGCACTACCCGTATGAAACCGAGGATATTCCTCGCCCCGGTGCGAATCAGGACTATGTGGATCAGTTCCTGTTCGATAGTCGGCGCGGATATTGCAATAATTTTTCCAGCGCCATGGCAGTGCTGCTGCGCTGCGTGGGCATCCCCACCCGCTGGGTGACAGGATTTGCTACGGGTGACATAGACGCGTCCTACAGCGGACCGGGGCAGCGGTACATTTACCGAAATGCGGACGCCCATTCATGGGTGGAGGTCTACTTTCCGAATGTCGGGTGGATCCCGTTCGATCCCACCCCTACCTTCACGTTCCCGTTCCTACCGGCCAGCACCAGCGATAAGCCGGTGCCCGTGACGCCGCCATCACCCTCCGTCAACACGACGAACCCGAAACCCGTCGTCAAACCTACCCCCGCGCCGAAGGACTCGACGGTCGCTGCTTCCAGTTCGGTGAACCGGGGGCGCATTGGGCGCTGGATTCTGGACGGGGTGGCCGGAATCTTGGCTGCGGCGGTTCTCATGCTGTTGGCGCTGCGTCGGCCCGTGCGGGTTTGGTGGGTGCAGCGCATGTGGCGACAGCCAGCGGCAGCCTTGCTGACCCCAGCCATGCGGCGACTGACCCGATTGCTGCAACGGGCGGGGCTCGCCGAGCCGGCGTCCACCCTCAGGGATTTAGAAGTCGCCGCTCGGCAGCACGGCATCGCCCCCGACGATTACCGTCAACTGGTAACGACGACCGAAGCGCATTGGTACGGCGGCAAGCCGATTCCGCCGCAGGAAATAGAACGGACGCACAGGACCTGGCTGGCGTGGGTGCGTGCGGCCCTTGTTCATCCACAGCAGCGCTCGCAGCGGACGGCGCGGAAGAAAGATTCCGTTGACGAAACCATGGACGAAACGTAGAATAATGTCGAAATTGAATCGCTCACTCGTATAACGCTGGGAATATGGCTCAGCAGTCTCTACCGGACGACCGGAAATCGTCCGACTACGAGGTTCTCATGCTCCGGGAGTATACGGCGCAGGCGCATGGCGTCGCTGGCCATGCTACGCGTGGGCCCCGATTCCTCGTATGTCGTGTGGTTCGTTTTGGAACCCTATCGAGCAGCGAGGGGTCGGGGCTTTTTGTGGTTGGCTATCGGACATGCGTTTCGCGCACGCGCGCAGAGGGAAACGAGGGGGAGATTGACACCATGTCAGGGCGCGAGATTGTTGTTGTACTCGATTTCGGCGGGCAGTACAACCAGTTGATTGCACGCCGGATTCGGGAACTGAACGTCTACTCAGAGCTGCTCCCGCACACGGTGACCGCAGCGGAGCTTCGGACCCGGAACCTCAAAGGGATTGTGTTCAGCGGTGGACCCAACAGCGTATTCGCGGAAGGCGCGCCGGATGTGGATCCGGCCATCTACGACCTGGGGGTGCCGATTCTCGGCATCTGCTACGGCATGCAATTGTTGGCCAAACGCTACCAGGCGAAGGTCGAGCGCGGCTTCGTGCGCGAATACGGCCGAGCGACCCTGCAGGTTGCCACCACGGATCACCCGCTGTTCACCGGATTGCCGCAGGAACAATCCGTATGGATGAGCCACAGTGACGCCGTCACCGCGGTGCCGGAAGGTTTTTCGCAGGATGCGGTGACATCGTCGGGGACAATTGCCGCGATGAGTCATCCGGAAAAACAATTGTACGCCGTGCAGTACCACCCAGAAGTGAAGCACAGCGAGTATGGAACTCAGCTCTTATCCAATTTTCTGTTCAACGTGTGTCGCTGTGCTGGCGACTGGAACATGTCTTCGCTCATCGACACCGCCATCGCGGAGATTCGCGAGCAGGTGGGGGACAAGCGGGTGCTGTGCGCGCTGTCCGGCGGCGTGGATTCATCTGTGGCGGCCGCGCTCGTCCATCGGGCCATCGGCAATCAGCTGACGGCTGTCTTTGTGGATCACGGCCTGTTGCGCAAAGGGGAGTCGGAATCGGTGATGGCCTCCCTGGGTGAACAGCTGGGCGTGAACGTGGTCCGCGTGGACGCGCGGGATCGATTCCTGTCCAAGTTGGCCAACGTGGTCGATCCGGAGCGCAAACGCAAAATTATCGGCGAGGAGTTCATCCGGGTTTTTGAAGCGGAGTCCGATCGCCTCGGTCCGTTCGATTTCCTGGTGCAGGGCACGTTGTACACGGACATCATCGAGAGTGGAACGGCCACGGCGGCGACCATTAAATCGCACCACAACGTGGGCGGCCTGCCGGAGGACATGCGTTTCACTATCATTGAGCCGCTGCGGGAGCTGTTCAAGGACGAGGTTCGCGCACTCGGAGAAGCACTGGGGCTTCCCGCCTCGTTGGTCTGGCGGCAGCCGTTCCCAGGACCGGGGCTGGCCATTCGCATCATCGGGAGTGTGACCGAAGAAAAGCTGCGCGTGGTGCGGGAGACGGACGCCATTCTTCGCGAGGAGATTGCCAAAGCGGGGCTCCAACGAGACGTGTGGCAGTACTTCACTGTGCTCACAGGGGTGCAGAGTGTGGGCGTGATGGGCGATGAACGAACCTACGCGCACACCATCGCGATTCGAGCGGTCGCATCGCAGGATGGCATGACGGCGGACTGGGCGCGCATTCCCTTTGACGTGCTTGAGAACATCTCGCTTCGGATGGTCAACGAGGTGCCGGAAGTGAACCGGGTGGTTTACGACATCACGTCGAAGCCCCCGGCGACCATTGAGTGGGAATAACAAAGAGGAGGACTTGGGGTTGGAAACCTTCTTTCAACTGCGCAAGCACAACACCACCGTCGGCACGGAGATCGCCGCGGGTGTGACCACATTCTTTACGATGGCCTATATCCTGTTTGTCAATCCGCAGATTCTGAGCAGCACCGGCATGGACCCGCAGGCGGTCTTCTTCGCCACGTGTATCGGTGCCGGCGTCATCACGCTGCTCATGGGATTGGTGGTCAACTTTCCCATCGCCCTCGCACCTGGCATGGGGCTGAACGCCTATTTCGCGGTGGTCGCCGCCAACCGCCCCGGCGCCATGATGACGTGGGAAACGGCACTCGGCGCGGTGTTTATTTCGGGCATTGTGTTCATCATTCTCACGGTCACCCGCATTCGGCAGCTGCTGGTCACGGCGGTGCCGGACTCTCTGAAGTTTGCCATCACGGTCGGCATTGGCCTGTTCATCACCATCATCGGGTTCAAAGACGGCGGCCTGATGACGATGCAGTTTGTGGGCGACAAGGCCACCCAGTTCGCGCCCGGGCAGTTCATGGACAATGCGCTGTGGCTGCCGGATCTGGCTTCACTGCACGACAAGGGCACTCTGCTCACGTTGATTGGCCTCTTGGTGATTGGCATCCTGATGGCGCTGCGTGTGCCGGCCGGCATTCTGATTGGTATTGTCGTCACCACGTTGATTGGGATTCCGCTCGGCATCACCGATCTGAGCGGGCTGTCCCACTGGTCGATGCCCAACTTCAGTCACCTCGCCGTCGGCAAGCTGGACCTGAAGGGCGTGTTCGACGTCGGTCTTGTCACGGCGCTGTTCACCTTTACGTTCGTGGAGCTGTTTGACACCTTCGGAACGCTCGTCGGCACCGCCACCAAGGCGGGACTGCTGGAAGGTGAAGACGGTCAGAAGAAAATTGGCCGCGCCATGTTGGTGGACGCCATCGGCGTCAGTTTCGGTGCTCTGCTCGGAACGAGCACCATCACCGCGTTTGTGGAGAGCGGCTCCGGCATTGCCGCGGGTGGCCGCACGGGCTTGACGGCCATCACCACTGGCGTGTTGTTCATTGTGTCCCTGATTCTGTCGCCGTTGGCCCTCGTCATTCCGGCACAGGCGACGGCACCTGCGCTGATCATCGTCGGGGTGCTGATGATGAGCGCGGTAAAGCACATTGACTGGGACAATTTCGGCATTGCGCTGCCAGCATTCCTGACCATCATTTCCATGCCGTTGACCTACAGCATTTCCAACGGTATCGCGGTCGGATTCACATCGTTCGTGATCATCAACTTTTTCCTGTGGCTGCGTCGCAGCAAGGAATATACGAAAATCCATTGGCTGATGATTATCATCGTGATTCTGGCAGTGTGGCGCTACGGCTGGATGCTGTGACACGAGCGCGAGGCCGGCTGCCGGTTCAAGCGCTCCCGGAGCAAGGCTGCTCCCGCCGCCATTCGCGGCGGTTGGGCAGCCTTGTTCTTTCATCTATGCAATCTGGTTACGCTTCCACCCGTTCCAGGATGGTGGCCACACCCTGACCGACGCCCACGCATAGCGTCGCCATGCCGTAGCGCGCGCCGGTGCGTTGCAACTGCAGGGCTAGCGTGCCGACGATGCGGGCGCCGGAACACCCAAGTGGATGGCCGAGGGCAATGGCGCCGCCGTGCGGGTTAACCTTCTCTGGTGGAAATCCCAGTTCGCGAATGCAGGCCAGAGACTGCGAAGCAAACGCTTCGTTCAATTCAATCCAGTCGAGGTCGGCCACGGTCAACCCAGCCCGGCTCAGCGCTTTTCGAACGGCAAACACCGGCCCGATGCCCATCACGCGGGGGCTCACGCCCGCCGCCGCGGATACCACATAGCGGGCCAGGGGCTTCAGGCCCAGTTCGCGGCCTTTATCTTCAGAAACCAGCAGCAGCGCGGCGGCGCCGTCGTTGATGCCGGATGAGTTGCCGGCTGTCACGGTGCCGTTGTCTCGAAAGACCGGGCGCAATTTTGCGAGGGATTCGAGCGTGGTCTCCGGGCGCAGATGTTCATCTTCGGAAACCACCACCTCCCCTTTCTTGTCGCGAATGGTGACGGGCAGAATTTCCTCCGCAAAAATGCCCTGCGCCTTGGCGGCCGCGGCCTTTTGCTGACTGGCGAGCGCGAATGCGTCCTGATCCTCTCGGGACACGTGAAACTGTTCCGCCACGTTTTCCGCCGTCTCGCCCATGCTCTCGAGCGGATATGGAAAGTTGGGGTTGGGCATCCGCCAACCGAGCGTGGTGTCCCACATCGTCTGGTTGCCGCGCGCGTATGCCATTTCTGGCTTGAGCAACACCAGCGGCGCGCGAGTCATGCTCTCCACACCGCCAGCTATGGCCACGTCCATTTCGCCGAGCGCGATGGCACGCGCGGCCTGATTGAACGCTTCCAGTCCCGACGCGCACAGCCGGTTGACCGTGACGCCCGGCACGTGTTCCGGGAGACCGGCCAGCAGGAGCGCCATTCTCGCCACGTTGCGGTTGTCTTCTCCCGCCTGATTGGCGCAGCCCATGAAGACATCGTCAATCAGCGCCGGCTCAATCCCGGATTGGCGGACAACGCCCGCAATCACATGCGCACCGAGATCGTCCGGGCGCACCCGTTTCAAAGCCCCACCCTGGCGGCCGATGGGGGTTCTCTTGTACGCCACAATCCAAACGTTTCTGTTCACTCGATTCACCTCGGTACTCTACCGGATTTTACATTCCCCGTTGGCGGGCTCTGTGCAGATGTATCAAGCCAATGGTCGCAAAGGCGCAGAGTGTCCGTTTCGGGAAGCCGCTTACATCACGGAATCTTTGGCCGGTTGAGAATTATTGTACACCCTTGCGGGCCATCAGTATATTGGTAAGCCCTGTGTGCCGCGCGGATCGCAAATTTACAGCATCTTAACAGAGGATGTGTACCATACCTGTGGATAAGGAATCATCGTTTGGATGCGGCGATGGAAGCCGTTGAAGGTACGTCCGCTGCTGTGCGGCGACAACAGGAGGAAGCAGAGATGGTTGTGCAATTCCCGCTGGCGTCGGTCTGTCACCGGAAGAGCTACCAATGGCTGGTGGTGTGCACAGTGTGTGTGGGCGCATTCATGGCGGCGCTGGACGCGAGCATCATCAACATCGCGCTCCCGGTGATGAAGCGCGACTTTCACACGCACATGCGGGTGATTGAATGGGTGAGTCTCTCGTACATACTGACACTGGCTGCGCTCATGGTGCCATTCAGTCGACTGTCCGACATGTTGGGACGGCGTTGGATGTACAGCACGGGCTTTGTCGTTTTCATCATCGGTTCGTTTTTCTGCGGGTGGGCGCCGGCGATGTGGGTATTGTTCGCATCACGTATCGTACAGGCCGTGGGCGCCGCCATGCTCCAGGCCAACAGCGTGGCCATTGTGACGGAGGCGACGCCAGCCTGTGACCGGGGGAAGGCCATCGGTATCCAGGCGAGTGCCCAGGGCATCGGTCTCAGTCTCGGTCCGCTCATCGGGGGAGCGTTGATTACGTGGTTTGGCTGGCAGGCCATTTTCTACGTGAATGTCCCGGTTGGTGCTGTGGGCGCGCTGTAGGGTGTGCTGCTGCTGCCAGCGGATTCGAAACGGGGGCGGGAGTGGAGCGCGCGCGTTTCAGATGGTCCCCTCTTTTCAGGAAGCGTTTCTCATCATCGCCTGTGCGGGACTCGTGGTTGTGGGCCTCTCCGCGTGGCCTCATCGCGAGGTGGACTGCGCCTGACCAAGGCGTTACAAACTCTACACACGTCCTCCACGGTTTCTTAAAATCTATCGCCTACACTACGAGGTGTAGGCAGGGTGGCGCAGGTGGCCACCATCGCCGCTGGCGTAGGCGGGGCCAGCGGCATCCCCCCTTGAACATTGTTACACTCCTCATCTCCCTCGTATCACGCTGTGATACGAGGGGATTTTTTGTCAGGCGTCGCAGGCAGGCCGTCCGACCGCGAAGAACGGACGAAGTTCCATGATTTTTCACTCAAACGGTCACTTTATTCGAACGTTTTTCGATTACAATGGTATATAGTTCGGATTTATTGACGTGCCGAATCGTGTGCCTGTAGACTGGACATGGGTGAAAGGAGCGCGCACGCATGCAACCACTGGTGGGCGTGATCATGGGGAGCCAATCGGACTGGGAGACCATGGCGAGGGCCTGCGAAGTGCTCGACCAATTGGAAATTCCCTATGAGCGTAAAATTGTTTCCGCACATCGAACGCCGGACTGGATGTTCGAGTACGCGTCGACGGCGGCGGACAGAGGATTGAAAGTGATCATCGCAGGAGCGGGTGGCGCCGCGCACCTGCCGGGGATGGTGGCAGCCAAGACCGTGCTGCCGGTCATTGGCGTGCCTGTGAAGAGTTCCACGTTGAACGGATTGGACTCCCTGCTGTCCATTGTCCAAATGCCCGCAGGCGTCGCCGTGGGAACCGTCGCCATCGGCCCGGCGGGGGCAACCAACGCGGGACTCCTGGCCGCCCAGATTCTGGCGCTGGAGAATCCCGCGCTGCAAGCCAAGTTGGTTCAACGGCGAAGCGAAATGACCAAGGCGGTGATGGAGCATGTCCATCCGGACGCGCACTGAAGCGGCCGTTGCGAAAACGGTGCTGCCGGGTGCAACCATCGGAATTCTCGGCGGTGGGCAACTGGGGCGCATGATGGCATTGGAAGCCCGCGCGATGGGGTATCGGATTGCGGTGCTCGATCCGGATGGCCAATGTCCGACCGCCCAGGTCGCGGACGTCGCCATCACGGCGCCGTACGCGGACCTGGCAGCTGCGGAACGGTTGGCGGCCGCAGCGGACGTGGTGACGTACGAGTTTGAGAACGTGGACGCGGAAGTGACCGCTGCGCTGTCCGCGTCGGCCTACGTTCCGCAGGGGGCTGAGTTGCTTTACACGACGCAGCATCGGGTTCGGGAAAAGCGTGCGCTGCAGGCGGCGGGGGTGCCCGTGGCGCCCTATCTTGAAGTGACCCATTTGCAAAGCTTGCGGCAGGCGGTGAAGCAATTGGGGTACCCCGCCATCCTGAAGACGGCGCGCGGCGGTTACGATGGAAAGGGCCAGTGGCGGCTGGCGCCGGATGATGATCTCGGTTTGCTGTGGAGCCGTGTGGGGGAGGCGCAGACGGCCCCCGGCCATCGTCCGGCAGAACCCGAGTGGATTCTGGAACAGTTCGTACCGTTTGTGAAAGAGTTGTCGGTGATGGTCGCGCGCAGCCCGCGCGGGGAGATTGCGGTGTATCCGGTGGCTGAGAACGTTCACGTGAATCACATTTTGCACGTCAGCATTGTCCCAGCCCGCATTCCGGATGACGTGGCCCAAACAGCCCAAACCATCGCCCGGCAAATTGCGGAGTCGCTGCAGTTGGTCGGCGTGCTCGGCGTGGAAATGTTTCTGACGGGCGACGGAGAGATCTTGGTCAACGAACTGGCGCCGCGGCCGCATAATTCCGGTCATTACACCCAGAACGCGTGCTTGACGTCCCAGTTTGAACAGCATGTGCGCGCCATCTGCAACCTGCCGTTGGGAGACGTACGGCTGTGGCAGCCTGTGGTGATGGTGAACATCCTCGGGCAGCACCTGGCGCCGGTTCTGGACAAACAGACAGCATGGCCGAGCCATTGGAAGCTGCATTTGTACGGGAAAGCGGAAGCGCGGAAGAACCGCAAGATGGGGCACATCAACATTCTGTGCGACGACGTGGAAACGGGCCTGGCGGAAATTCGGCAGGTCGGGATTTGGCAGCATGAACGGAGGATATGACACGTGATTGACAGATACAGTCTCCCGGAAATGGCAAACCTGTGGACCTTGGAGCAACGATTCACCTGGTGGCTGCAGGTGGAGATCTTGGCCTGCGAAGCGTGGGCGGAGCTTGGCGTGATTCCCAAGGAAGACGCCGCCAAAATTCGGGCCAACGCGCGATTTGACGTGGATCGGGTGCTCGAGATTGAAAAGGAAACGCGGCACGATGTGGTGGCGTTCACGCGGGCGGTCTCGGAATCGCTCGGATCGGAACGAAAATGGGTGCACTACGGGCTCACTTCCACGGATGTTGTGGACACTGCGCTGTCGGCGCAATTGCAGGAAGCGGTCAAATTGATTCGCACGGACCTCGAACAGTTGCTGGACACGCTCAAACAACTGGCCATTCGGCACAAGGACACCGTGATGATGGGACGCACCCACGGGGTGCACGCGGAACCCACCACCTTCGGTCTCAAGGTGGCGCTCTGGTACGCTGAGTTCATCCGCAATCTGGAGCGGTTCAACGCGGCCGCGGAACGCATGCGATATGGGAAGATCTCCGGTGCTGTGGGCACGTACGCCAATGTCGATCCGTTCGTGGAACAGTACGTCTGTGAACACCTGGGGCTCAAGCCCGCGCCCATCAGCACGCAGACGCTGCAACGGGACAGACATGCCGAATTCATCTTTACGCTGGGCTTGATTGGGACGTCGCTCGACAAGATTGCAACGGAGATTCGCGGGTTGCAAAAATCGGAGATTCGAGAAGTGGAGGAGCCGTTCTACAAGGGACAGAAGGGTTCATCGGCCATGCCGCACAAGCGCAATCCGGTGTCCTGCGAGCAAATCAGTGGCCTGGCGCGGGTGCTTCGCGGCTACGTGGTGCCGGCGCTTGAAGATGTGCCGCTGTGGCACGAACGGGACATCAGCCACTCGTCCGTGGAGCGCGTCATCTTCCCGGACGCGACCATTCTGGTCAACTACCTGTTGAATCGGATGAACCGGATATTGAAGGATCTCCACGTGTATCCAGAAAACATGAAGCGGAACATGGAGCGCACCTACGGGCTCACGTACAGCCAGCGCGTGCTGACCGCTCTGATTGATAAGGGCGTCGCCCGCGAGGAAGCGTATGATACTGTGCAGCCCTGCGCCATGCAGGCGTGGGAACAGGGACGGTCGTTCTATGAGATTGTCAAGGAGGCGCCGCTGGTGCAGCAGTACCTCACGCCGGAGGAACTGCAATCTTGTTTCAATCCGTCCTGGCATCTGAAACACGTGGACACCATTTTTGAGCGGCTGGGGCTGTTGGAAGCGACGCAATGAAGCAATGACACGCGTGCCTGGGTGCATCTGTCTGTACATCTTTATCAAGCCAAAGAAGCGACCCTCGTGGGAATGCCTGCGAGGGTTGTTTGTTTCGGAGAGCGTTCCCGAATCTTACAGTAGCCGTGTTCGCGGTCGTCAACCATCCCCGCACGCCACGAAACAGGAAAGAAAGGACAACCGCGCTTGATTGTTAACCTATTTTAAATATAAAGTTGACAATGAGAGAGTAGGAATGATTTTCCGAGGGAGGCGGGTTGTTGGTGAAACGGGATCGAGGGACAGACTGGCTTGCTTTGGCGGACGCGGTGCTGGCGGGTGCGGAAGTGACGCGCGCAGATGCCCTGGCGATGCTGGAGACGCCGGATGCCGAGCTGCTGTCGTTATTGCAGGCGGCGTATCGCATTCGTTACCACCATTACGGCAATCGCGTGAAATTGAACATGATTATCAATGCCAAGTCGGGGTTGTGTCCGGAGGACTGCGCGTACTGTTCGCAATCGGTGATTTCGGAAGCCCCGGTGGCAAAGTATCCGCTGCTCAACCGGGAAACGCTGTTGGCCGGGGCGGCGGAAGCGCAGGCGCGCAAGGCCACCACGTATTGCATCGTCATGTCGGGGCGACGCCCGTCCGACCGGGAGGTGGAGCAGGTGGCGGCCGCCGTGGAAGAAATTCGCCGCACCACGAATTTGCGGATCTGTTGCTGTCTCGGGCTATTGACCCCCGCGCAGGCAGAGCGGTTGGCGCAGGCGGGCGTGGATCGGTATAACCACAACCTCAATACCAGCCAGGCGCACTACGCCAACATCTGCAGCACGCATACGTATCAGGACCGGATCGAAACTGTGCAACAGAGCCGCGCGAGTGGGATGTCTCCCTGTTCCGGCGCCATTTTCGGGATGGGCGAAAGCCTGGAGGAGCGTGTTGAGATTGCATTCGCCCTGCGAGCATTGGATGTGGACTCCATCCCCTGTAACTTTCTCAATCCGATTCCGGGCACGCCACTGGGCGACACACCCCGCTTGTCCCCGCAAGCCTGCCTGAAAATCCTCGCCATGATGCGCTTTGTGAATCCGAGCAAGGAAATCCGGATTGCGGGCGGGCGTGAAGTGAACCTGCGATCTTTGCAGCCATTGGGTTTGTATGCAGCCAACGCCATTTTCGTGGGAGACTACCTCACCACGGATGGTCAGGCGCCAGATGCAGACTGGGCGATGATTGCGGACTTGGGGTTTGAGATAGAAGGCGACGGAGAAGGCGTTGCGGAGGTTCTTTCTTCGATGGCTCGGTAAGCGATGCAACGGAGAGCCTCAAAATTCGTTATGTCCCCACGGAGACGATGGCCCCGGATGGTATGCCGGGGCCGTCGTCTTTTGTTGCAGTGTTCCGTGAACTGCAAGGGGCACGTTTTTGTCTTCATTCCGTAACATTCTTCAGAGAACCGCAGTCTATGTCTGTCAGATACAACGCAAGGGGGCTTCCTTGTGACAGAGCGGGATTCGCCTGCAAAGGTGGCAACTGAACAGTTATTCGAGCAGTACGGTAACGAAATTCGGAAATATGCTCGCTATATGCTGGGAGGCTGGAACGAAGCAGACGACGCCATGCAGGAAATCTTTCTTCGAGTCTTCAAGTCCTGGCACAAATATAGCGGTCAATCCAGAAGACGGGGTGGGCATCTACGGCAACCGAGGTCCTGTCGACCACGGATGGGGGGAAGACCTGGCATGTGGTGTACAAATACTGAATCTCGGTGACACAGGGAGATGTCGTACGAGGTTTGCCCATTGAATTGGAGGCCGCTCGCTCAAAGAAACTTGAGCGAGCGTCAGCCCTGTCGGTACATGAGCCCGGATTGGTGGTACGTTTGAATGAAATCGATGCGTGGGTCCACGTGGACCCGTACGTCCAAGCGTTGAAACATCTGGTTCCACCATTCATCGCCATGCCAATCGCGCGGGCTGTGCCGGTACACCTCTCGTCCGATGCCCAATAGGTCGGACTGCAGTGGAGATTGGGTCCATCGGATGGCGCTGGCGATCATGGACGCAGTTTGCTGTTGAATCGCCTGCCGGAGCTTTCGCAACTCCGCGTCCGTCTCCATCAGAACGCACGGTCCGCCCTCCACGGACCCTCGCAAACGAACTTCCACCTCCACGTAGGGCCGCTGCCGGCGCAGATCCCGCACCCTCATTCGACTGTGCACTGATTTCACGTCAACGACAAACTGCTTTCCGGAATCCTCCGGGCAGGAGAACGCCAACTTGGATTTCGGAAATTGATTTTCAATCATCGACCACCCCGTGAATCGCGAACTGGTCATGTAGCCCACGAGTCGGTCTCCTGAGAACACGGCCAACCCGTCGATATGCGGAGCCGTCAACTTCGGATCCATGCCTGTGATGACAAATGTGTACGGATCGATCCCTGGCGTAACCAAACGCTGGTGAAATCCGCCAATGGTGGCGTCGTACGGACGGTTGATCCACACATGGTTGCGAAACAGGTTCGTCAAATACATGGCCGGGATGACGTCCAATGTCGGCGTTTGCTTCAGGAACTGCTCGGTGGGCGATTCTGACACGAACATCCACAGGTTTCGACTGACAACCCGCGATTGTACCAACGGATTCAACACGGTCAGGATACCCGCTTCCGCGAGCTTCCGGTTGATGACCACCGCCTGCAGGTGGCCGAAGAACAGCGTGCGGTTTAATGACAATTGAATCCGACGCAGCGCTTCCCCGATATCTCGTCCCTCCTCGCTCACCGTTATGACGGGCGAATCCTTCTTAGAGCCGCTGGACTGTCCGCCCGAGGGTGGGATGCCGAGACGGTGCGGCCGCGCCAACTGCACCGTCACCTTCACCGCTTCGGATGGGGAGGTTGCAGCGCCTGGTATCAGCGCGCCGTTTTTGTCTACCGGGCTCGTCGAGCCAAAAGGGCCAACCGAGTCGGCCGGATCGACGCCAATCATGAGGACCAACGCGCGTTGCTGCAGATCAACTCCATCCCAGCACCCGGTCAGCCATAGCGATACGCCCACGCAGACGGCCACGGTCATCATTCGAACTCGCTTCACGAGCATCTCGGCCTGCCCTTCATCTTGGTTCGGATCCACAGACCCAAGAGGGCCGCATAGATAATGGCCTCCGCCAGTTCGAGAACAGGTGCATAGCCAGAAAACACATATTTCAAGGACTCCGGAATGACGCACAGGATGATCACAATGGCAAGCAGCAGAGCCGCGACCCACATACTGCGAATTCGGGTATAGCAAACCACAATCCGGTACGCTGCGTATGCGTACAGATTGATGACCGATGAGACCGCGACGAGGATTGGGAGCAGGAACAAAACGGGCCATCTGCCCTCTTGTTGTATGCGAACGGCTTCCACGATGGGCCAATTGAGCGTCGCGCCCTCATACGGCCCGAAATCGACGAGCACGATGCCGATGTTTAACGCCTGCAGCGCTGCCGCTGACAAGAAACCCGTCAGCACCATCAGCCGCATGGAACCCAGGTGTCTGCTCGCGTCACGGAACAACGGCAGGTACACGGCGAACAGCATCCACCCGGGGAGCAGGTACAGCAGCTGCGGCAGGGTTCTGGCCACCGCGCCCCAGTCGGTCGGCCACACCGGCAAGAGGTTGGCCAGGTCGGACACCTCCAAACAAAGCAGCAGCATGATGATTGCGACAATCAGCGTGGGCCAGAACAACGCTACCTCGAATCGCAACACGGTATCAAAACCCCCTGAGAACAGCTGGAGCGGGATCAGCATCCAGAGCACAGCCAACACCAGCACCGGCGTATACGGCAACGCGATGTACTTGATCAGGTGAATCGCTGTCCGAAGGGCGATACCGGCGTAGATAAGAAATGCGACCAACATCAGCCCGTTGATGGCGGCCGATAACCAACGTGTCCGCATGAGCGCATCGAACACGGTTGCTGATGGGGCCTTCTGCGGATCCAATGCGCGGATGAGATCTACGATGAGCAGGGACAGCACCGCAGCCACCAGAACGTACGCCGCGAACGGAACCCATATGGCTGTATGCACCCGGTCCAGCCAGGCCGGTACCCATTCAAACAGGCCGGAACCGAGCACTGCTTCAAATGTCAATATAGCCATTGCATTGCGGTTTCTCTGCTTCAGCATTACGGCAGCTTCAACCTCTTCGTCTCTGATATCTTCGGCGCCTCATCCAACCGCGAGGACTTCCGTAGGTCGCCGGACGAAGCTCCGACCACTGGGTGGGGCTTTTGAGCAGCGTGTCCGACCAGTCGACGTATGCCACTTGGGCAAACGGTGTTAAGTAAGGGATTCCGAAGGATTTCAGGGCCGACAGGTGTGCGAATACCAACAGTGCAAATCCCAGTGTGCCTAGGATGCCAAACACGGATGTCGCCATCAGCATCGGGAACCGGATCATCCGCGTGACGAAGGCCGCTTCGTAGTTTGGAATGGCAAACGCGCCGAGGGCGGTCAATCCCACGACCACCACCATCATCGGGCTGACGATGCCAGCCTGAACGGCGATGTCTCCCAAGACCAATCCTCCGACCACCGAGAACGACTGGCCCATCTGCTGCGGCATCCGATTGCCCGCCTCCCGCACCAACTCCACCATGAATTCCATGAACGCGGCCTCAAACACGATGGGAAGCGGAATCCCTTCTCGGGTCGCCGCCAACTGCAACAGCAGGTTGACGGGCAGGAGTTCCGGGTTGTACATCGTGAAGGCGATATACAACGACGGCGAGAAAATGGATAACACCAACGCGAAGATGCGCACGAACCGGATGGCCGAACCCGAGAACCAGCGCTGACTGTAATCGTCCGATGTCTGAAAGAACGAAACCATCACCGCTGGCGCGAGCAGCGCGAATGGGCTGCCATCGACCAGGATGGCCAACCGCCCTTCCAGCAATGCTGAGATGGTCTTGTCCGGGCGCTCCGTGGACTGTAGTTGGGGGTATGGGGACCACGGGTTGTCCTCAATCCACTGTTCAAGGGCGCCACTGTCGAGCAGCCCGTCCACCTGCACCCGTTGCAGTCGGCGGACTGCCTCTTCCACGATGCCCGGGTTTGCTAAATCCTCAAGGTACACCAGCAACACTTTCGTCTTGGTGCGTGTGCCGAACTCAAACGTCTGCAGCACCAATTTCCGATCTCGCAGGCGAGATCTGATCTGAGACACATTGGTGTCGAGTGACTCCGTAAATCCATCGCGCGGGCCGCGTATGGACATTTCCGCCGCCGGTTCCTCCGGGGTCCGCCGCTGCAACCCCTGGACGTTGACGACAACGTAGCCTTTCGGGAAGCAGATCACCGCGTGACCGTCAAACAGTTTGGTGACAGTGGTTTCCACGTCCCGGGTCACTTGCACTTCTCCCAATTGGAGCGTACTTTGTGCCCATTTCTCGACATCCTTCCACCGGCCCAGCGGATTCATGGTCAAGGGCTTCAACAACCGCTCTTCGACGCGAGTGAGGTCGACGATGCTGGAGATGTAGACAATCTCCACGCCGGACGTCGGCACGGGGCGCACAACGACGTCGTAGGCCGTGCGCATGTGTTTCAACACCAGTTGCGTGGACCTCATGCCGTCAGCTCCTTCCAGCGTTCTTCGCCCCGGCCGAACACTTCGCAAGCCGGGGCGACTCCTACAGGGCGATATCACCATTGACCAAATGCGATGGATAGTTTATCCACATGTGCGGCGAATTATGGAGCCAAGTTGGGGGATGATGGACAGCAGAATGAACATCTGCAAAATGGGCTCTTCCGAACGCGCTTATAGATCCATTCCAGCAGCACCTGGTTCGTATTACAGCAGGTTCGCGGCTTACACATGGACCTCGAAGTCAGTCGTGTTTCGCTGTGGTCCAGAAATAACTGTTCTCGTTCATGGACAGGATGATACGCCCATTGGATACAATCGGTGTAAACGACGAGTTGATATGGGACAATTTCAAATTCTTTTGTGTTGAAGTATCAAACCCACCACATGCCGGGGTATCCACTGCTTTCCACCACACACAAACACCATCCGTCGCGACATATGACGGGTATTTCGCAACATTCCAAAGCTGATTTGAGGATTTTGAATAACATTCAACGCCGTTGGTTTTGTCGGACCACGTCCATAGCCCATTGCTGGCCCGCATGTCAAAGGAATTCGCGTTGGTTCCGCTATAGATGTACTCCTTAGAAGAACCTCCCACGGGACCTATCGTAAAATCATAGGGCTCACTGGCATTGAACCCGCCGTCCGGAAGAAAATGACTTGCTGGCGTCCAGATGAGTCCAATCAAATTTCCTGAGACCGCGAAGTCCTCAACCACCTTGTCGGTCTTGCTGCCCATGGAAATGAGGATGACCTTTTGCTTCATGGTGTTCAGATCCACTTGATGAATTTCAACTTTGACCGTATCCCCTGTTGAGCTTTGAACGCCGAAGTACAGTGTGTCCCCCTCAAGCTGAAACTCCATGAGTTGTTCGTTGGTTCCGGTTGCAGGGCTCCACAACTTTGTGGATATGCCAGTTTTGATGTTGTACGCGTAGACAAGTTCACCGACATTCGGACCGATACCACTCGACTGGTATACATAACAAATGTAGTCCTTGCTCGCTTCTATGTAGTCCGGTTCATATCCGAGTATGGGAGAGGGCTGCGGCAATTCCTTGTTACTATCCAGTTGTACGATAGAACCATAACCCACCTTGACCTTTGCCTTTTGTGGTACTTCTAAGGCTTGCTTTTCTGCGAGAAATCCCAGAGAAGGGCTGTAGGCAACTGCATGCAATGGGCCCGTCTCCTTATGAAGGGCCTCGCTGTATTCTTCCGAACCATTGTGTGAAACATCGGTGACTGTCTTGAATCGTGGGACGGGCACTTTCACTGCAACGCCATTGTCTGCGTTGTTTGCGTTCTGTCGAGCAGAATTCTCTACGCTGATATGTGAGCAGCCTGAAGCAGCCACCACGGCAAGAATCATGCTTCCCATGAGGAATTTCCGCACACACATACCTCCGATGGAACAATGGGAGGTCAAGACTGAACCTGTCCTGCCCCCATCCCAAGTTATATATTTAACACAATTTAACATAGAAAAATCATGAAAATAAGTCAATGCTCAATCAAGCGATCGTTGACGAGGAGGCAGGTGGGCCTGGCGATGCTGCTCACGGGTCGGACGACGCCCGCCCAAACCCGAACATATGTGATGTTCCATTACACAATTCTGAAATTGTGTAAGATAACCTCCCTTTCGGCGGAACGCGTATTTCTTTGGTGGCGTTCGCGGGGTTCCACAAAGGCTATTCCCGAACGTTACACAATATATCCATAAAAAAGTTCGTGATTTTCATTGACCCACTCTTGAATCACCCGTACACTGGAGGTGAGGTGAGTGCACGGAGGCGTCCGCAGACGTCGCCGAATTTCCAAATGGGGTGACCCGAAATGGACAAACAGGCGCTTCTCTACGAGGGCAAGGCAAAAAAAGTGTTTGCCACGGGGAACGCGGCGCAGTACATCGTGCAGTATAAAGACGATGCCACCGCGTTCAACGGTCAGAAGCGGGGGCAGATTCACGGGAAAGGCAGCATCAATAACCGCATGAGCAATCGTCTCTTCCGGATTCTGGAATCGGCAGGGGTGCCCACGCATTTCATCGAAGAGCTGTCGGAAACTGAAACGCTGGTCGAAGCGGTGACCATCATTCCGCTGGAAGTGGTGGTGCGCAACCTGGCGGCGGGCAGTATGGCAAAACGGCTGGGCGTTGAGGAAGGCACGCCGCTCCAGCGTCCCATTGTCGAGTTCTACTACAAAAACGATGCCCTTGGCGATCCGCTCGTCACCGAAGACCACATCACGGTGCTGGGCTGGGCCACAGCCGGGGATGTGGCGGTATTGCGGCAGATGGCGCTGACCATCAACCGTGTGCTGTCCGAATATTTCCGAAAGCGCGGCATCATCCTCGTGGACTTCAAACTGGAGTTCGGCCGGACGGCGGACGGCAAGATGGTGTTGGCGGACGAAATCTCTCCGGACACCTGTCGTTTCTGGGATGCGGCGACGAACGAAAAATTGGACAAAGATCGCTTTCGCCGGGACCTCGGCGGCGTGGAGGAAGCGTACCAGGAGATGTGGCGGCGGATGAACGAGGAGGTGCGGGCATGAGCCTGTGGACGGTGGAAGTCAAGGTGTCGCTGAAACCCAGCGTGTTCGATCCGCAGGGGAATGCGGTGGAGCAGGCGCTGATGACGTTGGGCCACACCGGTGTGTCGAATCTGCGGATGGGCAAGACGGTCGCTTTTCATATTGAAGCGCCGGACGAGGCGGCGGCGCGTGCCCAGGTGGACGCTATCTGCCGGGACGTGCTCTGCAATCTGGTCATAGAGACGTACGAATTCACGCTGGCCGAAGCGGCCGCAGTGGCGGAGGCGGCGCGATGAAGTGGGCGGTCGTGGTCTTTCCGGGATCGAACTGCGACGACGACGCGGTGCAGGCGGTTCAGTCGTTCGGCGACGAGGTGCACAAAGTCTGGCACCAAGAACGGGATTTGAGCTTGTACGACGCCATCATCCTGCCGGGGGGATTTTCCTACGGAGACTATCTGCGCTGCGGAGCCATTGCCCGCTTCTCGCCTGTGATGCAGGGCGTCCGCGAGGCGGCGGCGGAAGGGAAGCTGGTGATTGGCATTTGCAACGGCTTCCAGGTGTTGACCGAGTCGGGATTGCTGCCGGGCGCGCTGTTGCGGAACGACCACCTGCAGTTTCGCTGTGAACTGGTGGATTTGACAGTGCACAACGTGAATACGCCCTTCACCGCGGCGTATACCGAGGGACAGACGGTGAAGATTCCGATTGCCCACGGCGAGGGCCGGTACGTGGCAGATGAGGAAACGCTTAGGACGCTGGAGCGAGAGCGGCGAATTGTGTTCACGTACCGGCGCAATCCGAATGGCAGCGCGCTCGACATCGCCGGCATTCTCAACGAACGGGGCAATGTGCTTGGCATGATGCCCCATCCGGAGCGGGCGGTGGCGGACTGGATGGGATCTGCGGATGGGCGCGCGCTGTTTGCGTCGATGCGCCGCTGTGCAAAGGAGGCAATCCACGTTGGTTGAGCCGAAAGCAGAGCAAATTCGAAACGAGCGGCTGTATCGCGGCATGGGACTGACCGATGCGGAGTACGACTGCATTGTGGCGCAGTTGGGACGGCTGCCGAACTGGGTCGAGACGGGGCTGTTCAGTGTGCTCTGGTCCGAACACTGCAGCTACAAGAGCTCGCGGCGTTACCTGAAGCGGTTTCCAACCAACGGTCCGCAGGTATTGCAGGGACCGGGGGAAAATGCGGGCGTCGTCGACTTCGGCGATGGCATTGGCATTGCGTTCAAGATGGAAAGCCACAACCACCCCTCGGCCATTGAACCGTATCAGGGAGCGGCAACGGGGGTGGGCGGCATTCTGCGCGACATCTTCACCATGGGCGCGCGGCCCATCGCGTTCCTCAACAGTCTCAGGTTTGGCACGTTGGACGAGGCCCACACGCGCTACCTGTTCGCCAACGTGGTGGCGGGCATCGGCGGCTACGGCAACTGCGTGGGCATTCCAACGGTGGCGGGGGAAGCGGTGTTCGACGAGGTCTACCGGGACAATCCGCTGGTCAACGCGATGTGTGTCGGGGTGCTTCCGGCCGATGGCATGGTTCGCGGCACGGCGTCCGGCGTCGGCAATCCGGTGTTTGTGGTCGGTGCGAGAACGGGGCGCGACGGGATTCACGGAGCCACTTTCGCCTCCGCGGAAGATCCGCATGAGAAAGAGCGTTCGGCGGTGCAGGTGGGCGATCCGTTCTTCGGCAAACTCCTCATGGAAGCGTGCCTCGAGTTGATTGCGACAGGCGCGGTGGTTGGCATCCAGGACATGGGAGCCGCCGGATTGACGTCGTCGTCCGCGGAAATGGCGAGCCGGGCCGACGGCGGCATTGAGCTCTATTTGGACGCGGTGCCGGTGCGCGAGGACGGCATGACCCCGTATGAAATGATGCTCTCCGAGTCCCAGGAACGGATGCTGGTGGTGATGGAACGGGGCAAGGAAGCGGTGGCTGAGGCCATCTTTGCCAAGTGGGGTCTGCCGATTGCCAACATCGGTCGCGTGACGGACGACGGCCGCCTCCGGCTCTGGTTTCGGGGCGAGTGCGTGGCAGATGTACCGGTATCCTTGCTGGTGGACGAAGCGCCTGTGTACGACCGGCCGGTGGCGGCGCCTGCGGCGCTGCCGGGGCGGGAGGTGGCACTGCCGGAGACGTTCCCGGCGCCGGAGACAGCGCTGCGAGAACTGCTTGGCCATCCGTCGGTGGCGGACAAACGTTGGATTTACCGCCAGTACGATACGACGGTGAAAGCGGCCACGCGCGTTGGACCGGGCGGCGACGCCGCGGTGCTGCGCGTGCCGGGCACCAACCGGTTGCTCGCGCTCTGCTGCGACGGCAACGGCCGCTACGTGTACCTGAATCCGCGCAAAGGCGGGGCGATGGCGGTGGCGGAAGCGGCGCGCAACATTGTCTGCGCGGGCGGCCAGCCGTTGGCCATCACCAACTGCCTCAACTTTGGAAATCCGGAGAAACCGGAGATTATGTACCAGTTCGCCGAGGCGACGGCGGGCATGAGCGAGGCTTGCCTGGCTTTGAACACACCGGTCGTCAGCGGTAACGTGAGCTTCTATAACGAGAGCCGCAGCGCGGACATCCACCCCACGCCGGTGATTGGCATGGTTGGCGTGATTGAGGACGAGCGGTATGTGACGCCCAACGCGTTCCAACAGGCGGATCATGCGGTGGTGCTGCTCGGCGTGGAAGACGACAGCTTGGATGGCAGCCTCTATTGGAAGACGCTCGCCGGCCAGCCTGCGGGAGACGCGCCGGCGTTCGACCTGGCGGCAGAAGTGAATCTGCAGAACCTGGTGCACCGACTCATTCGGGAGGGCCGCGTGGTGTCGGCGCACGATGTGAGCGACGGCGGGCTCGCCGTCACGCTGGCGGAGCTGTGCATCGGCGGCGGCATGGGTGTGGTGGTCGAAGCGCCTGCAGGCGCGGCGGATCTCTCCGCGTCACAGGCGTCGCTGCGGGCGGCGGGTTGGCTGTTTTCCGAGGCGCCAAGCCGAATTTGCCTGGAGGTGCGTCCGACCGATGTGGCCGAGGTTCTGGCCGCGGCGGCCGAAGCGGGCGTACCAGCGCGTCAAATCGGTTGGACGGGTGGAAGTCGATTGGTGGTGCGCACCACGTGTGAGGATTGGGTGAACGTCCCTGTGGCGGAACTGGCTCAGGTGTATCAGGACGCCCTGCCCAACCGCATGCAGGTGCCAGTCACGCCGGGGGCGTAAGATGAAATGCGGGAGAGGAGCCTACTCATGCCACTGCGAGAACTGGCGGTAGAACAGCGGGAGATGGAGGATAAACCGACGGAGGAATGCGGCGTCTTCGCGATTTTCGGCCACGAGCGCGCGGCGGAACTGACCTACTACGCCCTGATTGCGCTGCAGCACCGGGGCCAGGAGGCCGCCGGGATTGCCACAGTCGACGGAGAAAAGATGTACAGCCATCGCGGACTCGGGCTGCTGAACGACGTGTTTGACACACGCGTCCTCGAACAGTTGCGCGGCCACGCGGCCATCGGCCACGTCCGCTATTCCACGGCCGGCAGCAATACCCTGCAGAATGCGCAGCCGTTAACGTTCTCCACTCATCACGGGAACCTGGCGGTGGCGCACAATGGGAACCTGGTGAACGCCAACGCCCTGCGCGTCTTGCTCGAGCGGCAGGGAAGCCTGTTTCAGTCCACCAGCGATTCGGAGGTGATTGCCCACCTGATTGCCCGCGCAGGGTATCCGACGCTGTTGGAAAACGTGCAGGACAGTCTGCGCATGATCAAAGGCGGCTACGCGTACCTCTTCCTGTCGGACCATCAGGTGATTGCTGCGCGCGATCCGTTCGGATTGCGCCCGCTGGCGCTGGGCCGCCTCGGCCAGGCGTACGTGCTGGCGTCCGAGTCCTGTGCCTTTGAGACCATCGGCGCGACGTTCGTGCGCGATATCGAACCGGGGGAGCGGATTGTGCTGAACGCGTCCGGCATCGCCTCGTATCCGCCGGCAAGCGTGACGAAGCGGGCCATGTGCACCTTCGAGCACATCTACTTCGCTCGTCCGGACAGCGATATCGACGGATGGAACGTGCACGCGGTGCGCAAGCAACTGGGCCGCATACTGGCCAAGCACCACCCGGCCCAGGGTGACATCGTCATTGGCGTTCCGGATTCCAGTATTTCCGCCGCGTCCGGGTACGCGGAGCAGAGCGGAATTCCACTGGAAATGGGCCTGGTGAAAAACAAGTATGTGGCGCGAACGTTCATCCAACCGTCGGAAGCGCTGCGTCAGGCGGGCGTCCAGTTGAAACTGAACGCGGTGCGCAGCGTGGTGGAAGGACAACGTGTCATCCTCATTGACGATTCGATTGTCCGCGGCACCACGAGTCGGCGCATCGTCACATTGCTGCGGGATGCCGGCGCGGTCGAGGTGCACGTGCGCATCTCGAGTCCGCCGTATCGACACGCCTGCCATTATGGAATCGACACGTCGTCCAAGGGACAGCTGATTGCTGCCACCCACAGCGTGGATGAAATCTGCGCGGAAATCGGCGCGGATTCGCTGGCCTACCTGACGGTGGAGGAGATGATGAGCGCCTTTGGCTTCGGCGAGGGAGAGCGGTATCCGTTCTGCAACGCGTGCTTCACGGGACAATATCCGACGGAAGTGTATGATACCGACAAGTTGTACAATGAAGTGCGGGTGCAGGAGGTGACGGGGTGAACGGCAAGCAGGCGTATCAGGCTGCCGGCGTGGACATTGACCGGGGCAATGCGGCCGCCAAGCGGTACGCGGGGCTGGCTCGTGCCACGCGACGCCCCGAGGTGCTCGGGGGCATTGGCGGTTTTTCCGGCGGTTTTTTGCTGAATTTGCAAAAGTATCCCGAACCGGTGCTCGTATCCGGAACGGACGGTGTCGGCACCAAATTGCACATCGCATTCGCCACCGGGCGGCATGACACGGTGGGCGTGGATTGTGTCGCCATGTCGGTCAACGACATTCTCACCAGCGGTGCGGAACCCCTGTTCTTTCTCGACTACCTGGCCGTGCAGCGGCTGGATGTGGACGTGGCCGCCGCCGTGGTGGCGGGGGTGGCGGAAGGGTGCAAACAGGCCGGGTGCGCGTTGATTGGCGGCGAAACGGCAGAAATGTCCGACCTGTACCAGGTTGGCCAGTACGATCTCGCGGGGACGGCCATCGGTGTGGTCAACCGTCCGGATCTGGTGGATGGGCGCGCCATTGTCCCCGGAGATGTGGTGATTGGGCTCGAGAGCAATGGTGTACATTCGAACGGATATTCACTGGTGCGCAAGCTGCTGGCGGAAGCGGGCGTGGACTGGAATGATTCCCTGCCCGGTTGGCGCGGCACCGTGGCCGACGAACTGCTCCGGCCAACCGCCATCTATGTATCGGCGGTTCAGGCCGTCCGCAGCGTGGGCGTTGTCATCAAGGGGATGGCGCACATCACGGGCGGCGGGTTGCCGGAAAATCTACCGCGATGCCTGCCGGACGGCGTGGCAGCCGTGCTCCAGGCGGACGCCTGGCCCCGGCCGGCGGTGTTCGATTGGCTGATGCAACAGAGCGGGCTGCCGTTCACCGAGGCGGCGGCCGTCTGGAATCTGGGCATCGGCTACGTCCTCGTGGTTGCGGCGAACGCGGCCGACGCCACGCTTGACGCGTTGGCGCAAGCGGGGCAGGCGGCCCACCGCATTGGGCGCATCATCTCGGGCAGTCCGTCCGTGCAGTGGGAGGCGTGAACGTGCTCGGAACGGAGAAGAAACGCTGTCGGTTGGCGGTTTTCGCGAGCGGATCCGGATCGAACCTTCAGGCGCTGCTCGACTATGAGCGGGCCCACTCCGATTGGCCCGCTGAAATTGTGTTGGTGGTATCGGACAAACCCGCATGCACGGCGCTGGAGCGCGCGCGCGCTGCGGGGGTGCCGACGTTCGCCGTGGACGTCAAGACGTATCCCGACAAAGCGGCGTACGAACAAGCCGTTCTGACAGCGCTGCAGAAATCCAGAGTGGATTGGCTGGTGTTGGCAGGCTACATGCGATTGATTGGCCCCACTCTGCTGCACGCCTATCCGGAGCGAATTTTGAACATTCACCCGTCGTTGTTGCCGGCATTTCCGGGGCGGACCGCCGTGCGGGACACGCTGGCGGCCGGTGTGGCGGTGACCGGGGTGACGGTGCACCTGGTGGACGAAGGGATGGATACGGGCCCCATCGTGGCGCAGCAGTCGGTGCCTGTGGATTCCGGTATGACCGAGGCGGAACTTCTGGAGCGCATCCACGCGGTGGAGCACGTGTTGTATCCGGCGACGGTGACGGATGTGGTGAACCGCTGGTTGTCCGGGAGGCCAATGTTGGCGCGGATGGAACCGGCTGCGGACAAAATTTAGGAAACATAAAGCGCCTCCGGCGTGTTTGAGGGGGATGTATGGATTGCACACAGCGAAATGGGCGCTGGTGAGCGTATATGACAAACAGGGAATCATACCGTTTTGCGAACAGTTGGTGAAAGCGGGGTACGGCATTCTGTCGACCGGAGGAACCGCCACGCACTTACAACAAGCGGGGCTGCCGGTGACCGAGGTCAGCGACTACACCGGTTTTCCGGAGATGATGAACGGCCGCGTGAAGACCCTGCATCCCAAGGTGCACGGCGGCATTCTCAGCCTGCGCGACGACCCGGCGCATGTGGACAGCATGCAAACGCACGGAATCGCCGCCATCGACGTTGTGGTGGTGAATCTGTATCCCTTTGCGGAGACGATTGCAAAGCCTGGGGTCACTCCGACGGAAGCGATAGAAATGATAGATATTGGCGGTCCCTCCATGCTTCGGTCGGCGGCGAAAAACCACCGTTATTGCCTGCCGGTGATTGATCCCGCCGACTACGGCTGGATTGGACGGGCCCTGGCGGCCGGAGAGGAGATTCCGCTGGAGCAGCGCCGTTTGCTGGCGCGCAAAGTGTTTGCGGCCACCGCGTTGTACGACGCCACCATCGCTCAGTATCTCGGTGGTTTGTCGGAGAGCGCCGAGACCGAGGCCGCGGATGCCTCCCTCCGGTGGCCCAATCCGTTTGTGGTCTCCTTTGTCCCCAAGCAGGCCCTGCGCTATGGAGAAAATCCACACCAGGCGGCGTACTTTTACGCCGAGGCGCAGCCGTCGCCCGCCAGCATTGCCGGCGCGAAGCAATGGCAGGGCAAGGAGCTGTCGTACAACAACATCCAGGACGCCGATGCTGCGCTGAACATCGTTCGGTCACTGGATGATCTCGAACGCGCCGCCGTGGTGGCCGTGAAGCACATGAATCCGTGCGGCGTCGGCTTGGGAGAGACGGCCCTGGCGGCGTTTGAAAAGGCGTACGAGGCAGATCCGGTTTCGATTTTCGGAGGCATCATCGCGGTCAATCGGACGGTGGACGAAGTGTTGGCGAAACGATTGACCACGCTGTTCTTGGAAATCGTCATCGCGCCGGGATTCACCGAGGGTGCGTTGGCCGCCTTTGCGCAAAAGAAGAACGTGCGCCTGCTGGAAGTGGATATGAAGGCGCCGCTGTGGCAACGGGACGATTTGCTGTACCGGCGGGTCTCTGGCGGCGTGTTGGTGCAACAGGTTGATGTGGAGAACACTCCGGGCTTCGAAGTGGTGACCGAACGCGAACCAACGGCGGACGAGTGGGAGGCGCTGCGGTTTGGGTGGCGCATCGTGAAACACGTGAAATCAAACGCCATTGTGCTCGCCACCAAAGATCAGACGCTCGGTGTTGGCGCAGGGCAGATGAACCGCGTCGGCGCGGCGCAGATTGCCATTGCTCAGGCCGGTGACCGTGCGGCTGAGGCGGTGCTGGCGTCGGACGCGTTTTTCCCGATGCGCGACACGGTCGATGCCGCAGCGGCAGCCGGTGTTCGAGCCATCATCCAACCGGGCGGATCCATCAAGGACAAGGACAGCATTGCGGCCTGCAACGAGCACGGCATCGCCATGGTGTTCACGCACCGGAGACACTTCCTGCATTGAGAATGGGAGGAGACGAGATGCGGATACCGGACAATCCGCGGGTGTTGGTGGTGGGCAGCGGCGCGCGCGAACACGCCGTGCTCCGGACGTTGGCGCAGAGTCAACGGCGTCCCGTGCTGTTTGCGGCCCCGGGCAACGCGGGGATGGCTGCTGAGACCACGTGCCTGCCGGTGGCAGTAGACGATGTCGTTGGACTCGTCCAGGCGGCGCGCGACATCGCGGCGGACCTGGTGGTTGTGGGACCGGAGTTGCCGCTGGCCCGGGGGATGGTAGACGCCTGTCAGGCGGCGGGCATTCGCGTCTTTGGACCAACCCAAGCCGCAGCACAGCTCGAGGCGTCGAAAGCGTTCGCCAAAGCGGTGATGGCCGAGGCTGGCGTTCCGACGGCATCGCACCAAACGTTCACCGATGCGGCGGCGGCGAAGGCGTACATCCAGCAGCAGGGGGCCCCGATTGTGGTGAAGGCGGACGGGCTGGCTGCGGGCAAGGGCGTGGTGGTGGCGCAAACCGTGGCCGAGGCCTGTGCAGCTGTGGATGACATGATGCTCCAGGGCCGCTTTGGCGCGTCCGGCCAAACGGTGGTCATTGAACAGTGTCTGGTTGGCGAAGAGGTATCCATGATGTATTTCGTGGATCACGAGACCGTGGCGCCCATGCTCCCGGCGCGGGACTACAAGCGCGTCGGGGAAGGGGACACCGGCGGCAACACGGGCGGCATGGGAGCCTTTGCGCCTGTGCCGGAACTTCATCACCCGGCGTTTGTGGAGCGAGTGACGAACACGATTGTGCAACCGTTGCTGGCGGCGCTGAAGCGGCGGGGGATTGTCTATCGAGGCGTTCTGTACGCGGGTCTCATGGTCACCGCCGATGGGCCGTATGTGATTGAGTTCAATTGTCGCTTTGGCGATCCGGAGACCGAAGTGGTCCTCCCCCTGCTCGCGAGCGATCTGTTGGATATCCTATGGGCTGTGACCGAAGACCAACTGGCGAACGTCGCAGTGCGGTGGCGGGAGGAGAAGGCCATCTGCGTGGTGTTGGCTGCGCCCGGTTATCCCGACGCGCCGCAGACGGGGCAGGCCATTGTGTGGCCGGCCGATGGGCTGACGCAGGCGGGCGCGGGCGGCTTGGCGCTCGTGTATCACGCTGGATCCCGCGAGGTCGACGGCGTCCTGCAAACGGCCGGAGGGCGGGTGTTGGTGTGCACTGGAGTGGCCCGATCGTTTGCGCTGGCTCGGAAGATTGCGTATGAAGCGGCCGACGCGATATACTTTGACGGGAAGTATCTGCGGCGCGATATTGCGCTGCACTTGGATGCAGCGGATTAGCATTCGGCCAGCGCGCCCGGAGTCATGTACCGTCGGATGTACAGCATGTCAAACATGGTGACCGGACCTCTGTCCGGTCTTTTTCTTGGGGAGGTCTCGCTGTGCGCGGAGTTTGGTGGTATGCGACGCTGGTATTGTTGGCGGGGAGCAGCTTTGGCTTTGTGTCATCCATTATGAAAACCGGCTACGAAGCGGGGTTCTCCGTGCAGCAGGCCACGGATGCACAGTACGTGGTGGGCGTGGTGGTGCTTTGGCTGATTGCCCTGTTGAAGCGCGGGCGTCGGGCGTTTCCGCGCACGCGCCGTCAGTGGCTCGTTCTCGCCACCACGGGGGTATCGTCGGCAGGAACGAGCTACACGTATTATTTGGCGCTCACCCATCTGCCGGCATCGTTGGCGATTGTGCTGCTGTTTCAGTTCGCGTGGATGGTGGTGGTGATTGACATCGCGGTCACGCGGCGGTGGCCGTCTCTGCAAAAATGGATCGGGCTGATGCTCGTACTCGCCGGGACCGTGTTGGCCGTTGGCCTGTTTGAGCAGGCCCTGGGGCACTTCTCGCCCTGGTCCGTCGCGTTGGGGCTCACCTCCGGCTTTTGTTATGCGGTGACGCTGTACATGTCCGGTTATGCCGAGGACGCTGTGAGCCCAACGATTCGATCCGCCCTCACCGGGACCATCGCGATGGCGGCCATCTTTGTCGCGTTCCCGCCCACCTGTCTTCTGGTGCCCGGGCTTTGGCACCATCTGTGGGGGTGGGCCCTCGTCTCCGGCCTGTTCAGCCAGGTCATCCCGCTCAGCCTGATGTTGATTGCCATTCCCCATACCGGCGGTCGGATGGCGGGGGTACTTGGCTCGATAGAGCTGCCTGTGGCGGTGTTCGTGGCTTGGCTTGTGCTTGGGGAATCCGTATCTTTGCTGCGCTGGATTGGCGTCATTTTGATTCTCGCGGGAATTGCCGTGAGCGAATGGACATTTCCCAAACGCAAGCGGCGCTGGAATGAGCGGTTGGCCTGAACGTGGATCATGTCATACAGATCATACAGAGATTTGCATCGGCCTGCGCAGGATGGACACGTCGGTTTCATCGCGCAGGCTCGTTTTGTGTTCATCGTCTCTGTGGAAGGACGTGTGAGTATCCTGAGGCATAAGTGATAGGATGAAATTTCCTGTTGATCCGCACGTGACAGGGTGGTATATTACACATTGTCGCTCCGATGACGGCGCGGCAAACGGTGAGAACATCACCCCAACACTTGACAAGTACATGAGTTGTGTGGTAAGGTGTTCGAGCTGTTTTGAGTGGTTCCTTGAAAACTAAACACGCACAGAGAGTGAATCAACACGCAAGTGTTGTTTTGAGCGAGTCAACTTTTTTGAGAGTTTGATCCTGGCTCAGGACGAACGCTGGCGGCGTGCCTAATACATGCAAGTCGAGCGGACGGAAGGGAGCTTGCTCCTGGAAGTCAGCGGCGGACGGGTGA
>NZ_AUCA01000011.1 GCF_000429525.1 Alicyclobacillus contaminans DSM 17975 | reverse complement strand
AGCATTCGCTGTTTAGTTTACAAGGTACAGGGTACCTTGGAGAAGGGATGTAGCGTGAGCGCAGGGCGGAATGCAAAGCAGAAGCCCAGGCAATCACGATACACATAGAGGTTCGCGGGGTGTCTGCGAACGGCTCGCTTGAGCGCAGGAGTGAGCAGACACCCACGAACCGGGTCTGGTGGCGATAGCGGAGGGGAAACACGCGTACCCATCCCGAACACGACCGTTAAGACCTCCAGCGCCGAGGATACTTGGGGCGGGAGCCCCTGGGAACGTAGGACGCTGCCAGGCGAAGGAACATGAGCCCAACAGGTCATCACCTGTTGGGCTCTTTGTGTTTGGCACGCGATGAGGAGCCCGTCTTTAATCCGCGGCAGCATGTCGTTCCCCAACTTTTGTTTGCGCTCATTCTGTGCTACGGTGAACAGGCAGACAATCGGTTCTCGCCCAACGCGGGTGTGAACGAGTGTCGACGTGGTTGAACGGGAGGAAACAGTGTGCTCGAATTCAGGATTGGTGCCGGCGAAGCCGGGAAAAAGGTACAGCGGTACGTTCGGCAGTTGCTGCCCGGCGTTCCGCTGTCCGGGATATACAAGATGATCCGCACAGGCCGCGTGAAGCGGAACGGGAAACGCGCCAAGGCGGATGACGTGCTGGTGATGGGCGATGTGGTGAGGCTGTACATGGCGGAGGACGATTTTCAGGTGGTAAGCCGCGCTCCGAAGAAATTTCACGGCGTTTCACGGGATATCTGCGTGGTGTACGAGGATGAGGACACGCTCATTGTGAGCAAGCCCATCGGTGTGTTGACTCACGGAGCTGCCGGAGAGCACAAAGAGACGTTGACGAATCAGGTATTGGCGTATCTGTACGATGAAGGCGCGTTGCACAGCACGCGGTTCACGCCGAGTCCGGTGAACCGGTTGGACAGGAATACGAGCGGGTTAGTTGTATTTGGAAAGACCCACGCGGCGACGCAGCGACTCGCCGCCCAATTTCGGGATCACCAAATCCGGAAGTATTACCTGGCCATTGTTCGCGGCACCGTGTCCGAGCACGGTAAGATTGAGGCGCCGCTGGTCCGAGATCGGGAGACAAACCGCACCGTGGTGCATGCGAATGGAAAACCCGCAGTGACGTTGTTCCAGCGATTGGCTTCGAACGGGCGAACCAGCCTGGTTCGAATTGAGCTCGTCACCGGGCGCACCCATCAAATTCGAGCCCACTTCGCGCACATTGGGCATCCGCTGTGGAGTGATGTGAAATACGGCGGTGGCGGTGCCCAAACCGGGGCGGCCCATCAGTGGCTTCACGCAGGATGGCTGAAGTTTCCTGATGGGACGGTGTATACGGCCCCGCTGCCGGCGGAATATCAGACGACCTTACGGAGGCTCGGTTATGCGGAAGATTGGTCGACGCTGTCGGCCATACCGTTCCGAGAAACCGGTGCCTCGCTGCACGATGCGTAATCAAGTGTCGAGATGTCGACGAATTTCTTCAGGGACGCGGACCGATTCGTGGGTGTCCGGACGGATGGTGACAATCACGAATTCCGCGTCCAGCACCGCTTCATCGCGCTGGTTGACGATGACCTGCTCCATTCGGAAGCTCGTATTCCCCACGTGGGACAGGCGGGTGCGGATGCGCAGTCGGTCATTTTGCACAGCTTCCCTGCGGTAGTTGGCCGTCACCCGCGCCACCACGGTCACAATTCCCAACCGTTTGAGGGTTTCGTAATCCAGGCCGAGCTGCTCATACCAATCCTCCCGGCCCCATTCGAGATATTCGAGATATTTCGCGTTGTTGACGTGTCCATTCACGTCAATTTCCGTGCTGCGCACCAAAATTTCAATTTCTGTAACCAACACCAACCAACCTCCCTTTGGTGTACGACGGGTACCGCCTGCTGTCATGATATCATGCGGCCATCGGAAACTCAGGTGCGTTTCGGGCGCACAGGGTGCCTCTCCACGACTCGCCGATTCCGCGTTCCGAGGGAATGAGACAGGAGCGAGATGTCATACCTGTATGGTGAGGTGCCTGTGACCGGGGCATTCCCCAATCTGGTTCGGCGCTTCGGTGGTTCGTTGCGGCCAGGGCGTTTCTGGACTTTCTACTACCTGGTGGATGACGTGTGTGCGTTTCAGGAAGGGCCGTTTGAAACCTATTCGGAGGCAAGGAGGGTGGCAGCCGAGGTCGATCACGACTTGTGTCCGCTGGATTTGTGGATTCAACATGGACATGTGTCCATCTGGAAAAAGAGCCGGCAACGCTTGATTCGCAGCCGGTGAAGAGGATGTCCTGTGGAGGCAGCTTTCCAAGCTGCCTCTTTGCGTTACCAGGTTGCAGAATACGGGGCGTCGCATAGGACCGCGCGGCGAGGGAAGGGTAACAACAGAACCTGACCCTGGGGTGGATGAATGTGACGAAACGACCGATGCGGATCATGGCTGCCGTGTCTTGGCTGTTCGTGATGTGGAATTCGGTTTTGACTGCGGCTGCGGGTGAACGACAGACCCATCTCAAGCCCATCTACGTGCAGGTCGCGCACAGGTATGACATCCCGTGGACACTGTTGGCTGCGGTGGATAGATACAGTGAATTGACCAAGTCGAAACAGGATAAAGCGCTGCATCCACAATACGGGTTTGCGTTTGAGGATGCGATGTGGTCGGGGATTGGGAATCCCATTCTTTCCGATCTCAATCCGTACACCATTCGGTTGTTTCACGGAGTGGGAGTGGACGCGAACCACGATGGATTGGCACTGCCCTGGGATCCGAATGATAGAATCTCCGCCTTGGCAGAATGGCTGGACGAGCAGTCAGGCGAGGACGACCTCGGGACCGCCGTGTGGGAGCTGTTTCGGGATGCGGTGGCGGTGGAACGGATCTTTGAATTCCACAAAATCTTTGCACGGTATGGGCTGAATCCAGCGGGAAACTGTTTTCCCATCGCCAAAAAGTACAATTATACCGTCAAACATACGTTCGGCGCAGGGCGCAGTTACGGTGGGCGCCGCATTCACGAAGGTGTAGACATCTTCGCGGACTATGGCACACCAGTTCTGGCCTGCGCGCATGGGTATGTGGAACTGATGGGCTGGAATCGGTTCGGAGGATGGCGAATTGGCATTCGCGACGTCAATAACGTGTATTACTACTACGCGCACCTGTCGGCATATGCCAAACCATTAAAGCGAGGGGATCTGGTGGAGCCCGGAGAAGTGATTGGTTACGTGGGCAGCACCGGGTATGGACCGCCTGGAACGAGCGGCAAATTTCCACCTCATCTGCATTTCGGCATGTACAAGGACACCGGCCGACGCGAGTGGGCGTTCAGCCCCTCCGGGAAACTGTTGCAATGGCAACGGCTTCCCCAACACATCAAATCGCCGCCGAAATCCGACGACTGAAGGCATTGTAGAGCCGTCCACCATCCGCACGCTGCGGCCGATGGGACGAGCTCTTTGTTTCGTGGCTTTCGTGGGACTTGTGGTATCCTATCGGATGTGTACGGCACGTGGCGCAGGTACGTCCATCCATCTGCGACCAATGATTTTGGGAGGGAGAACAGCGTTAATGGAGGGAACAACAGCACAGGCCAAGCCGGCGCGTCTGTCGCGGACCATCATGACCGACTTGGTGCTTCCGCCGGATGCAAACAACCACGGAACCATCTTCGGCGGAAACGTCATGGCCTACATTGACAAGATTGCAAGCATCACATCCATGCGCCATGCCCGCATGCCTGTGGTGACTGCGTCCAGCGACAGCCTCGATTTTCTGCGTCCGGTGACCATTGGAGAAGCGCTCTGCCTCGAAGCGTTCGTAACCTGGACGCACCACACGTCCATGGAAGTGTACGTGAAAGTGGAATCAGAAAACTTGATGACCGGTGAACGAAATCTGACGGCCACATCCTATTTAACGTTTGTTGCCCTCGGTCCGGACGGCAAACCGGCGCCCGTACCACCGGTGCTTCCGGAAACAGACGAGGAGAAGTGGCATTATGATACAGCACCTGCGCGGTATGCCATGCGCAAGCAGCGAAAAATGGAGAGAATGAAGGGATTGCGTTGAGCGAACGAATCGTGGAAGTGCGCCGCGGCGAAATGGTGGAGAGCGTGCACGAGGGCGATATCGCGGTCGTGCATCGGAGCGGCCGGTTGATGTGGTACTTGGGTGATCCGCATCTCGTCACATTCGCCCGTTCTGCCGCAAAACCTTGGCAGGTCGTCCCTCTCATTGAAAGCGGAGCGGCGGACGCGGCCGCGATGTCGGATGAGGAACTGGCTTTGGCCTGTGCGTCGCACAGCGGTGAACCAATGCATGTGGAAAAAGTGCTCGCCCTGCTTCAGCGCGTCGGACTGGGGGTGGAGGCCCTTCGGTGCGGCGTCCATCCGCCCTACTCCAGCGCGGCGTACGAATCGCTCCTGCAGTGTGGTGAACCCCTCACGGCGGCGCATAACAACTGTTCGGGCAAACACGCTGCGATGCTGGTCTTGGCAGCGCACCTCAAGGCGGACCTCGAACGGTATTCGATGTCGGGTCATCCCGTGCAGACGCTGATTCTCCGCGCGGTGAGCGAGTTGACGGAAGTGGCGCCGCCGGACATCGCGTTGGGCACGGACGGTTGCGGCGTGCCGGTGTTTGCATTGCCGCTTGCGCGTATGGCATTGGCGTACGCCAAACTGGCCGATCCGTCCGGCGAACCGGAACCGCGGCAGAGCGCTCTCCAAAGAATTTCCCGAGCGATGACGACCCATCCGGAGATGGTGGGGGGAACGGATCGATTCTGCACGGTGCTGATGCAGGCGGGCGCGGGGCGGATCATCGGAAAACTCGGCGCGGAAGGCGTGTACTGTGTGGGATTGCCGGAATTGGGCCTCGGCCTCGCCTTGAAGGTGGCGGACGGTCATCCGAGGGCGTCGTACCCGGCGGTGGTTGAAGCGCTGCGCCAAATCGGCGTTCTGTCCGAGACGGATTTGGCCACATTATCAGCGTTCCATCACCCGGTGCTGAAAAACCACCAGGGGACCATCGTTGGCGACTTGCGTCCGGTGTTTCAACTGCACCGCGCGATTTGATCTGAGTGCGGCGTTCACAGGGAACGCTCATCTGGGTGTGCTATAATGTGTGGCAGTTTTGGGACTGGAGTGAAGCATTTGGCGGAACAAACGAAAATGGTGGAAGTGAATGCGGAGATTGGGCCGATTGGCCTGACGCAGTCGAGGTTGGCGCGTTGGAGCATGTACGCGGTCATCGCATTTCCTGTGATTGACTACACATTGCGCCACGTGCCGGGACTGAGTTTGCTTGGGTCCATTTGGGACAAGCTGCTGCTGGTGGTGATGGCTGCCTTGGCCGGCGTTCGGTATATCAGCGGGTACAGGCCGCGCTGGTTGCTGTGGCACAGGTTCGCCGGCTGGTTCTTATTGTTGGGATTGGCCGTCATGTTCGCGGGGCTAGCCAGCCTGGGCGTCTCGGTGAACGGACTGAAAATGGACGTGTATTACATGTTGTATGCCTTTCTCATTCCGTTTTTGGTGGCGCCGGAAGATGTGCCGCGCCTGCTGCATGCCGGAGCCATTCTGGCCATCCTGATTGGCCTTCACGGCATCTACCAGTACATAACGAAGGCACCCATTCAACGCGGGTGGACGGACGTTGGAGAAACGGTTCGCTCCCGTGTGTACAGCGTGCTGCAAAGTCCGAACGAGCTGGCTTCGTACATGGCTTTGATGACGCCGCTGTTGGCGGGTATGGCGTTGTATGAGACCCATCGAATTCGGAAGTGGATTTACGGCGCCGGCGTGCTCATCTGCGGGCTCACGATGCTCCTGACGTTCACCCGCGCGGCGTGGGTGGCGCTTGCGCTCGCCGTGTTTCTGATGGCTGTGTTGTTTGAACGTCGATTGTTGATTGCGCTCATCGTATTTGTGGCCGTCGTCTATTTTCTGCCGCCCATTCATCACCGAATCAGCGATCTGCTGTCACCGGTGTATTGGATCAAGTCCTCACAGAGCGGGCGCATCTATCGATGGGTCACGGCGTTTGACAAGATGGGGACCAATCCGCTGTTCGGCATTGGGACCGGCCGATTCGGCGGCGCCATTGCTTCTCAATCGTACGGATCATTGTATTCCGACAACTATTACGCAAAAATCATGGCCGAAATGGGCATTGTGGGCCTGACGCTGTTTGTGGCGATGCACATCGCGCTGATTCGCGATTTGTTTCGGAGGGCCATTCAGACCGCCGTTGGCCGGGCCCGCTACGTCCTCATTGGCGGCACGACCGGTCTGATTGCGATGCTGATTCACAATTCGATGGAGAACGTGTTTGAGTTTGCGCCGAACGTGTTTGCCTACTTCACGTACGCGACGCTGTTCCTCATTTGGGTGGCGGCTCCGGTACCGGATGCCGGACGCACAAAGGCGACATCGGCAAAAGGGGAGGGAGGAGAAGAATGATTGGGAAGCGGATTGGAACCTGGCTTCTCTTCCTGTGCTGGGCGGTTTTCGTCAATGCCTGCAATGTGTGGCTCATCCGGCCGTTGGCTGCAGACTTTGCTTTGCTTGGCATTTTGGGGATTGCCGCCATCGTTTTGCTGTGGTTGACTTCCATCCCATCGTCGCAGCGGCGCCGCTGGGTGGGATTCACCATCTTCAGCCTCCTGCTCGGCGACGGTTTGAGTGAAATGATGAGCCGCCCGCTGTTGACGAAAATCTGCCTCGGTCTGGTGATGATTGTCGGGCTGAGCGTGCTGGCGTGGGTGTTTGCGCGTCTTCGCTGGCGGTACTTATCGGGGACCGCTGTGATTTTGGCAATCTCAAACCTGTGGCTGCCGTTTGACCAGTGGCCGCTCCTGACGCATTTTTCCATCGCGTATCACGCGCGCGTGCTGATGCAGTCGTCTGACCTGCCGGCCCTGCCGCTGCAGCCCATCCAGACCGCCAGCGGCACCGCCGTCGTCACGCTGCAGAACATCCTGGAGACCGAACAGCAGGTCCAAAACACGGCGCAGACAGCGACGGACAGTCCGGACGCTTTGGAGAACGTTTTGCGCAACGCGCACCATCGCTACGAGTTCATGGCGTTGGTTCAATCGGGTGGGCGGTTTCACCTGACCCAATTGCCTTTGCAAGACCTGTCTGCGGTGAATCCACACGCGTTTACCGCGCCATTCTTCCCGTTCATTCGCGCCTACTGGACGTTGGACAACGGGCGGGTGGTGCAGTACATGGCTCCGGCGCAGCCGCCGTCTTCCATGGTGGACGTGGCGAATCAGCCAGGCTACAGTCCTGCGATGCTGCAGGGGTTGGCGGAAGCCACGGATCAAGCGGAAATGAACGATTGGCACACGCTGTTGTCCACCGCACACGTCGCGGAGGACGCCGCCGGATGGAAGGTGGCGAACGGCCGGCTCACCGGTACCTGGAACGGACGTGCGGTGTCCATTCCGGTCAATGCGGACACGGTCGTGGGCGAAGGGTCCTTTACGGCACCTCATGTCCACGAAGTACTGTTGGAGGGAGCGAACACGCTGGAAGTGGTCTCGCTCGACGACAACCGGATCGTCAGCCGATTCAGCGGGGATCCGCTGCATCCACTGTCGAGCGACATTGTCATCGGACCGTTGGACAACAGCGGGCGCGACGCCATCTTCGTCAATGCCGCGCCGGCAGAAATTCTTCAGGCGGAGCCCGACCAGGCGTGGAAGGTCCTGTACACGGCGCCGAACACGTCGCTCCGGTTTGAAGCGTCCGTGCGGTTTGCCGGAGATGCTACGCCGGAATTGATCACCAACGATCCCAGCTATCTTCGAAATTCACCCGTCCGCTACCTCTCGTCCTATACGTATCGTGATGGTCAACTGGTACGGAATTGGCGGGTGTTCCAAACCAACCTGGTGAACGTTCACGCGGTCCAATTTTCGCAGGATGAACCGCCGTATCTCGTGACCAGCACGTACGGGAGCGGTCAGTTGTACGTCTTGAAACGGCACGACATTCCGGTGGTACCCATCACGAGCGCGCTCCTGGCGGCCAGTGTTGTGATTGGATGGCTCATCAAGTGGCGCGGAAGGAGGAACCGCCTTGCGTAAGCGCACCATCCTGACGACGTTGACGACTTTGTCATTGATGGGCTTGCTCAGCGCCTGTGGTCCGGCGGTGCAGCCGTCCACCAATCAGCCCGAAGATCAGTCCGGTACCTCCGTGAACCTGTCGACTTGGGATGACATTTTGGCCAGTGCAGAGCGGGGCGTATCCGCGAAGATGTTCATGGTCAAAATGGATGCCTCGTTTGCGCAGGGTTCCACGCGGACCACGTACTCGGTGTACGGTGGCGTGAATGTGCCGGACACCGCCTACTTCGGGATTGCGGAAGCGAACAACTACGTAAAGTTTTACCAACAAGGACAGGCTGCCTACACGTACGACAACGGGGAGTGGAGTCAGGTCTCCGCGTGGAAGCAACTCAATCCGTATGTCTCGTTTGCGTTCGTGATTGCCGCGGCCAAGTCCCATAACATCCCCTTGGTGCAGCTGCAGAAGTCGTATGTGAACGACGAATACTGCGACGTCTACCGCGCGGTCATTCCGGTTGACATGGTGCAGTATCAACCGACGTGGCTGCCGCTGCCAATCCACGGGCCGGCCGGTGCGGTGGTGTACACGTTCTACGTGGGGCAAACCAGCCACAATCTCCGCCAGGTGTCGACCATCTCCGTCGGATCCGTTGGGGGCATGGGTGCCGCCGAAACCGATACGCAGACGGAGTTCTTCGACATCAATCAGGAGATTGCGAAGGTGCAGCTTCCGAAAGATCTCATCAAACAGTTGGAGAATTCACAGACTTGACGCAGATTCAAGGGGCCGGTTCCGGTTTTTGGGTTGTAGACGAATCCTGCCTTCTGTTATAATGTTTTACGTATACTATCGCTGAGTTCCAATGGAAGCGGAGGACCCAATCAATTGGGGTGAATCGTCGAGGTGTCTCGACGTAGGGATCCTACTCCCGAATCCGTCAGCTAACTCCGTAAGCGTGTAGGCAGGTTCGTGCAACGGACAGACACGGTGCGTGAATACACGCATAGTGTACGTCCCGACGACATCCAATTGGAACCCGCGATTTCAACAAATCGAGGGGGATGATGTCATGAAGAAGCAACCTGAATTGCCGGATCTGATTCGTGACCTTGAGATCATGAAGTCTCTGAACCGCGCTTTGAAAAGGCATCGAGAAGCGACGCCGAATTCCGAGCCGGAAAAGTCAACCGACGTGTCGGACGAGATTCGCGCATAATCCAGGGACCATATCCACCACAAGGGTGAATGCCGGGCTGTCCCCGCTGTGCAATAGCACGGGGCAGCCCTTTGTTGTACTGACGCGCCGTCGGCGCGGAGCGTGGGAGATGCGCATGCGGACGCCGTGTAACCAGGACACTCGGTGCTGCGCCGTGATGAGCGAAGGGAGGATTCATGGTGCGCAAGCGATGGATGGTGAACGGAGCAGCGGGGCTTAAAAATACGTTGCTCAGCACGCGGGAGCTGTGATACAATGTCTCGGTGTGATTACGGTGGTCCTCTGCGCGATGAAGGCATGAACACCTGTGGGAAGGGAGGCCGTTTCGATGGATCTACTTCGAGCAGTGGCGGCAGAACAACTGCGTTCGGACATTCCGGATTTCCGGCCGGGCGACACCGTCCGCGTACACGTGAAGGTGCGCGAAGGTCAGCGCGAGCGGATTCAGGTGTTTGAAGGCGTTGTGATTCGTCGCCGCGGAAGCGGCATCAGTGAAACGTACACCGTGAGAAAAGTATCTTACGGTGTCGGAGTGGAGCGTACGTTCCCGGTGCATTCGCCGAAAGTCGAAAAGATTGAGGTTATGCGCCGTGGCAAGGTGCGCCGCGCGAAGCTGTATTACTTGCGTGGTTTGTCCGGCAAGGCAGCGCGGATTAAGGAAATCCGATAACGCGGTCAACGGGAGGCTCAGCGAGCCTCCCGTTGTTCAATCATAGACGTCGTTGCCGATGTGGCTTCGTGAGACGTGAAGGAGCGACTGTTGTGCAGCCGATTCATTGGTTTCCCGGCCATATGGCGAAGGCTCGCCGCGAAATGGCCGAATCCATCGCCCGCGTGGACGCGGTGGTGGAGGTGCTGGATGCGAGAATCCCGCACGCCAGCGCGAATCCCATGCTACAATCCCTGATTGGCCGAAAGCCGAAAGTCGTGGTGCTGACCCGGGCGGATCTGGCGGATCCAACCCAGACGGCCGGATGGGAAACCCATCTGCGCCGCGAGGGGCACCAGGTGGTCACGTTGGATGCGCGCACGGGACGAGGGGTTCAACGGGTGCTCCCGGCACTGGAGGCGGTGGCCTCGGAGAAGCGGGCGAAGGACGCGAAGCGGGGCATTCGGCCCCGTCCGCTGAAGGTCATGGTGGTGGGCATCCCGAACGTGGGCAAGTCGTCTCTCATCAATCGACTGGCCGGACGTTCGGCCACCAACGTGGGGGATCGCCCAGGGATTACCAAGATGCAACAATGGATCCGCCTCGGACAAGTGGAACTGTTGGACACCCCGGGTGTGCTGTGGCCGAAACTGGAAGAGGAACACGTCGCCCACACCCTGGCGATTACGGGGGCCATCAAGTCGGAGATCCTGGACAAGGAATCACTCTTTGCATATTTTGCTGTTTGGTGTTCCACTCATTATCCGCGGTTGCTGGCGGACAGATACGGTGTCCCGGTCCTCCCGGAGACGGCGTGGTCCGGCGTTGCCGAGGTGTGGGATGCGGTGGAGCCTTTGCTCGCGGCCATTGGCAGGCAGCGGGGGCTGATGCAGAGCGGTGGCGTGGTCGATACGGGGCGTGCGGCCGAATTGGTTCTGCGTGAGCTGCAGACTGGAAAGCTGGGGCGGGTCACGTTGGAATGGGCGCCAACTTCCGCGGCATGGGAGAACGATCAGCCTGAACGTGATGAATGAAATCTCCGACCATCTGGTCAAACGGACGAATCCTCAGTAGACTGGGAATGAACAGTCGACTGGGGGTTTTTCTTTGGCGAAGGGAAACGGACACGGCGCGCTGAAGGCGTCGCCGATGGAGAAAGTACACAGTATGTGGAGGTTTGAACGCGCGCTGGCCGGAACCGCCGAACATCTTGCGGGCGTGGACGAGGCCGGACGCGGCGCTTTGGCCGGACCGGTGGTCGCGGCTGCGGTGGTGCTGGGACAGGCACCCGACGCGTTTGTGGGCGTGGATGATTCCAAGAAATTGTCGCGCGCGAAGCGCGAAGCGCTGTATGACATCATCTGCCGAAACGCGCGAGCGGTGAGTATCGGCATCGCCAGTTCGGAGGAGATTGACGCAAGCAACATTTTGCAGGCGTCGCGGCTCGCCATGGCAAGAGCCATGGAGGCTTTGGAGACCACTGTTTCCCTGGTGCTGGTGGACGGACCGTACGCGCCGCTGTACGGGGATAGGACGTGGCCCAGCATCCCGGTGGTGGATGGCGATGCGAAATGTCTGAGTATCGCCGCCGCGTCGGTGGTTGCGAAGGTGTATCGTGATCGGTTGATGGCCGAACTGGCCGAGTCCTATCCGGAATACGGATTCGACCAGAACGCGGGCTACGGAACACCCGTTCATCTTGCGGCACTCCAAAAATTTGGTCCCGCTGCGTGCCATAGGAAGTCCTTCGCACCTGTGCAGCGGCACCTGCAAGCGAGGTTGTGGTAATGGATCCCACCATTCGAGGCATCACCGCGAATCCGGGAATGGGGTCGGTCACTCGGTTGAACGGTGTTCGGGAACTGGGACAGGCATTGGAAGAAGGGCGTCCGAACCGAACGCTTCCGACTACCCCGGCCGCTGAACCGGGCACCAAGGCGGACACGAGCATACGGAGCGCGGCACAAGCTGCGCAGGGTGACACCATCCTGCCCTTGGAACGAACGCTGCCTCTCGCCATTCTGAGCAATCCTCGGTACATCCAGGCGGAATGGGGATGGCGTCGGCTGTTGACCGAACTCTGGCAATGGCAGAAGGACGGGATGTCAGAACGTCCGGCGGAACCGGCTTCTGCAGCAGCGTCTGCAAGAACCGTTCCCGCCCCGGTACCTTCCCCCTTGTCCGAGACCTCGCCCGTGCAGGGACCTTCGCCTGCGGCGGGGACCTCATCCCGCGATGCAGGATTCTCGTCTACGACAGCGACGCCGAAGGCGGTCGAAGCGACACGGTCTGTACCGGAATCCTCGCCGCTGCCCGGAACTGTCGCCATGCCTGCGGGGGCATCGGCGATGGGGGGCGCCCAATTTCAAGGAACACCGACCGCTCGCGCTGTGTCCAGGATCGGGCCTGCCGCAGCAGGGCAGCCTGCGGCCACCGCATCCGAGGTGGCATCGGATCCATCCGGAACAGCACCGTACGCCGCCGCGCCCGAGGTCTCCACAGCTGCGGAGCAGTCCCTACAAAGCAAGGCGGTCGAGGCGTTGTGGGCGGCCATGACGAGCTTGGTGGAACGCAGTTCCGCCGGGGCGTCTGCGGGGCGCGCGACGTTGGTCCATCCAACCTTTTTGCGCGACGCACCAGGGATAGAGGCGTCGGATGGCGGGCGATTGATACCGTTCCATGCGGTGCGGGCAGAGCATCTGGCAGGGGCGCGCGGTGATGCGCTGGAAGCGTGGGTGACGGCGGACAGGATGAGCGCGGCGGTTCAGGATCCGGATGGGACGGTCACGGGCGCGGGCATATGGGTACCGGGGCCCGCTCGCGACGATGAACGACGGCTCGTGGTGCGCTGGCAGGGCGAGCGTCAGTCGCGCACGGGCCCGAACGGGCAAACGGTCCATCGCCTTCGCCTCACGGTGCCCTATGAAGGTCGAACGGTGGCGATTCACTTCATTTGCAGCTATCCTTCCCTCTATATTCACTTCGGCACCGATCATCGAGCGCTTCGCCAGCGGCTGGAACGAAGCCAGGCACAGGCTGCGGCAGCCTTGTCGAGGGTGGGGTGGCGCATGGATGGCTGGTCTGTGGGAGATCTGGAGGAGGCTGACGCGTGATGAAACCGAAGCGAGCGGTGGCACTGCGGTACCAACAGCAGGATGACATGGCGCCGCGGGTGGTGGCGAAAGGCTCGGGCGCTGTGGCGGAAGCCATTCTGCACCGGGCTCGCGAAGCCAATGTGGCGGTTCGCGAGGACGATGCCCTGGTTGATGCGTTGATGGCGCTGGAAGTCGAGGCCGTGATTCCGGAAGCCCTGTACGCGGCCGTAGCCGAGGTGTTGGCTATTGTCTACCGGCAAAGAGAGGGCGAAGCCTAGGATTGGCCCCGAAGGGGAGCGGATCGCCCGCGAGTATCTGGAACGGTCACTCGGCTGGCGCGTTCATGCGGTCAATTGGAGGTGCCGCTTTGGGGAATTGGATTTGGTCGCGTCGGAGGGGGACTGGGTGGTCGTGGTGGAAGTGAAGACCCGAGCCAGTGAGCGTTTTGGCACCGCCGAAGAAGCGGTGGACGCCCACAAGCGTAGACACTTGCGGCGACTGATTGAATGCTTGCTGTTGACCCAGCCCGAGCTCCGGGGACGACCGGTTCGCCTCGATGTCATTGGCATATATATGCGCGATGGCGTTGTGCATCGATTGCGCCATGTGCGTGACGCGTTGGACGGCTGGTGAACGCACGGCTCAGCCGCGCCACCTACAGAACGCGGGGACGGTGCGCCCACGCTTCCGAAACATCTTCGGCGGAGACGGCAGTACGTCCATCCGCGATGCTGATACTGCGCGCCACCTGCACTAGTGTGTGGGCGGCTCGCTGTGACAGATCGCGGGCGGAAGCGATGCGCTGCCACGCGCTGCGGGCAGCGTCGGTGAAATCGACTGTATGCTGCCGTCCACCGGCGTCGGACGATGTGCGTCGGAGCCGTTCCGCTCTGCCTTCGGCGACGCGACGCCGCATGTCCATCGATGAGATGGGGGAATGGTCGACGCTGTGCGGAGAGATGGGCGCATGCCGTTCCACGTGGATGCACAGCGCCATTCTGTCCAGCAGCGGGCCGGACAGACGAGCCCAATATTTCTGTACGCTGTGCTGCGTGCACCGACATTCGCCGAATCCGTGCTGTCCGCAGGGACACGGATTGAGCGTGGCCACCAGTTGAAACGCGGCTGGAAGTACCACCGCCTGACGGGCTCGAGACAGATGTACGACCCCGTTGGTGAGCGGTTCGCGGAGCGATTCCAGCACGGGCCGTTGAAATTCCAACAACTCGTCGAGCGCTAACACTCCCCGGTGGGCCAAGGTCACCTCGCCGGGGACAGGAATTTGGCCGCCGCCAATCATCCCGGCGACCGTCAAACTGTGATGCGGCATGCGCATGGGGGGACGGACGGTGGGAGGATGGTCGTATCCCGCCGCTTCATGTACGGAGAAGACCTCAAGAGCCTGCAGGTCGTCAAGGTCTGGCAGAATGGTGTGCATTCGCTCGGCGAGCATGGTCTTGCCTGAGCCCGGAGGGCCCACAAGCAGGGTGTGATGCCCACCAATGGCGGCTGCCGACACTAGGCGCTTGAGATCCTGCATGCCAACCACGTCTGCAAAATCAACATCTCCGGCCTCGGGGGACGGAGTGACAAGCGCAGTCCCGGGATATGGCTTGGGTGTGTCTTTCGAAGTCAGCAGTCGCACCACATCCGCCAGCGAATGCACAGGAAACCAGGAAACGCCAGATATGCGCAGGCATTGGAACTGCTGTTGGGCCGGCACCATGAGGCCGGTCATGCCCTGTTCGCGAAGGGCGAACGCCAAACGCACCAGGCCGCGAATGGGCTCGAGCTGTCCCGACAAGCTCAGTTCTCCGCAAAAGGCCGTAATGGTGGCGTGCTCTGCGGGAATGGTCCCTGCAGCCCGCAGAATGGCGATGGCGATGGCCAAATCCAACGCTGCGCCACGTTTGCGCACGCTGGCCGGAGAGAGGTTGACGGTAATGCGCTGGTTCGGGAACGGCAGGCCGCTGTTGCGGATGGCGGACTTGATTCGCAGCCTTGATTCGTTCACCGCAGAATCAGGCAAACCGACAATGTGAAATTGAGGTAATCCGTTCATGACGTCCGCTTCCACGGAGACCGGGGTGGCCACCCAGCCGTGCAGCACGGCGGCCATGCATCGTCCAATCATGGCATTCGCCTCCGTTCATGAATGATTCGTCCATGCCAATTTCAAGCCGGAAAAACATACGTATAGATATAGCAGGAATTCGCCGCTGCAGCCAGAATTGTCAGGACAAAGGAACATCTTATTGCAGATGTTTGGACGAGGCGCTACGATGGTGATGAGCATGGTGATGGGGGCGATCGCAGTGCAAAGTCAGGACGAAAAATTGCGCAGCGAAAAGCGGGATGGACAGCGAGGATCCAAAGGTCGCGTGGTCAGCATGCGTGCTTGGCGCGCCCGAAAGCGCTGGCAGTCCGTTCGTGGCTTCAGATCTTGGCCGATGTTCAGCGCAGTCATCCTCAACCGTGTCTTGGTTGCAATCGCCTGTGTGTTTGCCGTTGTCAGCTGTATTCCGCATGCTTGGCAACCGCAAGCCATCATTTATACATGGTTTTTTGCCGTCATCGGCAGCGCGCTCAGTCTGGTGTTGCATGCCCTTCGTGAACGCAGGGTGACGCGGGAACTGTTCGTGTACGTGGTATGCATGGCGATATCTTTCGTGGTCGCCTTGGTTCGGGTGGCCATTCGGTAGTGTGCGGTGCGGGCGGCCCCCTTCGCATGAAACTGTAGAAATATCGTCAAAATCGGTCGGCGAGGCGGAATCGGCCGATTTTTTCATGTCTCGAAAGAACTCATTGGGCGCTCAAGTTGTAATTGACACGCCAGTCATTTATCCTATAACAGGACTCTTGAAACATGCGATTGGATGACACCGATGACGTCTTCTGCCGAAGCCCGCGTATCCGGCGTTCAATCGCAAAACTTAAGCGTAGTTAGACACATGGTGTGGGAGGAATCGGCTGCATGAACATTCACGAGTATCAAGCGAAGTCGGTGCTCGCGCAGTATGGCGTTGCCGTACCGACCGGGAAAGTGGCGTTCACTGTCGACGAGGCTGTGGCAGCCGCGCAGGAACTCGGTGGACAAGGTGTCGTGAAGGCTCAGATCCACGCGGGGGGACGCGGCAAGGCAGGCGGCGTCAAGTTGGCGAGGTCTCTGGACGAAGTCCGGCAGCACGCTTCGGACTTGCTCGGGAAGACCTTGGTCACGCATCAAACCGGCCCGCAGGGGAAGGTCGTCAAGCGGCTGCTGATTGAACAATTGACGAACATCGAAAAGGAGTACTACATAGGTGTCGTCGTGGATCGGGCTTCCGGTCGGGTCGTCATGATGGCTTCTGAGGAAGGCGGCATGGAAATCGAAGAAGTGGCGGCCAAGTCACCGGAGAAGATTTTCCGCGAAACGATTGATCCGGCCGTTGGCCTGACGGCGTTCCAGGCGCGTAAGCTGGCGTACGGCATCAATATTCCAAAGCCGCTGGTGAACAAGGCGGTCGCGTTCATGACGGCGCTGTACAACTGCTTTGTGGACAAGGACTGCTCGGTGGCGGAAATCAATCCGTTGGTCGTGACGAAGGAAGGAGAAGTCCTCGCGCTCGACGCGAAGCTGAACTTCGACGACAACGCGCTGTATCGTCATCCGGACATTCTGGCGCTACGCGATGAAGACGAGGAAGATCCGAAGGAAATCGAGGCTTCCAAGTTCGGGCTGAACTATATCGCGCTCGACGGAAATATCGGCTGCATGGTAAACGGCGCTGGGTTGGCCATGGCGACCATGGACACCATCAAGTATTACGGCGGGGCGCCGGCCAACTTCCTGGATGTCGGCGGTGGAGCGAACCAGGATCAGATTCGCGAGGCCTTCAAAATCATTCTGTCCGACGAGAATGTGAAGGGCATCCTGGTCAACATTTTCGGCGGCATCATGAAATGCGACGTGATTGCCAACGGCGTTGTCGCGGCGGCGAAGGAAATTCAACTCAACAAACCGCTGGTCGTCCGTCTGGAAGGCACAAACGTCGACTTGGGCAAGCAGATTCTGAACGAATCCGGATTGAACATCGTGGCAGCAGACTCACTCGCCGATGCGGCGCAACGCATTGTGGCGCTGGTTTGAGGAGGGAACCAAACGATGAGTATTCTTGTCAATAAGGACACGCGCGTCATCACACAAAACATCACGGGGAAAACCGGTTCCTTTCACCTGAAGCAGTGCCTGGAGTACGGCACCCAGATGGTCGGTGGCACGGCGCCCGGCAAGGGAGGCACCACCATTGAAGGTCTTCCGGTGTTTGATACCGTGGAACAGGCGGTTCGTGAAACGGGAGCCAATGCGTCCGTCATCTACGTCCCGCCCGCGGGGGCAGCGGATGCCATCATGGAAGCGGTGGACGCGGAATTGGACCTGGTCATCTGCATCACCGAAGGCATTCCGGTGTTGGACATGATCAAGGTGAAACGTTATATGGAAGGGCGGCACACCCGTTTGATTGGCCCCAACTGTCCCGGGGTGATCACGCCGGGCGAATGTAAGATCGGCATTATGCCGGGTTACATCTTCACGCCGGGGAAAGTCGGCGTCATCTCGCGCAGCGGCACGCTGACGTACGAAGCTGCCTATCAGCTGAGTGTGCGCAACATCGGGCAGTCGACCGCTGTCGGCATCGGTGGCGATCCGGTCAAAGGCACGGAGTTTATCGATGTTCTGAAGATGTTCAACGAAGATCCGGACACCGAGGCGTTGGTCATGATCGGCGAGATCGGTGGTACGGCGGAAGAGGAAGCGGCGGAATGGATCCGCGACAATATGACGAAACCGGTCGTTGGCTTCATCGCCGGCGCAACGGCGCCTCCGGGACGCCGGATGGGTCATGCGGGCGCGATTGTCTCCGGCGGCAGCGGCACAGCCGAGTCGAAAATTCGCACCATGGAAGCGTGCGGGATCCGCGTTGCGCCGACACCGTCGGAAATTGGAGCGACGTTGGCGCAGGTGCTTGAGGAACGCGGTCTGTTGGAAAAGTGCCTGGTGAAGTAATCACCAGCGAAGTTGTGGAAGAAAGCTTTCGGATCTCCAGGGAGATCCGAAAGCTTTTTCTTTCGCACATGCATCACGGCGATATTGTCACGCGGGATGACCGATAGGATGAAGGAGTACCCTACGCGCAATGGCGTCACCTTCGTTCCAGCTATACGCTGTGAGAATAGGGGGGGATGGTGCATGGGGACGGAGAGGAATTCGGATGGATGGGATCGCGCGTGTACCATCGCACTGGCGGCTTGCCCAAGTGTGGAGCCAACCACCCTCATCCGATTGGTGGACCGTCTCGGGGGTGCCCATGCGGTTTGGGCGTCATCAGCGGAGCAGTGGCTGGCCGTCTGTCGCCTGCGACCGGCCACCGTATGGGCCTTGGATCGATGGCGTCAAGGGCACGACCCAGCGACTGTGGAGGAGCGACTCATGCACCGTGACATTCGGTGCGTGGTTCGAGGGGACGATGACTACCCCGACGCGTTGCTCGAGTTGGCGCAACCGCCGCTGGTGTTGTTCACGAAGGGGCGGATGCACGCGTTTCGGCGGACCGTCAGTATCGTGGGCACCCGCCGCATGTCCGCCTATGGTCAGGAGGCGGCGCGCTGGATTGCGGAAACCCTGGCGGCGGGCGGCATCCACATCGTGTCCGGACTCGCCGAAGGCATAGACGCCGTGGCGCATCGCGGGGCATTGGCCGTCCGCGGCGGAACGACCGCGGTGCTCGGGTGTGGCGTGAATCTCTGCTATCCGTCACACCATCGGCGGCTGTACGATGAGATCCTCGCCAGTGGCGGGTTGATTGTCAGCGAATACGCACCGGACGTGCCGGTTGCGAAGCACCGATTTCCTTGGCGTAATCGTTTGATTGCCGCGCTGTCGCCGAAACTGGTTCTGATTCAGGCGGGGGAACGCAGCGGGGCGCTGCACACGGTGGATGCCGCCCTGGATCTGGGCCGAGATGTCTATGTGGTTCCCGGGCCCATCACGGCGTCGCTGCATCGCGGTTCGAATCGTCTCTTGCAACAGGGTGCGCAGGTACTGCTAGATCCGACGGAGTTCCTGGCGGATTGCGGACTTGACCATGCGGAATTGTCGCGCAGTGGAATTCCGGAACGGTGGCGAGATTTGTACGATAGTATGGTGGAGGCGAAACTTCCGGGCCAGCTCGCCCGGGCGTTGGGCCAACCGGTGGGACGGGTGTACGAAGGGCTCTTGGAATTAGAACTGGCGGGCATGGTGGCAAGAAATCCAGACGGGACGTACCGGCGCACTGGAACCGCAACGCACGGCGGCCGTTCGGTGGTGGACCGGTGATGACGTTTGCAAAAGAAAAGTGTGTGGTGATAATATTTGTAGAACGCGGGGGCACCGCCCGGTTCTCCTTGGGCGGCGGGGGTGTCCCGTTGGGTACCAGTAGCCGGATTGCCTGTTGCGCACCGCGCGTGCCGCGCGACGCAGGCATGGGGAGGTAGCGTTTTGTCCGAGTACTTAGTTATCGTGGAGTCGCCCGCAAAGGCAAAGACCATTGGAAAATACCTGGGGAAGAAGTACACCGTGAAGGCCTCGATGGGCCATGTCCGCGATTTGCCAAAGAGTCAACTCGGCGTGGATATTCAACGTCACTTTGAACCGAAATACATCACCATTCGCGGCAAGGGCGATGTCATAAAATCGTTGCGCGACGCGCGCAAAAAGGCGAAAAAAGTGTTTTTGGCGGCTGACCCGGACCGAGAGGGAGAGGCCATCGCCTGGCACCTGGCCAACCTGCTGGACGTGAACCAGGAGGAAGCCTGTCGCGTGGTGTTTCATGAAATTACGAAAGACGCGGTTCGCGAAGCGTTCAATGCGCCGCGTCGACTGAATTATGACCTCATCAACGCCCAGCAGACCCGGCGCATATTGGACCGACTGGTGGGCTATCGTTTGAGTCCTCTGCTGTGGAGAAAAGTGAAGAAAGGATTGTCGGCGGGCCGCGTGCAGTCGGTGGCCGTGCGTTTGATTGTGGACAGGGAACGGGAGATTCGGGCGTTCGTTCCACAGGAGTACTGGACGGTGGACGCTGAATTCACAGTGGCCCAAGGGCGGTTCAGCGCACGTTTTCAAGGGTATGGCGACGAGAAGACGGAGTTGCCGAATCGCGAAGCGGTCGACGAACTGTTGAAGCACATTGAAGGCGCGGACTACCGCGTGGAGCGAGTGAAGCGCAGCGAGCGCCGGCGGAATCCGAGTCCACCCTTCACCACCAGCAGTCTTCAACAGGAAGCTGCGCGCAAATTGGGATTTCGCGCGTCCAAGACCATGTCCGTTGCGCAGCAGCTGTACGAAGGCTTGGATGTGGGTGCAGAAGGCACCGTCGGTCTCATCACCTACATGCGAACCGATTCCACGCGCATCGCGGAGTCCGCGCAGACGGAGGCGCGGGCGTTCATCGCGGACCGCTTTGGCACCGATTTCGTGCCGCGGGAGGCACGTCAATTTTCCACCAAAGGCAACGCCCAGGATGCGCACGAAGGGATTCGGCCCACCTCGGTGGTTCGTACGCCGGATTCCCTCAAGGAATTCCTGTCCAGAGATCAACTCCGATTGTACAAATTGATTTGGGAGCGGTTTGTGGCCAGCCAGATGGCGCAGGCAGTGCTGGATACGACCACGGTGGATATTCGGGCCAACGAAGCGTGGTTCCGAGCCACCGGCTCCGTTGTCAAGTTCGCGGGGTTCATGGCGGTTTACACCGAAGGCACGGACGATCCGGCAACGGACGAAAAGGACGGCAAGATCCTTCCACCGCTCAGCGAGGGTCAGCCGCTGCCGGAACCCACGGTGTCGCCGGAACAGCACTTCACTCAGCCGCCGCCGCGCTACAGTGAATCGAGTTTGGTCAAGGCGATGGAGGAACTCGGGATTGGGCGGCCGAGCACGTACGCGCCCACGATGGAAACCATTTTGAAACGCGGCTATGTCATACTGGATCAGAAACGGTTTTATCCGACCGAATTGGGAGAACTCGTCGTTGACCTGTTGGTGCAAAACTTCCACCAACTGATTGACGTGGATTTCACGGCCCATTTGGAACAGCAATTGGACCTCATCGAAGAAGGAAAAACCGATTGGGTCGCCCTGCTCGAATCATTCAATCGGGAGTTTGAAACCGAACTCGAACGCGCGGAAGAGACATTGGAACACGTGCAGATTGCCGACGAGGAATCGGACGTGGTTTGCGATAAGTGCGGCCGAAAGATGGTGTACAAACACGGTCGTTACGGAAAATTCCTGGCTTGCCCGGGATTTCCGGAGTGCCGAAACACCAAGCCCATCGTCAAGGAAGTCGGCGTGGACTGTCCGCGGTGCAAGAAACCGTTGGTGGAACGTCGCGGGAAGCGCAAGGTGTTTTATGGATGCAGCGGCTATCCAGACTGCGACTACGTGCTCTGGGACAAACCAACCGGAGCGCTGTGTCCCGTTTGCCACCACCCGATGGTCGAAAAGCGTTCCAAGGGAGAGTCGCTGGTCGTCTGCAGCAACGCCGCGGCACATCCGGACGCCGGCGCGGCCAAGGCGCACGGGCAGAAGGTGAAAGGTGTTCGAAAGAAGAAACTGTCGTAACAAGGGGGGCGCAGCGGATGCATGTAACGGTCATCGGAGCTGGGCTGGCCGGATCGGAGGCCGCCTGGCAGGTGGCGAGACAGGGTGTACCGGTGCGGTTGTATGAGATGCGGCCGGTCCGGAAGACGCCGGCGCATCATACGGATCGGTTCGCCGAGTTGGTGTGCACCAATTCCCTTCGATCCGCGGCCATCACCAATGCGGTTGGCCTATTAAAGGAAGAGATGCGACGATTGCAGTCGCTCATCATACAGTCGGCGGATGCGCATGCCGTGCCGGCTGGGGGAGCGCTGGCGGTGGATCGGGAGGGGTTTTCCGCCGCGGTCACGCGCGCGTTGGAGGAGCACCCGCTGGTGGAAATTCGGCGAGAGGAGATTCGGGCGCTGCCGGACGACGGCATTGTGGTGGTCGCGACCGGACCGTTGACGTCGCCGGATTTGTCCGAGTCTATACGGGCGTTCATCGGCCAGAATTACCTGTACTTCTACGATGCGGCGGCGCCGATTGTGACCAAGGAATCGGTGGACATGGACAAGGTGTACCTGGCTTCCCGATACGATAAAGGAGAAGCCGCATACCTGAACTGTCCGATGACCGAAGCGGAATTCCAGGCATTCTACGAGGCGTTGATCCATGCGGAAACAGCACCTCTGCACGACTTCGAGGAAGAGAAGTACTTCGAAGGGTGCATGCCCGTAGAAGTGATGGCGGCTCGCGGGCCGAAAACGTTGTTGTTTGGTCCGATGAAACCGGTTGGGCTGGTGAATCCAAAGACGGGAGAGCGTCCCTATGCCGTAGTTCAATTGCGGCAGGACAACGCGGCGGCAACCCTGTACAATCTGGTCGGGTTTCAGACGCATCTGAAGTGGGGCGAGCAGGCTCGCGTGTTCCGCATGATTCCCGGGTTGGAGCAGGCGGAGTTTGTCCGCTTTGGCGTGATGCATCGAAACACCTACATCAACAGTCCGACCGCGCTGCATCCCACGTATCAGTCCAAAGCTCGGGATACCCTGTTCTTCGCGGGGCAAATCACGGGTGTGGAAGGATACGTGGAGTCCGCGGCAGCCGGGCTGCTGGCTGGCATCAACGCCGCCCGTTTGGCGCGCGGCGAAAACCTGGTGACGCTGCCGCCCACGACGGCGATGGGCAGTCTGGCGCATTACATCACACACGCGGACAAGGGCAACTTTCAGCCGATGAACGCGACCTTTGGCATTATGCCGCCGTTGCCGGAGCGCATTCGGGACAAGCGAGAGCGCGCACAGCGAATGGCCGACCGTGCGCTGTCCGACTTGGCGCGGACCATGGGGGCGTCTCAACTGTGAATGGAACCACGCCGATTCCATCCGCCATTGACGTCTTTCTCGAGGTCCGGCGCGCAGCGCGCGGCGGGTCCGAACGGACCCTCGTCGCCTACCGAAAAGACTTGGAGGCACTGGCGACATACCTGGCTGCGCAGGGAATCCATGCCGTCGAACAGATCCGGCTTAGGCACCTGCGCTCCTTTCTGGCGCAGGAGATTCGGCGTGGGTTGGCCAAGTCGTCCGTGGCCAGGCGGTTGTCGTGCTATCGTAGTTTCTACGATTATTTGACCGGCGTGGGGATTGCGGAGCGCAACCTGGCCCAACTGTTGACGATGCCGAAGCTGGAAAAACGCATTCCTGATTTTTACTATCAAGAAGAGATGAACGCGTTGTTGGATCACATCACCGGGGATGATCTGTGGAGCTTGCGGGATCGGGCGCTGCTGGAACTCATCTATGCCACTGGGATACGCGTGAGTGAGTGTGTTGCACTCGATGTGACAGACGTAGACTTACAGGAGGGCGGAGCGCTCGTGTTCGGCAAGGGGGCCCGCGAACGATACGTGTTGATGGGCCGTCGGGCGGTGCACAGTCTCAAGCGATACCTGTCCGCTCGCGCCGGCGCGAACCTGTGCGCTGAGGCGTTGTTCGTGAATCGGCGCGGAGGACGGCTCAGCGACCGCAGCGTGCGCCGAATCTTGGATCGGAGGATTGCGGAAGTGGCGGGGCTGGCCCATATCAGTCCTCATGCCCTCCGCCATAGTTTCGCCACACATCTCCTCGACGGCGGCGCGGATCTGCGGGTGGTTCAAGAACTGCTCGGCCACATCAGTCTGTCTTCCACGCAAATTTATACCCATACAACGAGGGAACGGTTGGTACGGGTGTATCAGTCGGCGCATCCGCGGGCAGCCCGACAAAGCGGACTGCCATTGGATACGCAATGAAGGGGGCGGTTGCATGCTGCAAGAGATGCATGCCACGACAATATTCGCCGTCCTGAAGGACGGGCGCGGGGCCATGGCCGGAGACGGTCAGGTGACTCTCGGGAATACCATGATCATGAAGCAGAATGCGCGAAAGGTGCGCAGATTGTACCGCGGACAGGTGATTGCGGGATTTGCCGGATCGGTCGCGGACGCGTTCACTCTGTTCGAGAAATTCGAGGGGAAACTCGAGGAATTCCATGGGAACCTGCAGCGGGCGGCCGTTGAATTGGCGAAAGAGTGGCGCTCGGACAAAATTCTGCACAAATTGGAAGCGATGTTGATTGTGATGGACAGAGAGCATCTGTTCATTTTGTCCGGTACTGGAGAAGTGATTGAACCGGACGACGGCATCTGTGCGATTGGCTCCGGAGGAGCGTACGCCCTATCGGCGGGCCGTGCGCTCGCCCGGAACACGGAGATGTCGCCCCGTGAAATTGCGGAACAGGCCCTGCGAATCGCGTCCGAGATCTGCGTGTACACCAATGACCACATTGTGGTCGAGTCCATCGGCGACTAACCGTTGCCTCATCACGGAACTGGATGGAAGGAAAAGAGGGGATTGGGATGCCAGAAGTCAATATGACGCCCCGGCAGATTGTAGCGGAATTGGATAAGTACATCGTGGGCCAGAAAGCGGCCAAGCGGGCGGTCGCCATCGCCTTGCGGAATCGCATGCGCCGCGCGAAGCTCCCTCCGTCGTTGCAGGAGGAAGTGACGCCGAAGAACATCTTGATGATTGGCCCAACCGGCGTCGGCAAAACGGAAATTGCGCGACGGCTGAGTAAATTGGTGGGCGCGCCATTCCTCAAGGTCGAAGCCACCAAGTTTACGGAGGTCGGGTACGTCGGACGGGACGTCGAATCGATGGTGCGCGACCTGGTGGAGGCGGCCATCCGTATGGTGAAGGCGGAGCACGCGGAAAAAGTGAAAGCCCAGGCGACGGAACAGGCGGAGCAGCGCATTGTGGAAGCCCTTGTGCCTGATCCCAATGCCAAGCAGACGATGCGCAATCCGTTCGAAATGCTGTTCAGTGGCGGTCAGGGGAACCGGACCGACAGCGGTCCTTCAGAAGCGGTGCGCAGCGAGCGTCGGCGGGTTGCGCACCAACTGGCGATGGGCGAACTGGAGGATCGGCTGATTGAGGTGGATGTCGAGGAGCAGCAGGGCGCGATGCTCGGGTTTCTGCCCGGCATGGGGCCGGAAAGTCTCGGCAACCTGCAGGAAGCACTCGGCAATCTGCTGCCGAAACAAACGAAACGGCGCAAAATGACGGTGCGCGAGGCGCGGAAGGTACTGGCACAGGAGGAAGCGCAGAAGCTGATTGACATGGATGCCGTCACGGCGGAGGCGGTGCACCGGGTGGAGAACCACGGCATCATCTTCATTGACGAAATGGACAAAATCGCGGGTCGAGAAACGAATAGTCGAGACGTGTCTCGAGAAGGCGTGCAGCGGGACATTCTGCCCATCGTTGAGGGTTCGACCGTAGCCACCAAGTACGGGGCGGTCAAAACTGATCACATTCTGTTCATCGGTGCAGGTGCCTTCCACATCGCCAAACCGTCCGACCTCATCCCGGAGCTGCAGGGGCGTTTTCCTATTCGCGTCGAGCTTGAGAGTCTGACACCGGATGACTTTGAGCGAATTCTGAAGGAGCCGCAGCACGCGCTGCTGAAGCAGTACACAGCACTGTTGGAAACCGAGGGTGTCCGGGTTCGCTTTACGGACGAAGCGATTCGCCGAATCGCGGAGATGGCGGAGCAGGTGAACCGGGAAACGGAAAACATCGGAGCCCGCCGTCTGCACACGTTGGTGGAAAAGGTGCTGGAAGACCTGTCGTTCGAGGCCCCCGAGGTACATCTGGAGGAAGTGGTCATCACGCCAGAGTACGTCGATGAAAAGTTGAAGTCGATTGTTGTGAACAAAGACCTCAGCCAATTCATTCTCTGATGTTGAAGGTTTCTTTTCACGTTACCGGACGGTCCGAGGGACCGTCCGTTTCTGTCTGTATGAGACTTTTCGCGTTTCGGCAGGAATTTGACAAGATTCGACGAACATGTACTCCGTGTCATTCGTGACATGGAGGGGTGAGGGAGACCGTGAATTCAGAGATTACAGCGTTTCAGCTGCTTCAGAACGCGATGCAAGCGGCGCAGCTAAGGCAACAGGTATATTCCAATAATATCGCAAATATCGACACGCCCGGATATCATCGACAGGATGTTACATTCGAGTCGTTGTTGCAGAATGCTTTGAACACCTCGACGGTCACCAGTGACACCGGTGAAAAATGGATTCCGCTGAGTCAGAGCTCCCCCAATTGGCAGGCAGCGCTGAATGTTCAGCCGCAGGTGGTGACCGACACCTCGACCACGGTGGACAATAACGGCAACAACGTTGATGTGGACGCGGAAATGGCACGCTTGGCGGAAAATCAGATTCAATATAATGCGCTGGTTCAGGATATGCAGATGCGGTTGGACAGATTGAAAAATGCCATTGACGGTGGTGGAGCGTAATGCTGAACTGGATGCCCAGTCTTGGAATCAGTGCGTCCGGTCTGACGGCGCAGCGACTGCGCATGGACGTGATCGCGAATAACATCGCGAATGCACAGACCACCCGAACACCGGAGGGAGGCCCGTATCGGCGGGAGATGGTGGTGCTGCAGCCCCAGTATGAATCGACATCTTTTCAAAGCGTGCTCGACCAGGTGTCCGGAGGTGGCTCCTTTGGCCAGGCCGGGGTTGAGCCCGCGGGTGTGGCGGTAACCGGCATTGTAGAAGATCCCAGTCCGTTCAAAGTGGTCTATGATCCAACGAACCCCGACGCGGTGAACGGATATGTGCAAATGCCGAATGTGGATATTTCCACGGAGATGGTGGACATGATTTCGGCATCGCGTGCCTACGAAGCGAACGTGACCGCCTTTGACGCGGGCAAACAGATGGCCATGGACGCGCTGTCCTTGGGCAAGTGAGGAGGAAACGCTGAATGGTAACCATCGCAGGCGTATCAAACACAGGTTTGGCCACACCCGCTTCGACTTCGACGTCGGCGGCGGGGTCCGCTGCGGGCAGCGGGTTCGCGGACGCTTTGCAGAATGCGTTGGATCAGGTGAACGCCACCACCAACGAGGCGGATCAATTGGCGTCGTCGTTTGCGGCGGGCGGACCGGTGTCCATTGATCAACTGATGGTGGCTGAGCAGGAGGCCTCGCTCGCGGTGGATATGGTGGTACAGGTGCGCAATCGCGTGGTGAGCGCGTATCAGTCCATCATGAATATGCAGATCTGACGTTTTATGTGAACGGTGTGCAAATGGCACGACACAAACAGACAGAGAGACATCAGGTGATTGATTTTGAACGAGCGGATACGCGAGATTTGGGCTAGGGTGACCCCTTGGTGGGGCAGATATTCCAAGGTGCAGCGGCGCAACATCCTCATCGCAGTTGTGGCGGGGGTGGTGTGCGTTCTCGTTGTGCTTTGGATGCTGTTGAGACCGCACTATGTGACGGTGATGAGTGGCCTCGACGACAAGTCGCTGGGTCAAGTGGATCAAAAATTGCAGGACTTGAAAATCCCTGACAAGATTGAGGGAACCTCGGTGCTGGTGCCGGCCGCGGACGCGGATAAGGCGAGGATTCAACTGGCGATGGCGGGGCTTCCACAGTCGGGCTATATCGGATACAGTTCGGTGCAGAGCTCTTTCGGAATGACATCCGATCAGTTCAATATTCAGGTTTTGGACGCTCTTCAACAGAGTTTGAATCAGACCATTGAGAGTATTGACGGAATTGAGAGTGCTCAGGTGCACATCGTGATGCCGGATCAACAGCTGTTCGTTTCCCAGCCGGACTCGACCGCGAAAGCGTCCGTGTTTGTGCAGTTGGGTCAGGGCGTGCAGTTGACCTCCGCGCAGGTGGCGGGCATACAACAACTCGTCGCACATTCGGTCAAGGGGCTCACCCCGGACAACGTGACGGTGGTTGACCAGAATGGTGTAACCCTGTCGGGTGCGGCAGATGCCAACGCGCCCACGACAGGGGCGTCCACGGAACTTCAGCTGCGCCAGCGGGTGGAGCAGAGCATGCAATCGCAGTTGATGCAGGGGATGAACAGCATCGTTGGACCGGGCAATGCGGTGGTGATTGTGCACGCGAACGTCTCCTTTGACCAGGTCACCTCAACGTCCCACGTGTATCAACCGGTGCAGGGATCGACGACAGGACTCCCGTCCAGCGTGGAGACCGACCGGTCTTCGAGCACAACGAACGGAACGTCGACGGCAGGTGGCGTTGCCGGACAAGCGAGCAGCAATCCGGGGCTGTCCACCTATGCCTCAACCACACCGGGCGGGGGCAATTCGACATCCACGCAGAGCCATACCGTTACCAATTATGACAACAGTTACACAAACACTACCCAGGTCAACGATCCGATGCAGGTGAAGGGCTATACGGTGAGTGTTCTGCTCAATTCGCAGGACAAGCAGTTGACACCTGCGGTGGTGGCCCAGATCAAGAATTTTGTGGCCACATCCATTGGCAACCAGGCCGGTGGTACGAATAACAACATTTCCGTTTCCACAATCCCGTTCCAAAACGGGAGTCAAACGATGTTCCAACAAAAGGGCTCGTCTGCCTGGTTGTGGGGGGGCTTGGGCGCTGCTGCCTTGGCCGCGGCCGCTGGAACGATCGTGTGGAGAAACCGTCGCAAGCGGAAGTTGGAGGAGGCGGATGCGCTGGCGCAAGCGGCGAATATTGAGCCAATTGCGGAGCGGCCGCTGTCTGAGGATGAATTGATCAAGAGTGAGTTGGCGAAGTTGGCGGATAAAAAGCCGGATGAATTTGTCAGTCTGTTGCGTACCTGGTTGGCCAGTGATTGACAGGATGGTGCGAGCGGGAGGTGGGGTATATGCCGCGTGTTAGACAAGGCATGTCAGGACGGCAAAAAGCGGCTATCCTGCTGATCAGTCTGGGACCGGATATTGCTTCCAAAGTGTATAAAGGATTGACCAATGAAGAGGTTGAGCAGTTAACCCTGGAGATCGCGAATTTGCGCAAGGTGGATCTGGAACAACGCGAAAAGGTGGTTCGTGAATTCGCCGACATCGCCCGGGCCAAGGAATACATGGCCATGGGCGGCATTGATTACGCGCGAGAAGTTCTGGAGAAGGCGGTAGGACCCGAGAAAGCGGAACAGATTCTGAACCGCCTGACGGCAACGCTGCAGGTGAAGCCGTTCCACTTCGCGCGCCAGGCAGATCCCAGCCAGTTGCTCAGTTTTCTGCAAGATGAACATCCGCAAACGATGGCGTTGGTGTTGTCCTATCTCGATCCCGCTCAGGCGGCGATGGTGCTCTCCGCACTGCCCAACGACTTGCAGGCGGACGTCGCTCGGCGCATCGCCCTGATGAACGGGACGTCACCGGACGTCATCGCGGAAGTAGAGCAGGTTCTGGAATCGAAGTTGTCCACCATGGCGACCATTGACAATGCCCACACCGGTGGTGTGGATGCGGTGGTGAAGATTCTCAACGGGGTGGACCGCGGCACGGAAAAGTCGATTCTGGAATCTCTGGAGCTTACCGATCCGGAACTGGCGGACGAAATCAAGAAGCGTATGTTTATCTTCGAAGATATTGTCCTGCTGGACAATCGGTCCATTCAACGCGTTATCCGCGATGTGGATCCGAAAGATTTGCAATTGGCGCTCAAGGTCTCCACGGACGAAGTGCGCGAGGTGGTGTTCTCCAATATGTCCAAGCGCATGGTCGAAACGTTCAAAGAGGAAATGGAATTCATGGGGCCGGTTCGCCTGAGGGATGTGGAGGACGCCCAACAGCGGATTGTCGGTGTCATTCGCCGACTGGAGGAATCCGGCGAGATCATCGTCTCTCGCGGTGGAGGAGATGACATCATTGTCTAATGTATTTCGCGCCCAGGACTGGGTTGTCATCTCAGGTGGCACACGAAAAATTCCAAGTCCCGTCATTTTGCGCCGCGAGACGCTCGCGGAGGAACCGGCGGACGAAACCACAGCGGTGCGTTCGGCGGAACTGCTGCAGGCTGCGGAGGAGCAAGCTGCGGCCATTGTGCGGCAGGCAGAGCAGGCCGCCGCGGAACGGTTGGCCGCTGTCGAGCGAGAGGCGGAGGAAATTCGGGAACAAGCGCGAGCGGTCGGCCATCAGGCAGGCTTCGAAGCCGGCTATGCGGAGGGACGAGCGGCAGGTGAAGCCTCCCTGCAAGCACGGATCGACACGGAGTGGACCCGAGCACAGGAGGTGGCGCGGGCTGCCATTGCGGCGCGAGGTCAGTTGATTCTGCAAATGGCTGCGCCGCTGACCGAACTGTGCATGGCGGCCGTGGAACGACTGTTGGCCCGGGAACTGGCGCTTCAGCCTGCGGATATCGCCGGTCTGGTCGACGAGATGCTGCAGGTGGTGAGCGACGCCACGATGCTGGAGGTTCGCGTACATCCGGACGACTACCATTTGGCCTTGGCTGCAGAACCCACATGGCAATCCGGCAGGTACGGCCAGTGGACCATCGGGGTGGTTCCCGACGCCGGCGTAGAGCCAGGGGGCTGCGAGGTGGTGTGGGAATCGGGGAGAGCGGACGGGCGATTGTCCACGAAATTGGATTCGCTGCGGGCGGAACTGACGTCGTTTCTGGAGCGGAGTGTGAAGGAATATGTGGCTTCCGCATTGGGATGACGCGCTCCATCGCGTCCGCAGCGTACCGCGTTATCGGCTCTACGGGCGAGTCACACAGGTGGTGGGCACCACAGTGGAGTCGTTTGGCCCACCCGCCCGACTGGGCGAACTGTGCGAGATCCACTCGGGAGAGGGCGTCAGCTGTTTGGCCGAGGTGGTGGGGTTCCGCGGCTCGCACCTGGTGTTGATGCCGCTCGGCGAACTCTCCAACATCGGAAGAGGCGCGGAGGTGTTGGTGCTGCGGGGCGGACTGCAGGTCCCGTGCGGGGATGGGCTGCTCGGGCGCGTCCTGGACGGCTTCGGGCAGCCGCTCGACGATTTGGGTCCCTTGACGCACGTTTCTCCGCGGCCGCTGCTTGGGGCTCCTCCGCATCCGTTGCAGCGCCCGCCCATTCGGACGCCCCTTCAGACGGGGGTCCGGGCGATTGACGCCATGCTGCCGGTCGGCGAGGGGCAACGGATGGGCATCTTCGCCGGCAGCGGGGTGGGCAAGAGCACGCTCCTATCGATGATTGCTCGCAACACCTCCGCGGACGTGAACGTCATCGCGCTGGTCGGCGAACGCGGTCGGGAAGTTCGCGAATTCCTGGACGATGATCTCGGCGCGGACGGCCTCGCCAAGAGCGTGGTGGTGGTGGCAACGTCGGATCAACCGCCGCTGCTGCGCATCAAAGCCGCGTTTGTCGCCACCACCATCGCGGAGTACTTCCGCGATGCTGGCAAATCGGTGAATCTCATGATGGATTCCGTCACTCGCTTCGCGATGGCCCAGCGTGAAATCGGCCTCGCCGTCGGCGAACCGCCGACCAGTCGCGGCTATACGCCGTCCGTGTTTGCCCTGCTGCCGAAGTTGCTGGAACGGGCGGGAACCGCGCAGGTGGGATCCATCACGGCGTTCTACACCGTGCTGGTGGACGGGGATGACCTGAACGATCCGATTGCGGACGCCGTTCGTGGCATCCTGGATGGACACGTGGTGCTGTCGCGAAGCTTGGCGAATGCCGGTCATTTCCCGGCCATTGACGTGCTGGCCAGCATCAGCCGTCTCTTTCATCGATTGGCGGACGAGCCTCAGAAGGCGGCGGCGATGCGCATCCGCGATTGGATGCAACGGTATCGGGATGTTGAAGATCTGTTGCGAATCGGCGCATATCAGAATGGATTGGACGCAGAGACAGATCGGGCAATTGAACGACAGGAAGCCATTCGCGCGTTTTTGCGCCAAGGGGTGTCCGAAGTGGTTTCGCGGGATGACGCCCTGCGCATGATGGCTGACCTGGCGGGTGGGGTGTGAAGAAATGGATGAACGGTTGGCGGCCCGTTTGATGAAATTGAAAAAGGGTGTTCAGGAATTGGCGGAATACGAATTGGCGAAGGCCACAGAGACGGTCCACGAAACCGCCGCCGCCTACGAGGCCACGGTGCGGCGCCGACAGTCGGCGCAGTCCCATCTCGCCGCCTGTTCGGAGACGCAAGAATTGGAACTTTGGCGCCATTACGTCGACGCGCTGCGGGTGCAGGAGGCTCGGTTGTATGAAACGTGGCAAGCGGCGCTGAATGAGGAACGAGACCGTCGTCGGACCGTTGAGTCTGCTTATCGGGATGTCCGTCGCTGGGAGATGGTCGCGGATGCCGTTGCAGAGCGGGTGAAGAAGTTGCGGGCCGCGGACGAGATGCGGGCGGCCGATGAGCGTGCAGCGCTGATGTTCGGAAGGGGATTGGCTCATGAAAGCTGAGGCGGCGAGCGCGGAACAAGCGCAGCGAAGCATGCCGCGATGGCTGCAGAAGCTCGTGTGGGCTCTACTGGTGGTGGTGGTTCCCATCATCGCGGCGGTAATTATGATTGGGGTGGCGCTGCAGATTGTGGGGGTGCCCGTGTGGCAGACCACCCGTGCTTACTTCGGTGGCGGATCGCACACGGCGTCCGCCCCCGCCACCACCCTGCAAACGCAGTACGACAGCGTTCAGGCGCAAAACCGGGCGCTGCGCACTCAGTTGAGCCAGCTGCAGCAGCAGGTCACTACGCTGCAGCAGCAGAACCAAGCGTTGAGCGCGCAGGTCCAACAGTGGCGCGGTGCCGCGGCCGCGAAACAGGATGCGTTGCAAACGGCCAAGAAGGAGGCGGCCATTCTGCAGGGGATGGATCCAACGGCAGGCGCGGCGCTGCTGGCCAAGATGTCGGTGCAGGAAGCAGCGGCCGCCGTGGCGCAGATGTCGGCCGATGCTTCCGGGCAACTGTTGGCCCAGTTGGATGCTGCGAAGGCGGCGCAAATCTTATCGCAGGCTGCGCAGATTCAGCAGCAAACGTCGACGACGAATTCAACGAATAACTCGACCAACGGGTGACCGTTCTCGGGTTGTGAAAGGAGGTGATGAAAGATGATCAGTAGGAGTGCCGAAGGGGTGCTGCAAGTGAAATCGTCGACCGTCGCGCAGGATAAGCGAAAAAGCCTTCTGTCCGACATCGGGAGCTCGGTGTTTGCGGATTTGTTCCAAGGGTTGACAACCGCGCCGGGATGGCCAGCTAAGACCATCGACAATCCTCGTCAATCATCCGAACACACCGTCGGGATGCAGTCGTCCGCGGAGGCCAAGGGGGTATGGATGAGGGCTGATGGTGCATCACCGCTTGGCCGCACTGCTTCAGCCTCGGCGACCAAGGAAGACCGGGAACCCATCGGCAGCTCGCTTGTGCGACGGAGCGCACCATCCACAGGTACTGCGCGTGTCGCGTTGGCCGCAGATTCAGCGTCGAATGGGGGACAGGCCGCCGAGCAACCAATGGCTTCGGTGCACAACCTCATTCAAGATCACGCCGGGCCGAAGGGGAACACGAAGGATGTGAAGGGAAACCCGACGGATGTGAAGCGGGGCGCGACGGATGCGAAGGGAAACCCGACGGATGTGAAGGGAGACCCGACGGATGTGAAGGGAAACCCGACGGATGTGAAGGGAAACCCGACGGATGTGAAGGGAGACCCGACGGATGTGAAGGGAAACCCGACGGATGTGAAGGGAAACCCGACGGATGTGAAGCGGGGCGCGACGGTCTACGCAGGGAGCGTTGTCCCAGTGCCCAACCCGTCCGTTCCGCGAACGACGAAATCGGAGGAACAGAGCGAAGGTTTGACGGAGCCAGTGAATCCGGGCAGGGCTGGGGCTTCCTCGCGCGTGGCCCATGCACAGACAGATGCGTCGGATCCCGGAAGCCAGGGTGTTGCGCGGCAGCCGACGCTGGGGCAAGATGCCGCCTCAGTGATGACAGGGACAACGGTCGTTGCATCCATGCCATCGATGTCGGTGGCACAGGCGGACAGAACGGTCGGTGCGCAGGGACACAGCGGTCAGACGCTCGGATCGCCGGTGCTGAACGTGAGCCATCCCGCGGCTGGACAGCAGTTCGCCGGACTGGTGGCCGCGCAGGTTGCCGCGGGACCGGGAGAATTAAAGGTGCACGTTCATCCCGAAGGTCTCGGGGACATTTTGGTCACCGTGCAACAGCAGGCAACCGGCGTGCACGTTCGTGTGGAGGGCAATCAGTGGCAGACGGTGCAGTGGCTACAGCAGCAGACGGATGGATTGACGCAATCGATCCGGCAAGCGGGCGTCGATCTCCAGTCCGTGGAAGTCTCGCTGGGACAGGCGAATTTGACACAAGCGGACACCGGCGGTTCGTCCGCGAAGAAACAGCGTCAGCAAACGCCTTCGTTGGCCCAGGTCAGCGGAACGTCCAATGGCGCCTCGTCGTGGAGCGAGTCGTTTCGGCTTCCGGATGCCGCGTCCGATTCGCGGGTGAATTTGACCGTTTAGGAGGGAATGCTCGTGAGCAGCACAACCAGCGCGACGGCACCAGGTGGATCCCTGGACAAAAACGCGTTCTTGCAGTTAATGGTGACGCAGATGCAGTATCAGGATCCGCTGCAGCCGCAGGATAACTCGGAGTTTCTGGCACAGTTGGCGCAGTTCACGTCATTGGAACAGATGACCAATGTGGCGCAGACGGATTCGCAAGTACTGCAGATGGTGGAGTTGAGTTTTGAGCACCAGTTGCTGAATTCTCAGGTGACCGTGACGGATGCCAACGGAAACAGTGTCACGGGAACGGTCAGTGCCATCAAGTTCGTGAATGGCGATCCGCAGCTAGAGATAGGAGGCACTTCGTACCCGCTATCTTCCTTAACAGAAGTGCCCGCGGGTGCAAGCGATACAACGGTGAACACCGGAACGGCGGATGGATCCAATTCAACGGGTGCGACGGATACAACGGCCGCTTCGGAGTGATTGGAAATGCCAAACGAATTCCTTGACAGAATTGCGGGTGTACCATATACACCCGGCGTTCGAACTCCGAACCAGAAATCGACATCAAATACCCAGCATCCCGCGTTTGCGGATGTTCTTGGGCAAGTCGAGCAACTAGGAAGTACCGGCGGGTTGAAAGTCAGTGCTCATGCGAGCGAACGGATTTCGCAGCGCGGGGTGACGATGACGGCGCAAGATTGGTTGCAGGTGAGTCAGGCAGTGGACAGAGCCGAGGCGAAGGGGTGCAAGGACGCCTATGTCCTCTACGGCAACACCGGGTTTGTCGTCAACGTACCGAATCGCACCGTCGTGACGGCGATGGTACACCAAGATCATACGATTGTCACCAACATTGACAGTGTCGTGATGGCGTCGAGGCCGGACCGATAAGGGGGTCTCGCGGTGGGGACTGATTGAACTGCCGCACTGATAAACAGGATGCGCATGATACGCGCGAAACTGAGGAGGAGACGGAAACATGCTTCGTTCCATGTATTCGGCGGTTTCTGGCATGCAAGCGTTCCAAACAAAGTTAGATGTGATTGGCAACAATATTGCCAATGTGGACACAACGGGATTTAAGGCGGGACGTGTGGACTTCAGTGATGTGTTGAGCCAGACCATGACCGCCGGTAGTAGTCCCAGTACCACTAGCGGAGGAACCAATCCACAACAGGTTGGCTTAGGCGTGAAGGTGGCTGATATTCAGACTTTGTTTACACAGGGTGCGGACCAGTCCACCGGAAATCCGTTGGATACGGCTATAAATGGAGATGGGCTGTTCGTCGTGAAAGATGCTAATGGGAACCTCTACTACACCCGCGAAGGCGACTTCACGGTGGATGCAAATGGAAAATTGGTGCTCCCCAATGGCATGTTTGTGCTGGATTCTAGTAAAGCTATTATCAATACGTCCGGTTATAGTGATATTCAGATTGGCCCCGATGGGAGTGTGACAGGCATTGATACCACCACTAATAAGCGACAAACCATTGCAACGTTAGGGCTTGCGACTTTCCCGAACTACGGTGGATTGGAAAAGGTTGGTGACTCTTTGTACGAGCAGTCCAACAACTCAGGTTCCCCGACCATAGGTGCACCTGGGCAAAATAACTCCGGTACACTGGCGAATGGGTACCTGGAAATGTCCAACGTCGATTTGACTCAAGAATTTACGCAGATGATTATTGCTCAACGTGGGTTTGACGCTAACTCAAAAATGATTGGCACGGACAACGCGATTCTGCAGGATGTCGTGAATCTGAAGAACAGCTGAGGCTGAGTGCTGGCCGGCCGCTGGCTGCGGGCGGCCGGCGTGAAGGGCAGGGATTTTGGTGATTGCGTTGACGCGGTTGAACGGCAGTGAACTGTGGCTCAGTCCGCTGCTGATTGAGTCGATGGAACACACGCCGGACACGGTCATCACCTTGACCAACGGTCACAAGTACGTGGTCCGTGAATCGACGCGGGAGATTGCGCAGCAGGTGGTACAGTTCTACCGGTCCATTGGACTGGCGGCGGCCGCCGCAGGGAAGGAAGAGTTAGAGTGAAGAGAGCGTTTCTCGTGATGCTAGCGATTCTAGGGGTGATGGTGATTATTTGTGGGCTCGCGGTGGGCGGTTACTTCTACGTGAAAAGTGCCGCCAAACCGAAAACGCCGCATGCACCCACACCCAGTGAGCTGAAGGCTCTCTTGGTGGATCTACCGGAGAACACCACCAATACGCAGGATGGCCTGATTCAGTTCACGGCGCATCTGCTGGCGGCGAATGACAAGAGCAAAACCGCGGTGACGGACATCTTGCCGATGGTACAGGACGCGGTGAACCAGGCGATGCGTGACTTTACCGACGCCCAACTGAAAACCGCCGATGGGCAGACCAAGCTTGAGCAGGATATTGAAAATCGGGTCAATCACCTGCTTCAGGGCGGGATGAAAATCACCCAGGTGTATTTCTCCACATGGATCGTACAGTGAGGGGGCGTAGTCATGGCTGACGTCCTGTCCCAGGCTGAAATTGACGCGCTGTTGTCGGCATTGACCAGCGGCGAGGTGAACGCCGAGGAGATCCGCGATGCCGGAGACTCGAATCACGTGCGAACGTACGATTTTCGCCGAGCGATGCGGTTCTCGAAAGATCACATTCGAATCATCCGGCGTATTCACGAACACTTCGCCCGGTTGCTCGCTACCAGCTTATCCGGACAACTTCGAGCGGTCGTGCAGATTCAGGTTGAGTCGGTGGATCAGGTGCCGTATGAGGAATTCATTCGGTCCATCCCCACACTGACGGTGATCCAGGTTATGGAATTGCATCCGCTCCAGGGCAAGGCCGTCATGGAGATGAATCCGCAGGTGGTATTTGCGCTGCTCGACCGACTTTTGGGCGGTGTGGTGAAGGGACCGTACAGGGAACGGGAATTGACGGAAATTGAGCACGCGCTGCTGCTCCGCGCGCTCGGCTCAACCACCGATTTTTTGGCCGAAGCGTGGCGGAACGTGGGCGAGTTGTCACCGGAACTCCTGTCGATTGAAAGCAATCCGCAGTTCTTGCAGTTGACCACACCGAACGAGACGGTGCTGGTGGTGACGATGAGTGCGAAAATCGGATCGGCGAGCGGACTCATCAACCTGTGCATCCCGCATGTGACGATTGAACCGTTGATTCCGAAATTGAGCACTCAGTACTTCATGGACAGCGGGAAGGTCCGGCGGTCCAGCGATCGCCCGGAGGTTCCGCGTTTGCAGCGCCACCTGCTCGGAAGTTCCGCAGAAGTTTCCGTGGTCCTCGGAGAAGCAGAGCTCACATTGCAGGAGTTGTTGGATATTCAGGTCGGAGACGTGATTCCATTGAACACACCGATTGGCAGTCCGCTCAATGTCTTGGTGAATGACGTGCCCACACTGTTGGGCAGCATTGGGACCCGGCGTAACAAATACGCGGTTCAAATTTTGGGAGACGTGAAGGAGGTGAGCGGCGATGACCGGGGACATGAAGCTGTCACAGGATGAGATTGATGCGCTGTTGGGCCGGACCTCCGAATCCTCGTCGTCCGAGTCATCTATGGAGACGGAGACCCTGACGGAGGCCGAACGCGATGCGCTCGGTGAAGTGGGAAACATCGGGTTTGGGTCCGCTGCGACCTCGTTGTCCACGCTGCTCAATCAGCGAGTGGAGATTACCACGCCCACGGTGTCCGTGATGAAACCAGAAGACATTCCGACCGACTTCCCGCGCCCCTACGTGATGGTGACCGTCGAGTACACCGAAGGGCTGTCGGGAACGAACGCGTTGGCGGTGGAGGTGTCGGACGCCAAAACCATCGCCGATCTGATGCTCGGCGGTGACGGCCGCAACACCGACGTGGAACTGAACGAACTGCACTTGAGTGCCGTGGCGGAAGCGATGAATCAGATGATGGGTGGCGCGGCGACGGCCATGTCGCAGATGTTCGGCATGCCCATCAATATTTCGCCGCCGACCGTCCAGTTTGTGGACATGTCCAATCCTACACAGCAGGATCTCGGATTCGACTCGACCATCGTCAACACTGCGTTTCGGCTGAAGGTCGGGGATCTCATTGATTCTCATCTGATGCAATTGGTCCCGTTGCACTTCGCCAAGCAGATTCTTGGATTGTTGGGGAGTGCCGGGGATTCGGCGGATTCGGCACCTGCGTCCACACCGGCTGACGCTGCCCCACAGGCAGTGGGCGCACAGACGCCCGTCGATGCAATACCATCGCAAGTGCCTGCGTCTCCTGCGGCCCATGGGCTGGAAGAAGCGGCAGCAGGGTTGGCGACAGCACCAGCCAAGCCGGTTCGGCCGGTGTCCGTCCAGAGCCCGGAGTTTGTGGATTTTGGCGACAGTGCATCCAAAGCGCAGTCACCGCGAAATTTGTCGCTGTTATTCGACGTAAATTTGAATGTCACCGTGGAACTCGGCAGGACAAAGAAAACGATTCGCGAAATTCTCGAGTTGACGCCGGGTTCCATCGTCGAATTGGACAAGCTGGCCGGTGAGCCGGTGGATATCCTGGTGAACAATAAGCGGATTGCCATTGGCGAAGTGGTGGTGATTGACGAAAACTTTGGAGTGCGCGTGACCGATATTCTGCATCCGGCGGACCGGGTGAAGCAACTACAGTAATCACAAAGAATCACAGCAAACGCATGGAAAGGTGGACGCAGCAATGGGGAATCGAGTATTGGTCGTGGACGACGCCGCGTTTATGCGAATGATGATCAAAGATATTTTGACCAAGAATGGATATGAGGTGGTGGGCGAAGCGGCGGACGGTGCGCAGGCCGTGGAAAAGTACCAGGAATTGCGCCCGGACCTCGTCACGCTCGATATCACCATGCCTGAAATTGACGGCATTGAGGCGTTGAAGCGGATTCGCGCTGTCGATCCCGCCGCGCGCGTCATCATGTGCTCCGCCATGGGACAGCAGGCGATGGTGATTGACGCGATTCAAGCTGGAGCGAAGGACTTCATCGTCAAACCGTTCCAAGCGGATAGGGTGATTGAAGCTGTTAAAAAAGTCCTGGCGTAACATCCGTGGACCGGGCTTGACGGCGTGGGGCTTGCGTGCGGTGGCTTCGGCGGGAGGCGCCGTTTTGCTGGGCACGTGGGGGCAGGTGGCTGACGCGGCCCCTGCCTCTTCACCGTCGTTTCCAAATCCCTGGGTGTCGTTGCTGGAATTGGTGCTGTCCCTTGGCATCATCATTCTTCTCGTTATCGTCTTGATTCGGTTTTTGGCGCGGAAGTCACAGGTCGCGGAACGCGGGGCCATTCAGGTGCTTGCGGCGCGCCAATTGGCACCGAACAAGTCCATTCAGGTCGTGTCCGTGGAAGGTCGGGCCTTTGTGTTGGGCGTAGGAAACGACGTACGACTGTTGGCCGAATTGACCCCGATGTCGACGAGAGAGCCGCATGAGTCGGGATTGGCCGGTCAACCCGCGGATTCCTCCGACGAATTTGGTGCAGCGTTGGCCGACGCGCTCCGAACCCTGCGCCAACGGCGGCGTGGGGATGAGCCGGGGGAGGAGATGTCTTAGCATGGAGAGACCCGTCGGATTACGGACACGGATGGCTGCATGGCTGGTCGGATTGGGCACGGGTGTGGTATCCTGCGCGGCGGTGCCTGCGCGGGCGTTTGCTGCAACAACGTCGACGTCGCTCCTTCCTGGCGTGACCACGTCCAGTTCGCCGCAGGCGGTCGGCTCCACTTTGCAAATTATTTTGCTGCTGACCGTGTTGTCGTTGGCGCCGGCCATTCTCATTCTGATGACCTGTTTCACGCGCGTGGTGGTGGTGCTGTCGTTTGTGCGAAGTGCGCTGTCGCTGCAGCAAACGCCGCCGAATCAGGTGCTGATTGGACTCGCGCTGTTTATTACGCTGTTTGTGATGCAGCCCACGCTCAGTCAGGCGAATCAACAGGCGTTGCAACCATATTTGAAGGGACAAATCACACAGTCTGTGGCGCTGCAGCGTGCTGAAGTTCCGTTCAAGGAGTTCATGGCCAAGCACACGCGTCCAGCGGACCTGCAACTGTTTTTGGATTATCGTCATCTGCCGAAGCCGAAATCGACGCAGGACATTCCCATGACGGCGCTCGTCCCGGCCTATGGCATCAGTGAACTGAAGACGGCGTTCCAAATCGGATTCATGCTGTACCTGCCATTTTTAATCATTGATTTGGTGGTTGCGACGACACTGATGTCGATGGGAATGATGATGCTGCCGCCCGTGATGATTTCACTTCCATTCAAAATTTTGCTGTTCGTAATGGTGGATGGCTGGTATCTGGTGGTGAAATCGCTGCTGGCCGGGTACACGTGATGGGTGTCACCGATTCGTAGAACGGCGGAAGGAGGAAGGACATGAACGCGACCTTCGTTCTCGGCCTCGGTGCCCAGGTAATGTGGATGGTGGTAAAGTTGACGGCGCCCGTCCTTGGCTTCGGGCTGGCGGTCGGTTTACTCGTCAGCATTTTTCAGGCGACCACGCAGATTCAGGAGCAAACGCTGGCATTCGTGCCAAAAATCGTGGCGGTCATTGTGGCGCTCTTAATCTTTGGCCCGTGGATGTTGGCCACGATGCTTGACTTCAGTCGCAACATCCTGGGGAATCTCAATTCGTTCATTCAATGACGATGATTTCATACGCAACATCGCACTATGCCGTGTATCTGCTGGTTCTCCTGCGGATGGTGGGGTTCATCGGTACATCCCCCATTCTGTCGGTTCGACTGTGGCCCATGTGGTCAAAGGTGGGATTGGCGGCGTTCGTCGCTCTCGTGGTGACACCAGATGTGCATGCCACCGTGCCAGATCCGCTCGTGCAGCCCGATGTCTACATCGGCCTTGCACTGAAAGAGACGCTCGTCGGGATGCTGATGGGGTTTGTGGCGACTGTGATGACGGTCGCGTTGTCCACCGCAGGGCAGTTGTTTGATCTACAGATTGGGTTCAGCACCGCTACGCTGTTCGATCCGTCCGGCGGACAGTCCGCCGGGTTAACGAATGCGTTTCTGTCCGCCCTGTTCACGCTGTACTTCCTCGGCATGAACGGATTGGATGGACTGGTGCTTGGGGTGATGAAGTCGTACGACTACGTGGCGCTCGGGGCCTTCGTGGCACCGCACGAGGCTTGGACGTTCCTCGCTCACCTGATCACGCTGGTGATGGTGTTGGGGCTTCAGGTGGGGGCTCCATTACTTGCCGCGTTGTTGCTGACCGATATCACATTCGCGTTTCTGTCGCGGGCGGTGCCGCAGATGAACGTGTACGTCGTCGGCCAACCAGCAAAACTGTTTGTTGGACTGGCGGTGTTCGCGGCGGTCATGCCCGGTATTGTGTATATGCTTGGCGTTTTATTTCAGGCCACGTTTTCCGAATTGGACACGCTGCTGCGTTGGATGGGAGGGTAACGCATGCTCGCGTTGGACTTGCAGCGCTTCGCAGGTGAGAAAACGGAGCGTGCGACGCCTCAACGGCGGCGCGAGGTTCGGCGTGAGGGCAGAGTGCCGCGCAGTCCGGAGCTGACGTCCGCGCTGGTCTTGCTGAGCAGTTTGGTGGTGCTGCGATGGGGGGGGCCACGTATCTGGGATGGCTGGTTGACTATGATGCAAACACAGCTGCAACAGATCAACACGGCCGACCTCACGACCGCCAGTGTCATGGCATTGTTTCGCACCAATACCTGGGCTTGCGTCGTATTGCTCGCACCCGTTCTCGCGACCGCGCTGTTAATAGGGGTCGGAGTCGCCGTGGCCCAGGTGGGTTTTCTGATAGTACCGAAACGGATAATGCCGGACTTTCAAAAAATATCTCCTGCGGCGGGCTTTCGACGCATGTGGAGTGTGCAGTCGCTGGCCGAAGCGGTCAAATCGATATTGAAATTGCTCATCGTGGCCGCGATGGCTTACCTGGCGGCGCAAAACATCATCGGTCACCTCGCGGACCTGATGACCACTGAGATTCAGGGATTACCGAAGGTGGTCGGCGGGATGGTGGCCCAACTCGGCCTGGAGATCTCCGGTGCATTTGTCGTGCTGGCGGCGCTGGATTATCTATTTCAGCGTTATGAATTTGAACGCAGCATCCGCATGTCGAGAGAAGAAATCAAAGAAGAGATGAAGCGCCAGGAAGGGGATCCTCAGATCAAGTCGCAGATTCGCCAACGGGGCCGGGCACTCGCCCTGCGCCGAATGATGCAGGAAGTTCCCAAGGCGGACGTGGTGATCACCAACCCGACGCACTTTGCTGTGGCCATTCGGTACGACGCGGCGTCGATGAGCGCGCCGAAGGTGGTTGCCAAAGGACAGGACGAGCTGGCATGGCGCATTCGCAAGCTCGCAGAACAGTCCGGTGTACCGCGGGTGGAAAATCGACAACTCGCACAGACGCTGTACCGGACCGTGGAGCTTGACCAATTGATTCCCAGCGAATTGTATCAGGCGGTCGCTGAGGTCTTGGCGTACGTGTACCGCCTGCGGCAAGGGGGGTGACAAGGGTGAAACGATCAGATCTCATCGTGATGATAGGCGTGCTTGGCATCATTGTGATGCTGGTGATCCCGATACCGCCGATGCTGTTGGATGTGCTGCTTGTCATCAACCTGTTTATTTCCATGACCGTGCTCATGGTTGCGATGAACAATACCGAGCCGCTGCAATTTTCGGTGTTTCCATCGCTGCTGCTGATCACGACATTGTATCGACTGGCGTTAAACGTATCTTCGACCCGTTTGATTTTGTCCAAGGGGCAAGCGGGTGAAGTCATCCACACGTTTGGGAGTTTCGTCATCGGCAGCAATCCCGTGGTGGGGTTCATCATCTTTCTCATTCTGGTCGTCATCCAGTTTGTTGTGATCACGAAAGGCGCTGAGCGCGTGGCTGAGGTCGCGGCGCGGTTCACGTTGGATGCCATGCCGGGAAAGCAAATCGCGATTGACGCGGATCTCAACGCAGGACTGATCACGGAGGCGCAGGCCAGAGAGCGGCGCCAGAATATCGAACGGGAAGCGGACTTCTATGGTGCGATGGACGGTGCGTCGAAATTTGTCAAAGGAGATGCCATCGCAGCCATTTTGATTGTGGCGATTAACATTGTTGGCGGGTTCATCATTGGCATGGCGATGAACAAGGGGGACTGGCAGTCCACCCTGCAGCAGTACACGCTCCTGTCCGTCGGTGATGGCCTCGTGAGCCAATTGCCTGCCCTCCTGTTGTCTACCGCGACCGGGCTGATGGTGACGCGGGCTGCGTCCGACAGCAACCTCGGCACCGACGTGGTGCAGCAGGTGTTCTCTTATCCGCGAACCCTCTTCATTGTGGCTGGTGCCATCGCGCTCCTCGGATTGACACCCATCGGGCTGTTCCGCACGCTGCCCATCGCCGCCGTGGTCGCATTCGCAGGTTGGCGCGTTCGCCAGTCTGCGTTGAAAGCGCAGAAGACCGAGCAGGAACAGGAGATTCGGACACAGCGGGAGGAGACGAAGAAACCCGAAAGTGTGCTTTCCCTGATCCAAGTTGAGCCGATTGAGTTCGAGTTTGGCTACGGTTTGATTCCCATTGTGGACAGCAAGCAGGGCGGCGATCTGTTGGAGCGGATTGTGCTCATTCGGCGCCAATTGGCGACTGAGCTTGGCATGGTGATCCCGACGATTCGCATTCGCGACAACATTCAGCGAAAACCGACGGAATACGCCATCAAGATACGAGGAGTTGAGGTGGCGGTTGGCGAATTGTTGATGGGACACTGGCTGGCCATGAGTCCGGGCATTGAAGACTCCACCGTTGTTGGTGTCCCGACCACCGAGCCCGCGTTCGGGTTGCCGGCGCTGTGGGTGACCGGGGATATGAAGCTGCGCGCGGAGGCGGCCGGGTACACGGTGGTGGATCCGTCTTCGGTGGTTGCAACCCATTTGACGGAAGTATTGAAGCGACATGCCCACGAGTTGCTGAGCCGCCAGGACACCAAAGCGCTGCTGGATCACCTGCGGGAAGTCGCGCCGGCGGCTGTGGAAGATGTTGTTCCGAACACTTTGTCGGTGGGACAGGTGCAGCGGGTGTTGGCAAATCTGCTGCAGGAGAAGGTATCCATTCGGGATCTGGTCACCATTTTGGAGACGCTTGGAGACTATGGAAAGCAGATTAAGGACCCGGAAGTCCTCACGGAATATGTTCGTCAGGCGCTGGCTCGGCAAATCTGCCATCAGTTCCGAGTTCCCGGCGAGCCGCTGACGGTCATCACGTTCTCGCCCGTCGTGGAGGACACCATCCAGGGCGCGCTCGTGCAACAAGAAGGTGCCGCGTACATCAGTCTCGATCCCGCAGTGGCACAGCAGGTGTTCCGGAAACTGCGCGAAGAGGCGAACCGCCTGACCGCGCTCGGAAAGACGCCGATTCTGCTCACCCATCCACACCTCCGGCTCGCGGTGCGACGCTGGTTGATGCGTTCGCTGCCCGACCTGGTGGTGCTGTCGTACAACGAGTTGGATCCGTCCATTGATATTGAGAGCGGAGGGGTGGTGAACCTGTGACATGATGATCCGTCGCTACGTGGTGCGCGAAATGCCGGATGCGGTCATCCAGATTCGGCGTGAACTGGGCAAGGACGCGGTCATCCTCAGCAGCAAGCGGATCACCATCAAAAAATGGCTGGGGTTGTGGCGGACAAAGCGCATTGAGGTGCTGGCTGCTGCGGGTGACGACGTCCCTGTGCGGATTGCCGGTCCCAGAGAATGGTCGCAAATGAAGGCTGGGCGAGCCGCGGCGCCAGTTCGGCCGGCGGGTGAAAACGATGCGGCTCAGGCGGCTGCAGGGACCGGTGCTGACACGTCCGCGGGCGAGCCGTCGGGCGGTGTCAGCCATCCGACATCGACACCTTTGGATGACGTGCGTGCTCAAATCGAAGAGATGAAGCAGATGCTGCGAACGATGGTTGGCGGACCGTCGAGTCCGATGCGGCCGCCGCTGATGCAGCAGTTGTTGCGGCAAGGTGTGAGTGAGGAGCGAATTGTGCGGTGGCTGAGGGCAGACGATCCGTCGGAAGCAGAGGGTGCGCATGAGGCATTCCTGAAGCGGGTGATGACCGAACTGGCCGAGGTGGAGGCACGGCCCATCGAACCGACGTCGCGGGTGGTTGCGCTGGTCGGTCCCACCGGTGTCGGGAAATCCACCACCATTGCGAAATTGGCGTCCCTGCACGTGTTGGCTGGCAAACGCCGAATCGGGTTGCTGACCACCGACACGTTCCGGATTGCCGCGGTGGACCAAATGCGAACGTACGCAAACATTTTGAACATCCCGCTTGAAGTGGTGTATCACGAGGACGAAGCGCAGGCCGCCATGCGGCGATTGTCCAACTGCGACCTGGTGTTGATGGATACCGCGGGGCGCAATTTCCGGATGGATCGGCATGTGGAGGAAGTGCGCGGCTTGCTCGAAGCTGTCGGTGCGGACGAAACGATTCTCGTGCTCTCCGCTGCCAGCAAAGGCGAGGACATGGAGGCAGTGACCGCAGCCTTCGCAGACCTGCCCATCGACAAATTCTTGTTTACGAAGCTGGACGAGACCTCGACGTACGGCGCGATATTGAACCTGTTGGATGCCTATCGCAAGCCGCTGTCGTATGTCACCACAGGCCAGAATGTCCCGGATGACATCGAGGTGGCGTCGTTTGAGAATCTTCTTCGTTTGATCGTTGGGGGGGCGTCATGATGGGCGACCAAGCGGAGCATCTCAGGGCGTTGATGGCGCACAGACAATCGGCGGAACCCGCGCCGCATCGTGTTCTGGCCATTGCCAGCGGCAAGGGGGGCGTTGGCAAATCGAATGTCTGCGTGAATATGGCGCTTGCGCTGCAAAAGGCGGGACAGCGGCCGATTGTCATTGATGCCGACGTGGGGTTCGCGGATGTGGAGGTGTTGCTCGGCGTTCGCCCCCGCAAGACGATTGTCGATGTGGCTCAGGGTACGAGCATCTTCGAGGCGCTGGAGTACCATTCCTCCGGATTGGCGTTTCTGTCCGCAGGAAACGGACTGTTGAACATTCAAGAGTTCACCTCGGAACAGATGGAAGAGTTGGTTCAACAGATGCAGCGTCTGCACGAGAAATTCAATGTCGTGCTCATCGACAGCGGCGCTGGCCTAACAGAAAATGTGAGCCGACTGCTGCACGCGGCCGATGAGCTCCTCCTGGTCACGACGCCGGAGCCCACATCGGTTGCGGACGCGTACGCGCTCCTGAAAATGCTGGTGGTGCGGGGCAGTGTGCCGCCGGTGCGGTTGGTGGTCAACCGTGCGAAAAACTTCACGGAGGGACGGTTGACCGCCGATAAATTGTGTGCTGTGGCGGATCGGTTTCTCGATTTGAAGGTGGGCGTGCTCGGCTACGTTTTGGATGACGCGCACGTCTCCATGGCGGTGAAGCGGCAGGAAGCGCTGCTGGATTCCTATCCCAATTCGCAGGCGGCCCGTTGCATCGAGCAACTGATTCGGAACCTGGATCAGCAGGAAGCGGTCAAACCGAGAGGGCTCGCCGGTTTCATGGAACGGTTGTTCGGACGTCGCGGGAGCAAGACAGACGCGGGACACAGTGCATGATGACAATTGGGTTATAATTCGAGCCCGCAGGGGGTAAGGGTGTATGGATAATTTACAGTATTTAGAGGCCTTTCTGGACGAGTCCCAAGAGAATACGCAAATCCTCAACTCGCTGCTGCTCAAAATGGAGCAGACAGAGCCGGTGGATGACGACTTTGCGGTCATGTTTCGGGCGGCGCATACCCTGAAGGGGATGAGCGCCACCATGGGATTCCAAGCCATGGCAAACTTGACGCACAAGCTAGAAGATGCACTGGGAGCCCTCCGTCAGCATCCGGAGCAATTGACGCAGCCGGTGATGGATGCGCTGTTCGAATGCGTGGACGCGCTGGAATCCGATTTGGCGGCACTGCGCGACACCGGGAGCTTGCCGGACGGGGACCACGAGGCACTCGTAAAAAAATTGCAACAGGCGATGGCGGGCACCACGGGTGAAGTGGCGGCCGCGGCCGCGGTCGCAGGACCAACGGTCCAGGCGGCATCCGTTTTCGATGAAGCTGCGCTGAGCATGGCGAAGCAGTGTCAGGAGATGGGATTGCCCGTGGCGGTACTGACGGTGACTTTGGAACCCTCCTGTCAAATGAAGGCGGCCCGGGCGATTCTGGTTCAGCGCGCCATGGATGACTTCGCGCAGGTGCTGGCCTGCTCACCGCCGGCGGACGTGATGCAAACCGGGGAATTTGAGACGTTTGAGCTGCTGTGGCTCGTCGCCTTCGAGGGCGACGCGGAGCAGTGTCTGGGGACCGTCCGGGGCGTTTCTGAAGTCGCGGGGGCCGAGCTCGTGTGGTTCCAGGAATGGTTGGAGCGGCAGCCGACCGCACCAACTGAAAAGGGGACATCCGGCGCCCGCAGCGGTACGGATACGGCTTCGTCCAGCTCTGCGCAACGGCCTGCGAAGACGAGCAGCCCGTCGCCCAGGAGCAAAGTGGAAAAGGTGGAGCGAACCATCCGCGTACAGGTGGAGCGGTTGGATGGATTGATGAACCTGCTCAGCGAATTGGTCATTGACAAGACCCGGTTGGCGTCGATTGCGGATGAATTGAACCACGTGGATTTGAAGACCCTCAGCGACCATATTTCGCGCATCGCCAACGATTTGCAGGGGACGGTGCTGTCGCTGCGGATGGTCCCGGTGGAAACGCTGTTTCAACGCTTCCCGCGAATGGTCCGAGACTTGTCGAAGTCGTTGGACAAGCAGATTCGACTGGAGATGTCCGGAATGGAGACGGAGTTGGACCGGACCATCATCGATGAGATGGGTGAAGCGTTGGTCCATCTGATCCGCAATTCGGCGGACCACGGATTGGAGTCCAGCGCAGACCGTCTACGGCAGGGAAAACCTGCGGAGGGAACGATTTTTCTGCGCGCGTACTCAGCCAGCCAGCGGGTTTTCATCGAGGTGGGCGATGACGGGGCCGGCATCGACGTGGAAAAAGTGAAGCGCCGAGCGGTTGAGAAAGGCGTGATTGACGCGGCGAGAGCAGCCACCCTCACGCGGCAGCAGGCATACGAACTGTTGTTTGCCTCCGGTTTCAGCACCGCTGACAAGGTGTCGGACATCTCCGGCCGCGGTGTTGGTCTGGACGCGGTGCGAGGCAAAGTGGAGTCGCTCGGGGGCAGCATTGAAATCGACTCAGAACGAGGAAAAGGTTCCACGTTCCGAATTCAGTTGCCGTTAACCCTGTCGATTTCGCAGGCCCTGCTGGTGATGGTGGACGGCGATGCGTTCGCCATCCCGCTCGACAGCGTGTCCGAAGTCCGGGAGGTGAACGAAAGCGACCTGTCGCTGGTGCATGGCCGGAAGGTGCTGACGTACGGCGAAAGCCTGGTACCTTTGTTGGACTTCGGCGATCTGTTGTTCGGACGGCCGAGCGCCGGCGCCTATCCGTGGCAGGCTGTCATCTGTCGCGAGGGCAGCAAAGCCATCGCGTTGATTGTGGACGACCTCGTAGGGCAACAGGAAATTGTCCACAAGTCGCTCGGGAAATACCTGGAATCGGTCCGCTACTTTGCGGGGGCCACCATTCTCGGCAACGGCGGAATCGCGCTGATTGTGGACGTGCATTCGCTGATGGCATTGTTGTCATAAGTGTTCAATCCATGCGGTGAGGAGGAATCATGAAATGGCAGAGCAGCAGATTGTGGTGTTCAGCTTGGCAGGCGAAAAGTACGGAGTGCCGGTGGCTCAGGTGGAGTCCATTGAGCGGGTGATGGAGATCACGCGGGTGCCGCGGACACTGCCCTTCATCAAAGGGGTGGTGAACCTGCGGGGGCAAGTGGTTCCCGTGATAGACCTGAGGGAACGGTTCCAATTCGAAGCCGCCGAGTACACCGAGGATACGCGCATGGTGGTGGTGCGAGTGGATGATATGGTGGTCGGCGTTGTGGTCGACTCGGTCCACGACGTGCGCACAATTGACAGCGATGCGGTGGAGGAGCCGCCGAGCATGGTGGGCGGGATGCATGCCGCATACCTGAATGGCGTTTACCGCAGCGGCGAGGATCTGCTGGTTTTGGTCAATCTCCCGAAAGTGCTCTCGGAGGCGGAGGCAAAACAGTTGCAGGAAGCTGAGTTGGCGGTGCATGGTGAGTAACCGATCAGACTGGAGAGCGGAGCACGAAGACATCCTGCGGGAGGTGGGCAACATTGGCGCAGGCCACGCTGCGTCGGCATTGTCCGCGCTTCTTGGAGAAGAAGTCAAGATCTCCGTGACCAGTGCGCGCATGTGCGCGTTCAACGAGATCGCGGACGCTGTCGGCGGCGATGAAGTTGTGGCCGCAGGGATTTATCTGCGCATGACGGGGGACGTACACGGCAATATGCTGTTGATGCTCTCCCTTCCCAGCGCAAAGCAGCTCCTGCGCCGACTGTTGCCGGGCCAGCAGGAAACTTTGGAATTTAATGAACTCGAGATATCGGCGTTGGCGGAAGTCGGGAATATTCTTGGCGGATCGTATATGAACGCGATTGGCACGCTGACGCATCTGACACTGACGCAGTCGGTGCCTGCGGTGGCCATCGATATGGCGGCGGCGATCCTCGATATTGGCATTTTGTCTGCTGGTGAAGTGTGTGACGAAGCGATTTTGATTGATACCGTGATCAGCCAAGGGAAATTCGATGTGCAGGGACACTTTTTTCTCCTTCCCGATCCGGACTCTCTGACCACCCTGCTGTGTGCGCTGGGGTGGTGCACATGAACGATGCGCTCCGTCAGGAAGCAGAGCTGGTGCGCAAGATTGGCATCGCCGAGGGCGGTGTGGCGCGCGCCCCGATGCGGCTGCGGACGTCGGGCCTCGGTTCGTGTGTCGGGGTGGTTTTGTACGATGCGACGGCGGCGGTGGCGGGACTGGTGCACGTGATGCTCCCCACGTCACCGGTGGGAGCCACGAACGTCACCAAGTATGCCGATGTCGGCGTCCCTTGGTTGTTCGAACAAGTCATGAAAATTGGTGGCAAACGGGATTTCATCCGCGCGAAAATTGCGGGCGGCGCGCAGATGTTTGCGTCCGCCGGGCAGTCGGATATTCTGCGCGTGGGACCCCGAAATGTGGAAGCGGTAAACCATGCGCTCAATCAGTTGGGGGTGCCGGTGGTGGCAGCCGACGTTGGCGGCAATGTGGGACGGACCATCGAATTCGACATCGCAACGGGCCGTTTGTCTGTTCGGACCGCCATGCGGGGCACATACTACATCTGAGGGTTTTCTGAGGAAGAGGGGCTCCACGTGTGGGTTATACTTTCCATCTACGCGGTGATCATCGCGGGCGCTGTCGGTCTGTACTGGTATACACAGCGGAATAACAAGGAGAATCGGCCGAGTTTCTTCACTTGGTTGAAATCCGGCTGGTCGCCGGTGAAACCGGCCATCTCCAATCGCTCTGCGGCGGGCAATGATGAGATTGGGGCGGCCCGTTCGGAGGGGGAACGCGCCGACGCGGTGGTCGCCGTGCTGGAGGACATCTATTCGGAATTCATGAACGAGGTGGAGGGCCTGCGAACCGCATTTGAAGATCGATTGGCTTCGATGCAAGCCGCCTGGGAAGCCGACCGGCGTCAATGGCAGTCGGAGTTGGAGGCGTTGCGGCAGGAACTCGCGGCGCGCGCCGACGGGGCCGCGACGGCGGGGGCGGAGGCGCTGGCCGAGCGCCAGGAACCAACGGGCACCCTGTCCACCACGTCCTCGGCGGAGAGGCAGAACGCTGTCGCAGAACCCCCTTCAGCTTCCAACGGAGCTGTGGCAACCACTGTGGGGTCCGTGGCGGAACCGACCGTCGCTTCGACGGACGACTTGCCCATGGACCCCTACTTCGCCATCCTCGATGGGCTGCAGGCCGGGCTCTCCGACGAGGCGATGATGCGTCAACTCGGCGTATCCAAGGAGGATATTCAACAGGTCCGACAACTCTTGCTGACCCCCATTGGGGATACAGAGCATTCGCCGGTAAATGGTTGATGTTGCCCATGGCTTATGTTATATTGTAGGGCAGTGTGATTGCCCGCAGAACGCGGAGAACACACGCTAGACCGATGTCTCACTGGGTCCGTTACGGCGGTGAGGCAGGTGAGGCTGGCGGAGGAATCAACCAATTAGGAGGTAAACCATGGCCATTATTTCAATGAAGCAACTGCTGGAAGCGGGTGTCCATTTCGGGCACCAAACCCGTCGCTGGAATCCGAAGATGGCGCGTTATATCTTCACCGAGCGCAACGGCATCTACATCATTGACCTGCAGAAGACGGTTCGCAAAGTGGAGGAAGCGTACCAGTTCGTTCGCGAGCTGGCTGCGGAAGGGAAGACCATCCTGTTTGTCGGAACGAAGAAGCAGGCTCAGGAAGCGGTGGCGGAAGAGGCAGAACGCTGCGGTATGTTCTATGTGAACCAGCGGTGGCTGGGTGGTACGCTGACCAACTTCCCGACCATCCAAAAGCGGATTGCGCGTTTGGTGGAGTTGGAGAAGATGGAAGAGGACGGCACCTTCTCGGTTTTGCCGAAGAAGGAAGTCATCCTGCTGAAGAAGGAAAAGGAACGCCTCGAAAAGTTCCTCGGCGGCATCAAGAAAATGAAGCGGATTCCGGACGCGATGTTCATCATCGATCCGCGGAAGGAACGCATCGCGGTTGCGGAAGCGCGCAAGTTGGGGATCCCCATCGTTGCGATTGTCGATACAAACTGCGATCCGGACGAAATTGACTACGTGATTCCGGGTAACGATGACGCGATTCGCGCAGTGAAACTGCTCACCAACAAGATGGCGGAAGCTGTTTTGGAAGGGACGCAGGGCGGCGAGGAAACCACAACGGCGTAATCGCATACGGCAAACAGTTTCGAGAGAGGTTGTGAGGTGGCGGGAGCTTCTCTGCCTCGTCACCTTTTTTGTGCCGTCACCGGCTGGTTTGGCTGGGTGGAGTGCCGAGAGCTATCAAGGATTAGGAGGATGGACATGGCGGAGATTTCAGCGGCGCTTGTCAAAGAATTGCGCGAGAAAACGGGCGCGGGTATGATGGATTGTAAAAAGGCGTTGACGGAAGCCGGCGGCGACTTGGAGCGGGCCTCCGAGATTCTGCGCGAGAAAGGATTGGCTTCCGCTGCGAAGAAGGCGGGGCGCGTCGCGGCAGAAGGGATTGTGGAAGCGTACATACACGGCGGTGGCCGCATCGGCGTCTTGGTCGAAGTCAACTGTGAAACGGACTTCGTCGCCAAGAACCAAGCGTTCCGTGACTTCGTTCACGATGTGGCCATGCATATTGCGGCGGCCAATCCGCAGTACGTCCGGCGTGAAGACGTCCCGGCCGAAGTTGTAGAACGCGAGAAGGAAATTCTCCGCGCGCAAACGCTCAACGAAGGGAAACCGGAACACATTGTCGACAAGATTGTGGAAGGGCGAATCGACAAGTTCTTCAAGGACGTTTGCCTGTTGGAGCAGCCCTTTGTCAAGGACCCCGATAAGACGGTGGATCAGTTGGTGAAAGAGCAGATTGCTCACATTGGGGAGAACATTTCGGTGCGCCGCTTCGCTCGTTTTGTGGTCGGAGAAGGCATCGAGAAACAGGAGGCCAACTTCGCTGAAGAAGTCATGGCTCAAGTTCGGAAATGAGAACGGTGTATGGAGAGGGAGCACAGACGTGTTCCCTTTCTTTCGACAGGCTATGATTCGCCGTCGCCGCCGTTGCGTACAGGGCGTGACCACGCACAGAACGGAGGAATCTGGATGGCGACACCGAAGTACACACGTGTCGTTTTAAAGCTGAGCGGAGAGGCGCTCGCCGGTGAAAAAGGGTTCGGCATCGATCCGGAGGTCATCCATGGAATTGCCGAACAGGTAAAGGAAGTTGTGGAACTCGGCGTGCAGGTAGCCGTGGTGGTCGGAGGCGGAAACATCTGGCGCGGTATTTCCGGCAGTGCGCGCGGCATGGATCGGGCCACGGCCGACTACATGGGAATGCTGGCGACGGTGCTGAATGCGCTCGCCCTGCAGGATGCGCTGGAGAAACTCGACGTGCACACGCGGGTTCAGACGTCGGTGGAGATGCGGCAGGTCGCGGAACCATATATTCGCCGCAGAGCCATTCGCCATCTCGAGAAGAATCGCGTGGTGATTTTCGCTGGAGGCACCGGCAACCCGTATTTCTCCACGGACACCACCGCCGCCCTGCGGGCTGCGGAAATTGAGGCGGACGTGATTCTGATGGCGAAAAACGGCGTGGATGGCGTCTACAGTGCGGATCCGTCGAAAGATCCAAACGCGGTGAAATACGATCGCCTCGAGTTCTTCGATGTGCTGCGCAATGGGCTCGGCGTGATGGATTCCACGGCGACGTCTCTGTGCATGGACAACGAAATTCCTCTGATTGTGTTTTCCATCAGCGATCCCGCCAACATTCGGCGGGCTGTGCTGGGTGAATCTATAGGTACCATCGTGGGGAGGAAGTCCAGTGATTGACGCAGTATTGAAATCGGCGGAAGAACGCATGGACAAAGCGGTGCAGGTGTATAGGCGGGATCTGCTGACGGTCCGCGCGGGCAGAGCCACGCCGGCCATGCTCGACAAGATCACGGTGGAGTACTACGGTGCACAGATGCCCGTGAACCAGGTGGCGAGCGTCACTTCTCCGGAGCCGCGGCAATTGGTGATTCAGCCCTGGGATAAGGGAATGCTGAGTGAAATTGAAAAAGCGATTCAGAAGTCGGACCTGGGCATCCATCCGTCGAACGACGGCAGCGTCATTCGATTGATGATCCCGCCGCTCACCGAACAACGGCGGCAGGAACTGGTGAAGCAGGTCCGAAAGATGGCAGAGGACGCGCGCGTGGCGGTCCGCAATGTGCGCAGGGATGCCAATGACGAATTGAAGAAGATGGAGAAGGGCGGTACGCTCTCCGAAGATCAGGTTCGGCGTGGCACGGATAAGATTCAGGCGCTGACCGATAAGTACATTGCCGAAGTGGATAAATTGACAACCGGGAAAGAGCAAGAGTTGTTGGAGATTTAAGCAGCTGGTTCTGGTTGTTTGGGGGAGGTCGTACTTCATTGGTACCGAAGCTGCTGGCACGATTTCGCAAAAAGCCACGTGAGCTGGCAAGCGGACTGCTCGCAGAAAACCTCCCTGCCCACCTGGCCATCATTATGGATGGCAATGGCCGGTGGGCGAACCGGCGCGGGTTGCCGCGATTTGCGGGCCATCATGCGGGCATGAAGCGCCTGCGACAGGTGATTCGCGACTGCGATGAACTCGGCATCCGGTGTTTGACCCTGTACGCCTTTTCCACGGAGAACTGGAAGCGGCCCGCGGACGAAGTGGAATATTTGATGCGGCTGCCTGCGGAGTTCTTTGCGACGGAGATTGACGAACTCGTCGACAGGGGCGTTCGCGTTCGGTTCATCGGGGATACGGCGAAACTGCCGCCACATACGCAGGAAATCGTGGCCAAGACGCTGGAGAGAACCCGGAACAGTCAGGGGATGATTGTCAACTTCGCCCTGAATTACGGCGGGCGAGCGGAGATCATCGCTGCGGCGAAATCCTTTGCCCTTGAGGTGGCGGCCGGTCGTGCATCTGCAGAGGATTTATCGGAGGAACGATTCTCCGAGCTTCTGTCCACCTGTCATCTGCCCGATCCGGATCTGGTGATTCGAACGAGCGGAGAACTGCGAATGAGCAACTTTTTAATCTGGCAGGCGGCGTACGCTGAACTGTGGTTCACCGACGTCCTGTGGCCCGATTTCACGCGCGATGTGCTGATTCAAGCCCTGCGCGACTTTCAAGGAAGAAAGCGCCGCTTCGGCGGACTGAAGTAGGTGACGCCCATGCTGAAACAGCGCGTCGTGACCGCGGCCGTTGCGTTGATTGTCGTGGTTGCGGCCATTTTCATCAGTCCGTGGACGTGGTGTGTCCTGGTTCTGGCCGGAACCTTGATGGGGATGGCGGAACTGGCGGCGATGGTGAAACAGCGGCGGTTCGGCCTTGGAACCCTGTGGGGCTATCTGCTGGTTGCAGCATGGGTGCTCGCTCCACAGTGGGCGCCGTCTTTCCTGGTTCCTTGGGGAGTGCTGATCACGCTGACGATTCCGGTGCTCACGCGGAACCGCGTTCCGTTCGCCGCAGCGGCGCCGTTGACGGTGGGCGCCGTGTACATCGGCATGGGCGGATGGAGCCTGGTGTCCTTGCGTGGATTGGATGATGGCATTGCTTGGCTGTTCATCACCATGGTGAGCATCTGGACGACGGACACCGCGGCCTTTTTCGTCGGGCAACGACTGCAAGGCCCAAAACTGTGGCCCGAGATCAGCCCCAATAAAACCATCAGCGGCGCGGTGGCCGGCGTTGTGGCAGGCGGCATTGCGGCCGTGGTGCTGGGGTCGCTGACCGTGGGGCGGCTTGGCGTGGGGTGGTTCTTCAGCTTCGGAGCTCTGGTGTCCATCGCCGGACAGCTCGGCGATTTAGCGGAGTCGGCCTACAAGCGGTCGGCAGGGGTGAAGGATTCTGGACACCTGCTTCCCGGTCACGGCGGCGTGCTGGACCGTGTGGACAGCGTGCTGTTCGCGGGTCCGGTGGCGTTGTACTTCATTCTTCACCTGTCCACGTGAAGGGACGTGAATCGAGGTGAATCACCATGAAATCTGTCACTGTCCTTGGCTCGACCGGTGTCATTGGCACCCAGACGCTTGACGTGTTGGCCCACCTTTCCGAACATTACGTGGTCAAAGTGTTGGCCGCCGGGCGGAATGCAGAACGATTGGCAGAACAAATCCGGGTCTGGCGGCCGGAGTGTGTCTCGGTGGCAGATGAGGAGACGCTCGAGTGCGTCCGGCAACGATTGAGCGGATTTCGCCCGTTGCCGGAATTTTTTGTCGGCGATGCTGGGTTGATGGAGGTCAGCCGAATTCCCACCGACATCGTCGTCTCGGCCATCGTCGGGGCCAAAGGCCTGGCGCCCACCTGGGCGGCGGTGGAGCGGGGCGCGACGGTGGCGCTGGCCAACAAGGAGACCCTGGTGGCGGCGGGAGATCTCGTGATGGCGCACGCACGGGCCACCGGCGCTGTGATTTTGCCGGTGGACAGCGAGCATTCGGCGTTGTTTCAGTCGCTGCACAGCGGTGATCCGAAGGAAGTGCGGAGATACATTCTGACGGCCTCCGGAGGGCCGTTCCGCACATGGAGTCTTGACGCATTGCGGAAAGCCACCGTGGAGCAGGCACTCAGGCACCCCACTTGGAATATGGGGATGAAGATCACGGTCGACTCGGCCTCGCTGATGAACAAGGGATTGGAGGTCATTGAGGCGCATCACCTGTTCAACGTCGACTATGATCGGATTGACATCTTGGTGCATCCGCAGAGCATCGTCCATTCGCTGGTGGAGTTCGTGGACGGATCGACCATTGCTCAACTGGCCACGCACGATATGCGGTTGCCCATCCAGTACGCGCTGACGTACCCTGCCCGAGTGGAAAGTCCGTGGCCAAGGCTTGACCTTGCAGAAGTGGGACAGCTCACCTTTGAGCGGCCGGATTTTGAGCGGTTTCCCAACCTGCGTTTGGCGTACGAAGCGGGACGAGCCGGTGGATTTGCGCCCTGCGTGCTGAATGCTGCCAACGAAGTGGCGGTCGAGGCTTTCCTGTCCAAGCGAATGACTTTTCTTCAGATGGCGAAACTGGTGGAGAGTGTTCTGGAAATGCACATACCGGGGACACCTTCTGAATTGAATGATATTGTAGAGATGGACAACTGGGCTCGGCGTTCAGCTCACGCAATGCTGGAAAAGGGCGGGTGGAACTGTTGACCATAGCAGTCGTCAGCGTGCTGAAAGGGATTGTCGCCATTGTCTCCGTGTTTCTGGTCTGCATCGTCCTGCATGAGTTCGGTCACTTCTGGGTGGCCAAGCGCAGCGGGGTGGCCGTGCCCGCGTTTGCGGTGGGGTTCGGGCCGAAGTTGGTGCGCTGGACTCTCAACGGCACGGAGTTCTCCATCCGGCTGTTTCCAATCGGTGGACTGGTGCAGTTGGCTGGCGAGATTCCGCAGGACGCGCTGTTCCGGAAAGGCGAACAAATTGCATTTCGCCTGAACGCGGACGGTCGCGTGGCGGTGCTCGGCGACCCTCTGGATGTGCGCGGCGGCCAGGTGGGGATTCTGAAGGATCTCGACCTCATGCATCGCCTCGAAATGACCATTGACACCGGGGACGAAGTGCGGACGTACCAACTGATTCCTCATGCCAAACTGATGACGAACGCGCGCAACTCCATCCCGTTGGTCGAGCGCCACGAACAGGTGCTGGGAAAACCGCTGTGGCAGCGAGCCGCCATCATTCTGGCCGGGCCGGTGATGAACTTCCTCCTCGCGGGCGTTCTGTTCACCGCGTGGTTTGCCCACACGGGATTCCCGACGGCGGTGGTGGGGCAGCTCGTTCCGGGAGATCCGGCGGCAACGGCGGGGATGCGCCCTGGAGACCGAGTGGTGGCGGTGGACAATCGGCCCATTCACGGATGGACCGAATTCGTCAATGCGGTTCGATCCGACACCAGCCGTCCGCCGCACCCCTTGCGAATTCGGGTTGAACGGGACGGTACGACGCAGGAGTTGGTGGTCACACCCAAGTTGGTGGATGGGAATCTGCCGCAGATTGGCATGAGTCCGGTGTTTTCCCATAATCTGATAGACGCGGTTGGCACGGGATTTGCCAACGTATATTACGGATCGGTGAACGCCGTTCAGGCGTATTGGCAGGTTCTTTCTCAGCATCAGTTCAGCAGTCTGGCGGGGCCGGTGGGTATTGCGGACGTCATCAATCAGCAAGCGCAATCCGGCTTCTGGCACGTGGTGATGATTGCGGGGCTGCTGAGCTTGAACCTGGGATTGTTTAATCTGTTGCCCATACCGGCGTTGGACGGCGGGCGACTGTTGTTCATGATTGTGGAAATGTTTCGCGGGAAGGCGGTCGACCCGCGCAAGGAAGGTCTCGTTCACCTGGTGGGATTCGGCCTGCTGATGCTGTTTGCGGTGGTGATTACGTATCGGGATGTGACCCGACTGTTCTGACGCAGGTCCGGATTGCGTCGTGAGACGAGTACCCTGGGAATTGCGACGGAAAGGAAGAACGGGACATGAGTGCTATGGAGTTGCCGCTGAAGGAGCCGACCGCAGAGGGGACGACGCCTGCCCAGCTGCCCTCCGGTGTGATTCGGCGGGTCGTGGTGAAATCGGTGTCCCGGGTCATCGAAGTGCAGTTGATGTCGTGGCCGGAGCTTCTGTCGGCCAGAGCGGCCGGCGCGACGGAGCCGGATGAGCAGACCGTGGCCAAAGACGTGGTGACCGCAGTGAGAACACTGCGCCAGTTGGCAACATCCTTGCATCGCGAAGCGATTGCATTGCGGGTTGTGCCGGCGCCCTGGGAGGCGCCGCTGGCGGATGAAACCGCGGCTGCGCTGTTCGCTGCGCTGGTGGATTGGTACGGCGAAGAAGAACCGGTGGTGGCCAATTGGCTGGCGAACGCGCGGATCACGGTGGAACCGAAAGCGGCGGCAGACGGCCAGCCGGCCATCCAGCGTTGGCACTGTTGGGTGGCCAACGATGCGGAACTGGGTGTGCTGCAGAAGAAGCGCACGGACAGGTGGTTGACCGAGCGGTTGCAGGACGTGTTCGGACTCGCCGTGGAGTACCGTTTTGCCGTCGACGCCGCCGCTGAAGAACGGCTGAACGAGTTGAAGAAGACGTTGGAGGAAAACGAGCGGCGAGAAGTCCTCGACATGCTGGCCCAGGAGGAGAAGAGTGCGGCGGAAAAACCGGCGCCACCGTCCGAGAATGGGGGTGAGCGTCCGGCGTTTCGACGGGATCGACGGCGAGAGGATGACCAGCCACTGCCGCCGCTCACGCTGGGGCGGCCCATCGATGCGGCGCAGGTGATTCCAATTCGCGAGATTGTGGACGAAATGCGCAAGGCCGTGGTGGAAGGGCGCGTGTTCAGTGTGGACAAGCGCACATTGCCGAGCGGACGCACGCTGATTCAATTCAACATTACGGACGACACCAGCTCAATTACGGCGAAGCTGTTTTCCAACCAGGAGCGGCAGCTGGAAGCTCTTGAACCACTCAAGGACGACGTGTACGTCCGCATACAGGGGCAGGTGCAATTTGACACGTACGCCAAGGAACTCGTGTTCATGGTCCAGGACATGCAGCCGGCACAGGCGCCGGAGCGCGTGGATCAGGCCGAGGTAAAGCGCGTGGAATTGCATCTGCACTCCAACATGTCGCAGCTGGACGGCGTGACGCCGGTCAAGCGGTTTGTGCAGCAGGCTGCGGCCTGGGGGCATGAGGCCATCGCCATCACCGACCACGGCGTCGTCCAAGCGTTTCCGGAAGCGTACGCCGCTGGGAAAAAGCACGGCATCAAAGTACTGCTCGGCGTGGAAGCGTATGTGGTGGACGACGGCACGCCGGTCGTGTATCGGGAAGCGGACGTGGCGCTGACGGACGAGACCGAATACGTCGTGTTTGACACCGAGACGACGGGTCTCAACGCGCGCGAGGACACGCTGATTGAAATTTCCGGTGTGCGCATGCGCGGGAAGGAGATTGTGGATCAGTTCGCCGCGCTCATCGATCCGGAACGCCCAATACCGCCGAAGATCTCCGAGTTGACGGGCATCACGCCGGACATGCTGGCGGGACAGCCGAAACTGGCAGAGGTCTTGCCGGAGTTTCGCCGGTTTGCGGAAGGGGCCATCCTGGTAGCGCACAACGCGGAGTTCGACGTGGGCTTTCTGGGGCAGTGCGCCAGCCGCATTGGAATGGAGCCCTGGACGCAGCCGGTGATTGACACGCTGGCACTGGCCCGAAGCCTGTATCCCGGCGAAAAGAACTATCGACTGAAGACGTTAACCCAGAAATTTCAGGTGGAACTGATCAATCACCACCGCGCCATTGCCGACGCGGAGGCAACGGCGAAGGTGTTCGCCCATATGCAGGATACGCTACGGGAGCGAGGCTTAACGCGCCTGCCGCAACTGAATGGCCTGTCCGGCGACGTGGATGTCTCCCGGGTGCGCCCGTTTCATGCCACGCTGCTGGTGCGCAATCAAACGGGCCTGAAGAACCTGTACAAGCTGGTGTCCATGGCGCACACCACCTACCTGCACCGGGTGCCGCGCATCCCGAAGAGCGAGTTGGTGAAGCACCGGGAGGGATTGTTGATTGGCACCGCATGCCAGCAGGGCGAGTTGATTCAGGCCTTTCTACGCGGAAAAAGCATGGATGAAATAGAGTCCATCTGCGAGTTTTACGATTACCTGGAACTGCAGCCGCTGAGCCATTACGAGAACCTGGTGCGCGAGCAGATGGTGCAGAGTCTGCAGAGTGTGAAAGACATCCACCGCCAGGTGGTGGAGCTCGGCGCGAAACTGAACAAACCCGTGGTGGCGACTGGGGATGCGCACTATCTGCATCCGAACGATGCCATCTTCCGGGAAATTTACCTGCAGTCGCAAAGCCAAGGGGAAGCGGTGCAACAGCCGCCGCTGTACCTGCGGACCACCGACGAGATGTTGGAGGAGTTCGCCCATCTCGGCGACGACGCGGTGCGAGTGGTCGTGGATAACACGCGCTATATCGCGGAACAGTTGGAAGACGTCAAGCCCATCCCGGATCAGTTGTTCACGCCCGTTATCGAGGGTGCGGAAGACGAGATCACGCGCATGTCGTACGAACGGGCGCGGGCGCTGTACGGCGATCCGCTGCCGGAGATTGTGGAAGCTCGCTTGAAAAAAGAGCTCAATTCCATCATCAACAACGGATTTGCCGTCATCTACTTGATTGCGCACAAGCTGGTGACCAAGTCGTTGTCGGACGGCTACCTGGTCGGCAGCCGCGGATCGGTCGGCAGCTCTTTGGTGGCCACCATGACCGATATCACTGAGGTGAACCCGCTGCCGCCGCATTATCGGTGTCCATCCTGTCGCCACAGCGAATTCATCGAAGACGGTTCGGTCGGATCCGGGTTTGACCTGCCGCATAAGAATTGCCCCAACTGCGGGACGGACATGGTGCGCGACGGACAGGACATTCCGTTCGAGACGTTCCTGGGCTTCCATGGCGACAAGGTACCGGATATCGACCTGAACTTCTCCGGCGAGTACCAACCGCGGGCGCACCGTTACACCGAGGAACTGTTCGGCAAAGATCACGTTTTTCGCGCCGGGACCATCTCCGGCGTGGCAGAAAAGACGGCATATGGATACGTCCGCAAGTTTGCGGAAGAGCGCGGGCTCGTCCTGCGCAACGCGGAAATTGATCGTCTGGTCAAGGGCTGCACCGGCGTGAAGCGGACCACGGGCCAGCATCCGGGCGGTCAGGTCGTGGTCCCGGGCCACGTGACGGTGTACGACTTCACCCCCGTGCAATATCCGGCCGACGACAAGTCGGCGGGAACGCTGACCACGCACTTTGACTACCACTCCGGTCTCGAGAACTGTCTGCTCAAGCTGGACATTCTCGGTCATGACGATCCGACCGTGATCCGCATGCTGCAGGATCTCACGGGGGTGGATCCGAAGACCATTCCCCTGGATGATCCGAAGGTGCTCGGACTGTTCTCCGGCACCGAGACGCTCGGCGTGCAACCGGAAGACATTCGCTCCAACACGGGGACGTACGCGATTCCGGAGTTTGGTACGAAATTTGTCCGTCAGATGTTGGAGGACACGCGTCCGACGACGTTCTCTGAGCTGGTTCGCATTTCCGGTCTGTCGCACGGGACGGACGTCTGGCTGAACAACGCCCAGGACCTCATCCGCCAAGGCGTGGCCACGCTGTCAGAAGTCATCTGCGCTCGCGACGACATCATGGTGTATCTGATCTACAAAGGGCTGGAACCGGGGCGCGCCTTCAAAATCATGGAGAGTATCCGGAAAGGGAAAGGCGTCAAAGAAGAGGACGCGGAGTACATGCGCCAGTTTGGAGTCCCCGAGTGGTACATCGAATCCGGCCGCAAGATCAAGTACATGTTCCCGAAGGCGCACGCGGCAGCGTACGTGTTGATGGCCGTGCGCATCGCCTGGTTCAAAATTCATCATCCGCTGGCGTTCTATGCCACGTATTTCACGGTGCGCGCCGACGATTTTGACGTCGAGTTGGTGGTGCGGGGCAAGGACGCCATCCGGCGGAAAATTGAAGAGATTGAACAGAAGGGCAACGCCGCGCTGCCGAAAGAGAAGAGCTTGATGACGGTGCTTGAGGTCGCCTTGGAAATGGTGGTTCGAGGATACAAGTTCCTGCCGATAGATCTGTACAAGTCTCATGCGACCCGGTTTCTGATTGATGAACAGGAACAGGCGTTGCGGCCGCCCTTCGCGGCCATTCCGGGCGTGGGGGAGGCGGCTGCCAACAATCTGTATCAGGCGTGCCAGGAAGGTGAATTCTTGTCCATCGAGGACCTGCAGACACGGAGCCGGGTGTCCAAGGCGGTGATTGAAATCCTGGAAGGACTCGGATGTCTCAAGGGGATGCCGGAAACGAATCAGCTCTCGTTGTTCTGAACGGATGGGATCTTGCCGGCTGATGGGCGACAAAAACCGCCGAAGGGGATTATTCCTCTTCGGCGGTTGCTGTTTCGCGCACATGGAGGGAATGGTTTTCGTAAAACGTGACATGACAACGCCGACAGCGCGGTTCATAGGATTCCGTGGCGCCCGGAAATACCACGGGACTGTCCCACGCGGCGGGTTTGCCATTGATGAGCCGCTGCGGCAGTGTGGCCGGCGCGCCGCAGCGAACGCAGGTGGACGTGAGACTCACGCGTTCGTCGGCGAGGGCCAGGATATCTCCCATCGGGCCGAACGGCAGTCCTCGGAAGTCCTTGTCCAGTCCTGAGACAATCACCTGGCAGCGTCGGCGCAGCAGCTCCACCAGCACCCGTACAATTACGTATCCGTCGTCGTCCCGCTCCATAAAGAACTGCACTTCATCACAAGCCACAATCTGCACGTCATCCGCAATGACGCGTTCCAGCAGCGCCGCGGCCGAGTCGACCGGCACTGCGGGCATCCTATCTCCGCCGTGGCTCGCAATTTCGGTCTCCGAGTACCGGGTGTCCAAACTGTGCTTGTACACGCCTATCTTGCGCTGTGTATAGCTGAATCCGTCGCGCTCCGCGGCGGCCTGACGAATGGTCTCAACGCGCTGGATGGTTTTCAACCGGGCAATCAGTTCTTCGGTCTTCCCGGACATCATGTTACCCGTAATCACCAGCAGATGACCAGCTTCAGGGAACCACAAAGGTCGATGCATGACTCCATTCCTCCAGCATGAACGAGGTGCTGCGGGCGCCTGTCCGCGCGGCCCGGTCGGGGGCGCCGTGCACAGGGCGTCAGGGGGCGGTGACTTTCGCTTTCTTTGCCGCCTTTTCGCGTTCGCTTTTCGAGAGTTGCCGCTTCCGCAGGCGGAACGTCTGCGGAGTGATCTCGCACAATTCATCGTCCTCGATGTACGTGATGGCCTGTTCCAGGCTCAGCTTGCGCGGCGCCTTCAGACGCACCGTCTCATCTTTGGTGGAGGAGCGCACGTTGCTCATGTGTTTTTGCTTGGTGACATTCACGGTCAGGTCGTTCTCGCGGTTGTGCTCGCCGACAATCATGCCTTCGTAGACCACGGTTCCCGGCGTGATAAACATGACCCCTCGGTCTTCCAGGTTCTGCAGCGCGTAGGTGGTTGCCTGCCCGCTGTCCATGGACACGAGCACGCCCTGCCGGCGCGTGACCACATCGCCGCGCCACTCGCCATATTCCAAGAAGCTGTGGTGCATGATCCCGTAGCCGCGGGTGAGCGTCAGGAACTCGGTTCGAAAGCCAATGAGTCCGCGGGATGGGACGGTGAACTCCAACCGCGTGGTTTCGCCGGAAGGCGAGGTCTCCAGTTTGTGCATCTCGCCCTTGCGGAATCCCAACGCTTCAATGACGGAGCCCACCGCGTCCGACGGGACGTCGGCCACCAACAGCTCAATCGGCTCCAACACGCGGTCTCCTTCGCGCTTCAAAATGACGCGCGGCTTCGACACCTGTAGTTCGTACCCTTCCCGGCGCATCGTTTCAATCAGAATGGACAGGTGCAGTTCCCCGCGGCTCGACACCAGGAACGCATCCGCATCGTCCGTCTCCTCGACGCGCAGACTCACGTCCGACTCCAGTTCTGCAAACAGCCGCTCCCGCAGCTTGCGCGAGGTGACGTGGGTGCCTTCACGCCCGGCGAGCGGACTGTCATTGACGAGAAAGGTCATTTGCAGGGTGGGTTCGTCAATGGCCAGCAACGGCAGGGGTTCCACCACGTTGGCGTCGCACACCGTCTCGCCTACCGTGATGTCGGAAACCCCGGCGATGGCGACGATATCGCCCGCGCTGGCGGACTCAATTTCCACGCGCTTCAACCCTTGGAAGCCAAACAGTTTGGTGATGCGCGCCCGTTCGACGGAACCATCGCGCTTCGCAATGGCCACGGGCTGCCCGATTTCCACGCGCCCGCGGGAAATGCGCCCAATGCCGATGCGACCAAGAAATTCGTTGTAGTCGAGCATGGTCACCTGCCATTGCAGCGGTGCGTCCGGATCCGCCTCGGGGGCGGGAATGTGGCGTACAATCGCATCGAACAGGGGTTGCATGGTATCGCCGAGTTGTTCCGGGGTGTCGCTGGCCGCGCCCTGCAGCGCGGATGTGTACACCACCGGGAAGTCGCACTGCTCCTCTGAGGCTCCGAGTTCGATGAACAGGTCGAGCACCTCGTCAATCACTTCCAGGGGTCGAGCGTTCGGCCGGTCCATTTTGTTCACCACGACAATCGGCGACAGCCCGACCGCCAGCGCCTTCTGGAGGACGAACTTGGTCTGTGGCATGACGCCTTCAAAGGCGTCGACCACGAGCAGGACGCCGTCGACCATCTTCACAATCCGTTCAACTTCACCGCTGAAATCCGCGTGTCCGGGGGTATCGACGATGTTGATTTTATAGTCCTTGTATGGGATTGCGGTGGTTTTGGCGAGGATGGTAATGCCGCGTTCCCGTTCGATGTCATTGGAGTCCAACGCGCGTTCCTGCAGCTGTTCATTCTCTCGGAACAGGCCGGATTGGCGCAGCAATTGGTCGACCAAGCTGGTCTTGCCGTGGTCGACGTGGGCGACAATCGCGACGTTGCGCAGGTTTTTCTGTTCGTGTTTACTCATCTCTATCGTCACCCTTGGGTCAGTTGGATTGGTTGTGGAACATCGGTGCAAGGACGCCACATTGCGCGCGTTGCACGTGCCGCCATTCACCTTACCACGTGACTGGCAAATCCGCAATTTTTCGCCGCATAAAGTGTTTGCCAGATGTTCAACCTTGGTGTTATACTCTGAGTGTTAGACTTCGTATATGTATCGTACGCGAAGAGTGGGGTTCCCCCACTCTTTGATCTATGATTCGGGCGATTCACGTGTCTCTGCGTCGACTGGGCGGATCGCGCGAGTCATGGATTCATCAGCAAAGGGAGGTACGTGTGTGCCGAAAGAGCGTGTGACCGACATTGTGGAACGTCTGGCACTGCCCATTGTTGAGGCCGCGGGTCTGGAGCTTGTCGACGTGGAGTACAAAAAGGAAGGAGCCAACTGGTATCTGCGCGTCTTCATCGACAAGCCCGAAGGCGTCGATATTGACGACTGCAGTCGCGTGAGCGAACAGTTGTCCGATAAATTGGATGAGGTCGATCCGATTCCAAATTCGTATTTTCTCGAGGTCTCCTCGCCGGGCGCCGAGCGGCCTTTGAAGAAACCCGCGGATTTCGAGCGGGCGATTGGCGAATACGTACATATTTCATTGTACGAACCCGAGGCTGGGCAGAAGGTCTTTGAAGGGACGCTGACCGCGTTCGACAGCGAACAGTTGACGCTGCTCGTTCGGCGGAAAGGTGTGGAGAAAACCGTTGTCATTCCGCTCGACAAGGTGGCCGGCGCTCGGCTCGCCATCGAGTTTTAACCTTGTTTGACCTGGAAAGGGGGAGGTCCTGTTCATGAATGCAGAGTTCATTGACGCACTGGAACAACTGCAACGAGAGAAGGGCATTGACAAGGACACGCTGCTGGAAGCGATTGAAGCTGCGCTGATTTCCGGCTACAAGCGGAACTTCAATTCGGCGCCCAATGTGCGCGTGGAGATTGGCCGGGACACCGGGATTGTCAAGGTGTTCGCGCGCAAGACGGTGGTCGAGCAGCCTGTGGACACGCGACTCGAGATCTCGTTGGACGCGGCGCTCGACATCAGTCCCACGTATCAGTTGGGCGACGTCGTCGAGATTGAGGTGACGCCGCGCGATTTTGGCCGGATTGCGGCGCAGACGGCCAAGCAGGTGGTGACGCAGCGCATTCGCGAAGCGGAGCGTTCCATCGTCTACAGTAAGTTTGTGGATCGCGAAGAGGATATTGTGTCCGGCGTGGTGCAGCGCCAGGATGCCCGCATGCTGTATGTGGATGTCGGCCAGACGGAAGCGGTGCTGCCGCTGGCGGAGTTGATGCCGACAGATCAGTTCAAGCCCGGGGATCGGGTGAAGGCGTACATCACGCGGGTCGAGAGGACCACGAAAGGGCCGCAGATTGTCTTGTCACGGACGCATCCCGGACTTCTGAAGCGGTTGTTTGAACTCGAGGTTCCCGAAATCTTTGAGGGGGTTGTCGAGATTAAATCGGTGGCCCGGGAAGCGGGCCACCGGTCCAAGATTGCGGTTCACTCTCGGAATCCGGAGGTGGACCCGATTGGCGCCTGCGTGGGCAGCCGCGGCATGCGCGTTCAGGCGGTCGTCAATGAACTGCACGGTGAAAAAGTGGATATTGTGAAGTGGAGCGAAGATCCGGCGGAGTTTGTCGCGAATGCCCTCTCGCCGGCCAAGGTGGTCTCCGTTCAGATTCTCGAGGATGAAAAAATTGCGCGCGCGATTGTGCCTGATTACCAGTTGTCGCTCGCCATTGGCAAAGAGGGACAGAACGCTCGCCTGGCGGCCAAGCTGACGGCGTGGAAAATCGACATCAAGAGCGAAACGCAAGCCGCGGAACTCGGCATGTTTGGACGGCTGACCGAGGAAGACGACGAGGACGACATTGGCACGTTGTCCGCGGACTGGTTGAACGAGCCCTGAGCCAGAGGAGCCATCGAAAGGGGGTGTGTGTTCATGCAACGGCCGAAGAAGGTGCCGCTGCGAAAATGCGTCGGCTGTCAGCAACAGCATGCGAAGCGGGAACTGATTCGCGTGGTACACACGCCTGACGGCGCCGTGGAGCTCGATTTGACCGGACGCAAGAACGGTCGTGGCGCGTACGTGTGTCGGAAGATGGATTGCTTCAAATTGGCTCGAAAGAAAAAGTCGCTCGAGCGGGCGCTCAAAACAGCGATTCCTGAAAGCGTATTTGACGAGTTGGAGTTTCGCTTGGAGGGGGCGCTGGCTGCAGATGGACAGTCGTGATGGACGCGCCGAAGCGGCGGATTCCGCGATGAACGGGCAGCGTGCCGTGCAGTGGATTGGCCTGGCGGTGCGGGCGCGCAAAGCGGCTGTGGGCGCGGACGCGGTCTTGCGGGCCATCCAGTCCAACCGAGCGCGGCTTGTGCTCATGGCGGCCGATGTCGGTGCGAACATGGCCAAGAAGTACCGCGACAAGTGTGCGTACTATCAGGTGCCGCTATGCGTAGCGTTCGATAAACGCACGCTTGGCGGGGCGTGCGGCAAAGCGGAGACGGCTGCCGTTGCGCTGTTGGACCAAGGTTTTGCGGCGAAGATGCAGGAGTATCTCAAGGAATCTGGCGGAGGTGAAGCCTTTGGCGAAACTTCGAGTATATGAGTACGCAAAGCAACTGAACATGTCGAGTAAAGAGATTTTAACCATTCTCAACCGCCTGGACGTGCCCGTGGCCAATCATATGAGTGTGATGGAACCGGAAATGGTCAGCAAGGTAGAAAAATTTTTCTCGGATGTGAAACAGAAGGCTGCCATCAAGCACGCGTCCGAGGTGGAACGGGAGCTCCGGGAAAAGCAACGCCAGCGCGAGCGCGCCGGCACGCATCCGGGCGGTCGCGACACGGCTGCGGTGGAATCCGGTGGACGCGCCTGGCCGGCAGAGCGGGGATCAACCGCTTCATCGGCGCACGTCAACTTCGCGAATGATCAAGGCGGCAGAGAAGCCACGGACGCGGCGCGAAGTGGCTCGGCGGCCGGAAAGACCGCGAGAGGTTCAGAAGCACGGAGCGAACGGGAGGCGGCAACAGCGGGAGAGGACAGCATGAAGGGGAACACGAAAACGGGCACCGGGTCGGAGGTGCCGAGCGCACAGACAGAAAAGCACAATCAGGGTATGAACACCGGGACCGGAGACGCGCCGGAAAGCGGCGGACACCGGACCAACGCGGGGCCGAGATCCGGCGGTAACGGAGATCGGAACAGGTCACGCGGCGGCTACGGCGGCCAGCAGCGTTCCGGGGGCTACGGCGGTGGTCAGGGCGGTGGCCAACGCTCCGGTGGTTACGGAGGCGGCCAGCGTTCCGGAGGCTACGGAAGTGGTCAGGGAGGTGGCCAACGCTCCGGTGGTTACGGAGGCGGCCAGCAGCGTTCCGGGGGCTACGGCGGTGGTCAGGGCGGTGGCCAACGCTCCGGTGGTTACGGAGGCGGCCAGCAGCGTTCCGGGGGCTACGGCGGTGGTCAGGGCAGTGGCCAACGCTCCGGCGGTTACGGCGGCGGCCAGCGTTCTGGCGGCTACGGCGGCCAGGGCGGCGGAGGTCAACGCTCCGGGGGCTACGGTGGCGGCCGCGGTGGCCACGGCGGTGGTCGGCCGGGCGGTGGACGACCCGGTGGCGGACGGCCGGCGGCAGCGCCGATGAGCGTGACCGCGAAACCGGTGAGCCCCGCGTCGAAGGCGAAGGAGAAAGAGAAGGAACGGGAGCGCAGTCGCAACGATTTTTCGCGGGATCGGCGAGAGCAGTTCAATGAAGATAAGCTCGTTCGCTCCGGCAAACGTCGTGGTGGTCAATCCGAGGAGCGCAAGCCGGAGTTTCCAACCAGCATCACCGTGGAAGGTCCGATGACGGTGGGCGATTTCGCGAAGTTGCTGAAGCGGGAGCCTTCCGAAATCATCAAGAAACTGTTGTTCTTAGGGATTATGGCCACCATCAACCAGGAGATTGACACGGATGCCATGGAACTCGTGGCCAGTGAGTTCAACGTGGAGATGACCGTTGTCGAGCCGGTGGATGAAGAGGCATTGGATATGCTCGTGGAGGAAGATAAGCCGGAGGATCTCGTGCCACGGCCGCCGGTGGTCACCATCATGGGCCATGTCGACCACGGGAAGACGACGCTGTTGGACGCCATCCGCTCCAGTCGCGTCACGGCCACGGAATCCGGCGGCATCACGCAGCATATCGGAGCGTACCAGGTGGTGGTGCAGGATCGGCGCATCACGTTCTTGGATACACCGGGCCACGAGGCGTTCACCACCATGCGTGCGCGCGGCGCTCAGGTGACCGATGTGACGATTCTGGTGGTCGCCGCGGACGACGGCGTGATGCCGCAGACGGTGGAGGCCATCAATCACGCGAAGGCGGCGAACGTCCCCATCATCGTGGCTGTCAACAAGATTGACAAGCCGGGCGCGAACCCGGATCGGGTGAAACAGGAACTGACGCAGCATGGGTTGGTGGCCGAAGAGTGGGGCGGCGACACCATCTTCGTCAATATTTCCGCGCTCAAAAAGGAAGGCTTGGATTCGCTGCTGGAGATGGTGCTGCTGGTAGCAGATCTCCAGGAACTGAAGGCGAATCCGAAAGCGCGACCGCGCGGTACAGTCATTGAGGCGAAGCTTGACAAGGGCCGCGGTACCGTTGCGACGGTGCTCGTGCAGAACGGCACCTTGCGCGTCGGCGACATTGTGGTGGCTGGACAGACGTACGGCCGCGTCCGCGCGATGATGAACGACGTGGGCAAGCGCATCAAGGAGGCGCCGCCGTCAACGCCGGTGGAGATTCTCGGGTTGAACGAGCTGCCGTCCGCCGGTGACCTGTTCGTGGTGTATGACGACGAACGATCCGCGCGGAATTTGGCCCAGAAACGCCAGAACCGAGAGAAGGTCCAGCAGCAGCAGAACACGGCGCGCGTGACGTTGGACGATTTGTACCGGCAAATCCAGGAGGGCAACGTCAAAGAACTGAACGTCATCGTGAAGGCGGACGTGCAGGGTTCCGTGGAAGCGCTGGTGCAGGCCATTGAGAAGATTGAGGTTGAAGGGGTTCGCGTCAATGTCATTCATCGCGGGGCCGGGGCCATCAATGAATCCGACGTCCTGCTGGCGAGCACGTCGAATGCCATCATCATCGGTTTCCATGTGCGTCCCGACGCCAACGCCGCGCGCGCGGCGGAAGCGGAGAAAGTGGACATCCGCCTGTACCGCGTAATTTACAATGTGATTGAAGAACTGGAATCTGCCATGAAGGGCATGCTGGATCCGACGTACAAAGAGGTGGTCATTGGCCACGCCGAGGTGCGTCAGACGTTCCACATTTCCCGGGTTGGTACGGTGGCTGGTTGTTACGTCACCGACGGCAAGTTGACGCGCGACGCCGAATGCCGCGTGATCCGCGACGGCGTGGTGGTGTACGAAGGCCGTCTGGATACGCTGAAGCGTTTCAAGGATGACGTACGCGAAGTCGCCCAAGGGTTCGAGTGCGGATTGACGCTGGATAAGTATAATGACATCAAGGTTGGCGACGTTGTGGAAGCATTCCAGATGGAGGCCGTAAAGCCCGAGTGATAGGCTCCACGGCGCGGCCCCGACGGGGCGGCGCGGCAGGTGTCGCCAGATGGGGCGGTTTCTGCACAACGGTTGCTTGGGAGTGATGGGTCATGGTGAAAATTCGTGCACAGCGTGTGGCGGAACAGATGAAGAAGGAAGTTGCGGACATCATCCGCCACTCGGTCAAGGATCCGCGCATCGGCTTCGTGACCGTCACGCGCGTCGAGGTGGCCGGGGATTTGCAGCATGCGAAGATTTTCGTCAGTGTCCTTGGCAACTCGGCGGAGAAGCAGGCGACGATGGACGCGTTGCAACGGGCGGTCGGATTTGTCCGGGGAGAGGTGGCCCGTCGGCTGCGTATGCGGGTGGCTCCGGACGTTCAATTCAAGCTGGATGAATCCGGAGAGTACAGTGCGCACATCGAATCCGTGATTCGCCAGATTCACCGCGACGAAGAAACAGGGGAGGCGCCGAAATGACGCGACAATCGCAGGGGCACTTGGACTGCATACCTGCCCCTCGGTATGCGGACGCACTGCAGTCGGTCGTGGATTTCGTGAAGGAACATGACGACTGGCTGATTGTGAGCCATGAACGCCCGGACGGAGACGCCATCGGCAGTGCTCTGGCCGCGGCGCACATTCTGACCGCGCTTGGGAAGACGTGGCGGTTTGTAGCAGAGGGTCCGCTGCCGGCTCGGTTCAACTACCTGCCGCTGTTTTCTCAGGCGTATACCTCGATTCAGGCGGTGGATCGACAGTTCCAACACGTCCTTGCCGTCGATTGCGCTGACGAAGCGCGGTTCGCTCACGCACGCTCGTTCATTGCGGAGGGCGCCAAAATTGTCAACGTGGACCATCATCACACGAATCCCCGGTACGGTGCGGCCGCCTGGGTCGATGCCGATGCTGCGGCGACGTGTGAACTGATGTTCCATTTGGCGCTGGCGCTCGATGTGGAGTTGAACGAGCCGCTGGCCACCTGCCTGTACACAGGGATTCTCACCGACACCGGCGGTTTTGCGCAGCCGAACACGACGCGAGACGTCCATCTCATCACCGCGCGCCTGCTGGCCAGCGGCGTGCAGCCGTACGATATCGCCGAACCGGCGTTGGAGTCGCGAACCTGGCCGCAAATGCGTCTGCTGCAGATGGCGCTGAACAACCTCACCGTGTCGAGTGATGGGAAGTACGCCATTCTCTACGTCACCCAGGGCATGCTCGAGGGCGCCGGGTGTACGGATGATGATACGGAGGGGCTCGTCGGATTCACCCGCAGCATCGACACTGTGGAGGTCGGCGCGTTGTTTCGGGAGACCGCGGACGGGCGGATCAAAGTCTCCCTGCGCTCCAAGCGGCGGGTTGACGTGTCGCGCATTGCGCAGATGTTCGCGGGCGGCGGGCACACACGGGCGGCCGGCTGCACCATCGTCGGCGACCTCGGCGACGCCATGGACGCCGTCGTCGAAGAGATTGAGCGCGCGTTGGAGGCTGCGGGCGCGTGAGTGTTTCCGGCGTCCTGATTGTGGATAAGCCGGCAGGGCTCACGTCGCACGACGTGGTGCATCGCGTGCGGCGGGTGTTCGGCACCAAGAAAGTGGGACATGCCGGCACGCTCGATCCGGACGTCACCGGCGTCCTCGTGCTGTGCGTGGGCTGGGCGACCCGCCTGCTCGAGTATGCGGCAGCCGAGAGCAAGGTCTACGAGGGAACGGTGTGCTTCGGCGTGGCGACGGATACGGACGATGCCGCCGGACAGGTGATGGCGCGGGCGTCTGCCGTACACCTGACGGACGAGTTGGTGAAGCAGGCGGCGGTGGCCTTCGTAGGGCCGTCCATGCAGGTGGTCCCCAGGTATTCTGCGGTGCACGTGGCGGGCAGACGCGCCTATGAGTATGCGCGCCACGGCATGGACGTGGAACTGCCGGCCCGTCCCATTGAAATTCATGAACTGTCGGTGTTGGAGTTTCGCCCCGGTGAACAGGCGTTCGCCGATTTCCGGGTCCATTGTTCCAAAGGGACGTACATTCGCGCGCTGTGCCGGGACTGGGGAGCGCGACTGGATCTGCCTGCGCACATGCACCGCTTGCGCCGTGTCGCATCCGGCCTGTTTTCCATCGATGAGGCGGTGGCTCTGGACGTGTTGGAACATGCGAGCGAACCAGAGCGGTTTTTGCACCCGCCGACCACGGCTTTGCGAACGCTCGCATCCATTTCGGTGAGCGAAGCGCAAGCCGAACGACTGGCGCGCGGTCAGGGAGTGACCGTGGGCGATGCGACCGCGGTACCAAACGGGATTGTGGCGGTATGCTGTGGCGGGCAGTTGGTGTGCGTGGCGAACGTCGACGCGACCAGATCGGGCCTTCGTATGCAGCCGAAAAAAGTCTTTTGGAAGAGGGACGATGCACCATGAACGTCATTGAGGTCGAGACGCTGCCTCCCCGCAGTTCAGAACCACTGGTATTGGCCATCGGCAAGTTTGACGGTGTACATATTGGCCATCAGGCCATCTTGTCGCATGCCCGAGACCGGCTGCAGCCGGGATGGGAATTTGGCGTCATGTGCTTTTGGCCGCACCCCATGTGGGTGCTGGCGCACAAGGCCGGATATGATCGGTGGCTGACGCCGTTCCCGGAGAAGGTGAGATTGCTGACGGCGTTCGGGGTGCAGCGGATGTACCACGTACATTTTTCCCAGGCGTACGCTAGCACCACGGCAGAACAGTTTGTGCATGAGCACCTGGCGAACCTGTCGCTGCGCCACGTGGTGGTCGGATTTGACTTCCGCTTTGGCAAGGGAGGAAAAGCCGATGTGGAGGACCTCCGGCGGATGTGTGCGGACATCGGCGTGCCGGTGACCGTGGTTCATCCGGTCGAGGAAAACGGCCAAAAGGTGAGCAGTTCGCAGATTCGCGAGCATTTGGGCGAAGGGCGCGTGGAAGCGGCCGAAGCATTGCTGGGTCGGCCTTATTCGTTCGTCGGCACCGTCATCCCAGGGGACAAGCTGGGGCGCAAAATCGGTTTTCCGACCGCCAACCTCGGTGATTTGGACGAATACGTGCTGCCGGGCGGCGGTGTCTACGCAGTCGCCGTGGAAATTCTCAATCAGCCCGAGGGCGCGCCGCGTGGAAACTGGTTCGGGGTCATGAACGCAGGATTTCGGCCGACGGTCGGGGGCACCACCTTCCGCGTGGAAGTACATCTGTTGGGATTCGACGGCGATCTGTACGGCAAGCGGTTGCGCGTGTCGCTGCTTCGCCGCGTCCGTTCGGAAAAGAAATTTCAAAATGTGGAGGAATTGACGAACCAGATTCGCCAGGATGTGCTGTATGCCCAGTCGATGCTCGGCTTGAACAAGCGGGACTGAGGGGATGGCACACAGGAATCGTTGATTGTATGCGGAAAATCATATATACTGGGTAGGTCTGAATTCACGAAGCGTTGGGGGGCTCGCCTCCTGAACTGCGACGTGGATGCGCGTTCCCTCCGGACGCCTTCTCCGTTGCAGGGATGTCGCTTCGAAATACTCGGAGGAGGACTCACACGAATGCTGTCGAATGACAAGAAAAAGGAAATTGTTGAGAAGTTTCAAGTCCATGGCACGGACACCGGTTCTCCGGAAGTTCAAATTGCGATTTTGACGGAGCGCATCAACCAACTGACGGAACATTTCCGCGTGCACAAGAAGGATCATCACTCTCGCCGCGGTTTGTACAAGATGATTGGTCATCGTCGGAATCTGTTGAACTACCTTCGGAAGAAGGATGTCAATCGCTATCGGGAACTCATTCAGACGCTGGGACTGCGTCGGTGAGGCGGGCGGGCTTCGGCCCGCTTGTTTTGCATTCCGAATGGGTCCTGCGAGTGCGCCGCTCGGATTTTCAGGATTCGGGCCTCGTTCCCACCAATCTGATAAATGGTTCCAGTTGCGTTTCTGAAGAGGAACTTGCGGACGCTCGGTGAACAGTATACATAATTAGAGGTGTGCCAATGTTCGAAGAATGCGGATCCCGCCGTATACTTATCGTACATAACGTGTCAGGAATCCGCTTCGATACGGCAGAAAGGGGCTTGACGGACAAGCATGATTAAGCACGAATTCACGGTCGCGGGCCGCACCATGGTGCTCGAGACGGGGAAATTGGCGAAACAAGCCACGGGTGCTGTCAATGTGCGCTACGGCGACACGGTGGTGCTGTGCACCGTCACGGCATCACAGGAACCAAAAGATCTCGATTTCTTTCCTCTGACCGTCAACTACGAGGAGCGATTCTACGCGGTCGGGAAGATTCCCGGCGGCTTCATTAAACGCGAAGGACGGCCGAGCGAAAAAGCGATTCTCGCATCGCGCCTGATTGACCGACCGATTCGACCACTGTTCCCGGAAGGGTTTCGCAACGATGTGCAGGTGGTGGACATCGTCATGTCCGTCGATCAGGACTGCGCACCGGAAATTGTCGCGATGATTGGCACATCGGCTGCGCTGACCATGTCGGACATCCCATTCAATGGGCCGATTGCCGGTGTGATTGTCGGCCGCGTCAACGGCGAATTGGTCATCAACCCGACCTTGGCGCAGTCGGAACAGAGCGACATGCACCTGGTCGTAGCCGGCACGAAGAACGCCATCATGATGGTGGAAGCGGGAGCGAATGAGGTGCCCGAGGCCGAGATGCTGGAGGCGATTTTGTTCGGGCACCGCGAAATCCAAAAGATCGTCGCCGAGATTGAGAAGTTCGTGGCTCAGGCCGGCGTTCCGAAGCGCGAGGTTCAATTGCACACGGTCGATCCCGCGCTCAACGAAGCGGTCCGCGCCTATGCCACGGAAAAAATCAAGGTGGCGGTTCGCAATCCGGACAAGCAGGCGCGGCAATCCGCGGTGGACGAGGTCAACGCAGAGACGCTGGCCGCGTTGGCGGAGCAGTTCCCCGAACAGGAGAAGGACATTCAGGAAGTACTCCACGACATTTTGAAGGAAGAAGTGCGCGGCGCCATCCTGTATGAAGGCATTCGTCCCGACGGCCGCAAAATGGATGAGATCCGGCCCATCTCCTGCGAAGTGGAAATGCTGCCGCGCGCGCATGGGTCCGCCCTGTTCACGCGCGGTCAAACGCAGGTGATGTCCGTGTGCACGCTCGGCGCCCTCGGGGATGAACAGATTTTGGACGGTCTCGGGGTCGAAGAGTCCAATCGATACATGCATCACTACAATTTCCCGCCTTTCAGCGTGGGCGAGGCGCGGCCGCTGCGGGCGCCGAGCCGTCGCGACATCGGGCACGGGGCACTCGGTGAACGTGCACTCGATCCGGTCATTCCGCCGCCGGAAGAGTTTCCGTACGCCATCCGCGTGGTCTCCGAAGTGTTGGAGTCGAACGGATCCACGTCGCAAGCGAGTATTTGCGGCAGCACCATGGCGCTGATGGATGCGGGGGTGCCCATCAAAGCACCGGTGGCCGGCATTGCCATGGGACTCGTGAAAGAGGGCGATGCGGTGGCGGTGCTGTCGGACATTCAGGGGTTGGAAGATCACCTGGGCGACATGGACTTCAAGGTGGCCGGTACGGCGAAGGGCGTCACGGCGCTCCAGATGGACATCAAAATTGACGGGATTGACAAGGACATTCTCGAGCGCGCTCTGAAACAGGCCCACGAGGGACGGATGTACATTCTCGGAAAGATGCTGGAGGCCATTTCGGAACCGCGACCGCAGATGTCTCCGTACGCGCCGCGGGTGCTCACGCTGCAGATCAATCCAGACAAGATTCGCGACGTCATCGGACCAGGCGGCCGAGTGATCAACAAGATCATCGAGGAGACAGGGGTCAAAATCGACATTGAGCAGGACGGCCGCATCTTCATTTCCGGCACGGATGCGGACGGTGCCAATCGAGCGCGGGATCAAATCCTCAATATCACCCGTGAGGTGGAGGTCGGGAAAACGTACCTCGGCCGGGTGACCCGGGTGGAGAAGTACGGGGCGTTTGTCGAAGTCCTGCCGGGCAAGGAAGGTCTGGTGCACGTCTCGCAACTCGACCTGAACCGCGTGAACAAGGTCGAGGACATCTGCAAGGTCGGTGATATGATCACCGTCAAGGTGACGGAGATCGATCCGCAGAATCGCATCAATCTGTCCCGCAAGGAAGTGCTCAAGGAACAGGCGGGACGAACCGGACAGCAGCCGGTCTCCTAAAGCGAAATCCCTCCCGGGCGTGGAGGGTTTTTTGCTGATCTGGGTACGCTAATCTCGGAACGGTTGGAGAGGAGGGCGTACCTGATGGATTGGCTGATGCTCGGGTGGGCGCTGTTAGTGGGTCCGATGCCAAGCGCCGACGTCGCTCTGGCACCGTGGTTTGCGGTAGAGAAACCCGTGGTCACAGCGTCGTCCGAGGTTTGGGCGGATCTGCAGGCCAAATACGGCCGCCCCGCTGTGAATGCTCGAGTGGACAGGGTTTGGCATGCCATCCCGGGACTACAGGGCTGGCAACTGGATGTAACGGCGAGTCATGCGGCGACCACCAAAGCCGCGGATGGTAAGCTGCATTTGGTGTGGCACCCCACGCCTCCGGAGATATCCTTGGCCAGCCTGCCGGCGGAACCCATCTACCGCGGTCCGTCCCAGGAAAAATCGGTCGCCCTGATGGTCAACGTCTCGTGGGGAGAGGAATACGTGCCGGGCGTCCTCGCTGCGCTGCGCCGCGCAGGTGTACGGGCCACGTTCTTCCTGGACAGCGCGTGGGTGAGGCGACACCCGGAGGTGGCGCGGAGCATTGTCGCGGCCGGGCACGAGGTTGGCAGCCACGGCAGCGGGCATCCGGATTTTCGGCGGATTGGCACCAGTGCGTTGACGCAACAGATCATCGGCACCAATGAGGTGCTGCAGCATACGTTGGGAGTAACACCACGGCTGCTGGCGCCGCCGGGTGGCAGCTATGACCAACGGACCGTGGCGCTGGCTCGCGGGCACGGCATGTACACCATCCTGTGGACGGTGGACACCCTGGACTGGAGAAGACCGCCGGCGGACGCCATCGTTCGAAGGATCGATCAGCAGATGGAGCCGGGCGCACTCATCCTCATGCATCCCACGGCACCGACGGTGGAAGCCTTGCCGCGATTGTTGCAGCGCCTGGCGGAGAAAGGGTACACCTGCAAAACGGTGGGGCAAATGGTGGATGAAACAGCCGTTGTGCCGCCTCCCGCGCTGGTGTCCCGCGATTCTTGAGTCCCCTGGGGGGATTTGTTATAGTTATGTACGCTGTACATAGGCGACCCCGGCATGGGAGGGAGCAATGTGACCTATCGCATCACGCTGCCAAACGGCGTACGAGTGATTGGTGAAGAAATGACGTCTATGCGCTCGGTCAGCATCGGTGTCTGGATTGGCACCGGATCGCGCTATGAGACAATACACAATAACGGCATAAGCCATTTTTTAGAACATATGTTTTTTAAGGGGACTGAGCGGCGCACGGCCCGCGACATCGCGGAGGTTTTTGACAGCATCGGCGGGCATGTGAATGCATTCACGGCGAAGGAGTACACCTGTTATTACGCGAAGGTGCTGGACGAACACTTTGAGCTGGCGGTGGAAACTCTGTCGGATATGCTGTTCCATTCTACCTTTGCACCGGAGGAAATAGAGAAGGAAAAAAAGGTTGTCATTGAAGAGATCCGGATGTACGAAGACGAGCCGGATGAACTGGTGATGGACATTTTGGCTGAAAGCGTGTATCCGGGCCACCCGCTCGGCTATACCATCCTCGGTCTCGAGGAGAACCTGCGCGGCTTCTCGCGGACCGACATCCAGGGATATGTCGCCGAACGCTATCAGCCGTCGAACATGGTGGTCGCCATCGCCGGAAATATTTCCGAGGCCATGGCGATTGAAGTGGTGAATCGGTATTTTGGATCTGCGCCGACCCATCGTTCGGAGCTTCCAGCGGACGGATTGGTGCAGCCGACGTTCACGCGGGGATTCTGCGTCCGCGAAAAGGACACCGAGCAGATTCACATCTGCTTGGCGGCACCGGGCCTGCCGGCGGGTCACGAAGATCTCTACGCGCTGGTGTTGTTGAACAACACGCTGGGTAATTCCAGCAGTTCGCGACTGTTTCAGGAGATTCGGGAAGACAGAGGATTGGCGTATTCCGTGTTTTCGTTCCACACCTCCTACCGCGATTGCGGCATGTTCGGCATTTATGTCGGCACTTCGCCGGAACACGTGCGGGAAGTGATGTCCGTGGTCGAGAGCATCTGTGAAGACGTGGCAGAACACGGCCTGACCGACGATGAACTGCGCAAGGGGCGCGAACAGGTCAAAGGGTCCATGATGTTGAGTCTGGAGAGCACCAGCAGCCGCATGAGCCGCTTGGGCAAAAACGAGTTGGTGCTCGGGCGCGAAGTGACCCTGGATGAAACGCTCAAGGGCATTCAGCGCGTCACCGCAGACGACATCCGGAGAGTGGCCGCAAATCTCCTCAAGCAGCGATTTGCACTGGCGGCCGTGGGACCGGTGGATGCCAACGTATTTGCCGAGTACCACACGTCGTAACCCCGGGCCTTACGAGTAGTCTGACGAGCAGAGGAGTCGAACCGTGAACGATTGGGCATCGCTGAACATTGGGTACGCTGTTGTCTCGCCATTGTACAAGCCTGAATACCTCCCCCGCTACGCGACCTCCGGAGCGGCGGGCATGGATCTGCACGCCTGCGTGGAAGCACCGGTCCGCATTGAGCCGTTGCAGCGCGTCCGGATTCCCACGGGCATCGCACTGAGTTTCCCCGGACCTTCAGTCGTGGGACTGGTGTATGCGCGCAGCGGTCTCGCGTGGCGACACGGCATTGCATTGCCGAATGGCGTCGGGGTCATCGACAGCGACTACACGGGGGAAATTCAGGTTCTGCTGACGAATTTCGGCGACGAACCGTTCACCATCCAACCTGGCGACCGAATTGCCCAGATTGTGTTCGCGCCGGTCCATCAGGCGCAGTTGGTTCACACGGAAGCGGTCCCGGATACAGAGCGGGGCGCAAACGGGTTCGGATCGACCGGGGTCTCACCGGTGCAACGTTGACATCGAGGATACAGGTCGCAAACAAACAAACACCCCAACGGGTGGTGTGCATACGCCCGACTCGAGGCGAACCCTCGACCGGAGGTACCGAATAGGATTTCGTTGGATGACTTGCCACGACACGAGGTTGGGGGCTCGGTGCCCCCTGCTGCTTGATGATCCCCGGCTTTGAATCGTTCGTCATCGGCCGTCGGGCGGGTTGCGTCCTTCCAGAAAGCGATTGAACTGCATCCATGTCCAGAGCGCGATGCCTACCACAATAATGCCTGGCCACACGGTGCTCCAGAACTGGGCGATGGAGTAGTGGCCGAGAAACGCCTGAGCGGTCGCAAACCACATCCCGCAGAGAAATAGCGGAATGGCGTACCATTTCTGGACATCCACGCGGGGGTGCAACGCCGCCGCGATGGCGGCCACGGTGAGCACAATGCCGCCAATGAGGTGTCCAGTGGCCGCCCTGCGCTGCCCGCCAAAGTCCAACACCCACGGCAACACGGTGAGCCAGAGCCCCAACCCCGCACACACCCAGTTTCTTTCCTTCATGTGCATCTTTCCTCCATCCGTTGTCCTTCGCCATCTCGGTCTTCGCTAGTGCCCCTTCAGGCAACGTAGTTTGAGGAAAGTGGAGGATCAACCAGTGGAATGGAGAATATCACCAACGGTGGTGATATTCATGTGCCTGTATGTCCGTGAATTGAGCCCTGCCGAGGGTAACAGATTGGTTCGTATTGCCCGTAAGGGGTCCAATCCGGTCTCCGTGCGTAGAGCACTGGTTGTCCTGGCTTCTGCTCAACGAATGAAGGTCCCCGAAATCGCACGACTCTATCACTTGTCGGAGGAACATGTCCGCCATGTGATTCACGCATTTAACGAGAAAGGCTTTGAGGCTCTTCAACCCCGCTATGGTGGT
>NZ_AUCA01000010.1 GCF_000429525.1 Alicyclobacillus contaminans DSM 17975 | reverse complement strand
AGGCAAGGATCGCTCACATCCGGCAGACGCAATTGCCAAAGGATCACGTAGAGCGGATTATACAAATGTATACAGAGCAGACCGAGCAACTACAACTTGATATCGCCGTTTAGACGGTTTCAACTGGACAGAAACCAAAACAAGGAAGTGTCATCAAGGCCAAGGGATTCGTATGCCCTTTATAAGCTGTCTATCGTTACCGCTTGTGGATACCGACCACTCCACCTGGTTTCCAAGGAATGAATACCCATAAGAGGAAAGTGAATTGCTGTGTTTTACGCCCTCATAAACTCATTCGGAAGGCTTTTCGGACACGCTCATAATGTGAGAAAACAGCGGGTGGGCGTACAACCCCCGGGAAAGAGACGGTGATATCCTGTGACCCCCGAAGACAGGCAGCAATCGACACGTATGTCCTGGGAAGAGTTTTTTGCCACGCAGAGTCGAGTGATGGCCCTGCGATCGACATGCCCCCGGCTGGCGGTGGGATGCGTCATTGTCCGAGACAAGCGCATGATTGCCAGCGGATACAACGGTTCCATTGTCGGAGATGTGCATTGCGTGGATGTTGGATGCAAGATTGTGGATGGACATTGCGTACGAGCCATCCACGCCGAACAAAACGCTCTGCTGCAGTGCGCTCGCTTCGGCATATCTACAGAAGGCGCCGATTTGTACGTCACGCATCTGCCATGTTTGCAATGCACCAAGAGCATCATTCAGGCTGGCATTCGGCGGGTATTTTATGAAACGCCGTATCGTCCGGATCCATACGCCGCGGAATTGTTTGCTCTGGCCGGCATCCCGGTTCAACAGGTGCACAGCAATCTGACATCGTTCCTGGCGCTTCAGCGTCCATAGGCGCACAATCCGTCCCCGCACATATAGATGAATTAAGCAACTTTGCGAGGGGTTGATGGAATGCCGGATTGGCTTTGCAGTCAACTGCGCAGGGCGTTCCAAAGTCGCGACGCGAAATCCATACAAATGTTGAATCAAGCGTTTTTCCGCTACCGCGCAACCATTCAGAAATGACGAAGCGCCCTCGTCCGTGGCAACACGGTGCGAGGGCGCTTCCGGCTCGGCGGCGGAGCTACGCATGCAACGTGGCGGCAATCCACGTGCTGTAGCCGAACACCAAAGTGGACATAAGCAATAAGACACTGCCGAACAGATTCCGTTGTCGTATCAGGCGAACCATTCCCAGTATCGACATCAGAGTGAAGAGAAGCAGAAAGATGGCGATAATCCAGGGGTGAAGATAGTGTCCTCCCAAGGCCGATCACCTCGCGTCGCATCTGAATGTACGACTGGCTGCAACCAAATTATAGTTCATGGGTCTTCTATGGGTAAAGGCGTCGCATGAACAGCGGAGCAGCGGCCCTGGAGGCTGACCTCAACCCTTCAAGATGCTGGCGACACCAACTGACCGCCAAATTTCAGCGCGATGTTCTCCAGCACGGACATATCCACCGGGCCCAGCTGCACTTTGTACATATCCAGAGATATGTGACACCCATCCCGGTCATTCTCATTGTCGAACTTCAAGATGACGCGCTGGCCATCCACCAACTCATATTCCAAGTAGTACGTGTCGGAACTCCCCACGCTTCGGCACACCTTTCCCTCTTGAAGCTTGTTCCTCAGAATAAACGAGAAGGGGCACCGCGTGCCCCCAACCGTCTGCAATTAACCTCGGCGACCGCCGCGCCCACCGCGCTTGGATTCACTTCGGCGCAGCGCCTGCAACCGATCTTCGCTGTCCTTCATGAAGCGCGAAAGTTTATCTTCAAAGGATTGCCGATGGAACCCCCCTCCACCGTGCCGCCCCCGATACGGGCGTTCTCCAGACGGGGGATTCGGATTCTCCATCGTTTGCCGTATGGACAAGCCGATTTTCCCATCCTTATCCACATTGATGACTTTCACGGTCACTTCGTCGTTGATTTTGAGGTGTTCATGGATGTCCTTCACATAGCTGTGTGAAATCTCAGAGATGTGCACAAGTCCTGTCACACCTCCCGGCAGCAATACAAACGCCCCGAAATGTGTGATGCCCGTGACCTTCCCCGACAACTTGCTGCCGACTTCAATGGACATACAGAAGAAATGCCTCCTCTAAGCATATGGACCTATCCAATTCTAATATTAGAAATTATGCGCGCGCAATTCAAGTGTTCCGAAACCCGGCCACAAAAATACCCCGTTCCGAGAACGGGACGCCCTCGCCTCAGTGGCTGACATTGAACGCCACCTGTCCAGGCAAGATGAGGTTGTAGTGTTCGCTGGCGTATTTCGCGATGTACTGGTCGTTCTGCAGTTGCTTGGATTGCTCAACCAGCTCCGCGTGCTGGCGATTGGCCGCATCCAACGTCTGCTGCAGCTGAGCCTGCTTCTGTTGAAGCATTCGCAGTTGCGGATACTGCACGTGCCAATAGTAGTACAGGGCCCAGCCACAGACCAAAATCAGCGCGACGTACCGCAAGCGGATCTTTCTACGACGAACGGGCGCAGTTGCTCGCCCCATACCGGATTTTGGAACCCGTGCTGTCGGCAAAGTGGAAATGCGGGACACTCGTCAGGTCATCTCCTTGTCGGGGTTGTCCGAATCACCTAAGCCCGTCCCCATCGTTTCAGAAGCCACTTCGACACGGTGCCGCAGAACTCCTCCCAATGCATCCGGCATTTCGCAAAAAATCGCTGAATCAGCGGGCGCTGCAGCAGCCAGCGTACAAGCAGCAGGCGCAGCCAGAACTCCGCCACTCGAAATCCCCAACTCTCCAACACACACAACACCGTATAAAGGACGCGCAGGATCCCGATGACCAGCAAACACAGGAGACGGATTGGCCGAATCGTCAACACCTGAAGGACACGGAGAACGCTGCGCAGGATGGCCTGTACCATACGCACAATGTAAAAGGCGCTGCGGACCACCGGTCGATGCAGCGTGACGCGGTGAATAAGCCACCCCGCCAGCAGCAGGCCAAACGTGTAGACCCGAAGCATCCCGTCGTCCGTGATGAACGCGACATAGTACACAGCGACCGCAGAGACGATCCAAAACGCCAGATCCAGCGTCGAGCGCAGCCAACGAAGCCATTTCGAGGCGCCGGTAACCGTGTTGTAAATGTCGAACACCACACCCATCAGAAGTCCCATCAACAGCAGGCTGGCAATGTATGAAACCTGGCTCCCCATGGTTAACGAAACAGCGCTCCGGACAGTCTGCGCTTCTTCTCCTTCGGTGCAATGTACGACAGGCTGGTTACCGTGCCCTCAATGATGACGACGCCGCTCTGCAGATCGAGGTGCTTCATGTGCAAATCCCGCCCCTGAATGGACAGCGGCCCTTCGTTCGTTATCAGCGTGAATGCCGTGGTGTCAAAGCTCTCCACGCTGGCCACACCGGTCACCTCCACCGATTTCCGACCAAGAATGTGAAGATCATGGGCTGCCTTGCCGTCCACGCGAATCCCCCCAAACTCGTCCATCCGGTCTTCTTCCCCAGTGTATGCGCCAGCCAAGAGAGAATAGAACCGTTCACCCCGCGTCAAATCAAAGAGACTGCCGACATACATCGGCAGTCTCTTTGATTCATCAATTCACCACGACCGTCTGCGGGTGCAAACCTCGGTTGCCGGTGGCTCAGGTTTCTGGACCTTCTTCGAGTCCTCGGCCGTCACCGAGCCACTCGTACATGCTCTCCGCCTGATCTTTCCGCGGATTCTCCAGCAGTTGCAAAACCCGAGCCTGCACCGTCCGCTGCCCGTAGTGAATCGTCAGCACATCTCCGACTTTCACTTCCGAGCCCGGCTTCGCGACCTTGTCGTTAATCAGGATGCGTCCCGCGTCTGATACTTCCTTGGCTACCGTGCGCCGCTTGATAAGTCGGGACGATTTCAGGAATTTGTCGAGACGCAATTACTTGGTCAGTTCCTTCAAACGGTTGCCCGGTTTGAACGCCGGCACCGTGGATTCCGGAATTTCAATCACTTCGCCGGTCTGCGGATTGCGTCCGGAACGAGCGGCACGCTTCCGGGTTTCAAACGTCCCGAAGCCAATCACCTGAACCTTCTCGCCAGCGGCCAGCGCCTCTTCAATCGCAGCAAACACGCTGTTGACTGCTTGCTCGGCATCCTTCTTCTTGAGGCCGGTTTGCTCTGCTACCTTATTCACAAGTTCATTCTTGTTCACGCGTTTAGCCCCCTTCATGGGAATATCCGAAAGTTTTATTCGTGCCAGAACGGAGAAATCCTGCTAATTCAGCGGCCGCCCCGTAGATTTCGCACGGTTTTTTGCCTGCTTCCAAAATTCCTCCCAGTCGGACGTACCAATATTCGCTGCGCGCGATGGATTTTCCTTTATTTTTTCCTCCACAAAGCGAAATCTTTCTGCAAACTTCTCGTTCGCCTTCGACAACACATTGTCCACGTCGAGCGACAACCAGCGCGCCACGTTCACCAATGTGAACGCAACATCACCCAATTCCTCCGCCACCCGGTCGGCGTCGCCCGCTGCAGACATCACTTCGGTCTCAAGTTCATGCACTTCCTCCTTCAGCTTCTCCAGGACGCCATGCACACTGTCCCAGTCAAATCCGACCGATGCCGCCTGCTTCTGAATGTCTGCGGCCACTGTCAGCGGGTGACGCGCCCACTTCACCTGATCCATTAGGGACTGCGGTTTCACCGGCGGCTCCTCGGCCCGCTTTGCCTCCCGCCACAGGCGATTGGCGTCCGCCACCCCCGCTGCGGTTTGCTCGCCAAAGACGTGCGGGTGGCGGCGAATCAGCTTGTCCGAAAGGGCTTCGAACACATCGCGGATCGAAAAAACTCCCGTTTCGCTGGCAATTTCGGCGTGGAGCAACACCTGCAGCAGCAGATCGCCCAGTTCATCCGCCAACGCTTCCGGATCTTCCTGTTCAATCGCGTGAGCCACCTCGTACGCTTCCTCAATCACGTACTTCTTTAAGGACGCGTGCGTCTGCTCTCTGTCCCAGGGACACCCTTCAGGCGACCGCAGAATGTGCACCAACTCCGCCAGTTCCCACGGATCTCTACGCCGCGCCGGAGACCGTTCCGCAGCAGGAGCGACGTACACGGTGGTGAGATGGTCTATCCAGTCCAGCCTGTCCAACTCGTACAAAGGCACGTTCTCCACGCGCTCCAGTTCCGATACGCCGGCCGCTCGAACCACCGTCACGGGATGATGGTCCGGGTACACCTCCATCAGCGTCAACTTCACGTCGGAAGCCACTGTGGGATGATACACCTGCACAATCAGCGTATGTAAATTGGGCTGCAGATTCTGCACTGCCAGATTGGTGCCGTCGAGCAGCATCAACCCTTCAATCGGGTCAATCCGAAGCGCGGCGCAGACGGAGTCCAAGAAACTGTGACCGGCGCCTAACACAATCTCCACGGAGGGACCGGCCATGCGGTACAGATTCTGCACCGACTGCTCGGCCATCAGCGGGTGGCCGGGTACGGCATACACCACTTCTCCCTGTTGTTCGGCCATTTGTATCAAACGCGCGGCCATGTCCTCGTACACCTGTGCGAATTCCTCGCCGGTTTCGTACAGATCGTCCAACGAAGTGAACGCAAGCCCTTCTCCCGCCAACTCCGTTACCACTGGATGCCGTTCCGTCCTGAGAATAATCGGTCTCCCGGATTTCAACATCTGATAGGTTCCCATCGGCAGACCCGACATGTCGCCTGGCCCCAGACCTACCACGAAAATTTTCGCCAATCCGTCCACCTCCACATCCGCCGCTTGGCCGTTGGCCCTAGGGATTCAGCCACCCCAACCGCTGGCACCAGGCGGCCAGGCGAGGGCCGATGCGGGGAATGGCCGCCACGTCCTGCTGGCGCACGCTGCCCGTGACCAACAGCGCCACGGCGTAAATCGCTATCGCAATACCGACCATGATACCACTGGCTGCTGCAATTCCCATACGCCCCCACGCCATTCCGCCCATCCAGCGCCATTGCCGCTCCATGGCGAAGACGGCGGCGCCCATGATGAACGTGGCCAGCGCCGGACGGGCAAACCAACCGCGCCAGTGCAGAGGGAGGTGCAGCCGATGGCGGAGCGCCACGAAATTCAGGAGCGTCGCCACCGCGTAGCTGAACACCGTGGCCCACGCCGCGCCACGAATGCCATAACCAGGCACCAACAGCAGATTTCCACAGAGTTTCACAGCCGATGCGAGCAGCAGATTCAGCACGGGCAGGTACATCCACCCGGCCCCCTGCAGGACGGCGGCGACCGTCGTCTGAAGACTGGCGAAAACCGTGGCGCAGGCCATGGCCTGAATCACGTCCACGCCCGCCGCGTCCTTGAACAGCGCGACGTCCACGGGTCCGGCCAACAAAAGCAGTCCGATGCCCGCCGGCAGGGCAATCAGGACCGTCAAGCGAATGGCGGTGTCCACCCTATCCGAAACGAGTCCGCGAAAACCGAGAGTGAACGCCTCGGATACGGCGGGCATCACCGCCACCCCAATCCCGGCGGCCAATGTTGTGGGCAACATCATCAACTTAAATGCCCGCCCCGTCAACAGTCCGAAGTCCGTGGTGGCCTGCACCTGCGTTTCCCCCGTATGTTTCAGCAGGTTGACCACGGTGACCACGTCCACGTTGTTCATCAGTGGCACCACCAGCGCGCCGAGGCTGATGGGAAACGCGGTCAACAGCAGCTGCTTCGCCAGCGTCCGACCGGACAAACTGTCCGGCCGACGCCCCACCGGACGAGTCTGCTGTTGCCGGAGCCAATATCCGACCATCATCAGCAGCCCCGCCAATGCGCCGGTGACCGCCCCGAAGGCCGCTCCCGCAGCCGCCATTTCCTTGCCGAATCCTGCAGCCGTAAGCCAGATGGCCAGGCCGAGAATGGTCATCACCCGAACAACCTGCTCCACCACCTGGGAAGCCGCTGTCGGTTGCATCCACTGATATCCCTGGAAGTACCCCCGCAGCGCGCTCAGAGCGGGCACCACCAACAGCGCCGGTGCAATCGCGCGGATGGCCCATGCAGCGGCCGGATCGCCCGCCAATTTGGCCCAGGCGTCCGCCCAACCGTAGAGCAACACAAAGGAACCCGCCCCCAAGGCGGAGAGCAGCACAACCGCCATGCGAAAAACTTGCCGCACTCCGTATTCATCGCCGAGGGCGACACGTTCGGACACCATCTTTGAGATGGCCACAGGAAATCCCGCCGTGGCCACGGCCAGCAGCGTCGCATAGACGGGGTACGCCATTTGAAACAGCCCCATCCCCTGATCTCCCATCACATTCTGCAGCACGATGGTGTACACAGACCCCAGCAGCTTGCTTACCACGGCGGCCAACGCGAGCAACAGGGCGCCGTACACAAACCCGTGACGCTGTGGCACTTGTCTCCCTCCGTTTCCATCCGGCGCGCCCGGACGCCGGTAGTGTCCATGTATCCACTGCTATAGGTATGGACAGACCCAGGGAGATAGTCCCGCCGAATGCGCGCCAACGAAAAAAGCTGCCTCGGAGGGCGAGATGGCCTGTCCGAGACAGCTTCTTCGTTACGCGTTGCGTCCTCCTGTGAAGACGCGCTTCACTGCTCCATTTGTTTGCCCAAGAATCCCGCGGCGGTTTCCGCCAGCTTGCGCTCCAGTTCTCCCATCTTCACGCCATCTTCGCGAGACACCAAAATCACGCTGCCAATCGGATCGCCCGCTGCGATGATGGGCGCGATGACCCGCGACGAAAACTTTTCGGTGCGATCCCGGACAACGGCGTATTCTCCCGCACCATTCACGATGGTCTTTCGATCCTCCATGGCCTGTTCCGCGTCTTCCCCGATGGGCTTGTCCTGAAAGTCCTTCTTGGAAGCGCCCGCCACGGCGATGATGACGTCCCTGTCCGTGATGAGGGCGATATGTCCGGTGGAATCCGCCAGCGACTCTGCGTATTCCTTGGCAAAATCACTCAGTTCACCGATTGGCGAATACTTCTTCAAGATCACTTCGCCATCCCGGTCTACGAAGATCTCCAAGGGATCTCCTTCACGAATCCGCAACGTTCGTCGAATTTCTTTCGGAATCACGACGCGACCGAGGTCATCAATCCTACGCACGATGCCAGTAGCTTTCAACCGTAGATCCCCACCCTTGTTGTGATGTACTGCTGTTTCCGAACCTCACCCCTGTTTTGCCTGCAGGTCGTTATGGCGAAAACCAATATGTGTATCGAACGACTGCGGATTCCTGACGTGCGCTTATTATGTTTCGACAACCAGGCCGCTATGCAAACAGGGCGAGGATTGATCGCGGACCGGCCTGTGCCAATCCAGGAGAATGGTGTTAACGAGCCACCGGCTCCGCTTCCGCGCTCGATTTGACCACCGTGTGAAAGTCCGCAAGAAACTTCAGGAGTCGTTTGCACAGCTCTCTGTCTCCCAGTCCTTTGGTGCGAAAGACGATGTGCAGGCTCCCGTTGCTTTTCTTCAGGTACTGCCCCGCATGCACTTTGGTGAGCCCGAACAACTTCGCCTGATCAATTTCCGGCGCCTTCTCTGGGGCCACGCGGATCACCGTCTCCGCACCGTGCGTAGAAATCCCCTCGATGCCGTACTGCGCCGCGGCACTCTTCATCCGCGTCACATCGAGCAAATTCCGAACCGCATCCGGGAGATCTCCGTATCTATCCTCCAGCTCTTCCTCCAGATCATCCGCTGCTTCCGCACTGCGTACAAACTTGAACTTCTTGTACATGGCAATCTTCTGGGCTGCATCTGGGATGAAGGAATCGGGCAGATACGCCTCCAAGCCGAGATCGATGGTCGGCTCCGGCAATTCCTCTTGTACTTCTCCGCGCACTTCTTTCACGGCTTTGGCGAGCATGTCGTTGTACATGTCGAACCCCACGGAGTTGATGAATCCGTGCTGTTCCGCGCCGAGCAGATTCCCCGCGCCGCGAATGGCCAAATCCCGCATTGCAATCTTGAACCCGCTGCCAAGCTCGGTGAACTCCTTGATGGCTTGCAGGCGTTTTTCCGCGACCTCCGTCAGCACCTTGTCTTTCTGGTACGTGAAGTACGCGTAGGCAATGCGGTTGGAGCGTCCAACTCGCCCGCGCAGCTGATACAACTGGCTCAGTCCAAGCCGATCCGCGTCATACACAATTAGCGTATTTACATTGGGAATGTCAAGTCCGGTCTCGATGATGGTGGTGGTCACCAGGATGTCGATGTTGCCGTCCAGGAAGTCGAGCATCACGCGCTCCAGTTCTTCCTCCGCCATTTGACCGTGCGCCACGGCGATGCGGGCGCTGGGCACCAGGCGCTGCACGCGCTCGGCCATGGACTGAATGTTATTGACCTGGTTGTACAGGAAGTACACCTGGCCCCCGCGGTTCAATTCGCGCTCCAGCGCTTCCCGGACCAGGCTCTCGTTGTATTCCGCCACGTAGGTCTGAACCGGGAACCGGTTTTCTGGCGGCGTTTCAATCACGGACAAATCGCGCACCCCGAGCAGTGACATGTGCAGCGTGCGCGGAATGGGCGTTGCCGTCAACGTCAGGCAATCGACGTTGGTCCGCAGTTGTTTGAGGCGCTCCTTGTGCGTCACACCAAACCGTTGTTCTTCGTCCACAATCAGCAAACCCAAGTCCTTGAACTGAACGGATTTCTGCAGCAGCCGATGGGTGCCGATGATGACATCGATGCTGCCGTCTTTCAAACCCTTCAGGATGGCCTGCGCTTCGGACTTGGTGCGAAAACGGCTGAGCACCTCCACGGTGGCCGGGAAACCGCTGAACCGTTCTTTGAACGTGTCATAGTGCTGATGGGCGAGAATGGTTGTCGGCACCAACACCGCGACCTGTTTGCCGTCAATCACTGCCTTGAATGCCGCGCGAATGGCCACCTCCGTCTTGCCGTAGCCCACATCGCCGCACAGCAATCGGTCCATTGGCCGCGATTTCTCCATGTCTCGCTTGATTTCTTCAATCGCCCGAAGCTGATCCGGCGTTTCTTCGTACGGAAACATCGCCTCGAATTCTTTCTGCCAAGCCGTATCCGGGGAAAACGCGTAGCCTGGTGCCGACTGTCTGGCCGCGTACAGTTTGACCAGGTCCTCCGCAATGTCCCGGACAGACTTGGACACCCTCTGTTTCACTCGATTCCAGTCGTTTCCGCCGAGGTGGTACAGTTTGGGTGCCTTGTCCTCCGAACCGATGTACCGCTGCACCTGGTCAATCTGTTCCACTGGCACGTACAGGCTGTCGTTCCCCGCGTACTGCAGATGCAGGTAGTCCTTGTGCTTCCCGTCAATCTCCAGCGTCCGAATGCCCAGGTACTTGCCGATGCCGTGGTTGACATGCACCACGAAGTCGCCAGGCTGAAGGTCCGTATAGCTTTTGATCCGCTCGGCATCCGTCATCTCGGCGCGGACCCGGCGCGGCTTTTTCCTCTCTGTGAACACCTCCGTCTCCACGACCACCGCAATCCGCTGCAGCGGCAGTTCAAACCCGTTCGCCAGGTTGCCGACGAGGATCACCGGACCACTGCCGGACGTGAGGGAGGAGACGTGGCGCACATCCATCCGGTAGTCGTTGAGCACGCGTTCCATGCGCTCCGCCCGCTCCTCGGTGGCGGCGAGAAAGATCACCTGCATGTGACTGTGCTGCCAACGCTGCAGTTCGGCTTTGAGCACGTTCATCTGACCGTGAAACTGTTGCATCGATTTGAAAGAGACGTTGTAGGCGGCGCCGTAGCGTTTGCCACTGCCGCGCGTAAATGTGGAGAATTCCACCCCGTGTTTTCCCTTGTGTTCCCAGACCGTGTGGTACTGTGGCACGGCCATGGTGTGGGAGAGCAGTTCGCCGCGCAGCAAACCGCTCGACAACCATTCGCTGAAATCCTTTTCGAGTCCCCGTTGTCGTTCCTGCAAGCGGGAGGGTTCGTCCAGAATCACCACGCTTCCCTGCGGCACATGATCCAACAGCGTGGCCGTGTGCGCCGCCAGCAATTCGGTGTACCTCAGCAGTCCGAAAAAGGGGATGCCGGAGGCAAGGCGCGCCACGTCCGCGCCGACCACGGTCTGCAGGCGGTCCTTCACGTCCAGATCCGTCACCGTTCGCAGGCGCTGCTCCAACGCCGCTCGCAAAGATTCCGCAGCGTCTTGCATCGCCGAGGTCGGCACGACAAAGTCAAACGCCGGAACCACCTCAACCTGTTCGCACTTTTCCAAGGAACGCTGACTTTCCGTATCAAAGGTTCGGATGGAATCGATTTCGGTGTCGAACAATTCAATGCGTACCGGATGTTCGTGCGTCAGCGGGAAGATGTCCAGAATGCCGCCGCGAACGGAAAACTGTCCGCGCGTCTCCACCAAATCCACCCGTTCGTATCCATTTCCGACCAACTGTTCAATCTGCGCATCCAGGGCGATTTCATCCCCCACCCGGAACACCATTTTCCGAGTCTGCAGCTGTGCCCGCGTCATCACCGGCTGCACGGCCGACGACACGGTTGCGACCAAGATGCCCGGACGGCCGGACGCCAGGTGCTCCAAGACCCGCAGGCGATTCACCGTCACGTCGCGGCTGTAAGCCACCACATCCACCACGGACAGCTCCTGTTCCGGGAACAGGAGCACCTCGTGGCCCGGCATGAATTCCCGCAAATCTTCGACAATTTGCTCTGCTTGCCCCATCGAATGCGCAATCACTAGCGTGGGCCGATTGGCTTGCTGCTCTTGTTCGAACCAGTGGATGGCTGCATAGAACAAATGGCGGGCGCTTCCGCTGACCCCGGTCACCAGTCCGTCGTGGTTGCCTCGGCGCAACTGACTCCACCACTGCCGAAACTCAGGGTCCGCAGCAATCACACGAACCAAATCAATCACGGTACTCCTCCTCCATCCCTCAACAACACAAACAGCCCGAAAGCCAGCTGCAGGACACCTGCAGCCGAACTTTCGGTCCACCTCACATCCATGTCCAGGTTCTGTATCCGTGGAGCACCCGTCTCGAAATGGGGCCCTGAATCAGGCTTCCACCTTACATTATTGCAGTACTTTCCCTTCGATGAGCAACTCCGGATGCTGCTCCACCGCCTGTTGGCAATGTTGGCATATGGTCTGCACCGTCATGACTCCCTGCGATCCGTACACGGATACCCACTCCATCCGCTCCGCAGGGCTCAGCTGCTGCAGACCGCAGTACCGTTCCGCATCCGCCTGCGACCACTCCGGCCTGTCCAAGGCCCCCACCAGGTGCTTGCAGTGTTTGCACCAATATTCCACACGCATGTGCCGTTCGCTCCGTTTCCATCGCCGATTCCACCAGCGGTACTGGTATTAGTATGGAAACGGGACCGGCTGGCCATACGTGCAACGGCGCCATACCCTCGTTAATTCATCGCATTGTATCGGTTCATCGCCATTTCAAAGCCGTGGTGCAGCGCAAAATCCACCGCGTCCGCGGCCCGCTGAACCGCCTCCTGCACAACGGGCAAGACCGGTGAGGAAAACGGGCTCAATACGTGATGAACCACCGTCTGTTCCGCCTCAGGGCGACCAATCCCCACGCGAAGGCGCGGAAACACGTCGCCTCCCAGATGCTGAATGATGGATTTCATCCCGTTATGGCCGCCCGCACTGCCCTTTTGCCGCAGGCGCACCTGACCCGGTGGAAAGTCCATGTCATCATAAATAATCCAAACATCCGCGGCCGGTGTCAATTCACTGTAGAAGGCGACCACCTCGCGAACCGATTCCCCGCTAAGGTTCATGAAGGTCAGGGGCTTGCAGAGCAGCACCTTTTCTCCGGCCACTCGCGTCTCGCCCACCAACGCGTGAAATTTCTCGCGGGAGACCGGTGTGTTCCAGCGCCTCGCCAGTTCGTCAACCACCCAGAAACCCACGTTATGTTTGGTCGCAGCGTATTTATCCCCCGGATTTCCGAGGCCCACAATGACCTTCATGCTCGCCCCGCTTTCCGTATCATACTCCGCTGCCGTCGACATCACACCGGTCAGTCGAACAACTGACTGATGGAGCGGTGCGTATGCACCCGCATGATGGCCTCCGCAATCAGTTCGGCGACGGACAGCACCTTGATTTTGTCAATCCGTTTTTCCGGCGGCAACGCGATGGTATTGGTGACCACAATTTCGCGAATCGCCGACCGCTTCAGCTTCTCCACGCCGTCTCCGGACAGAACCGGGTGAATGCAGCAAGCGTACACTTCCTTCGCCCCGCGTTCCAACAGCGCCTGCGCACCCAGCGTGATGGTCCCGGCGGTATCAATCATGTCATCAATGAGGATGGCCGTCTTCCCCTGAATTTCCCCAATGATGTTCATCACTTCCGCCACATTGGCATCCGGGCGCCGTTTATCAATAATCGCCAACGGCGCTTCCAAGCGCTCCGCCAACGCCCGGGCGCGCGTCACGCCGCCCATGTCCGGAGAGACCACGACCGGATTTTCAATCCGCTTGTCCAGAAAATAGTTGGCCAAAATCGGCATGCCAACGAGATGATCGAGCGGAATGTCAAAAAAGCCCTGAATCTGCCCGGCGTGCAAATCCATACAAATGATGCGGCTGGCTCCCGCTTTCTCCAGCAGATTCGACACCAGTTTGGCCGTGATGGGGTCTCGGGCGCGCGCCTTTCTATCCTGCCGCGCATAGCCATAATAGGGAATCACCACGTTGATGGAACGGGCGGACGCCCGCTTCAGCGCGTCAATCATAATCAACAGTTCCATCAGGTGCTCGTTCACCGGAGCGGACGTCGGCTGCACAATGAACACATTGCATCCGCGCACGCTCTCCCCAAGTTGAATCCGCACCTCCCCATCCTTGAAGCGGCTCACCACACAGTCTCCGAGAGAAATCCCAATGTGATCCGCTATCTCGTGAGCCAGGTCTGGATTCGCGTTGCCGGTGAACAGTTTCAAATCCCCGTCCCGAAACATTACGAACGACTCCCTTCCCCCGCGTTCTCCGCTTTGCGCTGCTTCCACGCTTGCACGTAATCGGCCTTTGTGACCTGGCGACTGCGCCCGATGGCGAATCCATCCGCAGGCACGTTGTCCGTGATGGTCGATCCGGCACAGACATACGCACCATTTCCAATCTCCACAGGGGCAATCAGGTTGACGTTGGATCCCACGAAACTACCATCGCCAATCACTGTCCTGTGCTTCCGTTCACCGTCGTAGTTCACAGTGATGACGCCGCACCCGACATTCACATCCCGGCCGACATCCGCATCCCCGACGTACGCCAAGTGGCTGACCTTGGTGCCGGCCCCAATTCGACTGTTCTTCACTTCAACAAAGTCGCCAATCTTGACGCGTTCGCCAATCTGGCTGCCCGGGCGAATATATGCAAACGGCCCCACCTTGGCCGCTGGCCCAATCTCGCAATCCAGCGCCACCGACTGCTGGACAGTGACGCCGTCCGCCACCTGCACATTGGTCAATTGGGTGTTCGGACCAATGACGCAATCCTCGCCAATCGTGGTGCGGCCTTCGAGAATAGTGCCCGGCAAGAGAACCGTATCGCGGCCGATGGTCACATCCAAACCAATATAGGTGTGCTCCGGATTGACGATGGTCACGCCTTCCTTTGCCCACCGTTCACAGATTTGCGCGCGTAATATCGCTTCCACCGCCGCCAATTGGGCGCGGTCGTTGACGCTGGCAATCTCCCGCTCGTCCGCGACATCCACGGTGCACACGGTACCACCCTTCTCATTGAAAAACGCCAGCGTATCTGTCAGATAGTATTCTCCCTGCGCGTTGTTTGGACGCAATTGTGGCAACGCCTCCAGCAAGTCCGCTGTGGCGAACGCGTAAATTCCGGTGTTGATGCGATGAATCGCCCGCTCCTCAGGGGTCGCATCCTTCTCTTCCACAATTCGCACAAACCGGCCCTCGGGGTCGAGAATCACACGGCCGAGTCCCGTTGGATTCTGAACGTTGGCGGTCAATACCGCCGCACTGGCCGCGTGCTGCTCACGCGCCGACAGCAATGTTTCCAGGGTCTCTGCGCGAATCAACGGTGCATCCCCGTACAGGACCACCGTCGTGTCATTGTGTGTATCCAACTTCCCAACCGCGGCCTGCACCGCGTGGCCCGTTCCCAACTGCTGTTCCTGAACGGCTATTTCGGCACGGGTACCCACAACCGCTGCAACCGCTTCCCGCTGCTGCCCGACAACCACAATCACTTGGTCCAACCGCAGCTTCTCCAGCTCGTCCAAGATGTGCAGTATCATCGGCTTGCCACAAACTTCGTGCAGCACCTTGTGGCGTTTTGATTTCATTCGTGTGCCGAGTCCCGCGGCCAACACGATTGCACTCCTGCCCACATCATCGCCTCCAAGCCAACCAATCTTATTTAGTGTACCTGATGCCCCTTCCCGATTTCAATTTATGCAGCCCCCGCGGATTTGACGAAACAGCGGCAGTTGCCCTGAAATGGGTTCCAGTTTCGGCAGGAGTCGACAAAGCATGAAAAAACCCTGACGAATCAGGGTTTGGCTTGCGCACCACATCATGCGCTCGGCTGTTCCACTTCTTCGGCTTTATGGTATTCCTCCAGTACCGCGTCCTGAATCTTCTGCCGCGTCTCTGACGAGATGGGATGGGCGATGTCACGAAATTCACCATCCGGAGTCTTTTTGCTCGGCATCGCGACGAACATACCATTATTGCCGTCAATTACGCGAATATCGTGCACAACGAACTCACCGTCAATGGTAATGGATGCTATCGCTTTCATCCTTCCTTCTCCATTGACTTTGCGCAGGCGAACATCGGTAATTTGCATCGGTTTCACCATCCTTTTTATCCCAATCGGATGATAATACCATTGGTATTCCACAACCCCAAACAAAGTCCTGCTTTCACCTTAGAATTTTTAGAATTATTTTGTGATGCACGTGGAAAGAAAAACACCGTTCCGCTCTCGCAAAACCAGAGCAGAACGGTGTGTCAAATTTTGTGGAAACGTGCGTTGGCCTTCGCCCGCCGCCTCAGTTTTTCACCGCGATGAGCTCAATCTCCACCTGCACACCCTTCGGCAGCGCGGCCACCTGAACGCAGGAACGTGCCGGCCGGTGATCTCCGAAGAACGCGCCATATGCCGCGTTGACCTTGTCAAAATCAGCCAGGTCGGTCATAAAAATGGTGGCCTTGGCCACTTGATTCCGCTGCACCCCCGCAGCCGTGAGTACGGCGTCGAGGTTCTTCAACACCTGTTCCACCTGTTCCTCAATGCCGCCCGTCACGAGCGTACCATCCGGACGCAGCGGAATTTGTCCAGAAGTGAAGACGAGGTTTCCCACTTCCACCGCCTGCGCGTACGGCCCAATCGCAGCCGGTGCATTGGATGTCGCGATCGTTTTCATTCTGCTTCTCCTCCCTGTCTGTTGGTGCCATCGCCAAGGTGCTGGCGGCCGCCCGGAACAATCAGCACGTCCCGGCCTTCCTCCAAGGGTCCCACGGAAAACAGAGCGTGGTAGTCGTCCACCAATTTGGTCTCCGGTTCCAACGTCGCCATGAACACCGCGGTCCCGAGCACCTCGGCGTCAAATTCCGCCAGGAGACGCTTGACCGTCTGCACCGTGGCTCCGGCCCGCATGAAGTCATCCACAATCAGCGCCCTGGCGGCCGTCGGCATGGCGCGCCGGGAAACCGACATCGTCTGGATGCGACGCGTAGAACCGGATACGTAGTGGACACTGACCGCCGCCCCGTCCGTAACCCGGTGTTCCCGTCGCACCACCACCACCGGAACGTGCAGGTAATGCGCCGTCGCCACCGCAATCGGAATACCCTTGGTCTCCACCGTCACCACGACGTTCACCGGGCTGTCGGAAAACCGCTCGGCCAACAGGCGGCCCGCAAAATCGAGGACGTCCGGATCCCCGAGCACATCCGACATATACAGAAATCCCCCCGGCAAAATCCGCGCCGGATCGGCCAATTGGTCGATGATTCGCTGTTCAAACCGCTCCCTGAGCGACGTCGGAACACGCACTTGAAAGCGGACGCCGCCGCCTGCTCCTGCAATCGTATGTACCCGGCCAAGTTCCTCCTGCGCCAACACGTCCCGAATCATGGCAACGTCTTCGCTCACCGACGACTTGGCCGCACCGGTTCCATCCGCCAATTCCGCCAAAGAGACGGTGGAATTGGGTCTGTCCAGCAGGTATTTGGTTATGCGAATCAAGCGCTCCGAACGCCGCACACAGCCCGCCTCCCGGTTCCCAACACCGTGGACCGGCGCCGGTTTCGTCCCAGGCGAAAGGCGCCGGCCCAATTCACTAGCGACTATATCACACCGGCGTGAACCGGCACAAATGGACGTCCCGGATGAACCCGCGCAGCGCGTTGTACGTTCGCTGCGCCTGGCTCTGCGTGGGCAGCAGCAGATACAGCGTGGGGCCGCTGCCCGACATGTACACCGGTTGACCTGTCACCGTTCGAATGCGATCCGCCAGCGCCCGCACCTCCGGATACAATCGGAACGTGGTCGCCATCAGTCCATTCGTGTACGCCTGCCGCACCCGCTCCAAGTCACCTTCCTGCAGCGCTTTGACCATGCGCGGGCTGGCCGGCGCCGAAGCGTACTGTTCTGGCAGCGTGGCCTCGTACACATCCGCTGTGGAGACGAACACCGGCGGACGTGTCAGCACCACAAAGGCCCGCAGCGAATGCGTGAAACGGTGAATCCGCTCGCCGCGTCCGGAAGCCACGGCCGCGCCGCCGTAGACACAGAACGGCACATCCGATCCAATTTCCGCCCCCATGTCCGCCAGTTCATCCAAACTGTACCCGGTCTGCCAAAGCCGGTTCAAACCGCGCAGCACAGCCGCAGCGTCCGCGGACCCGCCGGCCAACCCGGCCGCCACCGGAATGTTCTTTTCGATTTTCAGTCGGAGCCCGCGGCGAATCCCCGAACGTTCCCGGAACAACTCGGCGGCGGCCACGGCCAGATTGCGATGATCCAACGGGATGTGCGGTGCGGTGGCATCCACGATCACCGCGTCCTGGTCCATCTCTTCCATCCACAGCAAATCAGAGAGATCCAACGTCTGCATGACCATATCCACGCTGTGGTATCCGTCCTGCCGCTTGCCCAAGACGTCGAGGGTCAGATTGATTTTCGCGTATGCACGTTCTACCAGCACAACGGTCCACCTCAACTCCCAACATCATCCCAGACCGTTGTCCGCAACGCAAGCCTCTGTGCGAAGAGACCCTAAACTTTTTTCCAAATGCGCTACTGCAAGGCAGATGACGGGATGAAGGGCCTCTGCTCCTGCAATCCGTCCTTGCGTTGTCCTCCCAGGTCCAGCACAACCTGCTGCACCCGGTCAAACGACTCGTAAAACAGAACCACGACGTCCCCAGGCAGCGCCTGCTGAATCGCAAAACGGAGCGCCTCAGCCTCATCGAGGACAATGGTGCACGGCACCTCCGGTCTGTCCCTGCGAATCCGCTCCGCCATCAGCCCCGCCACTTCACCCGGCTGCCGCCCGCGCTTGTCCACGTCCTCCTTGACGACCACGGCATCGAAAATCCCGCTGAGAACACCGGCACCCTGGGAGATCACCGCGTCAGACCGGTCTCCTGGAACACCCACCACGCCAATCAACCGCCGATGCGGCACCCGGGTCAGCCACTCGCCCACTTTTTGAAAGCCGTCGGGATTGTGCCCGTAATCGAGCACCACCTGGCAGCCGTTGGGCATGCAAAACACCGTACAGCGGCCGGGATTATGCAGGCTGGGCTGGAACGTGCACAAGCCTTTCGCCACCTGCTGCCGCGTGCAGCCCAACGCCCGCAGCGCGGCGGCCGCAGCCAGACAGTTTTCGACCTGAAACCGGAGCGCCCCGCCGCCGGTGAGCGGAACCCCCGCAACCGGGGCGATTTGCCAGGTCAAATTGCCGCGCGCTTCCACAAACCACCCTTCCGCTACATAATAACCGGTGCCACCGCACGCCAGGTGCCGAGCGAGGACCGGATGGCTTTGGCTGAGGGCAAAAAACGCTATGCGTTGGGGGAGCCGTTTGCCGAGCTCCACCAACTGCGGACATTCCGCATTCAGCACCACAACGCCGTCCTCCCACACGCATTCGGCGACCAGTGACTTCACGTGCATGAGGTCGTCAATGGTGTCAATCCCGTCCTGCCCCAGGTGATCTGCGGTGATATTGGTCAGCACAGCCACATTCGCGCAGTCGTACGCCAGACCCCCTCGGACAATGCCGCCGCGGGCGGTTTCCAGGACCGCCACCTCCACCGTCGGATCGGCCAAAACCATGCGCGCGCTGGCCGGTCCCGTCGTGTCCCCCTCCACCACCGGCTGACCGCCCACAAAGACACCACCGGTGGTCGTCATCCCAACCATCTTCCCCATCTGGTGCAGCGTATGGCCAATCAATCGTGTGGTGGTCGTCTTCCCGTTGGTCCCCGTGACAGAGACAATGGGGATACGACCCTGTCCATGCGGAAACAGCGATTGCACGATGGCGTCCGCCACCGGGCGCGGCAGACCGTGGGAAGGATGTTCATGCATCCGAATTCCGGGAGCTGCATTGACTTCAATCACCGTGCAGTGGTGAGGATGATACGGTTCCGTGGGGTGTTCGACGGCCAGGTCAATCCCGCACACGTCCAGTCCGATGACCGCCGCCACCCGCTCCGCCAGGCGGTGATAGGTGGGGTGGAGTTCATCCGTGATGTCAACGGCCTCACCGCCGGTGGACAGATTGGCGCTGTTGCGCAGCAACACCACGGCACCGGCGGGCGGAACGTCGTCCAGCGTCAGGTTCTGTCGCCGCAGCGTCGCTTCAACCACGGAGTCCACCACAATTTTGGTCAGCGGTTTCTCGTGTCCCTCTCCGCGCAGCGGGTTCCGGTTGATGGCGTCAATCAACGCCCGAATGCTGTCGCGGCCATTGCCGCAGACGCGGGCTGGCAAGCGCTCACTGGCTGCCACGTATTTGCCGCCCACCACGAGAAGACGGACATTGCGCCCGTTGACGTAACGCTCCACAATCACCTTGTCGGAGTACTGCGCCGCAATGCCGTAAGCCTCCAACACGTCTTGCGGCGAGCACAGGTTCAAGCAAACGCCTCGTCCCTGGTTCCCGTTGTAGGGCTTGACCACCACAGGCGCCCCAATCTCGCCGAACTGCGCCACCGCTTCCGCAGCCGATCTGGCAACCCCGCCGCTCGGCACGGGAATCCCCGCTTCCTGCAGAACGCGCTTCGTCAACTCCTTGTCGCAGGCGATGTCCACCCCGACCGCGGATGTCTGTTGCGTGATAGTCGCCTCCACCAGCTTGCGATGGCGTCCATAGCCGAGTTGAATGAGACTGCCAGCGTTCAGCCTGCGGACCGGAATCCTCCGGCGCAGCGCGGCATCCACAATCGCCTGGGTGCTCGGCCCAAGACCGGCCTCTCCCACGCGCCGCTTCGCCTCCGCAATCACCGATGGCGCCTCCGGCAGTTGTCCGTGAAGCAGCCGGTCCACCCACAGCATGGCCTGTTCCAGAAGCCAGGCCTGAGCCGGGTAGACCTGGCACTCCATGACCACGTCGTACAAACCGACGCCCCCAGCGTACACCGTCTTTCCAAAGTGGACGGATAATCCCGAACAGTGCGCCAACTCAATCGCCACGTGCTCAACGATGTGGCCGAAATATGTGCCGCCGTACAAACGCTCCACAAATCCGCCCGGTTCCCCTTTCGCGCAATGGTGGTCGCGCAACCCGGGCAGCGTGCGCAACAAATGATCCACAAATCCTGGAAATTCGTAGCTTTCCCGTTCGGCCAATTCCTCCAAGTCGATCCGGGCAATCAGCACCGGCTTGCGTATATATACATTCGGACCTTCCACATGGCGTACCGAAAGAATCTTCATGGTGTCAGCTCCTTGCTCCGGCTGGTTTCCCACTGCTGCCAATGGACGATGGGCGCCCGATTCCGCAGGTGAAAGCCATACCCTTCTGGGAGAATGTGGAGTTTTACGCCGCACAGTGCCAGCGATTCGTCGCTGCGTACGCGTTCAAGATTACTGTGGTCGAGCGCCCCTGCGTCCACCACACTGACCGCTCCCCTGCCAATCACCTTGAATGCGTCCCGTCCCACCACCACCGCTGTGTCCTCGTCAATGCCGAGGCCCAGGTGGTGGGGGTATTGGGCGACCGCGGACAACAGGCGGCCCAACCGGCCTCGCTGGGCAAAGTGCTGATCAATCACCACGCCATCCACAAACTCCATGCCCGGTGCCATCTGCACAATCCCGATGCGCGGGTTGGTTTCGGCCTCCCCGTCCACAATCATGGTGCTGGACATCATGGAAGCCCCTGCACTCGTACCACCCAGTGGGACCCCGTCCGCGCGAACCTCGTGCAGCATGGCATCAATTCGGGTGCCGCCGAGCAGCTTGGTGATGCGCAGTTGGTCTCCGCCCGTGAAGAAGATGCAGGTCGCATCGCGGATCATCTCCACCGCGCTGTCTCGATTGGCCGCTTTTCGATCCGAGACGTCAAACGTCCGGACATCTGCCGCCCCGAGTCGCTTGAACACCTCCACATAGTCCATGCCCACTTCAATAGGCAGTTCCGTTGCCACGGTCATCACGAGAACTTTCGCTGCAGAGCCGCCGCCTAACCGGAGAAACTCCCGAAGAATCCGGCACTCCCCGGTTTTGTCCTCGGCACCGCCGATGATCATTAACGGGCCAGGCTCACCTCGCAAGGAGAATCCACCTCGCTTTTTGTTCTCTGCCTAACGCAGGATGTCAAGCCACAATCGGCCTTAGCCTAACCGCCGCAGGATACCGGTATGCATGACCGCGACGTCAAACGGGCCGGGAAATCCCCGGCCCGGCCGTGCTCACTCCTGTCCGTGCGGTCGTTGTTGCTCTGCCAACGCTTGTTCGGCAATCTCGATGGCGCGTTTCACCATGTTCCCGGCATCGCGGGTGGTGATGCCTCCCCACCCCTCACGCTGCACGGTATCGTAGAACCCAAGCTCCTTCGCCAATTCGTACTTGAATTCCTCGGACATGATGCCCCGTCGTCTTCCCATCTGAACAACGCCTCCTTTGCAGAGTGACGGCAGGATTAGCCTGCCCGTCTCCGGTTGGCAAACACAGGAGGATTGTTCCAGCCGCCTTCAGGGTTTTCCAAAACCGAAGCACCGACGCTGTCGCCCATGCCGGGCGCACAAACAAAAAAGCGACTGAACAGCCAGTCGCTTGTCATAACATTTTGGGAATGTATCTTACGCTTGGGTATACGTGATTCGAACGTTATCCCCATCTCGGCAGACCATGAGTTCCACCGTCTCTGTAAGAACATCTGCATAGCTGTAGGAAACACGTTTAAACGTGCCATCGGGTGGATCGAGTTTGACTACGAACACAGAAGGATATGTCTCCTCGAGCACCCCAGTGCGTTCGACGGTTTTCCGACGTCCGCCGTTCGCACGTAGAAGGACTTTTTCCCCGATGAGTCCATCGAGGCTCTTCTTAATTTCGTGGAGCGCATTTCTCGTCAACACACACCACCTCTTTCCATCCGACATTGTACCATGGAAGAAGGGTATTGTCAACAAAGGTTTATAATTATAGCAACGCATGATTTCTATTGTCAATGGGTATTCCTCACTACTTTTGTCGAACGACGTGTCTTTCCATTGCGGTGGATGAAGTTCACTTGACGCAGACTCAGTACAGCGACTTCGGCAGGCCCAGCCGGTACTTGCCTCTGGACTCCAATCCTCCGACGCCGTCCGTACCAGTGTAGGTGGAACGGATGACGTCGTACACGTTGACCGTTTCATTGATGGGGGTGAAGGCGATTTTTTCCGCAATGAACACCGGATCGAGCGCGTGGATCATGATGCGTTGCGGAGAGCTGGCGAAATTCGCGCCGGCGTCGAGAATCGCTTCAAAATGGGATTGGCAGGCGCCCGCGATGATCACCAGATCATCCATGTTTCGCGAGTGCTTGCGGGCGGTCTGCACCGTCTTCACAAAGTGACCGGAATTGCGGTAGTTGAACAGGTCGGTCCACGACTTACCTTTGCGGATTAAACCGTCATGGCCAGTGATAATGAGAATGTCCGGTTCATACTTTTCCAACAAGCCCTTGACCGTCCCCGGCATTTCGGCTTCCCGCACATGATGTCCGATGGCCCGGATGCCCAGTTCCTTGTACATGTTCAAACATTTCTGCAGATAGGTGCCGTCACCGTCCAAGTGCAGAACCTGTCCGGGCCGCTCAAAAAAATCCGGATTGGAGTGAAAACGCGCTTCCTTGCGCAAGGATCGTTTCTCGGATTCCATGGCGCGGCGAGTGTGCACCAAGCGTAGACACTCGTCCTCGACGTGCTTGCGGTTCGCTTCAAATTGCTGCCGCTCTTCTTCACTCAACAGCTCCAGGTCGGAAAACGGCGCATCGGCCATCAGCCGCACGTCGATTCCCTTCAGAATGGCCGTTTCCGACGCTTCATCCACTTCAACGATGACAAAACAGAGATCTTTTCCGTACGACTTGCGCGCCACCAAATCTCCGGACTTCCACAAGGCCGCATCCTCCTTCAGCGGGGCGATTACACCCTAGCATATGGCCCGGTGAAGCCGGTTGTGACGAGGGGAGGCGAAACGCCGGATGACGTCCGAGGAGAACGTCTGCGGCATCATTGCCGTACAGAACGAGACGAGTTCCCTGAAAAACGTGCTTCGCCAACTGCACCGCGCGGGGGTCACCACCTGTGTGGTCGTGGTGAACCATATCGAGCCCGCCGCCGCACTGAACGCCGCGGAGGAAACCGCTGCGGCGTTGGCCATGCGTCTTCACGAAGTCTCGTTTGAGCACGGACTCGGCCCGGACATCGGTCGATCCGTCGGAACCTACGCAGCCCTGCGGACTTTCCCGAATGCCAAGCGACTGTTGTACGTCGACGGTGATTGGATGGGCAGCTTCGGTCCGGCATTGGCCGAGTTTCTGAAGGAGGGGCGGGATGATGCGCTGGATTGTCTGTGGGTGGCCCACAGCGGAGACCCCCGCCCGGACATCGCGCTTTGGCAGGACACCCTGCACCACCAACATCCCCATTTAACCGATGTGGCGCCCAACGAGCTGCCGCTGTTGGTCGACCGCGCGGTGTTCGAATGGGTGTCTCCGCGTTGGTTGGCCCACCCCGGCCGATGGCTGGCCCTGCTTGCCGCGCACCGTCGCCCGCCGCTGCGGCTCGGCGTCAGCCGTGCCTGGTCCGCGCGCTATGCGGGAAATCCCGTGAAATCGGGACACCATCAGGCTGCCATGCGCGCCACACTGCTCGGCGACGCGCTGGACGGCTGCCGCCTGATGCTCTGCCAGAGGCCCGGTCGCACGTGGCGCGGACGCCTCTGGAACGGCTATCACACTGCCCGGCGGTTTGACGCGCTGGACGCCTTCGCCGGTTCCATCACCATCCATCTGCCGCCATAAACAAAGCCGACTCAGTGCTTGGTGTACCGGTCGGCTACTTTCGAGGCGCCGAATGAATCGGGCTTAATCCTCGCTTCATATCCACTTTGTGTGATCCAGGAGACAATTTCGCGCACCAGCTTGCGGGTGGCACCCTTCTGGCCGATGTCCAGGTGAACCTCCCATCCCCAATGGGCCCCGCGCTGGTTCAGATATTCTGATAACATGCCACCCGCCTGAAGCGAATACGACGCCTCCGTGAACATCCGCTGCCTCAGGGAATACATGTGCTGCTGATGTTCTCGATGAATGTAATAGCGGGCGCCTTTCCCCACGTGATGTACAATCACAGCTGTGACAAACGTCACCGACCGAGTCCCCGGTTTGGGCTGAGAGTCGGTGCCGACCATCAACCGAAACTCGTCCTTCGGAAAGGAACTGACCTGACTGAGAATGTCCTCAGCGACCTCCTGCAAGGTCATCATACCGCGGCTGGGGCTGTGAAACATCCAATCCACTGGGCATCTCCTCCTTCCACCGCTTGGCTACAGTATATGCCAACGGAAGAAAAATCGGAAGATTCACCCCCGGGAAGACCAGGTATTGGACAGCCGTGCATATTCAGCCAAGGTGAGTGTCTCCCCCCGGCGCCGGCCGTCCACCCCCGCCTCCTCCAGCCAGCGGGCAACCTGTGCTTTCGAGGCGCCCATGCCTGCCGACAGCGTGTTCAGCAAGGTTTTCCGACGCATCGAAAAGGCGGCATGTACCACGCGGAAGAACGTCTTTTCATCGGCCACGGCCACCGCCGGCTGCTCCCGAATCCGCAGCCGCACGACCTGGGATTCCACATTCGGTGGCGGCAGGAACGCGGATGGTGGCACCGTCGTCACCTTTTCCACCTGGGCCCGATACTGCACGGCGATGCTCAGAACGCCATAATCTTTGCTGCCCGGGGCGGCGGCCATGCGCTCGGCCACCTCGCGCTGCACCATGATGACCACATTCCGCAGAGAGACGCCGGACTCCAGCACGTGAAACAGGATGGGCGTCGTAATGTAATACGGCAGATTGGCCACCATGGACACCGAGCGGCAGTCGGCATACCGCTGCCAAACGTCCGACAAATGGAGGTTGAGGACATCCTCGTAGAGCACCTCGACATTGGCGCACGCCGCCAGTGAATCCGCCAAGACAGGGGTGAGCGCTCTGTCCTTTTCCACACTGACCACCCGCTTGGCGGCACGGGCCAACCGCTGGGTGACCACTCCGGCTCCCGGCCCCACCTCGAACGCGCCGTCCTCCTTGGTCAACTCGGCGGCTTCCACAATTTGATCCAGAATGTGCGGCTGAATCAGAAAGTTTTGCCCCAACTGTTTCTTGAACGAAAACCCGTGCTGCGCCAGCAACGCTTTGAGCTGGCTCGGCTTCGCCACATCCCAATCAATCATCCACCTGGTCCCTTTCCACCGTCTTCAGCGCAGCGTCCCATTCCCATCGGGCCACGCCCAGCGCGTTCAACTTGTGCAGAAACGCTTTCGCGTTTCCGTACCCGATGCCCAGTTGTTCACCCACAGCAGCTCGACGAGCCGCGCTGTCCGCGCCGCCCGCCAGCCGGTTCACCCGCAGGTCATCCATGGTGAACTCACCGCCACCGTCCGCCTTCGGCGGGGTGGGCCGAGCCCTCCGCAACGCCTCGACAATCGCTTCCCCGCTGGCGTGCTCAACGCCCAGCCCATGCGGCGACGCGGCGAGCTTACGCGGCAGAAACGCGTGCTTGCAATGGGGCACCCGGGCGGCGATGCGACGGCGAATCCGTTCTCCGGGGCCGTCCGGATCGGTCAGAACAAGCACGCCACGCGTGCGGCTCGCCCGCTCCAATTCTCGCAGAAACCGTTCCGCCACCCTATCTCCTCCGACGACCCAGATGTCCGCCTCGACCACCCGCTGCACCGCCTGCTTGTCGTGAATGCCTTCCACCACAATGATCTCCTGAATCTTCACCGGCTCCCGCCAGCCTCCACGCGCGGGAACAAGCGATGGGCGTTGTCATAGGTGAGGCGCGCGAGTTCCTCCAACGTCTGTCCCCGTGTCTCGGCCAGCACCTCCACCACCTGCGCAACCCTGGCGGGCTCATTTCGCTGGCCGCGATACGGGTGCGGCGAGAGATACGGAGCGTCCGTCTCCACCACCAGCCATTCGTCCGGGATTTCACGGGCGGCTTTTCGAACGTTCTCGGCGTTTTTGAAGGTCACGGGACCGCCGTATGAGATGAAGAACCCACGCCGGATGCAGCGTCGAGCGGTTTCAATGCTGCCCGTAAAGCAGTGCATGACGCCGGTCACCCCGTTGGCCCGGGTCTCAATCAGGCGCACCGTGTCCTCGGTGGCATCGCGGTTGTGGATGATGACCGGCAACCCCACGTTTCGGGCCAGTTCCAGTTGCCGGACGAACACCTCCTGCTGAACGAGCCGCGGCGCCACATCCCAGTAATAATCGAGTCCGATTTCGCCAATCGCCACCACTTTCGGATGCGCCGTCAACGCCTCAATTTCCGCAAGCACAGCGGCGTCCCAATCCGCCAGCGACTCGGGATGAATGCCCACCGCGGCGTACACCTCCGGATACCGGTCGGCCAGTTCAATGGCGCGCCGGGACGTGTCCACATCCACGCCCGGTACCACCATCCGCCGTACGCCTGCGGCGCGGGCTCGTTCCACCACCGACGCCAAATCCTCCGAGAACTTGTCGTCAAATAGATGGCAGTGCGTATCGAACAGCGTCACTTGACAATCGCTCCGTTCGGCAGCCCTTCCGGTACAGTCACCAGTTTCAGAGTGTCTCCCTCGGAAGCTGCCAAAATCATTCCGTTGGATTGCACGCCGCGCAGTTTCACGGGTTTGAGGTTCGTGACCACCACCACACGTTGGCCCACCAACGACTCGGGGGTGAAGTGCTTTGCAATCCCGGACACAATCTGGCGCACCTCCGAGCCGAGGTCCACCTGCAGCTTCAGGAGCTTATCTGCCCCCTCAATCCGCTCCGCCGACTGAATCTGCCCGACGCGCAGTTCGACTTGACTGAAAGTGTCAATGCCAATCAACGACTTGGACTCCGCGTTCGCCTGTGCTGTCTCGGTCACTTTCTGACTCTCCTTTTCCGATGTTTTCGCCGTCTGCCCCGCCGTGTTCGAGGACGAACCCACCCCCGCCTTCTTGCCGGTCAAGTCAGCCAGAGCCGCCAATTCTTCGGCAATGTCCAGACGCGGGAACAGCGGCTCGCCCAATTCCACCACGACGCCCGCCTCCAGTTCGCCGAACTTGTACAGCGACGACCATTCGCGGGCAGCCGGCGCCACCTGATAGCGGCGCAGGATCTCAACGCCTGTGCGCGGCAGGAACGGTTGAATCTGCACCGCAATCATCCGAATCACCTCGGCCATCGTGTACAGAACCGTGTTCAGCCGCTCCACATCTCCCTGCTTATGCAGCGACCAGGGCGCCGTATCGTCAATGTATTTGTTGGCCTGCCGCACCACCTTCCAAATGTCCGTCAGGGCCAAAGAGAATTGCATTTCATCCAGATGCGCCTCCACGTCCTTCACCACCTGCAACGCCAGGTCCCGCAATTCAATGTCCGGCGTCTGGTACGATCCCGGATGCGGGATGACCCCCCGGTTGAACCTGTGAATCATGGCCGCAGTCCGGTGCACGAGGTTGCCGAGGTCGTTGGCCAGGTCGTAGTTCAGGCGTTCCACCAGGGAATCCGGCGTGAACACCCCGTCCTGTCCAAACGGAATTTCCCGCAGCAGGAAGTAGCGAATCGCGTCGCTGCCGTAACGCTCAATCAACAGTTTGGGATCAATCACATTGCCTTTCGACTTGCTCATTTTCCCATCTTTCATGAGCAGGAATCCGTGGCCGTACACTTTCTTCGGCAGCGGCAGACCCAGCGCCATCAGGATGATGGGCCAGTAAATCACGTGGAAGCGAACAATTTCCTTGCCCACGAAGTGCACGTTCGCGGGCCAGTAGCGCTCGAACTTGGCGCGTTCCTCCGGATTGTCGCTGCCGTAGCCAATGGCGGTGATGTAGTTGGTGAGCGCGTCCAGCCACACGTAGACCACGTGCTTCGGATTGCTCCGCACATGGACGCCCCAGTCGAAGGACGTGCGGGACACGCAGAGATCCTGCAGCCCCGGTTTGATGAAGTTGTTGATCATCTCATTTTTGCGCGACTCCGGCTGAATGAAGTCCGGATTCTCTTCGTAATACTGCAGGAGCCTGTCCACGTACTTGCTCATCCGGAAAAAGTAGCTGGGCTCCCGGACAAAGTTGACCTCGCGGCCGCAGTCCGGGCATTTGCCATCCTTTAAATCCCGTTCCAGCCAGAACGATTCGCACGGAGTGCAGTACCATCCTTCGTACGCATCCAGGTAAATGTCCCCCTGGGCAATCAGGCGTTCGAAGATGTCCTCCACAACCTTCGTATGCCGCGGTTCCGTGGTCCGGATGAAGTCGTCGTAGGAAATGTCCAGCCTGTCCCACAGGTCGCGGATCCAGGCGATGATCTCGTCCAGGAATTCCATCACATCTTTCCCGGCCTGCTTCGCCCGCTGCTGGATCTTCTGACCGTGTTCGTCGGTGCCGGTCAGGTACATCACGTCGTACCCGCGCAACCTTTTGTAGCGCGCCAGCGCGTCTGCCGCCACCGTGGTGTACGAGTGCCCGATGTGCAGCGTGTCGTTGGGATAATAAATCGGCGTGGTGATGTAAAACGTCGGTTTGGTCATAACGCCATCCTCCTTGTGACGTTCTCGTAATGTGTCCGCATGATGCGGAATGCAACAAAGCCCGCCCCAATTGGGGCGGGCTTGAAACCCGCGGTACCACCCAACTTCGCAGCATCGGTACAAAGGTGCAACATGCTGCCTCCATCGGATCAGCCGTACGCTGACCGTCGTCCTATAACGGGAACCCCCGCGCACGCCTACCTCGTCATCCGACTCGACGCGCGAGTCTCCGGAACCATACTCCCCGGCTTCCCTGGCCGGCTCACACCCATCCCGGCTCGCTGCGCAGTTTCACCAGGTACCATTCCTTCATGGACCCATATTCTCCTTCGGCGTCCACCGCCGTTTCAAACGTCAACGTAAAACCAATCCTGCCGCGCTGCCAGTCCTGGCAACAGGTTCCGGCTGGATCGCCATAACTATACCAAGCGCACTCCGCCTCTGTCAACGAAGCTGAACGTTCGTCCACTGGTAAAGGTTTATCCTAAAGCCTGTGTTTCTCATACAACAGGGTCTTGCAAAATTGGTGCTATGTTGTATAGTTAAAGCAATTCAAGAATTTGCATGTGATGATAGTGACTGCCTGAGTCACCAGCATGCAGACTCGCTGATAGACAACAGAGACTGGCGGGATTACAGAAAAGGGAACATTTTCATTTCGGGGGTGCCGGACAATGAAATCAACGGGCATTGTGCGCAAGGTGGACGAACTCGGTCGCGTCGTCATTCCAATTGAATTGCGTCGCACGCTGGGCATCGGCGAAAAGGATGCGCTGGAAATCTATGTGGATGGAGATCGTATCATTCTGAAAAAGTATGAGCCAGCCTGCATTTTCTGCGGACAAGCAGATGAAATCATCCACTTCAAGGGGAAGAACATCTGCCCGTCCTGCATTGCGGAAATGAGTTCTTGAGCAACGTCGTTTCATGCAGGAGTCGAAATCATGCGGTTCGGGTTGCCGGCATCGGCAACCCCTTTTGTTATTCACTCGCGGTCATCCGCGGATGCCAGCGTAACCTGGTACAGCGTCTTCCGATGAACCCCCAGTTCGGCCGCCACATCCTTCACCGCCCGGGCATGAGACGCACCGGCCGCCATCCGCCGCCGCACCTCCGCCTCGGCGCTTTGGATCAACTCGGCCTCGCCTTCCTCCGCGGAACGCCTCCGCTGCAAGCCATTCAACGGACCCAGCACAATCACATACTCACCGCGCGGCGCCTGCGCAGCGAAGTATTCGACCAGTTCGCCGCAGTGGTCGGCGTAGTAAAGCGTTTCGTGCCGCTTGGTCAATTCCTTGGCCACAGCCACCGGCCGGTGCGGGAACTGTTCGGCAAGCAGCGCCAGGGTGTCCCTCAACCGGTGCGGAGCCTCGTACAAAATGAGCGCCCCCGGCAGCTCGGCGTGGGCGGAGAGCACAGCGACGGCCTCTTTCCGATGCCTCGGCAGAAACCCCAGAAACGTGAAGGTTGCGGCGGCGAATCCGCTGGCCACCAGCGCCGACAACACAGCGCTCGGCCCCGGTACGGGCACCACCGGCACGCCGGTGGCCACCGCCAGTTCCACAATGCTGTCCCCGGGATCCGAGATCAGCGGGGTACCAGCATCCGAGACGAGGGCAATCCGCTTGCCTTCTGACCACCACTTGGCGAACGTATCGCGCCGGGATCGTTGATTGTGTTCGTGGCAGCTGATGACGAGCGGCGGGTGGATATCGAAATGCGTCAACAGCTTCCTCGTGTGACGCGTGTCTTCTGCGGCCACCACGTCCACCGACCGGAGGACCTCCAGCAGACGTTCAGATACATCGCCGAGATTCCCGATGGGCGTGCTGCATATGTACAGGACCGGGCCTTCGTCTCGAACGTTTTCCATCACGCGCACCGTCACTTTCATTCGCCTCCATTTCCGGCGCTGCGCCGTGCCAGTTCATCCATATGGAAAACCCGACCCTCCCGGGTCGGGCATCTCCCCCATGGCGACAGCCGCGTTACTTGTTCAGGAACGACATGCAGAACAGGCATTCACCCTCTGTGCGAAGACTTCCGTATTTGAGGTGGCAAATATGGAAGCCCTCCTGATAAATCTTGTACAGATTATCGATGCCTTCTCCCGCATGCGCTGTCGTTTCCCCACTGACCAACACCTGTTTCCAGCGCTCATTCTCCTGCGACAACCGCTGATTTTCTTCAATCAGCTCCTGGATCTTCTGCTTCAGACTGCCCAATTCGACGTAGAGTTCGCCAATCCGCTCTTCCAAATTGGCCACTTGTACAAACAGCGATTGTTTGTCCATGATGACGCTCCTGTCGCAGATGCGGCTGCGGCCAGCCGACCGCACGCCGCAACCCGTAATCGGTGTCTATCCGTCAGCCGCCCGGAACCGGAACGCTGCGCGCCATCGCCCATGCCGATGGCTCAAACGACCCCCGCCGCCGTGGGACATCAGGGTGCCGCCTGCTCCTGATAGGTATCGTTTTCAAACTTCAGACAACACATGAGGCGACCGCAAAGTCCGGAAATCTTTGTCGGATTGAGCGACAGGCTCTGATCCTTTGCCATCCGAATTGAAACCGGATCAAACTCCCCCATCCATGTGCTGCAGCACAACAGGCGTCCGCAGGGTCCAATGCCGCCAAGCAGCTTCGCCTCGTCACGGACGCCGATTTGACGCAGCTCAATGCGCACTCGAAACACCGCAGCCAGGTCCTTGACCAGTTCCCGGAAATCCACCCGGCCTTCCGCGGTGAAGTAGAAAATCAATTTGTTTCTATCAAACGTATACTCCGCATCCACCAGTTTCATTTCCAAGCCGCGCTGGGCCACTTTCTGCTTAAACACAGCCATGGCATCTTTGGACAACCGCCGATTGACCGCCACTGTTTCGGCGTCCTTCTCCGTGGCGATTCGAATCACCTGTTTGAGAGGAAGCACGACATCGTCCTCCGTCACTTCTTTGCGACCGACGATAACCTCCCCGTACTCGATGCCACGGGCGGTCTCCACAATGACGTGGTCTTTGCGTTCTATCGGCAGGTGCCCCGGATCAAAGTAATAGATCTTTCCAGCGGGCTTGAAGCGAACGCCAACCACGCTATACACCATGTAAAACCTCCCGTAGTCGGATGCACATCCGCTCCAAATTCAAAGCCGGAGCAACATGTGACCGCAGGCGCACGCGCGCCTCAAGGACAATCGGAATTGCCCTGTACAATCTATCCATTGGAACTGTCCGAGCATGCCTCGTCAAATCCGCTTGCCAATCGCTGACTGCCACGTGCTCGCGGTCCCCCGCCTGCACATGGGCGACGTCGCGCAGATACATCGCCAGGAGCCGCAAGAATACGTCGACCCCCATCTCCGCTGCCGCCTCCAAGAGGCTGTCCGCCAACAAAACGGGCCCCTCGCGGCCCTGCAGCAGCGTCTGTGCCCATTGTACCACTGCCTTCGAAGCAGCCGCAAACGATTCCTCGGCGGACAGCGTTTCCTCTTTTGCTGGAATCTCTGGAAGCAAATCATCCCAAACCGCGTGGGTGCCACGCGGTTGAACGGAGTAAATGAAGCATCGGGAGAGAATGGTAGGCAGAACGTTCTGCGGCTGGGTCGCCGTCAGCAGCGCCACGACGGACGGATTCGGTTCCTCAAGCGTCTTCAGCAGCCGATTGGCCGCCACGGCGTTCAACAAATCCACGCCGGGAATGGTGTAGACCAAGCGCCCCCCCGTATGGCTCGTCCGAGACAAGCGCTGCTGAACCTGCTCAATGGCGGCTGTTTTCACCACACCGTGCTCATCGGGCACCGCTCGAATGGCATCCGGGTGACGGTCGCCTTGCAAACACGCCCAACAACGACCACACGGCGCCCCCGGCGCCGTGCAGAGCAACAATCGGGTGATAAAGGCAGCCAGCTCTGCCGTGTCTTCCGAAGATCCGGCCAACAGGACGGCGTGGGGCACACGGCCCTCCGCCAATGCCGCATACAGCGGCCGCAGCGTCTCCGTTTGAATCGGCCAAGTGGAAAACGGTGCAATGGTTGACATGTTCGCTCCTCAAAACTGCTCGAATTGTTCCACATCAATGACAAACACGGTCGCGCCGCCAACCTGGACGCTGACCGGATAGGGAACATACGACTCCAGCTGACTCCCCATCGGGGACATGGGCGTGACCACCTGCTCTCGGGATTTGCAGCTGGTCCGTATCAAATCCAACACCTGCTGCACCTTGTCTTCACTGGTGCCAATCATGAACGTGGTGTTGCCGGCGTGGAGAAAACCGCCCGTGCTCGCCAGCTTGGTGGCGCGCACGCCTTCCTTCACGAGGTTTTGGGCCAAGCGAGGACTATCTTTGTCCTGCACCACTGCAATGATCATCTTCACAGGTGATTCCCCCTGTTCAACGCCGGGTTTCTAATCGATTCGCTACGACCTTCCATATTTCCTGCTCGAGTTCATCTGGGGCTTTGGACGCATCCAGCGTCACCACCCGCTCCGGATGCTCCTTGGCAATCCGCAGGAACGCTTCGCGCACACGCGTAAAATACGCCTCGTCTCGCTGTTCAATTCGATCCGGTCCACCCTCTCCGCGCACCTTCCGGACGCGGTCGAGACTCGTTGCCACCGGAATGTCAAACAGAAACGTCAAATCCGGCTGCAGGTGACTGGTGGCCAGCTGATTCATCTGCCACACGTCCTCCCACGGGAGCCCCAGTCCCGCCGCCTGGTATGCGAGGCTCGCGTCCACGTACCGGTCGCAGAGCACCATTTCCCCTCTCGCCAGCGCCGGCAGAATCACCTGGTGAACCACCTGCGCACGGGACGCCGCGTAGAGCAGCGCCTCCGCCTGCGGCACCATGGGGGTGTCCGTCGGTGTCAACAGAAGCGTGCGCAGCCCGTCTCCGAGCGTTGTGCCGCCGGGTTCCCGCGTGCACAGCACTTTTTGTCCCTGTGATTGCAATCTATGTTGCAGGCGCCCAATCTGTGTACTTTTCCCCGCACCGTCAATGCCTTCAAACGTGATGAACACACTCATCCCACCCTTTATTTCGTCAACGTGAACGACACCTTCATCCGGTTGCCGCACCTGAATGGCAGAGCACGCCCACGCGGTCCCCGCGCATTCCGTGGATGTGCACGTGCTGCGCCAGCAGTGCGCGGAGGGTCGCCACCGCCGCAGCGTCCAGGCGTTGGCCCGGCACAATCAGCGGCGTGCCCGGCGGATACGGTGTCACCATCACGCCCGCCGTCCGTCCCTCCGCCTCCGCCAGTGGCACCCACGCCATCGCTTGTCCGTACGCTGCCCGGGGGCGACAGGCGAAGTCGGGAGCCAGCGCCGGAAGTGACCATGCGGCCTCGTCTTCCCTTGCCTCCGGCGGCACCTCGGACACCGTCTGGCGGACAATCTCCATGTACCGCTCTGCTTCGCGAGGCCGAATGCCAAACCCGAACACGGCCAACACGCCTTGCCCGTCCGCCATCTCCACCTGAATCCCCGCATCTGCGAGCGCAGCTTGGACAGCCAAACTCTCACTAAGACCGGAGGTCGGCAGCCAGTGCCGAAGCGGATCTACCCCGGTCTGCCCCGCCACCACGATCCCTGCATCGCGAACCACAGCCAGCGCTTCCGCTGCGGCCCGAGGTCCGTCTGACCGGAGCCAGGCCTGCGCGGCGTCGAGAGATGCCAACAACAAGTAGGACGGGCTGGTGGTCTGAAACGTCAACAGCCAACGCTGAAGCGTCTCCGCATCCACGCGCGGTCCGGTCACATGCACCCACGCGGTCTGCGTCAACGCTGGCAGCATTTTGTGAGCGCTGTGTATGACGACATCCGCCCCGGCAGCCACACTGTGCGGCGGCAGCTCAGGAATCAGGCCGAAGTGTGCTCCGTGCGCCTCGTCCACCACGAGCGGCACCCCCGCCCGGTGGCACACGTCCGCCAGTGCCGCCACGTCCGCCACCGCCCCCTGGTAGTTGGGGGACGTCACAAACACCGCTGCGCAATCTGGATGTTTCGCGAGCTCGGCGGCCACGTCCGCCACAGCCGGCGGATTCGGGCGATGCAAAGCCCGGTGAAATGACGTCGGCAGAATGACCGGTTCCGCATCCGCCAGCACAATGCCCCGCCACGCACTTTGGTGGAAGGGGCCCGCCAAGAGGATCTTCCGTCCCGCCGCCACCGAGCAAATCGCCGCCATCACCGCCGCCGACGATCCGTTGACGCTGTAAAAGCAGTGTTGACTGCCGTAGTATTCTGCGGCCAAGCGCTGGGAATGCAGAATGCATTCTTCGGGTTGATGCAGGTTGTCCAATCCGGGAAGTTCGGTGAGGTCGAGGCGGCCCGCCTGGCCCAGCCACGCCGCCAACTCCGCGGGCAGCATCCGCCCCTGTTTGTGACCCGGTACGTGCAGCGGAACGCGCAGTTGCCGCACCATCTCCATCAACGCGTCCAAAATCGGGGTTTTCGCCAATTCTACTGACTCCTTCTGTTCATTCCGCAACCGAATCCAATTCCTCACTATGATACAATACGGATACATTCCGCGCTGCACGAGTGCACCGAAGAGATTCGCAGGAATCCATGCGCGCAGGCGCATCATCGAAGACTAGGAGGAACCAGCCGTGTCCATTCAACAAACCAGCGGACTCAGCCTGATTCTGCGGTTGAAGATTCACTCCAGTTCAGCGTTCAGCGAAGTTGCCTCGGCCATCGGCGAAGCCGGAGGCGATATCATCGCCGTGGACGTCATTCACGTGGGGAAGGACAGCGTCATTCGCGACATCACCGTCAACGTCCACAATGACGCGCACCGTCAAAAGGTCGTGGAATCGCTGTCGCGGCGCCCCGGCATTCAGGTCATCAACGTTTCTGACCGGACCTTCCTGGTCCACCTGGGCGGCAAGATTGAGGTCACGCCGAAGACCCCTGTGAAGAACCGCGACGACCTGTCGCGCGTGTACACGCCGGGGGTTGCCCGGGTGTGCGAGGAAATTCACCGGGATCCATCCAAAGCGTTCCAATTGACCATCAAGCGAAACACGGTGGCCGTGGTGACCGATGGCACCGCAGTGCTCGGCCTCGGGGACATTGGGCCGGAAGCGGCCCTGCCGGTGATGGAAGGAAAGGCCATGCTGTTCAAGCAATTCGCCGGAGTGGACGCCTTCCCGATTTGCCTCAACACCAAAGATCCCGACGAAATTGTCGCCATCGTCAAAGCGATTGCACCGGCGTTCGGCGGGATCAACCTGGAGGACATCTCGTCGCCACGCTGCTTCGAAATTGAACAGCGATTGCGCGAAGAGCTGGATATTCCCGTATTCCACGACGATCAACACGGTACCGCAGTGGTGCTATTGGCGGGCCTGTTGAACGCTGTGAAAATCGTTGACAAACGTATGGAGGATTTGCACGTGGTGGTGTGCGGCATCGGCGCCGCAGGCATCGCCTGCACGCGGATTCTGCAGGCCGCGGGCGTAAAAAACATCATCGGGGTGGACAGAGCCGGGATTATTGAACAAAACCGCAGCTACGACAACCCGATGTGGGATTGGTATGCAAAGCATTCCAATCCGGAGGGAAGGACGGGAGACCTCGCGGCAGCCATCGACGGCGCCGACGTGTTCATCGGCGTGTCCGGCCCCGGTGTGCTGAAGGTGGAACATTTGAAGCGAATGGCCCGCGATCCCATCGTGTTCGCGATGGCCAACCCCATTCCGGAAATTGCGCCCGAGGAAGCCGAGCCGTACGTTCGGATCTTGGCCACAGGCCGTTCCGATTATCCCAACCAAATCAATAACGTTCTGTGCTTCCCGGGCATCTTCCGCGGCGCCCTAAAAGCGCGCGCAAGGGACATCAACGAACAGATGAAGCTGGCCGCTGCCCACGCCATCGCCGGATGCGTGCAGGAGAGCCAACTGAACGAACAATACATCATCCCGAGCGTTTTCAACGCGGAAGTCGTCAAAGCCGTCAGCCGCGCGGTCACGGAGGCCGCGTACCAAACCGGCGTGGCTCGTCGCGAATCGCCGCACGCCATCCCAGGCTTGGTTTGATGCAAAGGGGGGGGGATTCCCCCCTTTCTCGTTTTTCAGCGCCGACCTCCGCAGCAAAGATGCGCCTGCAGGCGTCGCATCGCGGCCACCGAAGGCCGCCGTCAGGAGATGGCGGCCAACCAGATCTTTTTCATACACTCGACGTAATACGAATAGCGTGCGTCGGAAACGTCCGTTGCGACAATTTCCCGTTCACAATCCGCGCAGAGAAACTGGCCGCAAATCCGCAGACCTATCGCTTTTTCTTGATGACACACCAGACAGGATGTTTTCGGCTGCTCTTCCACTCAATCTCACCAACCTAAAGAGTTGGACACCGGCAGTACCGCATCCACTCCGCAATTCCAGCGAATCCGCCTGGTTTCGGCAGATCCCATCTAGCAATCAGTATGTCTTGTTTGGGGATCGAAAATACTACCAGATTTGATGGAGTCCAATAAACATCAGCAACAGCCCGGCGATGTAGGTAGCTCTGTCCCCGAGGGCCCTCGCCGCATACTTGCGCCCCACCCAGGCGCTGGCCCCCAACAGCGCGTAGCTGCAGAGCGCCACGGAAAACGCCGTCCAGACAATCCCAATATGCACCACTCCGGCATCGAACCCGCCGGCCAACGCGTTGATGGCCAAGGCAATGCCGAGCACGGTGGCTTCTTTCAAGCTGATGGTTTGGGAACGGTCAAAGTCGGCCGCGACCGGATCTTCCAGGATACGCTTCACCACGTTTGCTTTCCCCGTCTTCTCCTTCTCCAGTCGTTGCTGACGCCGTTTGCGACATGGTTCAGAGCACACCCACGCCCCCACCGCGAGCATCACGGTGCCGCCAATCCAGGCAGCGGCCCACGGCGTGACGTAGCGAGTCACCGTGTCTCCCGCCACCCCCGACACATACGTAGCCAACCCTGAAATCAGGGCAATCCAGACGTTTGCCAACCGGGAAATGGCAATTCGGCGAACTCCGTACGCGATGCCAACGCCCGCATTGTCCAGATTGGAAGCCACAGCAATCGCGATGATGGTGACGAACGTCGCCCCCATGGAGCACCCCTCCCGACTCCATACACCTTATGTGTATGGCTTGTTGTTGTTTACCCGGCGAGGCCTGGCGGGGTGTGCTATAATTGCGTTGCATTTTCAGGAGGTGAACAGTGTGGCAGGGCAGACCGGGACAAATCTGGCGCGCGGAGCGTCCATCATGGTGCTCATGGTGACGCTCTCAAAGGTGCTTGGGCTGCTTTGGATTGTCCCGCTGTCACGACTGATTCACGAGGACGGAATTGGCTATTACTCACAAGCGTATTCACTGTATGTGTTTGTATTGACCCTGTCGACGGCGGGCTTCCCAACCGCCATGGGCAAATTGGTCGCGGAGCGATTGGCGCTGCGGCGGTACGCCGAAGTGGAGCAATTGTACCGAACCACCCTTCGCACGGTGATGCTGCTCGGCGTGCTCCTCTTCCTGCTGACCTGGTTCGGCGCGCCGCTGTACAGTGCGTTGACGGCCATCCGGGAAACGCACCAGGCGCAGAGCGCGGTGACGTTGTCCATTCGCGCGTTGGCACCGGCCATGCTGGTGATCCCGGTGCTCAGCACACTCCGGGGGTATTTGAACGGATTTCAGATCCTCGAGCCTTCGGGGTATTCCCAGGCGGTTGAACAGTTGGTTCGAGTTGCCACCATTGTGTTGGGGGCCTATGGGGTGATAAAAGCCGGAGGCACTATCGCGGAAGGTGCGGCGGCGGCCACCTTTGGCGCGGTGACCGGCGCGGTCGCCGGCGTCATCTTGTTGATCTTCGCGGTGGTCCCGCTGCGGCGGCGGTTTCGTCCCCAAGTCCAGCGCCAACGCAGCCAGTTGACACCTCGTCAGGCGCTGCGACTGCTGGCCAGTTACGCGCTGCCGGTGTGTCTCGGGTCCTTGGTGGTTCCCATCTCCGGCCTGGTCGATTCGCTGACCATCACGAATTTTCTGATGTGGGCGGGTGACAGCTACCAGGTTGCCAATGCCCAGTATGGCATTTTTTCGCGCCAGGCGATGCAGCTCATCCAACTCCCGCTGGCGTTCGCCATGGCGCTCGGGGTATCGGTGTTGCCGGCGATTGCGGAAGCCAGCGCCAAACGAGATGAGGGAGCGGTGGAGGCGCGGATCCGGGACGCCTTTCGCTCCATGCTGTTCATGACACTGCCTGTGGCGGCGGCTCTGCTTGTCCTCGGACGACCACTGGATCAACTGCTCGCGGGAGATACCAAAGGGGCGGTCATCGTCTCCAGCGTTTGTTTTATGGGTATTTTTAGCAGTTTGGAGACGCTGTCCACGTATTTGCTGCAGGGCCTTGGGAAAATGTATCGGCCGGTTCGGAATATGTTTCTCGGGGTATGCGTCAAAATCGTGATGAACCTCGTCCTGATTCTTCCGTTCCATATTCTTGGAGCCGCTGTGGCGACCAGCGTGGGCTATCTGGTCTCCACAACGTTGAACGTACTCGCTGTCAAAAAGTACGCCCACAGCCGGGTTTCCGTGTGGAGGCTCAGCGCCCCGCTGATGGTGGCCAGCGTGCTGTGCGCTGTGGGCCTGTTCCTCGGAAATCGGCTGGGTATGGCGGTTGCACACGGCATTCCGTCCGCCGATGTTCAGGCACTGTTCCAAGTGGTTCTGGGCGTGGCATTCGGCGGTGTCCTGTACGTGACCGCCGCCATTCGGATGCGGGCCGTGACCCCATCGGAACTCCAGCGAATTCCCATGATTGGCCGCCGCCTTTCCCCATGGGCGGCTCGCCTTCAGCGTCGAACACCGGCCACCGGCGCCCGGCGCTGACGCCATCATCATCGGCCCCATCCGCTCCGCTTCATCCGGAGACCAGCCACAACTTCATCACAATCAGAGCTGCCACACCGGGAATGCCGAGAAAGCCTGCGGTCAGTGCCGTCACCGGATTGAACGGCAGATGGAAGTGAAAATAGCCGCCTATCCAGTTGACCGCCAGGACGAACAGACACCCCAGCACTGCACTCTTCACCAATTTCCACGCCATTTGCCGCGGATAGCGCACCACCTGCGCCACAGCGTAGACGCCAATGAGAAAAAGCCCAATTCCAATCAGCAAATGCTGTTCAGACACGGCTCGTCCGCCTCCTATCGTCGGCATCGCCAAAACGCGTCATTCCCCACAGCGTCCGGCGGCGCACGAACATCACTCCGCCCGCTCCGCCCAGTACCAGTCCATGTCTTCCAAGGCCAGGTTCCACCGGCGGGCGAGCTGGAACAGATAATTGAAGTGACGCTCTGCGGCGCCGAGCCGGAACACCACATGGTCAATCAGGAGTGGATCCACCACGCTGTCGAACTGCTGCCGGGCAATGTCCAGTTCCCGCTTTGACCGGCGGAGCGCGGCCAGGAATTCCTGCACACTTTCTGTCGGCGTCACATCACCGCTCCCCGGTGTGTGCAAGGCCAACGGCTCCTCGCGGAATTCGGTTCCCGATTGTCGATCACGCACGAGAAAACGCCCCCCTCTGTCCAGAGTCACTAGATCATAGACAGTGGGACGGGCGTTTATGACAAGCATTTCTCCTTCATATTTATAGAGTTATAGAGACCGCCTGTCGGGACGCCGGATGCGTCAGATTTGGCGTCGTCCTTCCAGCGCTTTTGCCAGCGTGACTTCGTCGGCATACTCCAGATCTCCACCGACAGGCAGGCCGTGGGCGATGCGGGTGACCATCACCGAAAACGGCTTCAGCAGACGCGCGATATACATGGCCGTGGCCTCGCCTTCCACATTCGGATTGGTGGCCACAATCACTTCCCGAATGTCGCTGGTTCCAATGCGCTGAACCAGTTCCTTCATTCGAATATCATTCGGGCCGATGCCCTCCAGTGGGGAAATCGCACCGTGCAACACGTGGTAGCGGCCATGAAACTCGTGCGTCTTCTCCATGGCGGCGACGTCCTTGGCATCTTGGACGACGCAGAGCACGTGATTGTCGCGAGATGGATCCCGACAGATGGAGCACGGACTGTCCTCGGTGATATTGCAACAGATGGCGCACTCCGTCAATTTCCGCTTGACGTCCTCCAGGGCAACGGCAAACTCGTGGACATCCTCGGCGCTCATGTCCAGCACACAGAACGCCAGGCGCGTGGCGGTTTTCGGACCGATGCCCGGCAATTTCATGAACTGTTCTACGAGATGCTGAATGGGTTCAGGAAATCCCCACATATCTTAAAACAGTCCTGGGATATTCAGGCCACGCGTGTATTTGCCCATGGTCGATTCGGTGAGTTGGTCCACTTTTGCCGTCGCGTCCTGCAGTGCGGCGACCAGCAGATCCTGGAGCATCTCGACGTCGTCGGGATTGACCACGTCTTTGTCAATCGACACCGCGGTCACCTGCTTGTGCCCGGACATCGTCACCTTCACGGCACCGCCGCCGGCCGTCCCCTCCACGGTTTGCTCAGCCAGAGCCTCCTGCGCCTTCAACAACTCTTCCTGCATCTTTTTCGCTTGCTTCATCAGCTGATTCATGTTTTTCATAGGACGTTCACTCCTCGCGAACTTCGATTCGTTCCTGTGGGAACAGCTGCTTCGCCCGCTCCACCACGTCGGCGTGCGGCGCGGATGCCGGTTCTGCCGCCACAGCCTCCTCCCGAGGCTGCAAGGTTTGCTGAAACGCTGTCCAGTCGCTGTGCACCAAGGCCAGGACCTGAACGTCCCGTTGAAACACCTCGGAGAATGCGGCCTGGATGGTTTCCCGTTCCTCCCGTTTCATCACGGCGTTGCGATGCACCGGACTGCTGAACGCGCAAACCACCGTATCGGGCGTCGCCAAAACGACTTCTCCATTGATTAACCAGGCGTGCGTTTGAATCCGCCGGTCCTTGACCGCTTGCAACAGGTCGTCCCACCGGCTGCGGACCATCTGTAAAAACGCATTATCGGCCGCGGCGTGCAGTTGTTTGAGGACCTCCAGCTTGCGCGCCGCAGAACCGGTGGCAGTCGTCCGCCGCGTGGCGGGCTTGGCCACGGCACTTGCCTCCACGACGGGGGCATGCGTTGATCCGCTGGCCGGCGCCGCTTCCTGAACGCTTTGCCCAGCCGCCGGCGGGCTTGGCGCTTCCGTCGGAACTGTCACGGCCAATCCCATCAACGCCGCTTCCAGTGCAAGCCGGGGCTGGTCGACAAAGCGAAGGTTCATGTACGTCTCACCGAGCTTTTCAACCGCGTGCAGCAACCACTCCACGGAACATTGCTCGGCCGTCTCCCGATATCCAGGTCGCGCGGTCTGCCCTTCCCCGCGCGATACCTTGACGATAAATAAATCCCGAAGCACTTGCAAGATCTCGTGAACGATCCGCTGCGCGTCCTTCCCGGCTGAATACCACGCCATCAGCTGCTGCAGGGCGCCGAGCACATCCCGGGTGGCCAGTTGACGAACCAACCCCAGGAGATCTGCCGTGGCGACTCCGCCCATCACATGCGCGGCCGTCTCGGCGGTCACGACCCCTTGGCCGAACGCCACCGCTTGCTCCAACAGCCCCAGCGCATCCCGGAGTCCACCGTCCGCCGCCTCCGCCAGGCGCCACAGCGCGTCCTCCTCATACTGCAGCCCTTCCGCGTCGCAGACCTTGCGCAGGCGATCCACAATGACCTCCGGCGCAATCCGGCGAAAATCGAAGCGTTGACAGCGGGATACGATGGTGCCGGGAATTTTGTGCGGCTCCGTGGTGGCGAGCACGAACAGGGCATGCGCGGGCGGTTCCTCGAGCGTTTTCAGCAGCGCGTTGAACGCTTCCGTGGTCAGCATGTGGACTTCGTCCACGATATACACTTTGCGCTGAAGCTCCGCAGGCGCATATTGCACTTTGTCCCGGAGTTGGCGAATTTCATCGACGCCGCGGTTGGAGGCCGCGTCAATTTCCTCCACATCCACGCTGCTTCCTGCATTGATGCTTCGGCACGCTGCGCATTCGTTGCACGGCTCCACGCCGTCCGGCTGAAGGCAGTTGACCGCTTTGGCAAGAACTTTCGCGGCACTGGTTTTTCCAGTGCCCCGTGGCCCGGAGAACAGGTATGCGTGAGCCACCTGCCCACGGGCAATGGCGTTGGTCAACGTTTGTGTCACGTGCGGTTGTCCCATGATGTCCTGAAAGGTCTGTGGCCGCCAGGCTCGGTACAGTGCTTGATAGGACAACAAGACCCCTCCTTCCCCGTGGCCACTTCGAGTGCCGTCCGCGAAGCGAACTGCCCCTCTGCACGCGCTCCGTTCATCCCCGTGCATGACGACTGACGTAGACCATTCTACCCAAACGCAGACCCGAAGTGCCACCTTCGGCTTGAAAGGGCCTCAAAAAGTTCGACAAACTAATTATATTAGTTTATAATCTAATAACATTAGCTTACAGGGGGCGTCCGCCATGCGCTGCACGAATTTCGGCCACTGTGTTCAGATCACGTTTTTTCCTGCCCTCTTTCCGGTCAACTGCTACCTCATTCGCGACGATGATGGTCTCACACTGATTGACGCCGCGCTGCCGTCCAGTGCCCCGGCCACACACCGGGCCATTTCGCGTTCCTCGACGTTCGTGACAACACGCTCATCGCTGGGGATGCCTTTCAAGTGCGAGGCGGTGTCGCTGTATCCGGTACGCTGCGACCGCTGTTCCCCTTCCCCGCATGGGCCACCTGGCATCCGGAGACAGCGCTTCAGAGCGCCAAACAGTTGCGAGCACTGCGCCCCGCTCGGCTCGCGGTCGGACACGGCAGCGTCGTGAATCACCCGTTGAAAGCGATGGATGAGGCCATCGCCAAAGCTGAACGTCAATTGAAGGGGAGAATTTGAATGAGCGCCCGCCATGGACTCAACAAGGCAGGCATCGTCCGTGCCGCAGGGAAACTGGCCGATGCATTGGGCCTGCACAAATTGACCATGTCGCTGCTGGCCGAGCACCTCGGCGTGCGCACGCCGTCCCTGTACAACCATGTGAATGGACTGGAAGAATTGCGCAGAGAACTGTCACTGTTGGGGTTGGAAGAGTTGAACGGCCGATTGCAGCGAGCGGCCATGGGCAGGTCCGGATTGGATGCGATTCAAGCCATGTTGCACGCGTATCGTGCATTCGCCAAAGAGCGGCCGGCGCTCTACGAGGCGACCCTGCGCGCACCGGACAACGAAGACGCCGCGCTGGAAACCGCTGCTCACGCCATTGTGGACACGGTGCTCACGGTGCTTCAACCCTTTCACTTGCAACAAAACGACGCCATTCACCTCGTGCGCGGGTTTCGCGCCATCGGCCACGGCTTTGCCGCATTGGAGGCCGCCGGAGCCTTCGGCATGGCGCTGGACGTGGACGAGAGTTACCGCCGCCTCATCGCGGCGTTCCTGGCGGGAATGGAGCAGAGGTAGGACTCATTCCCGCCCTCTGTGGGCGTTTGGCGGGTTCCATCGGAGATGATGCGCCTGTGCCTCAGTTGGTCAAATCCGGTTCGGTGGCCATCACCGGCAACAGGACGCTGAAGGTGGTACCAAAGCCTTTGGACGATACGCGAATCTCCCCACCGTGATCCGCAAGAATGCGTTGGCAGATGGGCAGGCCGAGCCCCGTCCCCTTGTCCTTGGTGGTGTAGAACGCGTCGAAGATTTTATCCATCAAATAATACGGAATGCCAGGGCCTGTGTCGGACACGTCCACGCGCACCCATTCGTTCTCCGGATACGCCGAGATCTTCAACATCCCGCCGTTCTCCATGGCTTCCATCGCGTTCTTGGCCAGGTTCAGCAGCACCTGCTTGAGCATGCCGGAATCGGCGACAATTCTCGGCAGCGGCTTGACCGAACATTCAAACTCAATACTCAACAACAGAGCCTCCGATTGAATCAATGGACAGATCTCCTGAATCACCGTTCCCAAGCAGCACGGCGCCATCTCCACCTTGTGCGGCTTCGACAACAGCAACAGCTCGCCCACCAATCCGTTCACCCGTTCAATTTCCTGCAGCATGACACGAGTGTAATGCAACTCTTCGTGCATCGACTGTCGGGAGAATCGCTCTTCCATCACCTGCAGGAAGCCCTTGATGGTCGTCAGCGGATTTCGAATCTCATGGGCGATGCCCGCGGCAATCTTACCGACCGTCGCCAGCTTGTCCGACCGCTGCATATGCTGCTCCAACATGGTGAAGTTGCCGAGGTCTTTCATCACCACATACATGCCTTCCAGCGTCCCGGCCGGCGCCTCCTTGCGAAAGGAATCCAGCAGCACATGCCGGATGGAGCCGTCCACAGCCCACGTCATCACCTGGTTCCGATACTCCCGTTCAAACGTCACCATGGCGGACAGGACCTGATACTCCTCCCGATCCGGATTCAGGCATTCTCGGAGCGCCACCGGCTGTCCAATCGGCACAACCGCGTCCAGCAGTTGTGCCGCCAGCCCGTTGTACACGGTCAACTCCAACTGCTTGGTCAAATACAGGACGCCCGAGTTCAGCCACTCGACTGCGCGCCAATCTCTCCAACTCCAGTCCTGTTCGGCAAACGGTGTGATTGCGGCCAAATTCAAGACCTCCATCCCTGGGTTACGCCTTGATTTGGACACCCGCTCTACGACTCCTGCCTGGTCGACAAAAGCTCTATTCAAACGACAACAAGTTGCAAGATTCTCGTCGCAGTCCATGCGTGCTCCAACACAAAAAACGGACGCCACTCTCCGACCAGAAACCAAATCAGGTGACCCCACGTCGCCCGGAAGGTCTCCCTTAGTGCTGCTTCCGTCAGGACCTGACACGGTTCGGAAGTTTCCGCCGCATGGGACCCAACTTGGTTTCTGGTCGCAGAATGCGTCCTTCGTTCCTCATGTACTGTATGCCGCTTGGCTCTGCTCCGGACTGCGGAGCGGACACACATTGGCGAGGAAAGGGCGAGCGCGACGCCCGCCCTTTCCTCGCATGCAATTGTGGCGGAGAGAGTGGGATTCGAACCCACGAGACCCTTGCGGGCCTACTCGCTTTCGAGGCGAGCTCTTTCGACCACTCAGACATCTCTCCGTGTCCGTCGCGCCGTTCGGATTTCCCGGAAGAAATCCTTCAGTATCATACCACACTCGTCCGCCAAAATGCCAGCGGTAATTTCCGGATAATGATTCCATCCGTCGACATCCAACAATGCCACGCGGGACGCCAGCGCACCCGCTTTCGGATCCGCTGCGCCGTAGTACACATGGCGAATCCGGGAGAGCAGAATGGCCCCCGCGCACATGGGGCACGGCTCCAGGGTCACGTACAGGTCACACTCCTCCAACCGCCAGCCATTCAATGTCCGGCTCGCCGCCTGCAGCGCAATCAACTCCGCGTGCGCCGTCGGATCCCGCCAGGTCTCTCGCCAGTTGCAACCTTCGCCGATGATACGCCCCCCCTGAACGACCACAGCGCCAATCGGCACCTCGCCGCGCGCCTTCGCGTGTGCCGCCAACTCCAGCGCACGCCGCATGAATGATTCATGTATCGACATCAACTTTCCACGACTCCTCCGTCGCCGATGGCGCAGCCTCCTCCGCTCGTGAGGTCGTGGCCGCCTCGTCCGTCGCCTTCGCGGCCACTCCCGCATGACGCGGCCGTTCCGCGACAATCCGCGCCGCAGCGGCCAATTCGCGAAGAATATCCGACTGCAGCTGCGGATTGAAGTATTGCGCCTTGACGTACATCGTGCCTTGGTCCGTGGAAACATACCGCGTCGGCAAGTGATTCAAAGCAATCGCCAGGATGTCTCCCACGCACTGATCACATTCACATGCCAGTCGGCCTTTATGAATATAGGCGTCCTCCAGCATTGCCCGCACCAAGACTTCTGTGACATTGTACAACACCAACGCAATACCGCCCTCTCCAGCTCCCAGTCTGGCTGGCGGCCGCTTCGCGGCGGCCGCCATCCCGAGATACTCCTCATTATACTCATATTGCCAAGTGTCTCACATATTTTTCTCGTCTCGGCTGCCGAAGGCTCCCAATTCCTGAATCAAGCGGTCCAGAATATCGTTGTCCTCGAGCCCCGTGGTGTCGCCCTGCACTTTGCCTTCCCGCAAGATTTCCCGGAGCATGCGGCGAATGATCTTCCCGGACCTGGTCTTCGGCATGGATTCCACAAAGTAGACCGCCCCCGGCCGGGCAAACGATCCGATGTCTGATTCCACTTTTTTTCGCAGTTCCTCGGCCAGTTCATCCCCCGCCTGGTAGGAGGCCTCCAACGTCACGAACGCAATGGGCACCGTGCCCTTGATCTCGTCCGGATGTCCCACGACAGCCGCTTCCACCACCGCGGGATGCTGAATGAGCGAACTCTCCATTTCCATGGTGCTGATGCGGTGGCCGGACACATTGACCACATCATCCACGCGGCCAAGCACCCAGAAGTGGCCGTCCTCATCCCGAACCGCGCTGTCGCCTGTGAAGTACGCGCCCGGAATTTGTGAGAAGTACGAGGACAGGTACCGCGCTCTATCTCCGTACACGTCGCGGGCGAGGGTTGGAAACACGTTGCGAATGACCAGATAGCCCGGTGTGCCGTCCGGAACCGGACGACCTTCGACGTCCGTGACCTCCAGCTGGTGGCCGAAGAACGGAACGCCGCAACTGCCCGGTTTCATGTCCACCGCACCCGGTAGGGAGGCCAATGGCGTGCCGCCCGTCTCCGTTTGGCCCCAGGTGTTGTTGATGACGATCCGATCTTTTCCCACCACTCTCCGTATCCAATGCCACGCCTCCGGATTCAGGGGTTCGCCCACCGATGCCAGCAGCTGCAGAGACGACAAATCAAACTGTTTTGTCAATTCTTCGCCGAACTTGACCAGCATGCGGTAGGCGGTTGGCGCGGAAAACAACTTGTTGACCGCATACCGTTCGATGATCCGGTACACCTGTCCGCAATCCGGATGGTCGAGCGCCCCCTCGTACAGAATGGTGGTGGCGCCGAGCGCGAGGCCGCCCACCAACACGAAGATGTGGGAGGTCAGCCAGCCGATGTCCGCCGTATTCCAGTAGACGTCGTTTGGCTGCAGGTCGAGCTGGTATTTGGTGTACGCGTAGGTGCCGAGCAGAAATCCCCCGCCGGCGTGTATAATGCCCTTCGGTTTGCCGCTGGTGCCGCTCGTGAAGATGAGCAGCCCCGGATCGTTGCAGTCGAGCGCTGCGGCGGGACAGCGCGCATTCGCCGCTTTCATCAACGCCTCATAGTCCAGGTCTCTGCCCTCCTGCATCGGCGTATCCAGGTCGGGAATGCGGCGATACACAATGACGTGATGGACGCCGTCCACCCCTTCCAGCGCGCGATCCACCGTTTCTTTCAGGCGAAGAATGTTTCCCCTGCGATAACTCCCATTGCTGCAGATGACCGCCTTCGCGTTGGAACTGACAATGCGCTCCCGCAGGGCCTCCGGAGAGAAGCCGGCGAAGACCGTGTTGTACACAATGCCGAGGCGCAGACAGGCCAGCAGCACGACGTAGGTTTCAATCAAGTTCTGCATGTACACGCTGACCACATCGCCCTGCTGCAGACCGAGGTCCTGCAGCACATTCGCAAACTTCTGTACGTCGCGATGCAACTGCCCGTAGGTCACCGCTCTGGCGTCTCCGTGTTCACTCTCGAAAAACAGCGCGACTTTGTTGGTGGTGGCCGGGTTTTCCGCATGTCTGTCCACGCAGTTTTCACAGACATTGATGCGGCTGCCGGGAAAGAACGCGAAGTCGGGCATCTGCCCCTGAATCACGGCCTCTTCTCGCTGCTGCCACCGCAGTTCGTCGGCAATCTCGCGCCAGAACGCTTCCGGATGTGAGATGGACTGTTCGTACTTGGCCTGGTACGCATCCCAGGAACGGATGTACGACGTGCGAACGTACGCATCCGGTGGAGACACTTTTGCACTCTGCGCAATGAGCGACAGCGTTTCCGTTTCTGCCACACGCATCACCTCATGTAAACGTTTTCATATAAATCGCCAGTGCTTCTCGGAAGTTACCTTCATACTACTATTCTCCGCGGTTTGCTGATAGACCTGTTTCAAACTTTCGGATCCGCATGTACGCCTGCACCTCCTCCGCGAACGCCGACACCGCCGGAGACAACGCGCCGGTGCGAAGGAGCAGATACGTGGCCACCTTCGGCAGCGCGAACGCTGAAAAGGGAACCTCCGCCACCGTGCCGCGAAGAAGTTCGCGCTGCACAGTGCTGGCGGGTAAAAAGGAGACCCCCATGCGCTCGACAATCCAGTGAATGGTCACGTGCACCTGGCTGACCGGCAGGGTGCGCACATCTGGATAGAACCGTTGCAGCGCAGGCACCAGCGCATCCCAATACCCCGGATGATTGTGGGTGAGCACTGGATGGTCGGCCAACCAGTCCTCCGGACTCTGCGCAGGCCCGTCCAGGTCGGCGCCGTCGGCTGGGACGATGAACAGCAGCGGATCGTCATACAGCGGCAGGCACTGGACCTGTGCATGCGCCACAGGGAGCCGGGTGAAGGCGATGTCGCAGGCGCCGGAGAGCACGTCGGACAGCAGATCCGCAGATTCCCGAACGCGAATGGAGAACTGGATTCGCGGGTTGCGGCGTGAAGCCTGCTGAATCCACCGAGGCAAATAGGTGGTGGCAATCAGCGGTGACGTCCCCACCACCACGGTCGTGTCGTAACCCGCCCGCCAGCGGTGAAGCTGTGCTCTACCGTCGCGCCAGTGGCGAACCACTGCGAGCGCGTGCGGGAGGAATTGGCGACCGGCGGGACTCAGGCGCACCTGCCGGCCAACACGTTCAAACAACGACATGCCGAGTTGTTGTTCCAGCTTTTGAATGTGCAGGGTGACCGTCGGCTGCGCGAGATGCAGCAACTCGGCGGTCTGGCGAAAATTTTCCGTTTCCGCCGCCACAACAAACGTCTGCAACCAATCCAGCACCGACATCCTCCCCTTCGAAAACTGATTACAATCCGCAATCAATTCACTCACGTTTATTCATTATACATTATCAAAGGTTAGCGCTATGCTGAAGCTGTGAATGGAAGAGGAGGAATGGACCATGGCGAGTACGAACGGATTGGAGCACGTGGTTGCCGCACAGACCGATTTGAGTCTGGTGGACGGCACGGCAGGTCGACTGGTGTACCGCGGCCATTTCGCGCAGGATTTGGCGCAAACCCGGTCCTTCGAAGAGGTGGCCCATCTATTGTGGGCAGGGCGGCTGCCGAATCCTGCGGAGCGCGCGGCGCTCGTGGACGAACTGCGGAGCCAGCTTTCGTTGCCGGAATACGTGAAACACATCATCCAAGCGCTGCCTCCGGAACAGAGCATGATGGATGTCCTGCGCACCGCGATTTCCGCGCTCGGTGCTGCGGCGGCGTGGCCGCCGACGCTGGCCGACGCGAAACGCCTGACCGCGGCGATGCCCAGCATCATCGCCCATCGGCAGGCGTTTCTGGAGCATCGCGCGCCGGTGACGCCGCACCCGGATCTCGGCTACGCGGCCAACTACCTGTACATGTTGAGCGGAGAGGTTCCGTCCCCCGAGAAAGCACGGGCGCTGGAAGCCTATCTCATCATCACGATGGAGCACGGCATGAACGCGTCCACCTTCGCGGCCCGCGTGGTCACGTCCACGCAGTCCGACATGGCCTCCGCGCTGGCTGCCGCGCTCGGTGCCATGAAAGGACCGCTGCACGGCGGCGCCCCGGCCGAAGTGATGTCGATGCTGGAGGAGATTGGCACGGCAGAGAACGCGGAGCCGTGGCTGCGGCAAGCGCTCGAGCGGGGAGAACGGCTGATGGGGTTCGGCCACCGCGTGTACAAGACCAGAGATCCGCGCGCGGTCGCGCTGCGCAGCGTGGTTCAGGGTATGCGCGACGAAGATCCCCTGTTCAATCTCTCGGTCGTCGTTGAGGACACCGCCATTCGGCTGCTCAACGAGTACAAGCCGGGCCGTCAACTGTATAGCAACGTCGAGTATTGGGCCGCCGCCATTCTGCGCACGGTCAACATGCCAAAGCCGCTGTACACCCCCACGTTTTCCGTCAGCCGCGCTGTCGGCTGGACCGCGCACATCCTGGAGCAGGCCGCCGGCAACCGGCTGATTCGACCGCAATCGGAATACGTCGGTCCGCTGCCCATCGACGACGCCACGTCATTGTCCACCACGCGCTAACCACTCCCCAAAAGGCCGGCCAAGCCACCCGCGGCGTGGCCGGCGTCCACGCCCCCCGTCCTTTCTCCTGCGTACGCCCATTGCACCTTTTTCCTCATGGTCGCATAAGGTACTGCGTGACATGGGCATTCGCCCGGGTGTCCGCAAGCCGCGGAACCGGGAGCTCACAACCAACAGGCTGGGGGGCTGAGACCGACATGTGTGGGATTGCAGGATGGATTGACTGGGAACGCGACCTGACCCAAGAAGCCGAAGCCGTCCAGGCAATGGGGGAAACACTCGCCTGCAGAGGACCGGACGCGTGCGGCCATTACCTGTCGTTGCACGCCGCCTTCGCGCATCGGCGGCTCATCGTGGTCGATCCGAGCGGCGGCACGCAGCCCATGTCCCGCACCTTCGGCGGCAAGACCTACACGCTCGTCTACAACGGCGAGCTGTACAACACCGAAGAGGTGCGGCGCGAACTGCTGGCGCAGGGCTTCACCTTCCAGTCCTACTCGGATACGGAAGTTGTCCTCGTCGCCTATGTGTGCTGGGGACCCGAGTGCGTCAAAAAATTCAATGGAATTTTCGCTTTCGCCCTTTGGGACGAAGCCAAGGAACGGTTGTTCATGGCCCGCGACCGGCTGGGCGTCAAGCCGCTGTTCTACGTGCGGCGCGGGAGCGGGGTCTGGTTCGGATCGGAAATCAAAGCCATTCTCGCCCACCCGGACATCGAGCCTGCGGTGGACGCAGAAGGCTTGGCGGAAATTTTTGCGATTGGCCCCGCACGCACGCCGGGACACGGGATTTTCAAGGGGTTGGAAGAAGTCCGAGCCGGGCACTCGGTGCTTGCGACCCGGGAGCGATTCGTGACCTCAGCGTACTGGCGCCTGGAGAGCCGGGAACACACCGATGATCTCGACACCACCTTGGAGACGGTGCGCGACTTGTTGGTGGACACGGTCACGCGCCAACTGGTATCGGACGTTCCGGTCTGCACGCTGTTGTCCGGCGGGTTGGACTCCAGCGTCGTCTCCGCCATCGCCGCGCGTTACTATCAGGCGCAGGGCCGGCCACCTCTGCACACCTACTCCATTGAGTTTGAGGACATGGAGAAGTACTTTCAGGCCAACGCGTTCCAGAAGAGCTTGGACGCGCCGTGGGCGCGGAAAGTGTCCGATTTTCTCGGAACGGTCCACCACTCGGTGGTGTTCGGCATGGACGAGATGACAGATCATCTGTTGCACCCACTTCGCTACCGCGACGTCCCGGGCATGGCGGACATCGACGTCTCCATGTACCTGTTCTGCCGCGAGATCAAGCGCAACCACACCGTCGCGCTCACCGGAGAGGCGGCGGACGAAGTGTTTGGCGGCTACCCCTGGTTTCATCGACAGGATGCCCTGGCGGCGGACACGTTCCCGTGGTCGCTGCGGCTGCATGAGCGCGTGAGCATCCTGTCGGAAGACCTGAAGCGGATCATTCGGCCGGAGGAATATGTGGCGGACCGATACCGCGAAGCGCTGGCGGAGGTGCCGCGGCTGCCCGGAGAATCCGCCCACGATGCCCGGGTGCGCGAAATCAACTACCTGAGCATCACGCGATTTCTGCCCACCCTTCTGGATCGAAAGGATCGCATGAGCATGGGCGCCAGTCTGGAGGCCCGCGTTCCATTTTGCGATCATCGCCTGGTGGAATACGTCTTCAACGTGCCCTGGTCCATGAAGACCTGCGACAACGAGGTGAAAGGGCTCCTGCGCCGCGCCATGCGCGACTATCTGCCGGAAGACGTGCTCTACCGGAAAAAGAGCCCGTATCCGGGCACGCCAAATCCAGAGTATCTGGAGGCAACCCGCAGCGGCATCCTCGCCATCCTGGACAATCCAGACGCGCCCGTTCGCCCGCTCGTCGACACGGCCGCCATCCGCGCTTTGGCCGAGGCGAGCCGGCAGCCCATGGAGCATCGCCCGTGGTTTGGGCAGATTCTGGCCACGGCGCAGCTATTCCACTACCTCATGGAGGTCAACGCGTGGCTGAAGGAATTTCACGTGCGTCTGGTGTGAAAAGAGAAAAGGTGCGGGAACGGCAAATCCCGGCGGGCATCCACTTGGCGCATCAACCGTGGACCGCCCCCGCCGCACCGTTTTCGTGCAATCCTTGTTTCAGCGTCGCGTGGCTCGCGCGAAGACCCATCCAGGCAATCAGCAGCAGGATGGCACCCAGCCAAAAAGGCGCCTGCACCCCTACGTGGTCACCCAGCCAACCGCAGAGGATGGGCGACAGAGCCGCGCCGGCCCAACGCAGAAAGTTGTAGCTGCCGGACGAAATCGAACGCGAGAACGGCGAAACCTCCATCGCCATCGACGTGAACACGGCATTGGCGATGCCGCAGAAGAAACCGGAGACCACGACGAGGCATACCAGAACCATGCCCTTCGCCACCGCAGCAAAAATGAGCAGCACACACATGCACAGCAGGTTCCACTCGAGCAGCCGCAACGGACCCAGCCGCGGCCGCAGCCAATTCACCACAAACACGGAGGAGACGCCAACCAGCACACCCCAACCGAAGAACGCCACGCCCACTTTCATGCTGCCCAGTTGTTGAAACGCCGGCGTCAATGGAGAATAGGCCAGCACTGTGAAGAAGACAAAACTGTACAACAGGCCAATCAAGGCGTTGGTCCGGACCGCCGGGTGCCCAAGCGCCCGAATGATATCCCGCGCCTTGCGCGGCGCCTCTTTTTTTCCGGAATCCTTCACCAGAAACAGTGTGAACAGCAGGCCAATCAGCATCAGCGTGGATGTTCCGAAAAACGGAAAACGCCAGTGCAGGCTGCCGAGAAATCCGCCGAGCAGCGGGCCGGACGCCATGCCGAGCCCGAGCGCCGCTTCGTACAGCGTGATGGCGGCCGCCATGCCGCGCGTGGAGGCGCCCACAATGATGGAGAGCGCCGTCGACGTGAAGAACGCGTTGCCGAGGCCCCATCCGCCGCGAAACACCGCGAGAAAGCCGATGTTCGGCGCAAGACCGCTGAGTGCCGAAAAAATGATGACCAGCGTGAGACCGGTCAACAACACCCGGCGTGCGCCGAACTTGGTCGCCAACACGCCGGACAGCAACATGGCGATGGACATCACCGCAATGTAGCTGGTGAACAGCCACTCCACCGCAAACTTGGAAATTCCCCAGGCGTTCAGAAGGGATCCGAGAATCGGATCCACAATCCCTATGCCCATGAAAGCAATCAACGCGGCGAATGCTGTCGCCCAGACTGCGGGAGGAAACAACTTATGCATCCACCTGACACCTCGCACAACCATTTATTTCGATAATCGAAAAATACGTGCACCATTATATCATGTTTCCCTCCTCCGTCATAGTGGCGGATCTCCAAAAGCCAGTCGCAGCGACGCCTGGGCCGCCTGGGTGAAAAAAGAGCGCACCCCGAAGAGTGCGCCATGACTGTATCCCAGAATGTTCTCTCGGTCAGCAGGTGGTCGCTCCGTCGTACGGGACCAGCAGCACAAACAGGACGAAGATGATGAGAAACACAATCGCCCAACGTGTGTATCCGCCAAGTACACCGTCGTACACTCAGGTCACCCCCCAGCTGTTGCCTGATTTCAGCATATGTGCCCAGAGGGTGCCGTGAATGGACGGATGACCGTCCCTTTCATCCGGTCTTGCTCGCTTTCTGCAGCTGCTGAAGAACCTGCCCGAGCTGCTTCAGGTCCGCGCCGGCTGCTTCGAAGTCTCCCTTCGCTGTATCCGATTCGTACTTCTGGAACCACTGGTTGGCCTGATCCGACAGCTGCGCCACCGTTTCGGTTGCGCCCGTCCCTGCACTTGGCGTTGCTCCGCCCGCCCCGCCTGCGGGCGTGTTCGGCAACGGCTCAGCCCCGTTGCTGCCGCTGCCCAACAGATCTTGAATCGCGGCGCCGAGCGAATCATCCATGTAGACCTGCTTGTTGTAGTCCACAATCACGCGCTGCAGTTGCGGCAGAGACCCCTCGCGGCTGGCGACAATGTAAATCGGCTCCACATACAGGACCGTGTTGCCAAGCGGAATCATCAGCAGATCGCCGCGCACAACGTGGGAACCCTGCTGGTTCCACAGGGTCAATTGGGACGATACGGTCGGATTGGAGTCAATCTGATTCTCCGCCTGCATCGGCCCGAAAATCAGGCTGGACTGCGGGAACTGGTAGAGCGTCAGCTGACCGTAGCTCCCCGGATCGTTGTCGGCAATCAGCCATCCGTTCAGGTTCATCTTCTGGTGCGGCGTGAACAACGCGCTCAGGACAAAGTTCAACTGCGTCCGATCCGGCATCCGCAGCATCTGGTACACCGGCGGACGCGGTGCGGTCTCGTTCTGGTTGTACACCTGCTCCGCCAGGTCCCAGAGATCCTCCTGGTTGTAGAACGCGGCCGGATCGGTCATATGGTAACTGGCCAGCGCCGTGGCCTGCACCTGAAACAGATCCATCGGATACCGGAAGTGCGCGCGCACGTCGTCCGGAATCTGCGTGGTGAACAGTTTGGGGTAGACCCGCATCAGGCTTTGAATCATCGGATCCGACGGGTCCACCACGTAAAACGTCGTCTTCCCGGTGTAGGCGTCCACCACCACTTTCACGGAATTGCGGACGTAGTTGGTGTTCATATAGGTCTGTGCGTACGGGATGTTCGAGGTTTCCGTGAACGCGTCCAACATCCACTGGATATGGCCCTGGCTGTCGATAAACGGGAACGCATCCGAGTCATACACCAAGAACGGAGCGATGTCCTTTACCCGGTCGTAGATGTCGCGGTCGAACAGGTACTGGGACTGGGCCGTGATTTGATCACTCGTGAAGAATTTCAGCGATTTCTCCTCCAGAGCCAGCAGCCAGCGGTTCCCGTTCACCGGCAACCCATAGCCTCCCTGATAATGCGACGTGTGATCCGCGGCGCCGGCGGGGTAGTCGAACTCTCCCTGTTTGGACGGCGCAATGACGTCGTTCTGCATCATCCCGAAGTAAATCTCCGGTCGCGTGATGGCGGGAATGGGCGCCTGTGTGGTCTGCGGCGTGTCCTTCGCCCATAACAGCGGCAGGCCGTCCGCGTCAAAGCGATTCACCGGACTCGCCGCGATGCCGTAACCATGGGTGTACACCAAAGTGCGATTGACCCAGGTCTGGACGGGCAGTTTATCCACATCCATTTCGCGGGCCGAGATGTACACCTCGTCCTGTTGATACCGATCCACCTCAGCCGGTGTGAACTGGAAGTAATTCTTGAAACTCTGCAACTGATTGTAGATGGTGGTGGTCTGTCCCTGGTCGTTCACGCGCGCATTGTTCAACGTCGGAGTGTCCGCCTGAACTGCGGACGCCGTCAGCGTCGTCGCCGGGTTGAACGGCTTCACCGCCACGTGGTCAATGCCGAGCGCCCAACGCGTCGCATCGATGCTGCGCTGAATGTACGGCAATTCCACCGTGCTCTGGTTGGGATGAACGTACAGCGCGTTCACCAACGCGCCCACCACGCCGGTCACCACCATCGACAGGAGATACCCGCCACCGGCGTAGAACAGCGGTTTCACCCGGCTCACGGACACCACCGCAAAGCCGTCCCGCTCCACCACCAACGCGTGCTTGCCGAATGCCAGCCACCACGTGGATAGCGCCGCAATCAGCAGCAGCGTGATGTGCACCCACGTGAACACGGGGATGGTCAGACGGGCGGTCACGAAGTCCGGCCCCGCCAAAAACGTTCCATTCCCTGTCGTGTAGGCCAGGGTGAAGCGGTGCAACCACGTCAGCGCGGCGAAACCGACGAACAGCACACCCAGGCAGACCAGCAGCCCGCGCGAATGACGCTGCAACAGCGCTGCGGGAACCGGAGCCCCCAGGCGGATGCGGCGAACCGCGAACTGTTTCATCAGCGCGATGGCCGGCAGGGGGAGTCGAACAAGCATCCAGAGCGCCAGCATGGTCAACAGCCGCGCCAAGATGCCGATGTCCAGCGGCAGTTGATACACGTAGAAGGACAGGTCCAGGTGAAACAGCGGATCCACCCGGTGAAACGGCGCGTGGTGGACATACAGCAGCCAGTCGGTCGGGTTCAGCTGCCACAGTCCGGTGCCGATGACCCATCCGAGCACGGCGGCGACCACCTGCAGCAGGCGAACCAGCGGTTTCGGAGCCACCTCCCGGTACGGCCGGACCGCAAAAATGCCCAGCAGCAGGCACACGAGCCCGCCCAGATAGGTGCTGACCAACGCAATGGTCATATTGAGGCTGTAGACCGATCCGTACCCCAGCGCGACATGCCGACGCAGCGCGTACAGCTGGTCCACCCAGATGCGAGCGGCGTACAGTGCCAACAGGAGCACCAAGATCACCCACACCGCGCGCGGTATGCGAAATCGTTTCGAAATGCGTACCATGCAGTCCCCTCCCGCAGCCCGGTTGGACAGCCGGTCTGTCCCCCGGCCCTCTGCTCAGATCTGCTCCAAGCGGCGCCTGGCAGCGGCGAATTGAATCCGCCGCACGTGGTATTCAAACAGCCATTCCAATGCTTCGAGGTGACGCTTCGCCTCATCCGCCGATTGGCCAAACGCGTAGATCCCGTGGTTGCGCACGAGAACGCCCGGCACATCCGGATCCGCGACGGCGGCCACCGCGGACGCCAACCGGTTCAGGTCGTGGAAATTCTCGACAATGGGCACCCGAATTCGCGCGTTCTCTTCCCAGTGACCGAGCGCCTTCAACAGTTCATACCCTGTCAATTCGACGCCTCCGTCCTCAAAATACGCGTCAGACACCAGATTGTTGTACTGGGTATGTACATGCAGAACCGCCCCGCAGCCAAACTTGTTGTACAACTGCGTGTGAACCGCCGTCTCCGCGGACGGGCGGTACGGCGTTTCATCCACCACCTGGTTGTCTCCGTTCACGAGGATGACGTCCGCCTCCGTCAACTGCTGTTTGTCCGCGCCGCTGCGAGTGATGGCGATGCAGAGCGGATCGGCCTTGACCTTTACGGACAAATTCCCACTCGTCGCGGGCAGCCACCCGCGGGCGGCCAATTCAGCCGCCAGTTGGCGAACCTGCCGCCGTTGTTCCAACGCGTGAACCATTCACCGGACCTCCGTTTCAGATACCCAAGGATGTTCGAGAATATCGTAGAACGTGTCAAACGACGCGTGCGGCAGATGCAGCCTTTGGCACTCCGCCAGCAACTTGTCCCGCGCGAAGACGAAATCGGCGAGTTGGGCCTGTTTCACATCGGTAACGCCATCGCCCACCACCACCAGCCGCTCACCGGGCCGGCGCGTCCGCCGGATGACGGCGGGCTTGCAGAGACCGCATCCCCCCTCGCACGTCTCATCGCACGGAACGCGCCAGACCACCTGCAAATGCCCGTTCTCCTCCACCAGTCGATTGCAGTACACCGCGACGGTGTCTGCGAAAGGCGCGAGCGCGGGCACCACGAAGAAGTCAAAGCCGCCGCTGACCACGGTCAACCGCCACCCTGCGGTGCGGCAGCGCTCGACAAACTCCGCGAATCCCGGCCGGAGGACGGTGTGTTCCCGCACGTACTCCACCATCTGCGGATAGACGGATGCTGCAGTCATGCGAAACATGGCCTCCACCCCGTCTTTGACCGTTCGCCGCTTCGCGTTCACGTCCTGGACGATGTCCAGCGCCTCCGGAGGGGCGAACCGCCGAACCAGTACGCCAATCATGTCCCGTTCCGCAATCGTCCCGTCAAAATCGCAATAAAACGCCAACCGATTCCCCGTCACGCGCTTGGATACCCCCATTTGTCCAGGGCCAACCGCAGCGGTTCACTGTGTTCGGCGGCCTGTTTCAGACTTTGTCCCGCGCCGACCGCCGCCACGGCCGCCATGAACGCCTGTCCGCCGCCGGTGGCTCCGAGCGGATGGCCGTGTATTGCGCCGCCCGCGTTGACGATGATGTCCATGCCAAAGTCGCGCACCAGCGTCGGTACCAAGCCTGGGTGAATCCCCGCCGACGGCGCCGGCAGCACTGGCTTCAGGCCGTTTGGCTCGCGCAGTGATTCCACCAGGGCCGCCCCTTCCTTCGCCGCCAGGGTGACCGAGCCGTAAGGCGACGGGTAGATGGCGATGTCTGCCCCCGCCAGCCGCAGCAATTGGCCGAGCAAGATGTGGCTGGAAATGCCGTGGGTGGCCGATCCGTACATCGCCCCCGCCACCGCAGGATGCGCCAGGATGGGTACGTGCACGTCCGGATTGGACGCCAAGGCCTGCAGCACATCGTACCCGTAGGCCACCACATTGAGGAGCAGTGCGCCGGCCCCGAGGTCAGACAGGCGCTTGGCGCGTTCCAGCAGGCCAAACGTGGGCCCCGTCAGGTTGACCGCGTAAAGCACCGGTTTGCCCGTGGTGGAGGCGATGTCGTCGGCCAGCTGCCGGAACCGCTGCACCCGTGTTTCCGGGGCGGCCAACTGCTCGCTGAAGAAAATCTCATCGTCTTTGATCAGGTCCACGCCACCCGCCGCCTGTTCCCGAAAGTGAACGGCGAGTTCGTCCAAGTCCTGGCCGATGCAGGACTTGAAAATGCTCATCACGAGCGGACGGCCGTGGACGCGCGCCCGTTCCCGCACCCCGTCCACGCCGAACTTCGGCCCCGGGAATTCGGCGATGAAGGATTTTGGCAGCCGCAGATCCACCAGCCGAATCTGCCCGTCCATGGACAGTTTGCCAAACACCGTGGTGAGGAGCGCGGGGATGCTCGGGCCAAAGTTCCGCGTCGGGTAGCCGATGGTCACCTCGGCACGCACCCTGCCGTTCTCCAGTTCCTCCTGAATTTCCACCCCTTCGACCGTTCCGCAGTACGGCTGCATCGATGCCTGCCTCGTCGCGGGAAGATCCGTCCAGCTTCCCACCGTGAGGCCGACGGCCATCCCCTCCGCGCGCCGTTCCAACTGATCCGGCTTGTCCACCAACAGATACCGCGCCAACGCGTAACCGGGCTTTTCGTTCATGGCCATTGCTCCTTCCCGTGATTCCCTGCACGACAAGCGCCTCCTTCTGTGCAGAAAGAGGCGCACCGTTTCATGAAAACTCAAACTTACTATACGAATCGACAGGAGAGAAGTCAAACTTCCATAGGGATGAAAACATGGGATGGGACACAATTGTCTTGAGCCATGTCTCGAGGACGGCCTCAGCATCTATCCAGACCGTTGCGAATGGCGTAAATCGCCGCCTGTGTCCTGTCCTGCGCGCAGCGCCTCCATCACCATCGCATCCTCCACCGCGCTGAGAATCACAGGCCAGTTCCAGATCCACCTTGAATGAGAGGATGTGCACCTTCATCCAGACGGCTCATGTTGCTGGCTTTGCCACGCTTCGGCGGCTCTGTGCGCTCTCATCTTACCCTCCGGAATCTGCGGGACACAACCGCCATCAGGTCCCGTCGGGCCTCCGACTTTGGTCGGAATGCCAAACCCGCTTTGCGCCCGATTCTCTGCGTCCAACGCGAGGACTTATCCGCGCTGCAATCCGTCCACGTGGAACAGGGCACGTGACACTTCCGGGTGTATCACCCACACCGATGACACATGTGGATATAACATCCGCCTGTGGAATTGCTGTACCCTATGTTAAGAAAGGATAGACAATTCCCACACAGTGCCCTAACATGGAATCCAAGTCATGGCGCGACTTGCACCACTCATGAAGGAGGAACACGCATGGCAACGATTCGCGTACGCAACACCGGAGAGCAGATTTCCGATGAGGCCAAGGTCCGCCAATTCCTTGCGGATCAAAACGTCTACTACGACCACTGGGACACAGACCAACTGCCGGCTGACCTGCGGGGCCGTTTCGTCCTGAGCGATGACGAAAAGCAACAGGTGCTCGATGCGTTCCAGTCCGATATTGAATCTCTCGCGAAAGCGCGGGGTTACGTGAAGTGGGATGTCATCTCCCTGTCCGATGCCACGCCGAACCTTGAGGACCTGCTCAAGAAATTCGAACAGGTGCACACCCATACCGAGGACGAAGTGCGGGCTATCGTGGCCGGCAGCGGCATATTCGTCATCAAGAGCCAACAGGTCGGCTATTTTGACGTTGTTCTCGAGGCGGGCGATGTGATTTCTGTGCCGGAGAACAACCCCCACTTCTTCACATTGACCGACGAGCGCAAGGTGGTGGCCATTCGGCTGTTCATCGACCCATCCGGCTGGGTGGCGCATCCGTATGCCGATCCGGAGTTTCAGCAAGCATAATCCACCCATACAAAAGAGCTGCCCACGGCTAGGCAGCTCTTTTTCATTCCACCGCGCCGACGCCCCGGCCGAAGCGCGTGCAGCAACAAGGGCCCGTCTACGGATTCTGCTCCACGTCGAGCCGCTCCGCGGGCCGATTCTTCTCATCAACCATCAGCACGATGGGTTTATGAGCTCTGACCTCTTCCTGCGTGTACATGCCATAAGAAATGATGATGACCAAATCCCCGGGTTCCGCCAGCCGGGCTGCGGCGCCATTGAGCTCAATGCACCCGCTGTTCCGTTCGCCGACGATGACGTACGTTTCAAACCGCTGCCCATTGTTGACATTGACCACCTGGACGAGTTCATTCTCCACCAGGTCGGCCTGCTCCATCAACGCCGCATCAATCGTGATGCTGCCCTTGTAGTTCAAGTTGGTCCGCGTGACCGTGGCCCGATGAATTTTCGACTTCATCAGCGTGCGCAACACACGCCCTCACCCTCTCTGCCCGACTTTCCAGACCCATGCTACGCCAGCTGCGAACCGAAAATCAAGGGGACAACGATCCGTGCGCCCGCGCCCGCGCGACCACAAACTGGGCGAAGCGGCGCGCAGGCCCAGATTGGCCCGCTTCTCGGTGCCAGGCGATACCCACTGACCGCAGAAAGCCTCCGCCGCGGATCGGCACCGCGGCGATGCCGGGCACGTTGCCAGCGTTGGGATGGACCATCGGCAAAACGCTGACACCGAGTCCGGCTTGAACGAAGGCACGAATGGTGTCGGTTTCTTCGGCTTCAAACGCGATGTTCGGCTCAAAACCGGCGGCCAGACAGGCGTCCCAAACCAACGTGCGAAGCGTGTAGCCAGGCTTGAACAGGATGAAGGGATCTGGCTGTAGTTCAGACAGGTGGATGTCCGGCTTCTTGGCCAAGGGATGATTGCTCGGAACGATGGCGCGCATCTCTTCCTGGTACAGGTATTCCCCGGTCAGCGGCGGAACGTCATCGATGTCTTCCCACGGCGTGATGATGGCCAGTTCCAAGTCTCCGTTCAGCAGGTCTTCCAACAAGTTGTGCACGCGCGTCTGCACCAAATCGAACTGCACGTTCGGCGCTTCGCTGCGAAAGGCGGCAATCAGAGAGGGCACATAATGAACGCCAACGCTATGTGGAAACCCGAGGCGAACAGTCCCCGTGTCCGGATTGAGAAAGTGCTCCGCGTCCTGCCTCGCGAATTCAATTTCGCGCAGAATCCGAAGCGCGCGCGGCAAGAACCGCTTCCCAAACGCCGAAAGGCGAATGCCGGTTCCCTCCCGGTAAAACAGGGGCGCTCCCAGTTCCTCTTCCAACAGGCGAATTTGGCGACTGATGGCCGACTGGGCGACGTGGAGCCGTTCTGCCGCCTGCGTCACATGCTCCAATTCGGCCACCGCCCGAAAATACTGCAACTGACGAACTTCCATGCCCTCGCTCCTCCGACGTTCTCCGCGTACGAACAAAGTCATTGCATCAATATCATTTGAAGAACAATACCTGTTGTACAACAAGAAACGCGTTCCGTCTATACCCGATTGGCGAGGAGGAGCGAGTTATCGCCGGATGTCTGTCGCAGGTTCAGGTGAACACCGTGTTTCGTAAGGACTGTACCTCGTGCGGGAAGCAGATGTACGTGCGGCCGTTCGCGGTGGACATGCAAATTTTCTGCCCGTCGGCCGCCGTGTACGTCGCGACAATCCGTTCACCACACGTCAGGGCGAGATCGTTCGAGATGTCCGGCGCGAAGTCCCCGTCTCCCCAATCCCCTCGTAAGTACCGTTCGAACGCGGAAATCAGATCCTCCACCTGGACATCGCTCTCCAACACCGCTCGGCTCAGTTTGACCTTCCCGACTCTGAACAGCATGCACGGCCTCCCGAATGACATACTTCTCTTACAATTTTTTCTCGTTGCGCATTTCGTTTTCCTCTTAGTAAATGCAGGAGAGCCATCCAGCAGACCGGCGCCGTCCGTGAACCGCCGGCTCATGGCGCGCAAAGATTCAGCGCAAACTAAGACAACCACGGGATGTGCCAAACCCAAGCAGCATGCTATGATGTTTCCAGCACAAAATGACACAATGTCATTAGGAGGAATGGTGATGATTTTCGTCTTCGATCAGGTGCGCTGGACAGGGCACCACGCCCCCAAAGGCAGCCTTTCCTTTCAACTGCGCTCCGGAACCACGGGGGCTGTCACCGGCGGCCCCGCATCCGTCCTCACCGAAGTGCTGCTGCTCGCTGCCGGCATCATCCGCTGCACGCACGGTCGCGTGGGTCTCGTGCAAGAGGCACCGGACGGCCGCGAGGCCGCGTGGCACGCTCCATCGCCTGCAACCGTTGCCTTGGGGCCCGTTGCCGCGTTGAACCCGCTGTTCGACACGCTGTCCGTCCGCGAACATGTCCGCAGCCAACTGGCCCTGTTTCGTCAAAAATCCATCCAGGAACGGACACGTCAGCTGCTGGAACAGTTCGATCTGATGGACGTGGCGAAGCAGCGAATCAAAGACCTGGACGCCTTTGCGCAATTTCGCGTGGGTACGGCGGTCGCCATGGCGGGAGATCCCCGGTTTATTCTGTTGGATCAACCGTTGGCGAGCCTGACTCCCGCCGAACGCGAGACCGCCTGGCGATTGTTCGAAGACCTCAACCGAGCCGACGTGGGTGTCCTCTTCACGGCCGCCCAACCGGAGGAGGCGGCCAGAGCGAATGTGGTGGTGGATATCTCACAAGCAGAGGAGGGAGAACAGCATGCGACTGTGGACCATCTTCCGCGTCGAATGGGCGCGTCTCTGGGGAAATAAACTGCGTCGCGTGGGCCTCGCGTCCATGCTCGTGCTCCCGCTGTTGTACAGCAGTCTGTATCTGTGGGCATTCTGGGATCCGTACGGACACCTGGACAAATTGCCCGTGGCCATCGTCAACGAGGACGCGGGCGGAACACAGGACGGCAAAGCGGTGAACTTCGGCAAGGACCTGCAGACCAGTCTGCTCAAGGACCGCTCACTGGACTGGCACATGGTCAGCGCGAGCGCCGCGTCCCAAGGTCTCCACGACGGCACGTATTACATGACGCTGGATATCCCGAAGACCTTCACCGAAGACATCCTGAGCGTGGGCACCAGCCATCCGCGGCGCGCCAATCTGGATTTCGAATCGAATCCGGCGAAGAATTACCTGGCGGGTCAGATCACGAGTCGCGTTCAGGGTGAGATTGCCGCGTCGATGGCACAAAATTTCAGCCAGACGTTCATTCAACGGCTGCTGGACGTGGTCGGTCAGTCGAAATCAGACATGAGTCGAATCGTCCAGGCGGCGAACCAACTGGCAGCCAGCAGCCGACAGGTGGCGGATGGCGCGAACAAAGTCGCCTCAGCCAGTGGGCAAGTGGCAAGTGGCAGCGCGCAATTGAACAGCGGTCTGCACGCGTTGGCGCCGGGCAGCACCCAGGTGGTCAACGGACTCGCACAGGTCCAGCACGGCACCGCGCAGGTGCAGCAGGGAATGCAGCAATCCACGCAAGCACTGGCGAAGATCCGGCAGCAGATACAGCCGGTGTCGAGCCCTGCGGGGCAACTGGTGACCGGCAGCAAGCAGTTGGCGAACGGCCTCGACCAGTTCAGCACCGCTGTGAAACAGTTGAACGACGGCGTCCAGCAGGCGTCGGCGGGCGCCAAACAAATTCAGGATGGCGCCGCATCCGAAAAAACAGCGGTGCAATCGCTGCAGAACGGCCTGGCACAGGCGCTGAGTCTGCTGCAGACGTACGCGAATGATGCGGGATCGAACGCCGATCCACGCGTCCAACAGGCCATCTCCATTCTGGGCCAAACCGAGAGCGGACTGCAGCAGCTGTCCGACGCGCTCAACCAGACCGGGGAGGGCGCCGCGTCCCTGTCGAGCGCGCTGTCAGAGCTTCAATCGGGCAGTCAAACGCTGTACGCGAACAGTCAATCCTTGGCACAGAGTGCTTCCTCCCTGGCGTTCGGCATGTCCCAGTTCCAACAGGGCATTGCGCCGCTGTATACAGCGCTGGGCCAGGTGCAATCCGGACTGTCGCGACTCCAGAGCGGATTGACGCAGGTGCAGCACGCGCAGGCGCAGCTGCAATCCGGCGCTACCGCGGTCAGCCACGGTTTGGCACAGTCGGCGGCTGGTAGTCAGACGCTCGCGAACGGGGCGTCTTCGCTGCATCAGGGAGCCATGCAGCTGGCGAGCGGCGCGGGACAATTGGCGAACGGCCAGCAGACCTTTGCGGGGAAAGTGTCGGACGCGATGAACACCGCCAACGCGGAGCCGAACGTCAGCGCGTACGTCATGGCACATCCCATTCGGCCGGTGTCCCATTCCCTGTTTCAGGTGAATCAGTACGGCGCCGGGCTGGCCCCGTATTTCATTCCGCTGAGCCTGTGGGTGGGCGCCCTGATGTTGTTCTTCCTGGTCCCCATGCGCGATGGACGCTGGCGCCTGTCCCCGGTTCCGTATGCGGAGGTGGTCATCGGCAAACTGGGGGTGCTGTGGTGCATCGGGATTGGGCAAGCCGTGATTGCGGCGACGGTCCTTCGATACGGACTGGGGCTGACCGTGACGAGCAACCTATTGTTCTACCTGTACGTGGTGCTGCTGTCACTGGCGGACATCACCCTCATTGGGTGGATCATCACGTGGTTGGGAACAGGGCCCGGCCGTTTTCTCGGCATTGTGCTGCTGCTGTTGCAACTCACATCCAGCGCGGGGACGTTTCCCCTCAACCTGGTTCCGGTCTTCTTCCACTGGGTGCATCCGCTGCTGCCCATGACGTATGGCGTTGCCACCCTGCGCAACATCATCGCCATTCACGACCTGCCCGCCATCTGGCAGGGCATGGGCATCACGGCGCTGTATGGGCTCGCTCCGCTTCTGCTGATGATAGGCGTGCCGGTGGGCAAACCCAGCGTCCGCAGACTCAAAGCCGAAGACACATTGGTGCCGTGACAGGACGGATGAGGTGTTGTTGAAGCAACAGGGCTCAGCGAGCGTTCCCGGCGGGCGCGGACAACAGCTTCGCGTGCACGATGTACCTGTCTGGCGCAAAGCCAAAGAACAGAAACGGGTAACAGGTCATCAGCGTCAGGGTCTCTTGCGGCGTTGGCTTCATCACCTGGGTGTCGTACTGGGTCACCACCTGCGAGAAGGTGACCTGGTACACAAACTTGCCGTACAGCGTGTCAAAGGTCACCACATCCCCGGTGTGAATCCTTCCCAAAGCGCGAAACACCGTATCGCGGTGTCCGGCGAGAAACACATTGCTGCCTTGTCCGGGCAGCGCCGTATCCGGCGCATGGCCGACGCCCTCGCGCAATTGCGCCGCGCCCGTCCCCTGGATGATGGGGGCCGTGAGATGAATCGCAGGAATGTTCAATACACCGATCCCGGTGCCGATGGCGGGCCGGACGGGCCAGCGATGGCGCGAACTCCCCGCGCGGTACGCCGGCACGGGCCGATGCCCGAGTCCGACAATTTGTTGAAAGTAGTCCCAGCCAAATCCCAGCGTCAGTGTCATCCCCACGGCCACCAACAGCGCGGGCAACCCGTTGCGCCGCATACCCAGCGCCACATTCACCGGACATCCCCTCCTCAGATTCCAGAATTCCCAGACATCTTTGGATAGAGTTCGATCCGTTCCTTCGCCAACTGGGGGTCGCCATGTCCTTCCACAGACGCCCCAAAGCAAAACCGCCGCATCCGGCCTGCGCAGGCGGCCGATGCGGCTGTTTCGGGAGTGCTCCTGATTTGTGGTTGCGGGGGCAGGACTTGAACCTGCGACCTTCGGGTTATGAGCCCGACGAGCTGCCAACTGCTCCACCCCGCGTCGGTTGGAACGTTTACAAACTTAACATAATCCACACGCGAAGTCAAATCAGGGGCTGAAGCTCGCGCAAATCGCGGCTTCAGCCCGGACAATCACAGGATTTTGCTAAGGAATGACTGGGTGCGCGCTTCCTGGGGATTGTTGAAGATCTGGTCCGGCGTGCCTTCTTCCACAATGACCCCGTCGTCCATGAAAATCACGCGGTCTCCCACTTCGCGCGCGAATCCCATTTCGTGCGTCACAACCACCATGGTCATGCCGTCGCGGGCCAGATCCTTCATGACCTGAAGGACTTCCCCGACCATTTCCGGATCGAGCGCGGAGGTCGGTTCGTCAAACAGCATCACATCCGGTTTCATCGCCAACGCGCGGGCGATGGCCACGCGTTGCTGCTGACCCCCGGAAAGTTGATCGGGAAAACTGCTCTCCTTGCCCTGCAGACCGACCTTTGCCAACAATTCGCGAGCCAAGGCTTCGCTTTCCTCGCGCGAACGCTTGAGGACTTTCCGCGGACCAATGGTGATGTTGTCGAGCACGGTCAGGTGATGAAACAGATTGAAGCGCTGGAATACCATGCCCACGTGTTGACGGAGCTTGGTGATGTCGGTCTTGGGATTGGTCAATTCCATGCCCGCGACGACAATCTTTCCTGAACTGGCCGTCTCCAATCCGTTCAGGCAACGCAGGAAGGTGCTTTTGCCGCTTCCTGACGGCCCAATGACCACAACAACCTCCTGCTCGCGAATCTCGTTGCTGATCCCTTTCAGCACTTCGTGATGTCCGAACGATTTGCGGAGGTTCTCAACGCTGATCAATTTGCAACCTCCTCTCCAGATAACCCGCAATGCGAGTCACGATGAAAATGACGACAAAATACAGAATGGCCACTGTGCCGTAGACGGCAAAACTTTGGAAGTTGTTGGACACCACAATCTGACCCTGGTACATCAATTCGACAATGCCAATCGGCGCCAGCAGCGACGTGTCCTTGATGGTCTGGGCAAACTGGTTGACCAGCGGCGGAATCATCCGCTTGAACGCCTGCGGCAAAATGATATAACGCATTGTCTGATAACGGGTCATCCCGATGCTCTCGGCGGCCTCTCGCTGGCCACGATCCACACCGAGAATCCCGGCTCGGACAATCTCTGTGATATAGGCACCTTCGTTCAGGGCCAGACCCGCCGCCGCCCCGATGAGCGGATAGGACTTGGCGCCAAAGATATCATTCAACACCGGCATGGCCTGAGACAGGCCGAACACGATGAAGGTCAACTGCACCAACAATGGTGTACCGCGGAAAATCTCCACGTACACGGTGCTGATGGCCCGCCATAGCCAAAACCGCGAGAGCCGCATCAAAGCCACAATCAGACCGATAATGGTGGCAAAGACAATGGCCAGGATGGAATATTCCACAGTGTGTCCGAGTCCCTGCAGCAGTTGCGGAAACCAGGACGAAAAATCAGATGTTTGACCTCCCACTTCATCCTCTCCTTTCTCGGCAGACCAACGGCGTAGCCAGCCTCTGTGCTACGCCGTTTGACCTGTCTTCGTTTGCCGACTCCGCGAGGGTTAACCGTTCAGTGCGACGTCGGCCGGTGCTTTCACACCGTCCACGACGCCGTTCTTGTCGCCTCCGAGCCAGGTATCAAACAGCTTCTGGTAGTCGCCGTTTGCTTGCATTTTTTGCAGGCCGTCGTTGATCTTCGCAACCAGCCCCGCGTCATGCTTGCTGATGGCAATGCCGTAATATTCACCGGACAACAGGCCGCCCACGATTTTCACATCGTTGTGCGTCGACTTGTAGTTAATGTTAACGGGGTTGTCGAAGACCACCGCGTCCGCTTGACCACTTTCGAGCGCGGCATACGCTTGGTCGATATTGTCAAATTGCTTGATATCGCTGATCCCCGCTTGGGTCAGAATATCGACGGCGGACGTGCCCTTCTTGGTCGCGACGGTCTTGCCCTTGAGGTCGTTCAATCCCGTGATGTTGGAATTGTTCTTGACGAGAATGGATGCCCCGGATTTATAGTACGCGTTGGAAAAATCCACGGCGCCCATGCGGGACTTCTTGATGGTGATGCCTGCGACCGCCACGTCGACCTGTCCGGATTGCAGCGCGGGAATCAGACCGGTGAACGGCATGGTCTTGATTTCATCAATCTTGAGGTTCTCCAGCTTCGCGATGTCTTTGATCATGTCGATGTCAAAGCCAACCACATTGTTTCCTTGCATCGATTCAAACGGCGGGAATGTGGTGTCCGCAGCCACCGTGATGGTCTGCTGTGCGGAGCCGCCGCCCGTGCTGTTAGCGGTATCATTGCCGGTTGAGTTGCCTCCGGATGAGCCGCAGCCGACCAGCGTTGCACCCATGACAAGCGTGGATGCCAACAGCATGGAAGTCCTCTTCAGCATGGATTTGCCCCCTTTGTCTCTGTTTCGGAATCTTTCCACTGCACGTAAATGCATTTATAATTCAAAATCTATACTACCCTTGACAGAAGTTCAACCCGAAAATAATAGACAAAATTGTCATTGAAATAAAAAGGCACCAAAAGGTACCTCTCCGTTGTGGCGGAGCTGACGGGATTCGAACCCGCGTTCTCCTGCGTGACAGGCAGGCATGTTAGGCCTCTACACCACAGCTCCACGTGGTTGCGGGGGCAGGACTTGAACCTGCGACCTTCGGGTTATGAGCCCGACGAGCTGCCAACTGCTCCACCCCGCGTTATACATTTTGGTGGGCGGTAACGGGCTCGAACCGCTGACCCCCTGCTTGTAAGGCAGGTGCTCTCCCAACTGAGCTAACCGCCCAATACGCGGCACACCATCCAGTGATGCGTGGTGGAGGTAGACGGATTCGAACCGACGACCCCCTGCTTGCAAGGCAGGTGCTCTCCCAACTGAGCTATACCCCCACGTGTGTGTCGGTGAGACAACGTCATGTACCATATCATGTTTCGCCCTCGTCCGTCAAGCATGCCACCTCTGCCCACGGCAGGGCGGCCGGGAGTCTGGCTCGCGCCCGCCGCAATGCAGGCATGATGAACCCGAACCCACGCGGTCATTCGGACGAGGCGCGTCTCCACTCGAATGAAGCGCCTCAACGATGTGGAAGAATGAGATATGATACAGATGACGCTGCAACCTTGCGAATCCACAGAAAGAGGAGATTGTGTGACCGTACGACTCTATTTGAAGAAATCGCGCAAGAAGCGCTTGGAACACGGCCACCCATGGGTCTATCAAAGCGAAGTGGAGGGCGTTGAAGGCACCCTGACCCCCGGATGCACCGTGGAAATTGTCAATCACCAAGGTGTCTTTTTAGCCAGAGGCTACGCCAATCCACAATCGCAAATCATCGCCAGAGTGCTCACATACAGTCCGTCGGAGGCGGTGGACGAGAATCTATTTTTTACTCGAATTCGCGCCGCCTGGGAGTATCGCCAGCAATTTCTGCAGGACACCGGTGCATGCCGCGCCATTTACGGTGAAGCGGACTTTCTGCCTGGACTCATTGTCGACAAATATAACGATATCCTCGTGGTCCAAATCCTGTCCTATGGAATGGAAGTTCGAAAAGACTGGATTCTCCAAGCGTTGAAAGACGTGTTGCAGCCGAGGGGCATCTATCTTCGCAATGATGTTCCCGTCCGCCGCCTCGAAGGACTTTCGCTGGAAGCGGACGTTTGGTTTGGAGACGTGCCTGACGAGGTGGAAATTTTAGAAAACGGTTTGAGAATCGTGGTCAACGTTCGAGAGGGTCAAAAGACCGGTTACTTTTTTGATCAACGTGACAATCGCGCCGCCATTGCCCCCCTCATGCGCTGCGGGGCCAATCAACAGGGTGCCCGGGTGCTGGAATGTTTTTGCCACACGGGAGGTTTCACCGTGCACGCGCTGCACTACGGCGCCGCGCACGTCACCGCGGTCGATATTTCCGAACCCGCCATCGACGTGGCCCGCCGGAACGCCGCACTGAACGGGTTCAACAACGTGGAGTTCGTGGTCGCCAACGCGTTCGACTACCTGCGCGAAGCGGAACGAAACGGGCAGCGTTACGACGTGGTGATTCTCGATCCGCCCGCTTTCGCGAAATCTCGCCGTGCGCTGGAAGGTGCCATCCGCGGGTACAAAGAGATCAACCTGCGCGGTATGAAACTCCTTCGCGACGGAGGATTTCTCGTCACAGCCAGCTGTTCCTATCACATGTTGCCCGACTTGTTCCAGGAGACGCTGCTCGACGCCGCATTGGACGCCCACAAAATTCTGCGGTTGGTACATTGGTCAGGGGCGGGGAAAGATCACCCGGAAATCGCGGGAGTTCCCGAGGGACACTATCTCAAGTTCGCCATTTTCCAAGTGCATTCGCGAGGATAGAACAGAAACCTGTCGCCATTCCCCGGGAAATGTCGACGATGGTTGCGAGCACAGGAACTTCGTACATGACCGTGGCATACGTTGGCAGTGGCTCCGTCCGCCGATGAAGACTGGGCGTTCATCGGCACAAACGATGGAGAAAGGGAAGCGCACCGATGTGCGCTTCCCTCACTGTGCAAACGGATGGATTGTTGCCCATCACGGTGACCGCTAATTCTTGACGTCAAACATCGTGATCATGCCGGTCATATTTCCCTGACTGTCCGTGACATGCGCTGTGATATGGCAGTGGAACAGCCACTTACCAGGCTGATTGGCCACAAACGCCAGGTCGTAGGTCGTGCCCGGCGCCGTATCCACCGTATCCATGGTCTGGGGCGCCGGCAATGGATACCCGTCCTGTTCCAGAAGCTGAAAGTGCATGCCGTGCAGGTGCATGGGATGATTCATGGAACCGATGTTCACCAGGTGCACCAGCACCTTGTCACCGACCTTCGCCGGCAGCACCGGCGTTGCAGGATAGGACAGGCCATTGATGGTGTATCCGAACTGCGGCGAGTCGTTCACCACCAGCGTGTATTCATCCTGATAGCCCGGATGTACCTGTGTCCAACCGGTGCCTTTGGGTTCCACGATGAACGGGCCGAACAACCCCATGTCCTCCTGTTTTTCCATGTCCGTCATGGGATGACTGTGATACATGTAGGTCCCCGGCGGGGCCGTCACCGTGAACGTGTACGTCCACGTTTGGCCAGGTTTGATGTCCGGTTGGCTCACGCCGCCCGTTCCATCCTGCGAGAAGGGAACATCCAGACCGTGCCAGTGAACCGTGGTGCCCTCTGGCAGTTTGTTCGTCACCACGATTTTCACCTTGTCGCCTTGATCCACCTTGATCTCGGGTCCCGGTACGGAGCCGTTGTACGCCCATGCCTCCACTTTCTGTCCCGGTTTCACCTGCCACCACACGGGCTCGGCCGTCAGGTGGAAGACCTTGTACCCGTCTTCCATGGTGTATGGCAAGAGCCGCAAATCGTCCGCCTGCTTCGGTTCTCCGGAGGTGCCGGTGCCGAGCGGCGCGATGGTGTATTTTTCGGTCCCAGACGACGGGGACGCATTGGACATGTTCATCCCAGCCATGTTGTCTGCGCCGGAGGAAGATGACCCAGCCGTGACAATGACCGTACCGGTCATGATGGGATGGTATGCGCAGAAGTAATGGTACGTACCCGGCTTGCTGAATGTGTAGGAGAACGTTTGGCCGTGCGCCATGTCCTTCGAGTCAAACACGCCATCCGCCTTCTGATTGGCACCGCTCGTGACGGTGTGCGAAACGCTGTCGTCATTGCGCCAAGTCACGGTTGTCCCCGTCATAATGTGAATCGTTTCGGGACTGTATGCGAAATTCTTGATATCAACAGTGACAGCATGGCTCTGAATGGGCGCGGACGATGCTGTATTGTCGGTTTGCTGTGACGCGCCCTGCGGTTGACAGCCCACGGTCATTCCCAACAGTCCGAACGCCGCGACCATCACCCATATCCGCTGTATCATGGATCGCATAGAATTCACTTCTCTTCTCTGATAGTCAGCTTGTCCCTTAGGAAGCTCGGACATGACGATTGTAACACTTGGCCTGTGGCGAATCGCTGAACGGATCGTGACAAGATAATGTCAGTCCCATCAACGGCTGGGCCCCCGCCATATTCGCGCCGTTTCCGGGCGCCGAACTGGTCGGCACCGACATCGCGCACGCACTTCGACTGGCGCACCCTCGTTGAATCCCCACAACACTGGCCAGTTTCCGCCGGGTATGGTAGTCTGAATATAAATACACTAAAGCGAGTTGATATTCATGACCATGCGCCGAGTCCGCGTCGGTGTTGTTGGCGCCACCGGCTATTCCGGGCTGGAACTGCTGCGCATTTTGTCACAGCATCCGCATGTGGACGTGACCTATGTGGCCGCATCGAAGGGCGGTGAACAGTCCATCGGTGAATTGGAGCCTTTTCTCCCGCGCCAGGTCGGTGATCGGCGCGTGGAGGCTTTTGAACCGGATGCCGCGGCGGAGCGGTGTGACGCGGTGTTTGTGGGCCTGCCCTCCGGAACCGCCGGCGCCATCGCATTGCAGTTGCGAGACCGCGGTTTGACGGCGATTGATCTGTCGGGAGACTTGCGATTGCCTCGAAACGCCTATGAAGCGTGGTATCGAAAACCCGCCCTGCTGGACCATCCGGAAGATGCCGGCGCCGTCTACGGGTTGACGGAGTGGCAGCGCGACCGCATCGGCAGCGCGCGCCTGATTAGCAATCCGGGCTGCTACGCCACGGCCGTGCTGTTGGCGTTACTGCCGGTGGTGCGTGCCAATCTGTATTCCGGTGCGTCGCCGTTGGTGGTCGATGCCAAATCCGGTGTCTCCGGCGCAGGACGCAAACCGCTGCAGCATCTGATGTTTGGAGAACTGCAGGAAAACTTCTATGCCTATCGAATTGGCAGCCACCAACACACGCCAGAGATTGCGGCGCAGCTGGGCTTGCCGGAATCTCAACTGCTGCTGACCACTCAGCTGTTGCCGGTGGCCCGCGGCATTTTCGCCAGCATCTACGTGCCGGTGGCGGCGCGGGTGACGGAGGCGGAGATTCGGGACGCGTTTGAACAAGCCTATGCCGATGCGCGGTTCGTACGGGTGCTGCCCGCCGGTCAGAGCCCGCAATTGAAGCATGTGCGGGGCAGCAACGATTGCCATATCGGTTATCACCTGCACGAAGCGAATGGCACGCTGCAGGTGTTCTCGGTCATCGACAACCTGCAGAAGGGTGCGGCGGGCCAGGCTGTGCAAAACTTGAACGTGATCTTTGGTTTCCCGGAAGACGCAGGGCTTCACGCGACACCACTGTATCCGTGAAATCAGTGAGGTGAAATGGACGTGAGGCAGCGGTTGGTGTTGAAGATTGGTGGATCGCTGAAAGGCCAGGCGATGGACGCGGTATCGGCGGCGCTGGCGGCCGCGGAGGCTGCCAATCTGGACGTGGTCATCGTTCACGGCGGCGGTCCCGCCATTACCGAGGCGCTCCAACAAAGAGGGATTGAACTGCCGTTCATCGATGGACAGCGGATGACCACACCGGCAGCCATGGGCGTGGTGGAAGCGGTGCTGTACGGACAGGTCAATCAGGCGATTGTGCAGCACCTGCGAGCCACAGGCAAGCCCGCGCAGGCGATGGCCGGCTGGTCAGGCATTCTGCTCGCAGGGGGTCTCCCCAACCTGCAGCGGAGCGGACGCGTGGAGCGCGTGAACCCGAAGCCCCTGGAGGACGTGCTGGCACGCGGTGAGATTCCGGTTGTGTGCCCCATTGGGGTGGATGAGTCCGGAGTCCGGTACAACATTAACGCGGATTTGGCGGCCAGCGCCGTGGCGGCCGCGCTGCAAGCGAACAAAATTGTGTTTTTCACAGATGTTCCAGGCATTTATTCCGATTTTGCCAACCGGATTCGGATGGAGGACGTTACTGCGACGGATGTTCGCGCGCTGGCGGAGGAAGGCCGATTCCAGGCCGGCATGCTGCCGAAAGTGAACGCCGTTCTGCAAGCGTTGGCGGGCGGTGTGGCGCATGCGTACGTCATCCAAGGCAACGACGTGTCCACTGCGGTCGCGGCGGTGCAGCATACGACCGCGCCATGGCGGCAGCCGCTTGGCACGCACATCGCACCGAAAGAAGAGGAGAGATGGGTATGACCCCAACCACGCAGACCAGTGCATTGATGGGCAACTACGCTCCGCCAGCCATCGAACTTGTTCGCGGCGAAGGGCCTTACGTATATTCGGCGGATGGACGAGAGTACTTGGACTTCACGGCCGGTATCGCTGTGTGCAACTTGGGCCACGCGCATCCGGCGGTCACGGAAGCCATCATCCGCCAGGCGGGATTGATTGTGCACACCTCCAATTTATACGGACATGCGCTGCGCGGTCAGGTGGCCGCCCGCTTGGCCGAACTGTCCAGACTCGACCAGGTGTTTTTCTGCAACTCCGGCGCGGAGGCGAACGAGGCGGCGCTGAAGCTGGCGCGAAAGGCGGCGGCGATGCGCGGGGAAGCGGACAGAGTGCGCTTCGTCTCCCTCCCCGGCGGGTTTCATGGACGGACCTTCGGCGCGTTGTCAGTGACACCGAAACCCGCTTACCACGCCGGATTCGAGCCATTGTTGCCCGAGTGCACGGCGCCGGAGACGTTTGAGGCGGCGGTGGAAGCCATTGACGAACGGACGGCCGCGTGCATCGTCGAGGTGGTGCAGGGAGAAGGCGGCGTTCATCCGGTGCCGACGGAGGTGCTGCGGGCCATTCAGGCGCGGTGCAGAGCCAAGGGAGCTCTGCTGATTATCGACGAAGTGCAGACGGGTGTTGGCAGAACCGGGACGTTTTTCGCCTACGAAGCCATCGGGCTCGAGCCCGATATTGTCACGATGGCCAAGGGCCTCGGCAACGGCGTGCCCATCGGCGCTGTATTGGCACGGAAGGACGTGGCAGCCGCGTTTACTCCGGGAAGCCACGGCTCCACCTTCGGCGGCAACCTGCTCGCGATGGCCGCCGCACAAGCCGTACTGGAACATGTGGCAGCCCCCGACTTTTTGGCGCACGTCCGACGGGTGGGCGCCTATCTTCAGCAGCAGTTGACATCCCGGTTCCCGGAGGTGACCGGACGAGGGTTGATGTGGGGAATCACGGTCCCCGATGCATCCGCGTTTGTTCAAAAGGCCGCAGAAGCGGGACTCTTGTTGACCGCGGTGGCTCCGACACGCGTGCGGTGGGTGCCGCCGCTGATCATTGATACCTCCCATGTGGACGAAGCCATGACCAAAATTCAGGCACTCGTGTGACCTGGAGAAGGGGGCGAATGGCGAAAGCTGTTCGCCCCTTTCTAACACAAAAAACCGCCCACCCTCCGGCCGGGAGGATGCGCGGCCACTCCATGATCCATCCATTGCACAATCAACCGATGAGGATTATCTTTCCACAGAAACACTGGTGAATTCGCGTTGTTTCTCCGCGTATACGGCGGTGTAGTACAGCATGGCCACCTCGTCGCAGTGGTGAAACTTTTTGCAGTGTATGCAATCCGCCCAAATCTTGTGCGGCAGCATTTCCTTCTGGACCACCTGAAATCCAAGCTTGTCGAAGAAGGCGGTTTGGTAGGTCAAGGACAAAACCTGCGGAACATGCAGCCGCTCCGCCTTTGTAATCAGCGCTTGGACAATCATGCGACCGACGCCACGTCCGTGAAAATCCGATTTCACCGCCAACGAACGGATTTCCGCCAAATCCCGCCACAACAGATGAAGGCCTGCCGTCCCTGCAAAGACGCCGTCTTCTTCGGCTACCACGAAGCAATGCAGCGTCTCATACAACGACTTTTCCGTCCGCGGTAGCATCAGTCCCTCCGCGGCAAACTGTGCAATGACACGCTGCATATCCGGCACGTCATCGACGGTCGCCTCTCGAATCCGCATGGACACGACCTCCTTTGGGGACCATCCCCCCCATTTTTAGAACCTGCGCGCGTTCCTGAGGATACTTTTACTTATACCACGCAACCGAATGAATATGCAATGAATATGTGTATTTTCTTCATCATCCCACTGAAAATCAATGGCTTATAAAAATAAATATTCGCCCACCCCTCATTACTATCTTGATACCTATGCATGAATGCGTATAATGATACATACAGTCTGTATCGTGATTCAACCACGATTGGGAGGAGAATGCCAAGTGTATGCGTGGAAGCACGAAGTAAGCCCACTGGGAATTGGCAACGGAATTCAGCCGCTTGGTGACGGCTATCTGTCTGTTCGCCTGCAGACCGCCCTCATGGCGGCCCATCAGAGGCTGCGAGGCAGGGACCTGGTGGACTTCTCCGACTATACGACGGAAGACGTGCACGCGCTGCTGAAATTGGCCCTGGTGTTGAAGGAAGCCCAGAAGACGAAATTCCCACACGCCATTTTGGGTGGACAAACGCTGGCATTGATCTTTGACAAAGCCTCCACGCGCACCCGGATATCGTTTGAAGTCGGGATGGCTCAACTGGGCGGGCACGCCCTGTTCGTTCCGGGCGAAACGTCACAGATGGGTCGCGGCGAACCCATAGAGGATACGGCGCGCGTGTTGTCTCGATATGTGGATGGGATTATGATCCGCACGTTTGAACACGCCACGGTGCAGCGATTGGCCGAATTCGCCTCCGTTCCCGTGGTCAACGGCCTGACGGACGACCATCACCCCTGCCAGGTGCTGGCGGATGTCCTGACTCTGCTGGAGCACACCGGCCGCTTGCAGGGCCTCACCGTCGCCTACGTGGGAGATGGAAACAACATGGCCCACTCCTGGCTGCAACTGGCACCCAAGCTCGGCATTCACATCCGGATTGCGGCGCCGGCCGGATATTTGCCCAACGCGGACATTGTGGAGCAGGCCAAGAGAGACGCCATCCGCAACCACTCGCAGGTGCTGGTCACCACAGATCCGCAGCGGGCGGTGGAAAATGCCGACGTCATCTACACCGACGTCTGGGCCAGCATGGGCGCCGAGGCGGAGGCGGAGCATCGCAAGCGCATCTTCAGTGAATACCAGGTCAACAGCGCTTTGGTCCGCTGGGCCAACCCGAACTACCTGTTCATGCACTGCCTGCCGGCCCACCGCGGCGAGGAAGTGACCGCCGAGATTATCGACGGTGAGCACTCCATCATCTTTGATCAGGCGGAAAACCGCCTCCATGCACAAAAAGCTGTACTATGCGCGCTCATGGCCGACGCCGGCGCATTCGGGGAGGAATAAATAATGAGTAAAAAACTGGTTCTCGCGTATTCGGGCGGTTTGGATACATCGGTTGCCATCGCTTGGTTGAAAGAGAAGTACCGGTACGACGTCGTTGCCATGTGCGTAGACGTCGGCGAAGGCGCGGATCTCGACTTTGTTCAGAAAAAGGCGGTCCAGGTGGGCGCCGTGAAATCTTACAAAGTCGACGCGGTGGAACGATTCGCCAAAGAATTCATTCTCCCGGCTCTTCAGGCGAACGCGTTGTATGAGGGCAAGTACCCGCTCGCCTCAGCACTCTCCCGCCCGTTGATCTCACAGTTGCTGGTGGAAGTTGCAGCGGCCGAAGGTGCCGAGGCCGTGGCGCACGGCTGCACTGGTAAAGGCAACGACCAGGTGCGCTTCGAAGTCTCGGTCAAGGCGCTCAATCCGAAGTTGACCGTGGTAGCGCCGGTTCGGGAATGGAATTGGACGCGGGACGAAGAGATTGCGTATGCCAAGGAGCACAATATTCCCATTCCCATCACGCTGGACAATCCGTACAGCATCGATGCCAACCTGTGGGGCCGGGCCATCGAATGCGGCGTCCTCGAAGATCCTTGGGCAGAAGCTCCGGAAGGCGCGTTCCTGTGGACCACCAATCCGGAGAACGCGCCAGCGGATCCGGAATACGTGGAAATCACCTTCGATGAAGGCGTGCCGGTTGCACTCAACGGCGAGGTCATGCAGCTCTCCGAACTGATTCATCGACTGAACGTCATCGCCGGCAGACACGGGGTGGGGCGCATTGACCATGTGGAAAATCGCTTGGTCGGCATCAAGTCCCGCGAGGTGTACGAATCCCCCGCCGGATTGGTGTTGGTGCACGCCCATAAGGAGTTGGAATGTCTCACCCTGACCCGCGAGGTGGCCCAATACAAGGCGAGCATGGAACTGGAGTACGCGAAGCTGATTTACAATGGTCTCTGGTTCTCGCCGTTGAAATCTGCGATGGACGCGTTCATTCAGGAAACGCAAAAATCGGTCACCGGCGTGGTCCGCGTCAAGTTGTACAAAGGCAGTTATCAAGCTGTGGGCCGCAAGTCTCCGTACTCTCTGTACCGGCACGACCTGGCCACCTACTCGACCGGCGACACATTCCAGCACGGCGACGCCGTCGGCTTCATCTCGCTGTGGGGCATGCCGACCACGGTGTACGCCGGTGTGCATGAGGCTGTGGAAGGTGCCGCCACCCCGGTTGCGGTGACCAGCCCGTTCAGTGTGCTCGAATCGGCCACGACGGTGTCCGGCCCGGCGACAACCCCCGCTCAGGAGAACCTGACAGCGAACGTCGAGAAGGTGCCGCAATGAAGTTGTGGGGCGGGCGCTTTACCGAATCGACGAACGAGTTGGTGGAGGCGTACACCGCCTCCATTCCGTTTGATCAGCGGCTTGCTGAAGTAGATATTCGCGGCAGCATCGCTCATGCGAAGATGCTCGGCACATGCGGAATCATTCCCGCTGCGGACGCGGATTTGCTGGTGGCGGGCCTGGCAGCGCTGCTGGACGACGTCAGACAAGGCAAGGTGTCGTTCTCGGTGGAAGACGAGGACATCCACATGAATTTGGAGCGCCTGCTGCACGAGCGGATTGGCCCGGTGGCCGGAAAATTGCACACCGGCCGGAGCCGCAACGACCAGGTTGCTCTGGATATGCACCTGTACATGAAATCAGCGATAGTGGAGGTGCTGGAGGCCATTCGCGGATTGCAGGGCGCGCTCGTGCAGACCGCCGAACAGCACGTGGACACCGTCATCCCCGGTTACACGCACCTGCAGCGGGCCCAGCCCGTGCTGTTGGCGCACCATTTGCTCGCGTACTTCTGGATGCTGGAACGAGATGCGGATAGGCTGAAGGATGCTGCGCGACGGACGGACATGTCTCCACTCGGGGCGGGTGCGCTCGCGGGGACGACCTTCCCCATTGACCGCGTCCAGGTGCAAACGGAACTGGGCTTTGAAAAATTGTATGAAAACTCTTTGGACGCGGTCTCAGACCGCGACTACCTGGTCGAATTTTTGGCCGCGGCGAGTCTCATCATGATGCATCTGTCGCGCCTGTCGGAAGAACTGATTCTCTGGAGCAGCGAGGAGTTCGGTTTCATTGAGCTGGCTGACGCGTACTGCACCGGCTCAAGCATGATGCCGCAGAAGAAGAACCCGGACGTTCCGGAATTGGTGCGCGGAAAAACGGGCCGTGTTTACGGTCATCTGATGGGATTGCTGACGGTGTTGAAAGGGTTGCCTCTGGCGTACAACAAGGATTTGCAGGAAGATAAAGAGGGTGTCTTCGACACGTTGGACACACTGCTCCCCGCACTCTGGCTGTTCAAGGGCATGGTGGAGACGATGAAGGTGCGAAGCGACAAAATTGCCGCCGCTTTGGCGCGAGATTTTTCGAACGCCACCGATGCCGCGGACTACCTGGTCCGCAAAGGGCTGCCGTTCCGCGAGGCGCATGCGGTCATCGGCAAGCTGGTATTGTACGCCCTGCAACAGGGAAAGAACCTGGGTGAACTGACCATCCAGGAGTACCGGAAACACTCGGCGTTGTTTGAGGAAGACATCTATCACGCGGTGCAGGTGGAGACGGTGGTGAACCGTCGCGCGATTCGCGGTGGTACGGCCAAGGCAGCTGTGCTTGAGCAGTTGGCGATGGCCCGCGCGACCCTGGCCAATGGTTAACCCCGGGATTTTGTGCCTCTCACAGGTTCCGTTGTGAGGCACCAAGTGGTCAAAAGGTATCACCATGAACATCCTATGTGAAGTAAGACAACGGCACGCCGATGGGCGTGCCGCGTTCTGTTGGCGTGAGGCAGCTGTAAACGCTCGTTGCTGCGCCTGTCTTCCTCAACTGAAGCCCCCCTGATGTTTCATAAGACATCGTGCTATCATATGCGGATGCTATGCATTGGAACGAACGAACCCAATTCAGCAACTAGCGTAGAGCCCAGACGGTCGTTCAAGACCCCCATCAGATCCTCCTTGAGACGTGAAGTGACCATCCTACGATGTTTTCCTGAAATACGTTGTATTTCTGTGCCAACCATGTTGCCGTTGGGAAACTTTTTTGCCCTTCAACAAAAAAGATGTGCACATTTTGCGACGGACAGATTATAATAACTTCAGAAAGTTTCCTTAGGCTAAAAATGTTGCGCAAGAGAAACACTTGGCTGTCCAGAAAATTGCCCAATCAAAAGAAAGGTGGTATCCGCTTGAGTACACCATCTGTTCAAATGGAAACGGAAAGCAAAGTGGTCTCTGCTGCGCGGGATTCCATCACGTACCGAAGAAAGGGGCTCCGTGCACTACTCCCCTTCTTGGGACCTGCATTCATCGCTTCTGTTGCCTACATCGATCCCGGCAACTATGCGACCAATATTCAGAGCGGTTCCGAGTTTGGATATAACCTGCTGTGGGTTGTCGTACTGGCAAACCTAATGGCCATGCTGATTCAAAACATGTCTGCCAAATTGGGTATCGCCACAGGTAAAAATCTTCCTGAAATGTGCAGGGCGTACTGCCCCAAATGGCTGTCGTATATCATGTGGGGATTCTCCGAGGTCGCTGCGATGGCGACGGACATCGCGGAGTTCCTAGGGGCGACACTTGGGTTAAATTTGCTATTTCATATACCTATGCTGATTGCAACCGTGCTGACGGGTGCCACAACATATCTCATTCTCATGCTGGAACGTTTGGGATTCCGACCGTTGGAAAAATTCATCGCTGCTTTCGTGGTTGTGATCGCCGCTTGTTACGTCCTAGAGACGATTCTAGCGAAGCCGAAGTTCAGCCAAATTGTTTACCACAGCGTGGTGCCCTGGATGGGCAACAGCGATGCGGTTCTGCTGGCTGTGGGGGTGATTGGTGCAACCGTCATGCCACATGCGGTGTATCTGCATTCGAGCTTGACACAAAATCGGATTGTCCCCCGCAATGACGTGGAGAAAAGCAACATTTCCCGCTTTCATACCAAGGAAGTCATTATCGCCATGACCCTTGCGGGGCTTATCAATCTCTCGATGATGTTCATGGCAGCTTCCGCATTCCATGGTTCTGGGCAAACGGGAATCGCAGATATATCGTCAGCTTATAAGACGCTCACACCGCTTCTGGGACCTGCCGCAGCAACAGCCTTTTTGGTCTCACTCTTAGCTTCAGGAATCTCAAGTTCAGCTGTCGGGACGATGGCAGGCCAAGTGATTATGCAAGGGTTTGTCGGCTTCTCCATTCCGCTATGGCTACGTCGTGTCATCACGATGTTACCAACCTTTATTATCGTCGCCATGGGTATCGATCCCACTCAGACGCTCGTCATCAGCCAAGTCGTCCTAAGCCTGGTGTTGCCAATGCCAATCATTTCACTGATTTACTTTACAAGACGACGCGACATCATGGGGGTTCTCGTCAACAAGCGAATTGTGACAGTCACCGCAACACTCTGCGCCGTCGTCATTCTAGCTTTGAATATTCTGCTCCTGTACCTGTCATTTGGCGGTTCGTTACCGTTCTAAGTACTTGATCAATGCTGATTGTTGAAGGAGGTTGTCCCATGAAATCTGACATGGTTGGAGAACACATTTCCCCCCATCTCTGCCATATCCGAGTCGATTGAACGCATCTTAGGACAAGAAAGGTGGCATAAGACTCGGACCGGTGGATGGATTGGAGACGCGATTTACGGAGTAAATGATGGTTTGGGCGCAATTTTCGGGATTATTGCAGGTGTTGCCGGTTATACGGCAAATAGCCAACCGTGCTTATCAGTGGATTTTTCGGTGCCCTCGCAAGTACGCTTTCAATGGAAGCGGGTGCCTGGTTAGCGACAAAGTCCGAGACAGAGTTACAACAGAGAGAGATCGGGTTTGCTAGTGCCCCTTCAGGCAACCTTGATCTTCTTTTGTTCCCGTAGAAGGCTAGCGTTTCGCCTGTGCTTATTGCGCCAGCGAATATATGCCCGA
>NZ_AUCA01000009.1 GCF_000429525.1 Alicyclobacillus contaminans DSM 17975 | reverse complement strand
GTATTAGTTTCGATCCCTCAAAGGCAGTCTACAAACTGATTTCAGAATCATTTTCAGACATAGGCTTGCCTAGTTTCGATCCCTCAAAGGCAGTCTACAAACCTACAATGTGCTCGACGATGTTTAGCGGCGGAAGCTCGTTTCGATCCCTCAAAGGCAGTCTACAAACCGGAGATTGAAATTGTGTTCGACGAACTGAAGAAGCGCGAGTTTCGATCCCTCAAAGGCAGTCTACAAACGGTCTGACGGCTTACGAATCATCACGGACCAGGATGGTTTCGATCCCTCAAAGGCAGTCTACAAACGCTACACGTACGGACTGAATCAGGTTCGTCACCTTCAGTTTCGATCCCTCAAAGGCAGTCTACAAACTTGGATGGTGTCATAAAGGCAGGGCTCGAGCACATAGTTTCGATCCCTCAAAGGCAGTCTACAAACTCCATCAGGGTCACAGTATAAATAAGCATTTTCAAGTTTCGATCCCTCAAAGGCAGTCTACAAACTGAAGACGTTGCAACGGCCCTTCAGGAGATGGTGGAGTTTCGATCCCTCAAAGGCAGTCTACAAACGGTGTACTGGCGGGATCGGCGCCGGCGCGACACGGAGTTTCGATCCCTCAAAGGCAGTCTACAAACCCATTTTCACCGCACCACAGCGCTCTTTTCCAACAAGGCTCATTCCAGGATTATATCAGACTGCGCATCCCGCACACTACGCAATGTCCCGCTGTGCCTCACATTTCCGCCGTCCAACACTTGTCGTCGATCCCCCGGGTTTTTGACACAACTGCACATCGACGACAACTTGACCACAATGGCGGGCAGCCGCGTCGTTCAAAGAAAACGCTCCTCTCCTCCCTTTTGTATGCCAATGCTTTCACGACTCGTGTACCGCGTTGTGCGGAAGATATAGAAGAGCACAGAGTCATGTTCAGGTGAAATGATTTCCGCAAGCTCTCGTTTCAGTGCGGCGAAGTCGGCCTTGGTGATCTCTCCTTCCAATACAGAGTTTTGTACCCAGTACAGATACCGCCGGCAGGTTTTCAAGACTTTGGCGACACGCTTGACGTGAACGTCGTACACCACAATCACAAACATCATGCCCCCCCCCCTTACCAACGGGCTGCAAACGGAATGTATACTTTCTCGCCGAGGAGATGCTTTTCCAATTTGTACAATTCCAAGCGAATCAATCTGCGATAGGACACGGATCTGCTCAGCTGGCAGGGTACCCACTCTCTTAGCGGGACGTAGAATCAATCTGCGATAGGACACGGATCTGCCCAGTTCGCGCACTTGTATCGTTTGTTGCAAACGCTCATCCCATTGCTTGACAAATATTCCCCGGCCAGCGTCATTGAGAAATATCCCTTCTGACGCCTTCACGAAATGCGAAGCTTTCAGCATGCCTTTGTCAACCATCGAAAATATGATTCTATCCACGAGGATGGGTTTAAAGATTTCGGCAACATCCAGGTTGAGTGTGAACCGCCGAAAGTTCGTGGCATGCAGATATCCAATCCGCGGATCGAGATGCGTCTTGTAAATCTCGCTGAGGACAGTGGTGTACAACATGGAATTTCCAAAACTGATGAGTGCGTTGAGCGGACTCCTCGGCGGACGTTTTGTCCTGCCTTCAAACCGAAAGTCGGCGTTGGACAGGATGGAATTGAACGCCTGGTAGTAGGCCTCGCGAATGTTTCCCTCAATGGCCATCAATTGACTTACATCGGTATACGAAGACACCAAAGGCAGCAAGGCTTCTATTTTGTCCAAGGGATCCGCAACGTCCCGCCCCCGCCCTTGGTAATACTTCAATACTCGACGCAAATTTTGCGCGGCCCCTTGGACGAAACGCTGTGCAATCGCCGCCCGCCGGGTGGGGTCCAAGTAGTGCTCAACCTGTCGCAGAATCATGTCGCCCGATACAATCCGCTCCCTCGGATAGATGGTGCCGGAGTAGTATCCGTAATGGTTGAAATAGTGCACGAGTGCCTGTTGCTGGGAAAGAAAGTCGAGAACCTTGGAGTTGAACGTAACTTCCCCAAACAGGAAGATCTCCCGCACCGTTGTAATAGGAATGAACTTTTTACCTTCCGTCGTCTCAAAGAACAGAGTGTTATCCTTGCGCTTCAATTCTCCATTCGAAAAGATGTATAGGCTCTTCTCCACCATGACTTTTCCTCCCAGAGCCACACCGTGCGTTCGGCTGTCGACTCATGCCCAGCAGAATTCGGCATACGCACATTGACGACATACGGGAATCCGTTGTGGCGGCGGTGGCAGGGGTTGCGCAATCAGGGTGCGAATCTGCACCACAGCACTCTGAATCTCGGCCAATTCCGAAGGACCCAGCGTCACCCGCACCACGCGCCTTTCTTCCGGAAAATGCAGTTCGCCCACGGCCTCCACCCCGTCTTCGTGCAACTGGAGGAGATAAAACAGCAATTGCATGCGTGCTGAAGCTTCATGACGGGAGCTCTTCTTGACTTCGTACACCACCCACTGACCGTCCCGCCGCACCAGCCTGTCCATCTTACCCGCTGGGGTGGTCACTTCATGGGCCAAACGAGAATACGATTGTTCATGGATCAGCCGACCGATGCGGATGTTATCATCCTCTTCGTCCGGCGTCAGTTGCCGCGACATCAACCACGCCTCACGGGGGCAGACATGGTAGTACCACACCAACGTGCCAGTGACGCGCACTTCGTTCACATCTGGAACGCTCTCTGCCACCGAAATCCCTCCCTTTTGTATCAAAGCATGAGCGACACGTCTTCCGGTTGGTACGCCAACCCCGTCATGGGATGGTAATACGCATGGCCACCACCAACCCCGGGCAGATACCAGAGTCCGCTCTCGTCCACCGGCCTCGCTCCGAGGGCAAGTGCCCGCTGCTGATGCACCGAGAGGATGTAGCCGTGGAATTCCGCCTTGCGCCGCAGATAGCTTTCCTGTCGGCGGCGCCAATCCGGCTCACCCAGCACGGCCGCTTGATACCACGCCCACAGCTCCGCCGCAGCATCGGTGCATTCCACAAACAGGTTCACATACGACGGATACTCGGTAATCAATTGAAAATCGCACACGGCAAGGCGGTCTTTATTACCGCCAGGAGCGAAATTCAGATCTGCAACCGCCCGCCAGATTTGCGCGCTGTCTCCTGAAGAAATCTGCTTGGACAGCGCCTCGAAATAATCCGTAACCAACTGTGGAAGTTCCGCCTCCCGGATACTTCCCCGACTTTCGCCGCCCACGTATTTGCGCAGCGTCCGCAGGGTTGCCTCGGCCTTATACCGTTTGTACACCGCTTCCATGGACGAGTGCCGTCCCGGCTCCGGCTGCAACTGAAAGACGCGGACCGCCCCCCGCCTCCCCGACGCGTTGTTGCGGTTGCAGCGCCCGGCGGACTGCACCACCGCATCCAACGGCGCCAGTTCGCGGTACACCACGTGCACGTCCAGATCCACCCCGGCCTCCACCACCTGCGTGGCCACAATCAGCACCGGTTTGCCCGCCTTGGTGGCAGCCGTCAGGGAGGCCACACGTTCTCTGCGCATGGCTGGCACCACATTGCCGGACAGGTAGGCCAAGTGCGCACGCGTACCGTCCAGGCGCTGTTCCAGGCGCTGAAAGACCTCAATGGACGTGTGGATTGTGTTAAAGATGAGGAGATAGGACTGGTGCGGATCGTATTCTTCCAAAAAGGCATCCACAAACGCATCCACGGATATGGAAGACAAATCCACGTGCACATCCACCCGATCCAATGCCGCAAACCGTTTTGCGACTTCCTCCGCGTCGCCGGCCAGTTCCACCGCCTCCGCGGTCAGGAGGCGAGGTTGGGTGGCGGTCATCAACATCACCTGCACATCACTGGTGCAGGCCGCCAGTTGGAGCACTTTCCCTATCAACGGCCAGTATTCCGCCGGCAAACTTTGTACCTCGTCCAGAATGAGGATGGCGTTGGCCAAGCGATGGAAGCGTTTAAGTGCGCGGTTGCGATGACCCAGCAGAGTGTCGAAGAGCTGAACATAGGTGGTGACAACGAACTCGCTGTCCCATCCCTCCTGAAGCATCAGCGCCTCATCCACCGGTCGCTCCACGCCGTCCCGCTGCGCCTGAACGGGTGCCAGGTGATGATGCACCAGCAAATACTGCGATTCATTACCCGTAAACCCATCCACCGCAGACAGGACACTGCGTAACACCTCCGCGTTCTGATCAATGATGCTGGTGAACGGCATGACGTAGATCACACGGGGTGGCACACGGCCTGCGGCCGCTGCATGTCCGCGCAGCTGCATGGCTGCGGCGAGCGCCGACAGCGTCTTGCCGCTGCCGGTGGGAGCTGTGAGCGTAAACAACCGGGCATCGGAATGTGCCTGGGCCCGCTGTTTGACCCGCTCGTACAGGTTCTGTCGTACATCCGCCATCGGCGAATGGGCATGAAACGACCGATTCACATGCTCGTCCACAAGACTTGTGGGTACCACAGGCCGCTCGCCGCTCACCCATTGGGCTGCATCGCGCTTGTCCGCGTCTATCAACGCGGAGAAGCAGCGAAGTAGACGAACATACTGGGCGTGGCCCTCCATCTCGGCCCCGCGCCGATAAGTGCGCGCGTCCTTGACCAGTCGGTCGAAGGCCTGCCACCACCCATCCTGCAGGAACGCACCAACGTTCGGCCGCCAGTTTTGAGGCAACCAGTCCCGCACGGCGTCCGCCGCTTCCAGCAACGTCTGCTCGATGGCTGCCGCATGCCGGGCCAGATCTTGGACCTGTTGCTGCGCCTTATACAACGGATCCGCCAGCGCATTCGAAATCTGGAGCGGATCAGCCCCCCTCATGGACTGACGGCCAACGTCCACATCCAGGTTCATGAAATCACCGTGGTGATGCTTCACCGCCAGGTAGATGAGGAGCGGATCCCACATGGGCAACCACGCGTGGTCCTCCTGCGCCCGGTACGCCACAAAAGCTGCGTACAGGGCAGAGATGAACGCGTGTTGCTGGAGCCCCTTGGGGTGGGGCACTCCGGTGTGCAAATAGGTTTGAAAGTACGAAGTGAATTTGCCGAAGTCATGAGCCAGCCCCGCCATCACGCCCAGTCGCTGCAACGTGACGTCACCGGCAGCCAACGCTGCCCGAGCAGCGTTGGCCACCGCTTGCAGGTGCGCGGAGAGGAGGGTGGTGGACACCACGCGTCCCTCAGCGTCGCGTCGAACGTGGGAATGGAACACATTCATGACGCCGAGCCACCGTCCTCCGCAAAGACAACCACTTCACTGGCTTCGTTCTGATAGGTCAGGCGCCATGCGGGACACCGCAGCCGGACCGGCAAGGGCTGGCCTCGACGCTCCACCAGGAATTCCCGGTTCCATCCGTGGGTTCGGCCAGGTCCAAAACTGTACGGCATCAGATCCTTGATGACCTGAACCTCCGTCCCGAACGCCCCAGCGGTTTCCGTCCATCCCAGCACGTCCTCCATCAGGCAGGGTGTCACCACCGAGAGATCAGTACCTGCCGGTATGCGTTCCAGTTGTAGAGGCGCGAGCACTTCCACCAATCTCATAGACGCGAGCATCGGCGCGGTACCGAGCGATATCGGGTACGCCGGCGTCTGTGTCGCCACCCGCTCGGCCAAAGTCTTCATGACAGCCGCATCTGCATGGGAGAAATATACTCGGTATGTCACCTGTCCCGCCGCCGCTTCAGGCACCACCAGTTCCGTTGGTACCTGGGTGTGGCCGCTCACCCCAGACACGTCCGAGGGAGATTTCACAAACAGGTTGTTCATGGTCTGCATGACCGTGCGCACGGGCGTGCGCAGCGACGCCGTCAGTCGGGCTTGCGCCGGACCCAGATGCTCGTAATAGGTGTCCCGCTCGAAGCCCAGAATGGCGGCCACAATGCCACTGAGCGTCGTTCTTGGCGGCAGCAGATAGGTCAAGGACGACGAGTTCGTGTGGATCTTGCGGAAATGCGCCATCCTGCCGCTGAGTTCAAAAACGACCATCGCACCAGCCTGTGTTGTCATTGCGCTCCCGCTTTCATCCCAGTTTCCACCGGCACCACAAGTCCGACGGCCACTTCATGGATGGCATCCGCCAACCGCACCGACTCCGTGCCTTGCCAGACGCGAAAATCAGGATGTTGCCACACATGCACCGCAGCAATGCGCGTCCGCTCCTGGGCAATCCGGGTCACCAACCGATCCACCCGCAGCCGTACATCGGCAGAACTACGCAGGTTCTCCTTCTCTTCGAGATCCAGCAACTCACGCCAATCGCCGAGCACCGTGCGGTCATCCGCATACTCCACCCGCACATACAGGCGCGGATACTGTCCAATTTTGCTGCGCGTGGTCTGCAGTGGAATCGCCTCCACCAAGGCCTGGTCCAGCCAGGTCAGATCCGCCTCCGTCAAACGGCTGAACTCAGCCCGCTTCCCACTGACAACGCCCGCGAACGCGAGCAGAGAATAGTAGACGCGATAGTCTTTCCCAAACGTCCCCTGACTCTTCTCATCCTGGGAACTGAACCGGGAACTGATGGTGTACGAATTCACCAAGTCCACGTGGTTCAGGGAGTATCCCCAGGTGAATTGCACCGGCCCCGTCACCTGAATGGAAGAGCCTCCGCCACTGCCCTCTCCCTTGATGGGCATGGTGGCGCCAAACAACCGAATGTCAATCAGTTGGTCAAGAATGGTGGGCAAGTCCTTCACGGTTGGCTTCTTGCCGCCAAGTACACTCTGCAGCCGCTTCTCCGCAGTCACCACTTCTCCCTGGCGCGGCTGCGCCACGTACAGCTCATGCCCCGCGTCCTGCAGGTAATCGCGGATGTACCGTTTAAGCCGGACGTCGCTTACCAGGTTGCGCCGAGCCTGGTAATCCATGCGCGGGCGATTTTCGTCATCGGGATCGCCATTGGGATTGGCCAACTGGGCATCGTAGAGAAACAGCAGTTCACTATTGTTCATGTTCACGCTTCCTCCCTTTGTTCATTGCCTAGCGCCAAGAGCTCTGCGGGCTGTTCGTCCACTGAGGGGACTTCCTTGTTGCCTCGGACCAAGAATTGCTTACGCTGAAAGGAAAATCCAGACAGGATGTAGAAGACCGCTTCTTCGTCGGTCAACCTGTGCTCCGCCTTCCAACGCGGCGGGTTGGTCTCGAGCACCCGCGCAAACGCCAGATGCATACGGAACAACGTATTCGACTCTCTCTTCCAGTTGAACAACTTGTACTGCTGGAACGCTTCCTCCACCTTTCCCACCAAGCGGATGATATCGGCCGCATTCATGCCGCGATAATTGATTTTTTCCATCACCGGCATGGATTTGAGGCCATTGTGCCACTGTGCGTTGGCCACACTGGCAATGGCGGCGCCCAACCAAAACAGTGCCTCCTGAGCTGGGCGATAGCCCACCTGCTGCAGAAACGCGTCTCCATCCAAGTGAGTGTCTGTATCCACAACGTTCCCCTCCCTTTTCAACGGCGCCCCCGACAATTGCTCCAGATCTTGGAGCATGGACAGCACCAAGTTTGCCAGGAGCACATCGTCGGTCAACCGCGACAACTCATATCCCGCGCGCGGTGCCGTCACGTTCGTGGCCGCATAGCGGCCAAACCGATGAATTTGTATCAATCGGCAGAACGATTCCATCAGCGTGCGGTACGATATGGCTTGTCCCGTCAGCAACGCGTCAAACAACTGCAGCAAGCGCCGGTACTCCTGCGCACGATTGGTTTGCGTCACGGGAATCAAGCGATAGAGCGCACGAAAATTGGGTGTCCAGTACTTGGCTTCCGCCGCCGGAATGCCGAGCAAGTCGACGGCCAACCGTTCATGCCTCCGAAAATATCGCCGCAACACATCAAACCGTGTTTCCGGCACATCCCGAACCAAGTTGTATAAACGCAGTTCCGCATTGTTCCACACGTGGAACAGCAGATTCACCACGTACCCAAGATGCTCGAACTCCTCCTGGGCCTGCTTCATCTCATCCTCCAGCGTGGCCACGCCTTCAAAGTTGAGCACCGACTGCACATTCTGCTGCACCAGGACGCCCCATTCCCGCGCATTCAGATCAGCAGCCACAGGCCCCAATATCTCAGGAATGACGTAAAAGCGCAGATGTCCAATGTGTGTTCGCATCTGCCCGTGTACGAACGATTCCGCCGCCAGAAGCGCCTGGTAGCAGCTTTGGCAGAGCACCAGGTTGCGATGGAACCGCTTCTTGTCCACACCGCTGGCAAACGAAATTTTGTCCGTGTTGTAATATTTGAACTTCATTCTGGTGAAGTTCGGCGTGACCAACGCCTCGGCCCCACAGGCAGAACAACGGCCTGGCGCAGCTTCGTCAAACACACCCTCAACCCGGTCCTGCAACACCAATCGGCGGTAATCCGGGTGGTCTACCACACGCTGCCCGTTGATGCAGAACGTCCACAGCGGGATTCGGTTGGCGACCAAATCTGCGGTCTTCATCACCGCCTTTTCCAACATCGGAAGCAAGGTTTTTCCCCGAATGGAACTGCCCGGTTCCGTCCGGCACGATGCCGCCAACGCTTCCCAGTCCGCGGCAGGGAGACAAGCCAACTGCACCACGTCCAATACATAGCGGTAGCGTTCTTCCGGGCCTGGCTGCGGTCCAAGGTCCACCATAAATCGCTCCAGCAGATCCGCAAGCTCCGCCTTCAATGCGGCATCGTCCGGCAACATCCGGTGCAGGTTCACCAATGTTTGCGACAATAGATAACCGAGCGAGTTGGTGGTGGCCGTCCACTGTGGACTGTTCGATCCGGCCGCATTGCCAACCCACAGCCACTCCTGCGCAATCCGGGCGCGATCGCTGTCCCTGCATTCTACGGCCTGAAACTCCAGTCGTCGCGCTGTGGTGTCCAGGTTGACCACGACCACATACGGATCTTTTCCTGAGGCGTTGGGCATTGGCTGAATCAGACTTCCCAGAAGATCCTCGTCGTCTTCGCCACGCGTCAGCATGCGTCCCAAGCGCACCATGGCATCCAGCATTGCACTCACCTCCCGTGCGCAAACAGATCAAACAAGCCAAAACCATCTGAGTTTTTCATGCACAATCCCGCATCCCAGGCCAACGCCAGCATTTTTCGCGTCCCCTGAACGCGAAAATTTCCATCCCATGCATGAATGGGCGTATCGCGGAACAGCACAATGCGCTCCTTCATGTGCGCCTCGTCCACCGGAATCAGCTCGAACGCCGCGTCCGCCTCCGTCACTTCCAGGCCCAGCGCGGACGCCTTGAGCAGCAAATTGCGGCGCATCAATTCGGTGAACTCTGGGGTGCCCGGGCGGTAGTACTGGGTGTACTTGCGGCCGTTGGGCAAGATCATGGTGCGGTAGACCGTGATGGGAGAAAGCAAGCGAATCTGCGCCTGTGTCACGGTGCCCGGATACCGTTCCAGATTCGCCGTCCGCACCTGCACCTCCGTCCCGTGCAATGAAATCCGCCCCGCCTTGAGCAAAGTCATCGATAAATCGTAGATGACTTCATCCAAGGCGCTGGAGACCACCCATCGCACCGGTCCGTGGAACGTGATGGTCTTCTTTTGTCCATCCACCTGATACTGCCCCATCAGCCTGGAGAACGCGAACAACTTGACCGGTTTGCCGCCGACGCGACGCAGGCCCTGATCATGAAGCTGTGTACGCATGCGGGTGTCGCTGAGATGGCGATACAACACGCCGTGGAGTGCGGCATTGTAGTGCAACGGCAGTTGCAGCGGCCCCTTGGCCGCAAACTCGAGTGCAACACGCATGGTTTCACCTCCTCCACAATGAACGAATTGAGTATGTTTTCATAATACTTACTCACGTCATTAGGATCAAGATCTAAATAAAACGACATCCTTGCCTCACCCGATTTCCATCTTCCATTGGACATCCTGTGGAACCATGTTAAGATACATCTCACAGTCTCCCTTCGAGGGTTCGAAACTTTAGTTCTTGTTCGCCGATGTCAACCCATGACATCTGCCAATAGCCTGCCTTCAAGGGATCATTCACACGGAACGAACAACTGACTCTGTGTTCCAAAGTTGATATTGCCGATGCGTCACACCTTAGAAACTACTATTAGCGGAAATAGATCATTTGCTTTTCCTTCTGCGTTTTCAAGAATGAAATTCAACATCGCCCAATCATTCCCTGCTTTTTTATTCGCGAATTGCGACAAATTTTGCGTGTAATCAGCCATTCATCTGCGACAGGAAGCGTATATACCTGACGGTCACCTCGTCTGATGAACTGCCAATCACGACACAACCATAGCGATGATTCTAAGATTCATGTGATACAGGACTTTTCATCTCTCTGTTCTTTCAATAAAGGTTAGCTGGTTTTTACAAAGTAAAATCAGTCGGATTGATTTACCAAGATTACAAAACCTGACGTGTTATCACTGTTGATTGTGATGTGCTGAAGCAAAAACTCACGCTCACAGACGATGGCGGCTGCGTGGGCTGTACATTGGGAGACATTTCCGTGTACTTTCCAAACATGAAACCACAGGTATTACAGGAGGAAATACCGGTTCCTGATACACATCCGAACTTTGTCGCAGCAAGCCTCATCAACGCCAATACACTGGGATACACGCTGGAAGCACCCGGTCAAGGGTATGAGACGAATGGAGTCGCTTATATGCAAATGGGGATTACCAGCCAGGATCCGTTCTTTGGTCGCGAGGAAATCACTCTGCCGGTTTCCGAACACCGTCTGGAAACCACCATCCTAAACTTCTACACCGCCTACACCGTACACGCGTAACGCAGATTGCAGCGGGACCCAGGTGGGGATGTTATCCTTCACTCCCCCACCCCGCATTCGTTCCCAGACATGTGGCACCTGCGTCAGCGCCAAGGCTCAGCCGTGCCACACCTTTCCCAGGCAGAAGGAGCTCACTCCCCAGGCCACCAGAGCCAGCCCGAGTGCTCCTGGGAACGGCCAACCTCTACGCATCAGTACGACCACGGCCGCCAAGAGGACGGCCGTCGGAATGATCCCTTTCAACACCCCAAGGAAAAATTGATATATATGCTCCGAGGATGCATGTCCAACCATCAGCCAGGCGGCGGACAACAGGCTGATGATGGGCAACGCGGCAATCCATCCCCCAAGATCCGGCCGGTATCTTGAAATGCTGGCCACGAGCGCCACAACCAACGCAGATACGGCCACTTTGACAGCGGTCAACGCCATCGGATCAGCCCCCTTTCACAAGGTTCAGCAATTGCTGCATTCCATCCACCATCCGCTGCCGTTCCGCGGCGGACACCTGCGCCAATCGCGCAGCCAGTCGCGTGACGTCCAAGCCAGTCTGTTCGAGTACAACCTGTTCGCCGACTTCCGTCAGGCGCACTTCCACCACGCGCTCGTCATCCGTGCGCCGCCCCTTTGCAATGAGACCCTTCTGCTGCAGGCGCCGCAAGATTTCTGAGGCCGTATTGTGGGCACATCCGAGTTGCTCGGCAATCTGCTGGACGGTAACCGGCCCTGTCATCTGTATGTATTGCAATGCGCGCACAGCCTGGTGTGACAGATCCATCGTAAATGTGGGGTGGCAGTGAAAGTAAATAGATGAGAACATGACGGATAACCGGATGGCCAGTTCCTCTGTCTCGGACATTCCGACACCTCCATCGACTACAACGATTATATCGTTATAAGTGATATAATTGCAAACGTTCCCTTCCCGAGAGCGTTCTTCTCACATTCACGATGTTCTCGTTTCATCATCGCTGGATAAGCCGATGGACGGCATGTCCCACATGGGCATCCAGATGGTATGGTAGGCATGCGGAGGCCCTTTCATGTTGAAGGTGGGAGGGAGGAAGTCCCGGCCAATAGCGCGGGACTCCCTCGGAAAGACTACGTTCAATTGCTGGATGACGCAGAACTCGTATCGACAGGCGGGGTGATGGTCACGTTGTCGTACGTGAAGTTGTAGGTCGCCGTTTCGTGAATCGTGAAACCGGTCAGCTCGGCCAACACGGTCGATTTTTCACTCTCCGGAATGGGCAGCTGGCTGATTGGAACGTCGAGGTCCAAGGTTAACTGCTCACCTGTGATGACGCTCTGATTGTTGACGGGCTGCACCGTGATGTTCAGGCTGCCATTCAGGTTGTGCAGGATGGTATTGACGATGGATTCCACTTGCGTGGTGGATAAGTCTCCGGTCCCTCCGACGGAATCTCCAAGGGAATTCAGAATCGGATCCAATATCTGTGCCATGCTGCTTCCATCTAAGGTTGCTGTGTACGTGCTGGTATTGCCACTCTGCGACACTTTGATGTTTCGCAGCATGGAAAAGCTCACGTTGTTCATGGGCAACTGGGACTCCAGCCCCTGCGCTATCTGTTCACTCGCCGTGTCTTCCGTCCAGCCATCCCCCTGATTGATCCATATCCGGTTCCCTTGCACATACTCTTGAATGGTCTGATTTATGGTCTGAGAGACATTCGATGCATCCCCGGAACCTGTGGGTGTGCTCGAGGTGATGGTTATGGTGATGAGAGACGCCTTCTCTCCATTCACGGTCCCGTTCACAGCGTCCATCGACATTTCCATGTCCATGGCGGACGAAGTATCGCCTATGTCAGCCTTGCCTTGATCCGTCAAATTCAACTGCAGGTGCATTGTGGCCTTGCTGGTCAACTCGGACTGAGGAGCGGCATTGGTATTGGCGAACGCATCCTCCAAGGCCTTCACCTCAGGCGTCTCCAGCGTCCACGTTCCTCCCTGCAACACTGACGAGAGATTCAAAGATTTCAGAACCTGAGACATGTCATTCACGCGCAGGTACGTGGTGGGTTTGTGGGAAGACGGATCTTTTGCAACCAGTGATGAAATCCGCGCCACCAAGTGGCGATTCACATAAACAGATATATTTCCCTTTCCAGGATTCGAAGGTGTTGCGACGGAGACAGAAGGATCCGTAATGTACCAGCTGTTTCCGCGCCATTGACCCTGGATGCCCAGACCTTTGAGCGCCTGTATGACATACCAGACCGGCATGTAGTCATATCCGCCTTGACGGATGATGTTCGGAGCAAACTTGCTGTCATTGTTCACGACAATCTGCCCTGTCGTCTTCGTCGACGTGCTCGCCATGGCCGCCGGTGCCGTCGCACCCAGCATGGTCACGCAAACCGCCATCGCCCCTACCCATTTTTTCATTCGATTTCCCCCTCGTGCCTGGTTATTTTTATAGTATCCAGCCTAGCGAGCAACGTCAATGATTTCCCGAGTTGGTTGATTCTATCCAATTTTTATCGCAGGCCTCTGCAGTGTCTCCTGTAAAAATTCCTTTGTTCCACATCTACATCATCCTCCCACAATCCCTCCGGCATGGTGTGCACAACTTCCCCCAGCTCGGCGCCGTGCGCGCGTGCGAACGCCGCCAGCGCCGCCAACACGCGACGTCGGAGAGATTTCGTCCAGCGCACCCGAGGCTCGATTTGCAGGAGTTGGATGTCCAAGCGGGCGCGCTTTCGATCCAGCTTCGGATCGATCCGCCCGATGAGCGCATCCCCCGCCAGAATGGGCATGGTGTAGTATCCGAACCGGCGTTTCGCGGCAGGCGTGTAAATCTCCCACCTATAGGAGAAATCAAACAGGTCGGCGACTCTGTCCCGCCGCCACAGCAGGTTGTCCAACGGCGGCAAGAAATGGACTGCGTTCGACCGGTGCGACGCGGCTTGGTGAGGGTCGGTGGCATGGCGCAGAAGGAGTCGGTATGAGCTTTCTTGGCCGGTGAGAAGTCGGAGCACATCCTGCCCTAATTTATCCGCATCACCTGTCCAGCGGTCATGGCGATGAGTTCCGACGGCGTCAATTGAAATACCGCTTTCGGATGTCCTGCCGCAGCCCAGATGGTCTCAAATTGGCACAGATCCTCGTCCACAATCGTATCTATCGGCTGAATGTGTCCAATCGGAGGCACGCCGCCGATGACGTATCCGGTGTGTTCACGTACAAAGTCTGCGTCCGCCTTCCCCAATGCATCGCCCACGTGATCAGCGATGCGCGCTTCATTGACTCGGTTCACGCCGCTGGCCACGACCAACAATGGCCGGCCTGATCTCTGCAGCCGAAACACAATCGATTTCGCAATCTGCGCCACTTCGCAGCCAATGGCTGCGGCGGCTTCCTTCGCCGTCCGTGTGCTGTCCGGAAGTTCCATCACAGGGTTCGTATATCCCATCGACAACAGAATGTTCTGCACACGCTGGGCGCTCTCCTTTAATTTATCCGCCATACACCATCCCTCCGGTCTCGTGCCTGTCCAAAACCACTCTGTCCCCGTGGCTTTTCGGGTGGGAGATGACCAGAAACTCCACATCGTCCTCGGATTCGTTTCGCATTTGGTGCAGCTGGCCCGGAGGAACTTCCACTCCCTCCCACGGGTGGATAGTATGCCGTTCCTCACCCACCACCAAGGTTGCCGTCCCAGTGAGCACGAAGAAAAACTGCCGGGAACGGTTGTGATAATGTCTGACCTCCGACGTGCCTGGCGGCATCCGTTCATGAATCACACTGAGATTCTCACGCTTGACCAGGTGCCAACCATCGCATCCGCTCCCCCACGTGTAGTGCTCGGCGGTCTGCTTACTGCTCTTCATCGCCTGTATCTCCTTTGCGCGTTGTCTTGTCCACTCCGCCATCGCCACCGAGGTGCACCTCACGACGAAGTGATCAGACACACCCACACCTTATGGCACACCTTGTAGGCTGCGGGAGTGCCTACGAGATGAAAAAATATGAAATTTCAGACCGAAGAGAGTGTTCGCCCTCACCCATTCGAACACCAACGCACTGGCTATCTTCTCCTCGCTCGTTCGATAACCGTGATACGTCCCTTGAAACATCGTACACCCAACGGAAGCATTTGAAAATCGCCCCGTGGTCCATCGCCTGGGATCCGCAACTGTGTGTGGCGGATCCCTTAACGCGCATTGAACACAGGCGGCTCCACCAGCGTCATCTCCACGGCCTGTCCGAGATCTACCGAATCCAGTGGGTGCAGGGGAATGTGCTCAATCCGCCCCCCTTGCGCCAGCCGCACGTCCATCACACGCCGCCCCTCAAGCCAGGTCATCCGCTCAACGACGCCGGTCAACACGGGCCCGAGGTGGGGCCGCGCGCCGAGGACCACCCGTTCAGGATGCACGGCGACCACCCGTCCCTCGATGGGAAGGAATGCCGTGTACCCCACCAGCGCGGCCACGCGTGGCGTCGCGGGCCGCGTCACCACTTCGTCCACGGAACCCATCTGCAAGAGCTCCCCTTCATCCAGGACGCCGATTCGGTGCGCCATGCGCTGTGCCTCCGCCAATTGGTGCGTCACCAACACTACAGGGATGTGGAGGTCACGATGCAACGCCACCAACACATCCTGCAACTGACGTCGGGTGGGCCAGTCGAGTGCAGACAGGGGTTCGTCGAGCAGCAGCAGACGGGGGCGAGCCGCCACCGCCCGGGCCATCGCCACCCGCTGCGCCAAGCCACCGGACAGCTGGTATGGTTTCTCGCCGAGATGGCCGGACAGTCCAAACCGTTCAATGAGTTGAGCCATGAAATCGTTGGCATCCGCATCGCGGACGCCAAAGCGAAGATTGTCCAGCACGGTGAGATGGGGGAACAAGTGCGGCGATTGCTCGACATACCCCGCCCTCCGCTGCCACGGCGGAAGATGCAGGGGGGGACGACGCGTCGTGTCGAGCAACGGGTTCCCATCCACCGTGACGATGCCACGGGCGTCTGGCTCAAACCCGGCAATGGCGGATAGAATGCTCGACTTTCCTGCGGCGGACGGCCCAAACAGCGCGAAGATTTCCGCTTCGCCCACGTCAAACGCCGCGTGAATCACAAACGAACGCCGAGGAATCTCACACTGGACTTGAAGCATCTCGCATGCGCCTCCACAACACGACCAACAGCGGCAACGGTAGGGCCACCACCAACAACAGCACCGCCAGCGGCAAGGCGGCCGGCAACCCCTGTTCCTGCAGGGAAATCCAAATGCTGACGGGCAGCGTGCTCGGATAGTACGCCATGACAATCACGGCTCCAAACGCCCCGATGGCTCGCGCAAAGGCCATCGCGAGCCCCACGCAAAGGCCCGGCAGCGCCAGCGGAACGGTCACGCGTCGAAACGTCGCCAGCGGCCCCATCCCGAGCGACAACGATGCCCGCTCCACGCCTCTGTCCACCTGACTGAACGCCGCCTGAGCCGCGAACAGATAATACGGCAGCGCTTCGTACACCTGCGCCAGCACCACCGCCAGCGCACTGTTGGTGGCCACCAGGCCCAGCTGGGACAGCGCCCGACCGATGCCGCCGTACGGACCGTACACGTACATCAACAACAGCCCGATGACGAGGGGGGGCATGAGCAGCGGAATCAGCATCAGAAATTCGACCAGTCGCCAAAACGGCGTTCGCCGGCGGGACATCATGTACGCGAGCGGCGTCCCAAACACGAGAATCACGGCCATTGACAGCATCGTGCACGTCATCGACGTGATCACAGCGGATCGTCCGCCCATCCGCCACGCGTTCACAATGGCGCGAGCGCCCACATGCTGCGCGAGCGATGCGAGCGGCAGCAGGAGAAACACGGCGCACAGTAAGGCACTGAAGCGAACCATCCAGGCACCAGGAACCACGCGCCGCACGGTCTACTGCACCTGCCCGAGTTCACCGAGAATGGACGACGGAATGTCGCGCTTTTGGCCGTACACGATGGGGGGCGTCAGCGTGTAGCCCGCTTGCTTGTACAGTTGTTGCCCCTGGGGCGACAGGATAAATCGCACGAACGCCTCACCCGCTGCGGTGGCTGGCGTGCCTTTCAGCGCGGTAATGTACACTTCAATCGGCGCGCCGGTGACAACCTTGCCATTCGAAAGGCGCAGCGACTGCTTCGCATACGTCGCGGCGTCGGCCGGATTGCCCAGATTCACCGTGTCCGGCAACTGGATGTAGGGCAGGTGACGCTGCACCGCCTCCGGCAGATACGCGCTGGACGCGTCCAACTGCCCCGCCTGCAGTCTGGAGAGGATGGTCTGTTCGTCGAAAATTTCCCGGGGATTGTTCACGCCGCCGAGGATCTTGTCGGCGGTGCCCGCGGGCAGCTTCAGGGCCTGCTCCGCCAGGTGCAGCATAAGGATGAAATATTGTCCCTGCGGGTCTGTGTTCGGATCCGTCCGACCGAGGTGAAACGTCGGCTGTGCCATCAGCGTAAACAATGTTGAGAGCGGCGCTTTTCCTTTCGCTATGGCTTCCATTTGACGCGCGTACGGACTCTCGGGAGAGTACGCGATGACCAGCGGCGAGCTGGCGAAGCCGACCGCCCACGTGGTGAAGGCTGGATTGATCACTTTCACCGGTCCGGTGCCGATGCTCATAAACACGTTCGGGGTGATCTCGTGTCCCGCAATCAATTGCGCCACGGCGTACGAGCCCCCGCCCCGTCCCTGGTACGAAATTCCCGTGGCCCGGGTGAAGGCTGGCCCGACGACCTGGTCGTTCACCAACTGCAGTGATCCTGCGTACGCCACCGACGCCACACCGGACGCTCGGGATTTGTCGGCCGCGTTCCCGGCGGCCGCTGTGTTTGTTGTGGTGGTCCCGCAGCCCGCCGCGGCCATCACGACCGACGCACAGAGGGCAAACGTCCGTGCAAACTTGCGAATCTTTGAACTCATTCGATTTTCTCCCTTTCCCCTGCATGTTGCATCCCGGTCCGCGACACGTCGTATGGACCGTACCGTTCCAGATCCCACCGGAACACGTCGGACTGCAGCGTTTCACACAGAAGCTGCACGGCATGGGTGTCCAACTCAGCTTCCGGGATCCAAAGCTCGCAGACCTCCTCCTGAATGGACACAAAATCGAGCTTTGTCAACGCGGCGGCGCTGGCGATGCCAATACCCACGTCGGCGAGGCCGTTCGCGACCGCCTCGGCCACCTGCAGGTGCCCGGGCAGTTCCCACGTATAGCCGGGGATGACCGCACTATCCACGCCCGCCTCCGCAAGCAATCGGTCCAACAGGGCCCGTACGCCAGATCCCTGCGGACGATTGGCAAGCCGCAGACGACCGCTGGCCAAATCCTCCACGTGCCGAAATCCGGCAGGATTCCCGCGCTTCACGAACCATCCCACTGACCACGAGGCAAAGTGCATGCGTATCAGAGCGCCCATCCGCACATCCGGCACCGGCGGCCGCGCGGCCGGAAAATGCACCGCCGCCACATTCGCCAGTCCGTCCGCGAGGTGGCGCAGCGCACGCTCATTGTCCGCGTTTTCCCAGACCGGATTCAGTGACGGCGGAGTCCGGGTGCCCCGCACCTTCGCGTGCTCCGCCAACAGCCCGAGCCCGATGTCACAGCCCGCCACCACGGCGGAGGGCCAGAGCGACTGTCCCGGTGGCTGCGCAATCGTGACGCGTCCATCCGGCAAACACTCCAAGACCACACCCACCGCGGGCGCAATCTGCGCATACCCGCCCCCATTCTCCGGCACCCGCCGTGCCACGTGCCTCCCCCCGCGCTCCAACACCAGGACCCTGTCGCCGACCTCCATCGGGTGTCCCGACACGCTGACCACCCGCAGCGGCTCACTCAACGGCTCCTCGAAAAACACGTCCTCCACCGATGCCCCGAGCACGCGCGCCAGTCGCAGCGCCACAACCGTGCTCGGGATCACCTGCCCGGACTCCACCAGGCTCAGCGCCTGCCTCGTTACGCCCACGCGGCGCGCCAGCTCCGCCTGGGAGTACCCACTTCGCTCCCGCAACAGACGCACTCGGTTGTTCAGCATCCCGCGCCTCTGCTCCACGTTGGTCTCCTCCGTAGACCGCCCGAAGGCGATGGTTTGGTTGCGCCAATGTTGGCGGACCGGATCGCAATCATCATTTACTCTCGTCAAGTATACTTGACAATGATTGTCTTGACCACCATGCAGCTCTACGCAAAACAGGAGCCTCGAAGGGCTCCTGTGTGGGTGTTCGTCCATTATTCCTTTTGTGCGACCACCATGCCGAGCGCCAGCCGCAGATCTTCATCCCGCAGAATGAGTTCCTTCTCCGCGTCGGATATCCGAGCTGTCGCACGCCAGCGCTTCAGGTGCGGCGCATGTAGGCCCGCACGGTGAGCGGCGCAAAGAGCGCCACGATGATGGCCGCGCCAACGAGCGAGATAACCAGGTCGCTCCCACCGAAGGCGCTCGTGTTGACCATGTCGCGCACCGCGGAGACCAGGTGCGAAATCGGGTTGGCGTGAACGAACCACTGCAGCCACTTGGGCATTGTGTCAACCGGTACGTACGCGTTGGACAAGAACGTCAGCGGAAACAGGATGAGCATGGAGATGCCCTGGACGCTCGATGCGGTGCGAGCAATCACGCCAAAGAACGCGAAGATCCAGCTGACCGCCCACGAACACACAATCACCAGAATCCCCGCCAGCACCACGTGGCCGAAGCCTCCGTTGGGGCGATACCCCATGATGTAGCCCATCGCAAAGGTGAGCACCGTCGCGATGGTATACCGAACGGTATCGGCCAACAGTGCGCCTGCCAGTGGCGCGATGCGCGCAATCGGCAGCGACTTGAAGCGGTCAAACACCCCCTTGTCCATGTCTTCCCGCAGTTGTACGCCGGTGACAATCGATGTCGTGATGACGGTTTGCACGAGGTTGCCGGGAATGATGATGGGCAGGTAATTGTACACGTTGCCGGAAACGGCCCCGCCAAAGATATAGGTGAACATCAGCGTGAAGATGATGGGTTGGAACGTCACGTCAAACAACTGCTCGGGGGTGCGACGAATCTTCAGCAGGCCGCGATAGGCCATGGTGAATGAGTTGCGCACCGATTGAGAGAGGCTTGTGTGGTTCTTCAGGGATCGCCTGATCTCCGGTGTGATGGAAACGTTGCTCATACGCGGGTCACCTCCAATTCGTGTTCATCTTCCACCGCCGCGGATTCGCGTTCTTTCACCCCGTGCACGGTGATGGTCAGGAACACCTCGTCGAGGCTCGGTTTTTGCACGCTCATCTCAGCCAGATGAATCCGCGCTTCGCGAAGGCGGATCAACAGATCGGTCACCTGGTCCGCGTTCGCCATCGACGCCGTGATTTTTCCCGCCTCCGGCGAGACAACGGACTTCACCCCAAGCACCTGATCCACCATCTGGCGCGCGCGATCCATGTCCGTCGGACTCTGGACGCGCAGTTGCAGAGACGACGTACCCACCGACAGTTTCAGCTCATCGACAGTGCCCTCGGCGACAACCCGCCCGCGATCAATCACCGCAATTCGATCCGCCAGTTGGTCGGCCTCGTCGAGATACTGCGTGGTCAACAGCACCGTTGATCCGGTCTTCACCAGCCTGCGGATGGTGTCCCACATCTGGGCGCGGGTCCGGGGATCGAGCCCGGTTGTCGGTTCATCCAGGAAGATGAGCGGTGGCTGCGCAATCAGGCTCGCCGCCAAATCCAGCCGCCGGCGCATGCCGCCGGAAAAATTCTTCAATGGCCGTTTCGCCGCCTCCGTCAGCCCAAATTCCTCCAGCAGCTCCGCGGCCTTTCGCTTCGCTTCCGCCCGTCCCAGGCCCAGCAGCCGGGAGAAGATAATCAGGTTCTCCGTCGCACTGAGCGATTCGTCGACCGATGCATACTGGCCGGTCACGCCAATCAACTGGCGGACAATTTGCGGTTCTTTCACGACGTCATATCCGAAGATGCGCGCCCATCCGGCATCCGGTCGAAGCAACGTGGCCAACATGCGGATGGTGGTGGTTTTCCCAGCCCCGTTCGGCCCGAGCACTCCGTAGATGGTTCCGGCGCGGACGGTCAGGTCGACTCCATCCACCGCCCGATTGTCGCCAAACTGCTTCACGAGTCCGCGCGCTTCGACGGCCCAGGTATCGTGGGCTAGCGTCGATTCGCTTGCGTTTCTCTTCGACACCGCGATTCCTCCTCACTCATTCTGTCTGCATGGACAATAGCGCACAATTGCGAACTGAATATGAACAACGCCAGAACGCTGGTTCGTGCACCCGGCGATTGTAACAGTGTTCTGTTCCCGCAACGCTCATACGGTGCACTTTGTTTCGCCTTGCACGACCTGATGCAGTTCACATGATTCTGCAACATGTCAAACTCAGCGTTATTCAGAGCATCGAGCACATCTTTCAGCGCGTGATTCTCGAAACCCCGCGCCGACGCGCCGAATATAACATAACACTGTTACGAACATCAACAGAAATCTGCATAGTCCATACTTAAGTCTGAATCGATTGCGACCGAGGTCCTAGCTCCCATTTCACCCATTCCTCGAACGATGGATAACGAAAACATCGAAAAGCATCCGCTTCTTTTGGATAAATATAACATTTTGTGCAACGCACCATCCGTTCCGAATATTTGTCCATAGAGGATATTGTGTGCGACATACCGAAATACACGGTCAACGGGGGTGGCAATGATGAACAATTTAGATGCTCTCATTGATGTGGCAAAGACAGTGGTCAAGCAGGATATCGTGATTGCGCCGTGGCTCACCTGGGGAGACGGGCAAAACCGAATCCCGTCTCATTTACAAACGGAGATGCAGGCGACGGCAACCCGATTGGCCAACCAGTACTGGAGTCCGGAGTGGCGGTTGAATCACACCAACAACTATCCCATTCCAAAAGATCAGGCTTGGGCCGCAATTTATGAGACGCTCTGCGGTACAGCGGTCTACTTGAGTCACTTGGAGCTCGGACAACTGGACGTCACGGAGGAAATGGTGAGTGTGTCGGAGCGACTCATGACCAACTTTCTTTCCCTGGTGGAACCCATCGATTATGTGAAGTTTTACTTATTAACCGCCATATATGAAAACCTGCATGCTCTCGAGTTTTACGGCTCGATGCAAGCGGACGAGTTTGTACAAGGGCATTTACACAGACCTTGGGGCACAGAGACGCTCCGCCAGGAACTCGATGCTGCGATTTCACTCGGGACGGTGGAGAGAAATCCGGAAACGGACACGCTGCGTCTGACGCCTGCGGGGAAGGACGCGCTTCGCGTCATAGAACAGATTTTCAGCGAATCCAGATATCTGAAGTTTCGTTCTCAATTGATTCAACTCAATAATTTCAACAAAGTGGAGGACATCTCCTCGATAATGGAAACCTTGTTTCCGAATTCCCATCTTTACCGATCCATGCTCGTGGATCAGAGCGGCATTCAACTGGGCATGCACGTCCTGGAACTGGGCTGCGGGAACGGTGCATTGACTTTCGAGGCCGGTTTGTATAAGAAGGTGGGACCGCATGGACGGTTGGTGGCTACAGATCCGTCCACGAGTTTGCTCGCGGCCGTGCGCCGGAAGTGCGAGGCGCATCAGGCCCATTGGGTGGAAGTGGTGCAAACAAAAGCGGAGCGCCTGCCGTTCCCAGACAACACGTTTGATACCGTGATTGGATGCGCGTTTTTGCATCTGACCAATATTGAGGAAACGGTTCGGGAAATTGCCAGGGTCCTAAAGCCGGGAGGAACGTTTGTCACATTGTACCCATTGCATTTTCCAGCTCAGAACCCGTTTTTCGTGGAGTGGTTTGCACCGTTGCTCACCCAACGCGGACCGTCCAAGAGTCAGGATACACTGCCAGGACCGGACACGGTGCCAGCCGCGATGAAACCATTCTACCAAATACAAGAATTGCGCGACCTGAGTGACGAAGTGCATTACACATCGCCGCGGACCGTCGTGAAGTTTTTCGTGGAGATTGCGAACTTGTTCGATGAACAGATGTCCGAGTTGCCGTGGCGCGCCCGCCAGGAGATGATCCAGCACCTGATGGAGCGGGGTGATGAGGTGTGCCGCAAATACCCGGCCGACCAGCTTGTGGAACAACATCCGTTGCAATTCATCCGAGCGGTGGTTGTGAAGTGACCGCCAGGAAATCACCAACGTCGGCACCGCCCATCCGGGCGATGCCGACGTTCTGCAGTGAATATCCCCATGCCGCTTGAACGACGCATTACGCGGAAGTGTTCGCTCTGCCGCTGCTGACGCGACGGCCAGAGCTGTCCTTGCCCTCCGCCATGGTCCAGAGGTTCAAGATGATTGTAACAATCCCCAAGATGACTCCGGTCCATGTCTCTGCCCCGTTCGCTGTCAGAGACAGAGCGAACGGCTGAATAATGAACCACAGACCCGTGATGAGCGACACCCAGTTCTGCCAGGTGGCCCACCCCACCTTTTCCTCATACGCCGCCCAAATCGAAGCGGCGGTCTGCACCAGACCAATGACCACACTTGTCCAGGTGGCGCCGGACAGATGCGAAAATCCGAGCAACCAAGGAGCCAGAATAAACCAGATGCCAATGAGAGCGTTGATCCAGTTTCTCCACTTCATAGAACGACACCTCCAACGTCTAATCGTTACAGATTCTGAAACGAATCGTGCTGTCAGCAACGTTGCCGCAGTGTCCGTGGAGTACCGCACCACCATCCGGTTTTGTAAGCGCGCTTACAAGATGAAAGTAGCTCGGTCACGCCATATTGTCAAAGTTAATCAAAGTCAACCTGACCGGATCGAGCCTCATGGCAGCTCGTGTATGGCAAATGGATGATGCTTACTAGCTCTATCTCGCCCTGGCTCCGCTTTCCAAGGTCATAGGCACACTATAAATGTCGCCAACCTCGAACTCACCGATTCGTCATTCGGTCACGCGCTTTGCTCCTTCGTCACAGGGGGCGCTGTGGTCCTTTGTCCTATCCACGTCCGACAGCAGCCCATTCGGACGCAACCGGCTCATGAGGACTTCGTCCACGAACCGTCCGGCGCTGCGGATGGCCCCGGTCTTTTTCCCTTCGACGACAAAGCCGAATCGTTCGTATAGCGCCTTGGCGCGCAGATTTGTCACCAGGACGCCCAATTCCACGCGTTCGAGCATCAGCCAGTGATCCGCCAAGTCGAGAATCTTTGTGAGAAGCGCCGTTCCTATTCCGCACCCGTGGTGCGCGGCATCCACGGCGATGTAGAACATACCCGTATGCGACCTTCTTCCAGACATTTGCACAAGTCCAGCATGGCCGACCACCTCTCCGTCGCTTTCCGCGACAAACTCATGGTGGTTGTTGCCGAGCTTGCGATACCGCTCTTCGAGTTGGTCAATCCGGTCGCTCGGAAGCGACAGGATATACGGCATCACCTGTTCCTGTAGATGAATCCGGTGAATCGCACGCGCATCACGGACCTCCACCGGGCGAATGACAAGGTTCATGAACGCACCTCCTTGCTCCCTTTGACGCCATTGGCTCCTTTCGGTTACGCTGTGTTCGGAGAAATGGTTGCCGCCGGGAGGCATAACTGAGTGAAGTTGATGGGCCGAAAAATCTACTTGCGATATCTGAAAGAATCTGACGCAAAGCCATTGGTCGACATCCATCTGCGGAATCGGGCGTTCTGGCAGCGATACACACCACGAAGGGACGAGGTGTTCTACACCGAGAGCCATCAACTGCAACGCATCCGAACCAGTCTCGAAAAAATGCAAAGAGACGAACAATACACGTTCGGTATTTTACTGATAGACACCGATGAACTGATTGGCATCATCGAGTTGACGGACGTTCTTCGAGGCCCTCTGCAATCCTGCTGGCTGGGATATTATATCGACAGCAGCCACAGCGGACATGGATATACGACAGAAGCCGTCCAGCTACTCGTTGACCATGCCTTTCACGTCCTCAAACTGCACCGAATTGAAGCCGGAGTCATGCCGCATCACGCGGGATCCATCCGAGTGCTGGAGAAAGCGGGTTCCCATAAGGAAGGACTCTCCAAGAAGAATGTGAAGATCAACGGTCAGTGGGAAGACCATTTGCACTTCGCCATTGTGAATCCAAACGATTGACGGACATGGCTGCGTGACCTTGCCCGTCTACGTTGAACGACATGGTTCCGCATCCTCCACCGATTCTCCGTGGACGTAAGCCTTGGAGGATGCCGTCCTCTTCTACAGCGGCCGCTTATCCCAGGGCTCCAGCGTGCCCACCACAGTTCGCTCGCCATCCTTTCGTATGGCATCCATCACGCCGCCCGATATTTCCTCATGAGTGAGCCATCGAGACCGGTTTCCCTCGATGACGAAGCCCAGCACAACCTCTCGATACCGGCAATTCGGCGGTACCTGCGGCGGCTCTGGGTTCAGATGCGCCGCGCTTCCACGTACGTGAAAGAGTCTCCATGGAGCCGAGGCATGGCGCGAGACCTCTTCGGAGATCACGCGGAACGCGTCGCGAGCATCCGTATGAATCCAAAACACCGCCAATTGGATGGGGCCATGCAGCGAAACGGCTTCGTCAATACGTTGTCGAAGCGTCTCTGACTCCCGATAATCCACGGTGATCGCGTGGATCCTGCCAGCCGGTATTTCATCAGAGAATCGGCCTGCTCGTCTGCTGACCACCGAGACGGTGTACCCCTGTTGGGCGAGCCACGTTGTAACCCCCGCCAACATCCCGGTTCCACCGACCACGAGGCTGTGCATGTGCCACTCCCCCCTGGATGAAGACGTTATCCTTCATATTTCTCCCATAATAACACGTACCATCCAGGCTCACCATACGTCCATCGTCTTACGCCTCGTCCGTGTATGGATGCACCACTGCATCGGTCTGCTCATTCCCCGACTTGGCGCGAATGGACGTCCACCGCCCCAACGCCACCCACAGCACCACAACCATCGCCGCCAGCACCGTCGGAATGGTGAGTGGCTCTCCAAGCAACAACCAAGAGAACAGGATGGTGAAAAACGGCTGCAGGTACTGCAACTGACTGACCCGTGCCACACCGCCGAGCGCCATCCCCGTGTACCATGCCACAAAGCCAAAGAACTGGCTGCCCGCCCCGAGATACACAAGCCCGGCCCACGCCATCCAGGAGGCGTGAATGTGTGCCATGCCACCGAATACAAGGTCTAATGCCAGCACAATGACCACCGCCGGTGCAGCCAGCACCACCGACCAGGCAATCACCTGCCATCCTCCAAGATCACTGGACATTCGCCCGCCTTCCGCGTACGCAAAGGCAACTATGACCACAGCGCCGAGCAGCGCTAGGTCCACGAAACGGAAACCACCGAACCCCGAAAGGCCACTGTATACGGCCACAGTCAGCGCTCCGCCGCCACTGCATCCCCAAAACTTCCATGAAGGCCGCTCGCCGTGCCGCAGTGCGGATACGGCCGCGGTGGCCAGCGGAAGCAGCGCCAGTTCCACAGCGCCGTGGGATGCGGGCACCCGATCCATCGCCCACGCCGTCAGCAGAGGAAAGCCAAATATGGCGCCAATCACAATGATGATGAGTCCGGGAAGATACCGCTTATCCGGCAATTTCTCATGCTTGAGCCAGAGCATGCTGGCAGCAAATACAGCGGCAACAAGTGCCCGACCCGGGCCGACAACGATGGTTCCGAACCATCCAACCGCCACCCGAGAAGCCGGCAGCGTCAAACTGAACACCACCACTCCGACGAGCCCATACAATAATCCCCGGGTTTCCAACTGCCGGGTTGGCATTTGAGCTGGATTCCCCGTCCTATTCATACAACCGCCTCACTTCTGCTGGGATGTCAGTCTCAGCGTAACGGTGTGAATCTCCGTTGTACCCAGCCAATTGGAGATGACTTTTCCCATCCAATTCGGATACCATGGAATCCATCAAGAGAGGGGCATGACCGATGGATGTGCGTCTGAAAATCACCGACGGCGAACCGGTGTACCGTCAGATTGTCAGATACATCGAGGAACGGGTGCGCAGCGGCGAATTGGCCCCCGGAACGCTGTTGCCGGCGGAGCGCAAATTGGCGGAGCAGCTCCAGGTCAATCGAAGTACGGTCAGCGTTGCCTACGATGAACTCCGTGCCCGGGGCTTCATCCGCTCCAAACAAGGCAGCGGCACCCGCGTCAGCGAAGATGCGTGGGGACTGGAGTTTCGTGCGCCGGACTGGGCGGGCTACGTGTCACAGGGCATCTTTCAACCCACACTGCCCTTGGTTCGTCTGCTCTGGGAGGAGAACCGAAGAGCCGAAAACATCAATCTGGCTCGAGGCGAAATGGCGCCGGAACTGTGGCCCGTCAAACAACTGCAAGCGTTGGCCGCAGAACTCCCTCCGCAAGTGCAACTGGGATACGGCGATCCGCGCGGCGAAAAAAGTTTACGATCCACCGTCTCCCGACACCTCGCCGACCACTACGGCATCCGCATGCCTGCTCATCGCATCCTGATCACGGCGGGATCGCAGCAGGGACTGCATCTCGTCACGCAAAGTCTGCTTCGTCCCGGCGACGCAGTGGCTTTGGAGAAACCCTCGTATGCCTACTCTCTTCCGCTCTTCGCATCGGCCGGCGTGCGCATGTTTCCGCTTCCCGTCGACGAGGATGGGTTGGTGCCCGATGAAGTGATGGCCCTGCATCGCAGGCACAGAATCCGCATGGTCTTCGTGACCCCGACGCATCAAAATCCCACAGGAACCCTGTTGACCCCCGAGCGAAGACGGAGGCTCATCGACATCTGCGCGGACCTGCGCATCCCGATTGTGGAGGATGATGCCCATGGCGCCCTGACCTTGGATGGCAACCCTCCCCCGCCACCACCACTGGCCGCCATGGCGGGTGCGGATCAACAGGTGATCTATCTGGGGACTTTGTCGAAGACGTTTGCCCCCGGGCTTCGGGTGGGCTGGATGACTGGGCCAACCACCGTGATTGACCGCATCGCGGGCGTGCGGGAGCAGATGGACTTTGGTATCAGCGGCATCACGCAGGCCATTGCTGAGCAGGTGCTCGCAACGGGCATCTGGGCGGAGAATGTGCGGAGACTTCGGTCGGAGTTGACGAAGCGCAGAAACATCATGGTGGATTGCCTTCACCGCTATTTCGGAGATGACTTGACGTTCACCATCCCTCAGGGCAGTTATCACATTTGGGGCAAGATGAAACATCCCGTTCGTGACAGGGATTTAGCGGAGAGGGCGATTCGCAGCGGTGTGGTCATTGCCCCCGGATCTGTGTACGGAGCCGGGCCTGGGTACGTGCGTCTGACATACGCGAGTTCGCCGGAAGCTGACATTGAGGAGGGAATTCGTCGGCTGCACAGAGCATGGAAGGACGGGTAGCGCCGTCGAATCACCCAAGGTACTCGGGAACAATCTCCTCTTCCATCACACCCGTGTCACCGAACCGCAAACGATACGCGCGCGCCATCGGGCGAGAACTGACGACGCGCTCGAGGTTTGCGGACTGTGTCAACCCCAATTCTCACGGACTTGATCCGGATTTGGGACGAAAGGCTTCAAACGTGGGATGAGGCTCATTCTCTGTTGATCACTGTTCCGGTCCTGTGTCCAAACTGTGCTAACCACGTTATGCCGCAGAGCAGCGACATCGCCCCGATGCCGAGACCGATGGTCGGAATCCCGAATCTCGAAAGCGCCATGCCCATCATGACGTAGGAAAGCTGCATCACGCCACCGTACGTGGCCCCGTGCAGCGCAAACACCCGACCGCGGACATCCGCATCGGTGCTCGTTTGCAGCAGGTATGTATCGAGTGGAATGATAATCCCAGAGCTAACGCGCATCAACAAGAGCATCAGCGCTCCCCAGGCGAAGACGGTGAACTGTGTCATCGCACCGAAAAACAATGCCTGAGTCAGATAGGCCACGCCATACCAAAAGATAGCCCGACCACGTCGCCGGCCCACGAATCGATTGACCGCGTACGATCCGGTGAGGACCCCCACGCCATCCATGACGTACAGAAGCCCGATGCCAAGCCCGCCCATATGGTAGACCTGCTGGCCGAGCACCGGGATGAGAATGTTGTACCCACCGCCGGCCAATCCCCAGCTGATGCCGATGAGAAGGATGGCGCGAGCCGCTCAGTTGTGCAACGCAGCTTGGAAACCGGCCCTGAGAGATTGAACATATCCGTCACCGCGCGCCCCTGTCCGACCTTCTTCCTGCCAATGGCATCGAAAAATATGCCATGCGGACCACAGATAAGACGCAGCGTTCATGCTGAAGCAAAGGCCAGGGCCGATGGTGGCGGATACGATGCCACCTATGGCCGCACCGACAATTTGAATCAACCCGCTCGCTTGAGATTCAAGACCGTTGGCAATCGCCAACTCATCCTGGGAGACGATGAGTGGCATGGCCGCATTCCACGAGGGCGAAAAAAGCACACCGGATACACCGAGCAGAGCGGAGTTCGCGTACAGGATCCAACTCGCGTGCAACACGACCGATAAAATGAGAGAGATGGCAAAGCACGCGCGCACCATGTCGGTGAACATCAGAACGCGTCTCTTGGGGAGCCGGTCCACGAATGGTCCAGCAAGCGGCCCAAGAATCACGGATGGCAAAGACCGACAGAGAAGAACAAATCCCATGGCTGCCGCCGAATGTGTCAGCGTCAGGGTCACCTGCGCCAGAGCCACTTCATTGAACCAGTTCCCGAACTGACTGCCTGTGGAAGCCAGCCAAAGATTGCGGTAGTTTCGGTTGGATGCCAACAACTGCTTTGCGTTCACAGGTACGCCTCTTTTCGCATGTCACTCGTGCACTTTGTAGGATATCATGCGAGAAGAGGCGCCACCATACGTCCATGGTCTCGTAAGACCTTTCGCAAATGTCCCTGCTTCGATGGCGTCCTCCGGACGATGTCCGTTGAACTATTTCGGCCTCGTTAAGAAAGTCTTCTCCCCCACAACATCGCGACGACGATACAGAGTCCACCCACCATGGAGACCACCGATAGGCGTTCCCCAAGGAGAAGGACCGAACAGGCGGCGGCAAACACGGGTTCACTACTCATGAGGACCGCCACGCGAGCCGGTGACGTGCGGCGAATCATGGTGAGCTGGACAAAAAAGGCGAACATGGTGGCAAAGACGGCGAGATATCCCGTGATGAGCCAAAAGGACGGTGTGAGATGCGCAACGGATGGATGTTGAAACAAACTCACAATCCCAGATCCAACTGCGACCATGCCCAGTTGCATCGTGGTGAGCGCTCCAGAGTCCATCTTTCTCCCGTCCGTCATCTTCTTCGTTATGGTCATCTGAATCGCGCGGCAGAGCGCTGCGCCCAACATGAGAAAATCTCCCGTGTTGATGTGGTATCCATGCAGCGTCAGCATGGCCGTCCCCAGCACGGACAGACCCACCGCGCCAAATATGCCTATTTTCGGCCGCCTACGATACACCATACTGTCCACAATGGGCACCATGACAGCAAACAGACTGATGATGAACCCCGCGTTGGCAGCCGAGGTGTTCGCCACCCCAAACGTCTCCAGGGTGAAGATGGAAAAGAGAGATAGTCCGAGGACGATGCCGGTGATCCACGTGGTTGTATCCGCACTCCGAATTGCGCCCATCGTCAGCGGCAGCATGAGAATGGTGGTCAACGCAAATCGAATGCCGAGAAACTCCAACACGGGCACGCTGGATACAACATCCTTGGAGGCGACATACGTGGTGCCCCAAATGAGTGCGACCAGCAGCAGAGAAATGTCCGCCGTCCATTGCGATTTCCAGGCCTTTTGGCACCAGGTCACGATATGCGATCTCCGGCTGTCTGCGGAATGCAGCGGCTCGAGTCCGGCTTGTTGCAGGATATTCTCCATTCCCCACCTCCACTATTTCACAGTTTTCATCCAATACAGATAATTATAGACGATCCGGTAGATGCATGGTGAACACATCTCACAGTCGCCCATGTTCAATGCGCCCCGACTGACGCGGTTTATGCTAAACTGGGACCGAATATGAAAAGGATAAGGGGATATTCACGCTGAAACTGGTATCCTGGAATGTGAACGGTCTGAGATCGTGCGTAAATAAAGGTTTCCTCGACTATTTCAACCATATCGGTGCGGACATATTCTGCGTTCAGGAGACGAAGCTGCAGGAAGGGCAGATTGATCTGGACCTTGGAGCGGAATACAGGCAGTACTGGAATTATGCGCTCAAGAAGGGCTACTCCGGAACTGCTGTATTTTCCAAGATGACGCCAATCAACGTACGTTACGGTCTGCAGGAAGAGACGGAGCCTGAGGGACGGATCATCACGCTCGAGTTTGAATCCTTCCATCTCGTGACCGTTTACACGCCCAATGCGAAACGCGATCTGTCGAGGCTCGCATACAGACTGGAATGGGAAGATGTATTTCGAAACTTCGTGCTGGAGCTTGACGCACAGAAGCCCGTCATCATCTGCGGCGATTTGAATGTTGCCCATCAGGAGATTGACATCAAGAATTGGAAATCAAACCGCGGCAACTCCGGATTTACGGATGAAGAACGCGAAAAGATGACGCTGCTCCTGCACTCCGGTTTCACGGACTCCTTCCGATATCTTCATCCCGACCGCACGGACGCCTACACCTGGTGGTCCAACATGCCCAGAGTGCGAGAACGGAACATCGGATGGCGAATCGACTACTTTCTCGTTTCATCGAGACTCCGACCCTTCATCGTCGACGCTCGCATTGATTCGCACGTATTGGGAAGCGATCACTGTCCGGTTGTGCTGGAGATGGCTGAATTTTAATGATCAATGCGGGGCCCCTCATCGGAATCCCCGCTGTTTTGGCGAAAGGCAGGAGTCCTCGGTCCAAGTGCTTAAAGGGTGAGACCGCACCGGACAGAGACATTCAAGTACAGTCACTGCCCAGAGCGGCACCAGTGCACGGAAGTACCAAATGAAGTCCTGCGTTGACAAACGTTTATCCCTCGTTCAGGAACCGCGCAATACGAGTGATGAGTCGCCGTGGGGCGAACCGAGTACTTGTGGCCAGCACCCGATTCCGCATCCCTGGAATTACGATGTTTCGCCCCTTCATCAAGCCCTCATATCCCAGTCTGGCCACGGTTTTTACGTCCATCACCCCGCTGCCCTGGAACAACCGACTTGTGGACATATTTGCGCGACTTGCAAATTCGGTGAACGTAGGACCTGGACACAGCGCCGTGACCGTAATACCGTATTCTCTTACTTCATTGGCTATCGCCTCACTAAACGACAGTACGTACGCTTTTGTTGCATAATAAACTGCCATAAGCGGTCCCGGCTGGAAAGCCGCCGTGGAAGCCACGTTTAAAATATATCCGCTCTTTGCAGCAACCATGGAGGGAAGTGCTAAACGGGTTAAATATGTAAGAGCGCGCACGTTTAAATCGATCATGTTCAGCTGAGTATCCGGATTTCCGTCGGCAAACTGTCCCTTCCAACCGTATCCCGCATTATTCACCAGCGCATGAATGGTGAGGTTCCTGTCCCTTAATTCATCAAAAACTTCCCTCGGCGCGTCGGGTTCACTTAAGTCTTTGACGATGATATCCGCTGACGTAGAGAACGATTGCTGGAACTCATCCTTGATTTCCGACAGTCTGTGAGCATTTCGAGCGACGAGAACGAGTCGATAACCGTGCTCAGCGAACACTCTTGCTAACTCAAGTCCAATTCCATGCGATGCCCCCGTGATTAACGCTGTTTTTTCCATCGGCCTCACCCTTTCTAACAAATTTCATTATGGCACTCAAACGCTTTTGACTTCTTATCTGTTTTCTACAATGGAATACAGAAAAATGCAGCACCGAACGCGCTGCATTGAATTTTTCATTCTCTTGTATCGTTCTTGTCCCCATTCGCACCGTCGAATGCCAAACGAAATCACGGTGTTCATGCGATTCCACTCATCGTTCTGCCAGCACTTTTTCGAGCTGATTGGCCATCCTTTGCCAGCCATACAATGCTCCATGAAATGCTTGCTCTGCTTGGAACCCGGTTTGCTCGAGGTGCACATGCGTCGTCCCATCGTCGGCCTGTTTGAAAGTCCAGGTAACCGTCGTGTTTTCCCCTCCACTCACCCACGTGTAGGATAACCGATGAGGCTCGTCCACTGCGATTACTTCACAATCTATAATTCCATCCCACCATTGGGTCGGTTCGGCCCGAAACTGAAATTTATGACCAACAACCGGTTTAAAATCATTTGGATAAAGCCATTTCGCAAGAGTGCTTGAATTCGTAAAGGCAGCCCAAACTTTCCCGATTGAACACTTGAATTCAAAGTGAAGTGACACGTCTTTCCCCGTGTGTTGTTCCTCCTCCAACAATCGATTTAAGGCGACCATTTTGTTGGTCCAGAATTTCTCGTAATAAGATACCCAATCTTGAATTTGCCTCAATGGAACGGGATTCAGCCTATACCGGGTTTCCCTTCCGACTTTCCTGTGTACAACAAGATCAGCGTCTCTAAGAACGGCCAGGTGTTTGGAAACCGCCGTGCGACCTATTGGCAGCTGAGATGTCAACTCGTGAAGAGGTAATTCTTCCGCATCTGCCAAGAGACGAATGAGTTTTCGGCGGTTTGGGTCTGCAACAGCGTGATAGACATCGTGCATTTGACTTAACTCGGACAAAGCAGCCTCCTCCTATGGAAGGGATCCATTCCGCTTGTGTGCGATACACTAAGAACTCTTATCCCATAAACCTTGCTACGCCGCAAGTTGTTGCTCAATCGCAGACTTACAGTGGTCAAGCTCTTCCTGAGTGTAGCTTTTACGACCAAGCATCGAATACGTCCTTTCCACAGAGATGTGGAGGAAGATACGGCGTTCAAATCACCCAACACAAAACCTGCCTCAGCAATCATAGGACACAAACTGGTGTCCAGTCAAGTTCGACCCAATTTTACCATTGCACTGCATAGACGCGTCTTAAAGATGCCTAAACCTTATCGGTTAAACCAGATGCCGTGCTCCTCGCGGCGCATGCGCCGCTCGTGCGCGCGGGGCGAACCCGTGACGGTCTCGCTCCGACTACCTCCACCAAAAAGTAACGGGCTCCCTCATCGGGAGCCCTACTTTTTGGTGGAGGCGACGGGAGTCGAACCCGCGTCCGAAGACCTCGCTACATGAACTTCTACGGGTGTAGTACATCTATTGTCCTGTCCCTGCGGCACGCGGATGCACACGCTTGCCTGCAGGTGAGCTCGTTTTTCTCGTTAACCGCCGTCGAGCACAGCGATTAACCAGTCCGTTTCGTTGACGTCACCAGGTGATCACGGACCCATCACAAGGTAACGGCCTGGAGCCAATTAGGCAGCCAGGGCGAGGTTGTTGTTGAAGCTCTTCTTAGCTTTGCCAGTTAATTTCGATCCGCGTTTTTTACGTGGCCTCGCAGCCCCACGACCCGCCGTTCATGCTCGAACAATCCCCGTCGAATCCAAAACGCCCCCATGTGGGTGTTTGGATGCGGAATGCCGAACATTCCGGGTGATGTGTCCCACAACCAAGGACACGCTGGCAAAGGAGCTCATGCAGTGCCACCCCCTCAATCCATCCGCGCCAGGACAATGCGCTGGTTCCGCGCCCCAAGGCACTGCGTCAGACGCATGGACCGCTAGGGTGTGCATTCACAACCTTTATCATAGTGCATCCGTCAGATAGGTGCAATGGTGGACGGTTGGCATCATTGGCTCAATCCGCCTCCGGCGGTGAAGCCACCGTCAACGGTTTCTATCGCGCAGAGCGCGTTCGATTTCGCGCTGCGCGTCGCGCTTACGCATGGCCTCCCGCTTGTCGTGCAGCTTCTTACCTTTGGCGAGGCCGAGTTCCACCTTGCAGAACCCGTTTTTCAGGTACAGCTTGGTGGGTACAAGGGTATACCCTTTTTCTCGCGAAGCGCCGACCAACCGCGCAATTTCCGCCTTGTGCAGCAGCAGCTTGCGGCTGCGCAGCGGCTGATGGTTGAAGCGGTTGCCCTGTTCGTACGGGCTGACGTGCATGTTGTGCAGCCAAACTTCCCCATCCTCCACCTGGGCGTAGGCGTCGCGCAAATTGGCCGATCCGCGTCGGATGGACTTGATCTCCGTGCCCACGAGGACAATGCCTGCTTCGATGGTGTCTTCGATGAAGTAGTCGTGGTACGCTTTTCGATTTTGGGCAAGGACCTTTCCGTCGTGCTTGGCCATTTCGTTCCACCTCAGGTGTAGTCAAGTGAGTGCGCCTGATATGATATGGTACCATGCCGCGGCGGATGACGACAAGAAGCATGCGCCATGCGGATTTACCCGCGAAAGCAAACGGTGGGCCAGCGGCCGTAGCGGCCGACCGACCCACACGAAGGTTGGATGCAAGTTTGCCCCGCGCTTAGGACTGACGATCCACCCACCACGTTTGGATTCCGTAGAAATATCCGTACGGCAGCGACGGTTCCGGCGCCCACTGCGGGTTCCAGTGCACGTTGCTGGAGTACGCGAACGGCAAACCGTACTGATACAGGAAGACCTCCGGCAGATCCTGAGACATAATCTTCGCGACCTGTTGGTAAATCTTCGACCGCTGGGTCTTGTCCAGCGTGGCGTCGCCCTCTGCCAACAGTTTGTCCACCTGCGCGTTCTTGTACCAGCCCATGTTCTCGCCGTTGGGCGGGAAATACTTCGAACTGAAGAGGACGGAAACGTCCGGATCGACCGTCATGTTCTGGCCCATCAGTACCGCCTGGAATTTGCCCGGGTTCAGGCTGTTTGCCACGAGCGACGAGAAGTCTTCGGCCTTGGGCTGACAATCGATGCCGACATCCTTGAGTTCCTGCTGGATGACCGTGGCAATCTGTTCACGGCGGCTGTTTCCGGTATTATACAGCAGCGTGAAGGAGAACCGGTGGCCATCCTTCTGGAGAATGCCGTCCGGCCCCGGTGTCCATCCGTCTTCCTTGAGAAGTTGCTTCGCCTTGGCCGGATCGTAGTTGTATGTAGTCCCTGCCGTCGCCGCGCCAGTCCAACCCACGGGTGCCGGAAGGAACGGGCTGTTGAGCAGCGTACCGGTGCCGTGCAGGACGCTGTCCAGCATGCCCTGGCAGTTGAGCGCATACGCAATCGCCTGACGAGTCTTCTGGCCCGTGAACGGATCGAAATTGCCCGGGAAGTTAGATGCCTGGAAATTGAATGCGAGATACTCATACTGCGGCCCCGGCTTCAGGATGACGTCGATGTTCTTCCTCGCTTCCACCGCGTTCAGCTGCGGAATCGGCACCGACTCGTTGACGTCCGTGTCGCCTTTGATCAGAGCCTGAACTTCCGTATTCTGATCCGCGTAAATCTTATACATGATGGTCTGAATATGCGGCTTCGGACCCCAGTAATTCGGATCGCGGTCGAGTCTCAGATATTCCTTCTGATTCCACTCCGTCCACTTCCAAGGACCGTCGGTGACAGTCTTGGTGGGATCGGTTCCGTACGGATTTTTCTCCAGGTCTTTCGGTGCGATGTTCTTCAACACGTGATACGGCAGCACCGGGAAGTTCAACGAATACTGGAACGGCGCAAACACGGATTTCAGTTGGATTTGCACCGTGTGTTCATCAATCTTCTTCACGCTCTTGACGTGGTCAAAGTTGGACAGAAGCACCGAGCCGGTGGCCGGGTTGAGAATCGTGTTGATGGTCCAAACCAGGTCGTCTGCGGTGACCGGTTGGCCGTCGCTCCACTTGGCGTTCGGCTTCAGTTTCACTGTGTAGGTAAGCCCGTCCGGACTGATTTTCAGCGGGCCATCCGCAAGCGACCACGGTTCCGCGACGAGGTTGCCCTTCCGATCCACATCGTAGACGTTGGCATACAGCAGTTGCTGGATGTCGCCGGACGCCGTGTCTTCGATAAACAGCGGGTTAACGGTCACGATGTCGCTGAATGAGGAAACCACGAGCGTGCCGCCATCCTTCGGCGTGGCGGTCGAGGCATTTAACGATCCGTTGTCCGTATTACCGACCGCGTTGTTCCCGCCGGTACCGCATCCTGCGAGCAACAGGCCGGTTACAGACAGCGTCGCGATTGGTAGCAGCCACTTCTGTTTCTTTGTCACTCTCTGAACCCCCTAAAACCCAGATCTGCGAATGAGTCGTTCCTTTTTTGGCGCTAACCCGTAATGTACCCACAGAATGCGCCATTACTCATTCATCAGATCATGATGCATGCTCTGTGATTGTCCCCCTCTTTTAACAAGTTGTCAATCGATTGATAATCGAGACCGGATTAAAAGGAATCGAGTATGAAAAGCATTCTATTTCTGGAATATGACGTGTATCAGAGCTGTGTCGCAAAGTAGAAAAAGGACAGCGCATGATGCACTGTCCTCGTTGATTCTCGCAGGATAACACGGTATGGCGTCAGTCCAGCCACCAGTTCTGGATGTGGTAGAAGTAGCCGTACTGCAGCGAGGCTTCCGGTTTGTCCGCATCCGCCCAATGCACCCGGCTGGAGTAGGCCATCGGCAATCCGTATTGGTACAGGAACACCACGGGCAGGTTCTGCGACAGCTCTTCCGCCACCTGTTGATAGTACTGCGCACGCTGGGTCTTGTCGAGCGTGGACACGGCTTTCTCCAGCAAGTCGTCCACCTTCGAGTCTTTGTACCAGAACATGTTCTCGCCGTTCGGTGGAAAGTCCTTGGAGCTGAACAACTGCGTCACGTCCGGATCTGGTGTGAGCACCTGGCCCATGAGCACGGCCTGGAACTTGCCCGGGTTCAGATTGTTGGCAACCAATGAAGAGAAGTCCATGCCTTTCGGCGTCGCCTGTATCCCCACCGCTTGGAGTTCCTGCTGAATCACCGCGGCCACCTGCTCGCGGCGGCTGTTACCCGTATTATAGAGCAGGGTGAACGAGAACTTGTGTCCGTCTTTCTGCAGAATGCCGTCCGGCCCCGGTGTCCAGCCGTCTTCCTGCAGCAGCTGCTTCGCCTTGTTCACGTCGTAGTCGTAATGTGTGGCTTTGTCGTCCGCGCCCGTCCAGCCCACCGGCGGCAACAGGAACGGCGAGTTGATGGGATTGCCGACACCCTTCAGGATATCCTTCACCATGGAATCCCGGTCAAGGGCGTAGGCGATGGCCTGACGCGTCTTCTCGCTCGTGAAGGGATCGAAATTGCCGGGGAAGTTGGACGCTTGGAAGTTGAAGCCAAGGTATTCAAACTGCGGTCCCGGTTGATTGATGATGGTGATGTTCTTCCGCGCCTGCACAGCCGCCAATTGCGTGGTCGGCACCGCCTCGTCGAGGTCGACGTCGCCTTTGAGCAGCGCCTGAACCTCGGTGTTCTGATCCGCGTAAATCTTGTACACGATGGTCTGAATATGCGGCGCCGGCCCCCAGTAGTTCGGATCTTTATCAAATTGCAGATATTGCTTCTGCACCCACTTGGTCCACTTCCACGGCCCGTCCGTGACCGTTTGTGAGGGGTCCGTGCCGTACGCGTTCTTCTGCAGCTGTTTCACCGGCACATTTTTCAGAATGTGCGACGGCAGCGCGGGAATATTGAGGTTCACCAAGAATGGGGCGTACACAGACTTCAGGTCGATTTGGACTGTATGATCATCCAACGCCTTGATGTCCTTGACGTGGTCAAAATTGGACATGAGCACCGAACCGGTATCCGGATTCATGGCCGTTTGAATCGTCCACACCACATCCTCCGCCGTCACCGGTTGTCCGTCGGACCACTTGGCGTTGGGCTTCAACTTGATGGTATAGGTGAGACCGTTGTTGCTGATTTGCGGAGCTCCGTCGGCCAGCGACCAGGGCTGGGCCACCACGTTGCCGTTGCGGTCCACGTCATAGATGTTGGCGTAGATGAACTGCGAAGCGTCCCCCGAGGAATCGTCTTCAATAAACAGCGGGTTGACCGTGACAATGTCCGAAAACGTGGATACGGTCAACGTACCGCCATCCTTCGGTTGCTGTGAAGATGATGAAGTGTTCTGTGAATTGTTGGTGGACGACGTGTTGCTTCCGCATCCGGCAACCAGCATTCCCGCCACGGACAACGTGGCGATGGGGAAAAGCCACTTGCGCACTCTCTTCAATCCGCATGCCCCCCTGTTTCGATGGAATTTGTTTGTGTCTGAAGGGTGCGTGGTCCGAGCTCCTTCACTCTATGGCCTCTCTCATGGTTATCTTCAATTTTTATCGTTCGGCGACATGGTGTCAAGCGAATTTTTCCACGTTTCCCAAAACTCCGTTAGTATAGTTTCCACGGATCTCCCATGTCCATGTCACCCACATGACCGTTCGCGGCACACCCTGAGCATGTCAAAATGTGCACAAACGCCGCTCGAAACATCCGAGCGGCGTTTGTTTATTTCTCACTCCAACGGGAAATGGCAGGCGACCAGGCGATCATCCGTCACGCGGCGGAGCGGCGGCTCCTCGGTTTTGCAGCGCTCCTTTGCGAACGGACAGCGCGTGTGAAAACGGCAGCCCGACGGCGGATTGGCGGGCGACGGTACATCCCCCTGCAGCACAATCCGCTCGCGCTTGCGACCGATTTCCGCGCGCGGAATGGCGGACAACAGCGCCGCCGTGTAGGGATGCAGCGGATGCTTGAACAACTCGTCCGTGGTGGAAACCTCCACCATCTTACCGAGGTACATCACGCCGACCCTGTCCGAAATGTGACGCACCACATTGAGCCCATGCGCGATGAACAGATACGTCAACCCGAGTTCCCTCTGAAGTTTCATCAACAGGTTCAACACCTGCGACTGAACCGAGACGTCGAGCGCCGATACCGCTTCGTCCGCCACCACAAACCGCGGGTTGAGCGCAATGGCGCGGGCAATGCCGATGCGCTGGCGCTGGCCTCCGGAAAACTCGTGCGGGTAGCGTCCGCGCCGCGCAGGATCTAACCCGACCGTGCTCAGCAATTCCACAACGCGGTCGTCAATCTGCTTCGCGGACAGATTCGTGTGCACCTTCAGCGGTTCGCCGATGATGTCGCGAACGGTGAACCGCGGATTCAAGCTTCCAAACGGATCCTGAAAAATGATCTGCATCTTCTTTCGAAGATCCCGCATCTGCCGTCCGGAGTATTTCAGGATGTCCTCGTTCTCAAACAGAATCTGGCCATCGGTGGCCGATTGCAACTGCAGCATCACGCGCGCCAACGTGGACTTGCCGCATCCCGACTCGCCGACCAATCCGAAACATTCGCCGGCCTGAATGCCGAACGACACGTCATCCACAGCGCGCACGTTGCCGACGGTTCGACTGAACAACCCCTTCTTGATGGGGAAGTACTTCTTGAGATGTTTCACCTCAATCAGGTAATCGCCGCCGTTGGTCGGCGACTGCGCCGTCGCGTCCTGCGTCAACTGCGCCATGCTCATTCCCCCTCTCCCGCGGTCGTCATCACGGTCTTCGCTTTCTCCGCCACTTCTTCCGCGTACCAGCAGGCCGACCGTCGGCCGTCCCCCACGTCGCGCAGCGGCGGCTCTTCAGACCGGCAGCGATCCGTCGCGAACGGACAACGGGGATGGAACCGGCACCCTTTAGGCAGGTTGGCCAGGCTCGGAATGGAGCCCTTGATGGTGTACAACTCCGTTCCCCGCGCGCCTTCCAGCCCCGGAATGGAATTGAGCAGCCCCACGGTGTACGGATGGAGAGGCTGTGTAAACATCTGTTCCACCGTACCTTCTTCCACAATCGTCCCCGCGTACATGACGGCGATTCGATCCGCCATCTCCGCGGCCACACCCATGTCGTGCGTGATCAACAGGATGGATGTATTGAACTCTTCCTTCAAATTCCGAAGCAAATCGAGAATCTGCGCCTGCACCGTCACGTCCAGCGCGGTGGTGGGTTCGTCGGCAATGACCAACTCGGGCCGACAGATGAGCGCCATGGCTATCACCACGCGCTGACACATACCGCCCGACAGCTCATGCGGAAATTGCTTCGCTCGAATTTCCGGCTCGGGAATCCCGACCATGCGCAGCATCTTGACGGCCTCTTTGCCCGCTTCTTCTTTCGAGATCCCTTTGTGCAGATACAGGGCCTCCGCAATCTGATCGCCCACGGTGAACACCGGGTTCAGCGCGTTCATGGGTTCCTGGAAGATCATCGCGATGCGGTTGCCCCGAATCTTGCGCATCTCTTCCTGACTCAGTTTCAGCAGATCCCGACCGTCAAACAGAATCTCGCCTTCGAGCACAATGCCACCGTCATAATCGGAGAGCCGCATCACGTTCATGGACGTGACGCTCTTGCCGCTCCCCGACTCCCCAACGAGGCAGACCACCTGGCCCTTGTCAATGCGGATGGACACGCCGTCCAACGCCTTCACGATGCCATTCTCCGTGACGAATCCAGTGTTCAGATTCCGGATTTCGAGAAGCGGTTCCGCCATTTTTGCAGCCTCCTCCGGGAAATCTTCAATTTCGTACGCGGGTCAATGGCGTCGCGCAACCCATCGCCGATGAAATTGACCGCCAACACAACGAGCAGGATGCACAGCCCCGGATAGATGGCTTCCATCGGATTGGTCAACATGAACTCCTGCGCATTGTTGAGCATCAGCCCCCAGCTCGTTTGCGGCGGCTGAACACCGAGTCCCAGGTAGGACAGCGCCGACTCCACGAGAATTGCGGTGCCAACCTGAAGCGTCGCATTCACGATGATGGGCGCCGTGGAGTTCCGAATCAGGTGACGGGTGATGATACTCCAGTTGCTCACGCCGATGGCCCGGGCCGCCTGCACGTACTGCATCTCCCGAAGCTGTAGGAATGTGCCGCGGACCAGACGAGCGACGTACTGCCAACTGGTGAGCGACAGCACGGCAATCATCAACCAGAAGCCAGAGCCAAACAGCGCCAGGACCATGATGTTCAGGAGCAGAGAGGGGATGGAATTCATCACGTCAACGAGACGCATCAGAATCATGTCCACCCAACCGCCGAAATATCCGGCAATCGCACCAACCAGCGTACCCACCACCACCGAGCAGAAGGCCACGCAGAAACCGACAATCAGCGACACGCGTCCCCCGTACAACAGGCGCGTGAACACGTCGCGTCCAATTTCGTCGGTGCCGAGCAGATGTCCGTCCGTTCCGGGCGGCAGACTCGCGTGCAGCATGTCGATGGTGGCCGGGTTGTAATGCGTGAACAGGGGCGCAAACCCGCACAAGACGATGAAGAACAACAACACAATCAAGCCGACGACGGCAAATGGATTGCGGAAAAACTTGCGCATGGCCACGCGCGTCAGACTCGTCGGCGGAGCCGCCACGCCTTCCGCGGAGAAGTCCGGCTTCGTCGATTCCACCTGTGCCATCTGTGATTCCTCCGGCGTCGTGTTCAGTTGACTCACGCGGCTGCGCCTCCCTTCTTGCCCAGTTGCACGCGCGGATCGACCACCGCGTACAGGATGTCGGCCACCAGGTTGCCGATGACGACGAACACAGTGCTGACGAGCGAGATGGCCATCAGCACGGCGTATTCGCGCGCGAACGCCATTTCCACAAACAGCCGGCCCATACCAGGCCAGTTAAAGACGTTTTCCGTGATCACCGCACCGCTCACGAGAATCGGTAAATCCAACCCCAGGACGGTGATGATGGGGATGAGCGCATTCCGCAGCGCGTGACGATAGATGACCCGCTTCTCCGAAGCGCCTTTGGCCCGTGCGGTGCGAACAAAATCCATGTGCAGAACTTCCAGCATACTCGCCCGGGAATACTTCAAATAAGAAGCGAGGAAGCCGAGCACGAGAACGGTAACCGGAAGGACGAGGTGCCATATGAGGTCCCCGATGTCTCCCTGCTTGTTCATGCTGTGCATGTCCGAGAGTGGAAACCAGTTCAGATTGAGAGAAAACATCTCCTGCAGCAGGATGCCGAACCAGAACGCCGGCATCGCAAATCCGAGGTAACCGATTGCCGCGGAGATGTTGTCCGAAAGACCATAAGCGCGGGTGCTGTTATATATTCCCCACGGAATCGCAATCAATAGCGACAGTATCCAGGAAACGCCCATCAGAATCAGGCTGTTGCCGACTGTGGGCCACAGGATCTGTCCAACGGGGACGTGATTTTTATACGTGTAGCCGAGATTGCCGTGCAACAGTTGCCCCAACCAATGCAGGTACTGTATGGGGAGCGGATCTAAGAGTCCCATGTTTTTTTCCTGCTGAAGAATCGCCGCTTGGGTCCCGCTCTTTGGCAGCAGCACCATCAGCGGACCGCCCGGCGCGGCGTGCATCAACGCAAACGAGATCACGCTGACAAGAAAGAGTACCAGGACCGATTGCAGAATCCGGCGAATGAGATACTCTGTCATGAGTCAACCTCCCTTGATGAGGGATACCAGTGCCGCTGCTGCCTTGTTGATTCCCGCACCTGTCGCGCCGCCCGGCCAACAAAACATGGCACACGCCCGAGCACTGCAAAGGGCACACGCCATCCTCGTCCTGTCACGAAAGCCCCCGAGTGTGGCGAGGTGCGCGCAAACAAAAAGGCCACGTTCTCACCACAACAGCGGCCTCCTTCGGAATTGCGCGAGCACAGGGCTGGCTTTTCGATTCACAGGGGTCTCTGCGAACAATGGTGTCTCTTCCGAATCCATGACCCAATCGAGAGTATGCCTATGGGAAACTGCATCAGCAGAGCGGTTGGCCAGGCCCCCCTGAATCTACAAATGCTATACCGCGATTGTCTACATTTTAAAAAGGAAAGTCAAGAAAATCCCCATCATTTTACAGGATTTTGTCAAAGAGGGTGCGGCTGGCAGTCAATCAAACCACACCCGCGCACGGGATATGATCACGTCCACGTTTCCCTGCCTCGGCGGCCCTTCCCGCGCTTTTGCTTGGCGGCGCGCACGCCCGATTTGGCGAATCGGTTGCCGCCTCCTTTGCCGGAACCGCGCTGCTTACCGGAGACCGAGGCCCGTTTCCGGCGTTCTTTCCCCGCGCCCTTGCCATGGCCGCGAGCCGGACCGTCCTCCGCAGAACGAAATCCCCCCACCCTCGGCTTGCGATGGCGAGACAACGCCTCGCGCTCCGCAATCTGCCGCCGTCGGTCCGCTGGCGACAAATCCTCGTCGTACACCACGCGGTCACCCCCGGCCGTGGACACCATGGTGCCTTCCCGCTGGTGCGCGACCAGTTGAAAATCGATGGTCAATTCTTCCTTATTCGCCCCAACCACCTGAATTCGAACCGGATCTCCCAAGCGAAACACGCGCCGCGTGCGTTCGCCCACCAACGCCATCTGCTTGTCGTTGAGCACGTAGTAGTCGTCCGTCAGGTAGCTGATATGGATGAGTCCCTCCACGCCGTTCATCAGCTGCACAAACAACCCGAACGATGTGACCCCGCTGATGATGCCATCGTACGTCTCGCCAATATGGTCGAGCATGTACTCCACCATCTTCAATTGGTCGCACTCGCGTTCGGCATCCTGGGCGATGCGCTCCCGCTCGCTGGCGTGCGCGGAACCTTCCGTCACATACTCCCGCAGTTGATCAGCGCGTTCCTCATCCAATCCGCGCGTCAGCACCTCGCGAATGATGCGGTGAATCATGAGGTCCGGATAACGGCGAATGGGCGAGGTGAAATGCGTGTAATAGGTGGCCGCGAGTCCGAAGTGACCCACGCATTCCGGCGAGTAGCGCGCCTGCCGCATGGATCGCAGCATCATCGTCGAGATCACGCGCTCCTCGCGCGTGCCGCGGATCTCCTCGAGGATGCGCTGCAGCGAGCGCGGGTGCACCTTGTTGTTGGCGCCTTTGACATGATACCCGAAGTTATGGATGAACGCGTTGAACTCCATCATTCGGGTGATATCGGGATCTTCGTGAATCCGGTATACGAACGGGACCTCCAGCCAGTGGAAATGTTCCGCAACGGTCTCGTTGGCGGCCAACATGAACTCTTCGATGATCCGCTCGGCAATGGATCGCTCCCGCTGCACAATGTCCACCGGGTGGCCGACGTCGTCCACCACCACCTTGACTTCGGCGAAGTCGAAATCAATGGCACCTCGGTCCATCCGTTTTCGCCGCAGAATCAGCGCCAGTTCCTCCATCAGTCGGAACATGGGCACCAAATCCCGGTAACGCTCCACCACATCCGGCTGGCGATGCACGAGGATGCGGTTGACATTGCTGTACGTCATTCGCTCCGTCGTCCGGATCACGCTGGGGTATATGTCGTGGGCAATCCGCTCGCCGTCCGGCGTGAACTCCATCTCGCAGGTCATGGTGAGTCGATCCACTTTTGGATTGAGAGAACAGATGTTGTTGGACAGACGCTGCGGCAACATGGGAATCACGCGGTCGACCAGATACACGCTCGTCCCTCGACGGTACGCTTCGCGGTCGAGGGCAGAGCCCTGGCGCACGTAGTAGCCGACGTCCGCGATATGCACGCCGAGCAGGTAGTTCCCGTTCTCCAGGCGCCGCACGTGCACAGCGTCGTCCAGGTCTTTGGCGTCCTCTCCGTCAATGGTAACAATCACTTCGTGCCGCAGATCCCGTCGGCCCTGCAGGTCTGCAGGCGTCAGTTCGGCGTCAATCGCCTCCGCCTCGGCCAGTACTTCCTCCGGAAACGCCTCGGGGAGCGCGTATTTGCGCACCACCGACAGGATGTCGATGCCTGGCGCGTCGGGATGCCCGAGCACCTCCACCACTCTGCCCTGCGGCCCGCGTGTGGCGGTCGGAAACGAAGTGATCTCCACCACCACCACGTACCCGTCATGCGCCCCGCCCGTATCCTCGCGGGAAACCAACACGTCCTGCGGGAACCGCTTGTCCAATGGCGTGACAAACGCGTGATCGCGGTGATGGCTCAATTTGCCCACCATGCGCTGGGTGGTCCGCTCGAGAATGCGCAGGATGCGCCCTTCGAGCCGCGGGCCGGTGGTTGATTTTTCTGGGCGCGCCAACACTTTATCTCCGCTCATGGCTCCGTTCAAATCACCGGCTGGCACGTACAGATCCGGGTGGCCCGGGACGTCGGGAATGACGAATCCGTACCCGCGGGCCTTCATCTGAAGCCGCCCCACCACCAGGTTCATGCGCTCCGGCACCCCGTACCGATCCGTTCGGGTGCGCACCACCTCGCCGCGCTCCTCCAACTGATTCAACAGCTTCAGGAACGCTCGAAAATCGTCCGCCGTGGACAATCGAAATGTATCCAACAGTTCATGCACGGTCATCGGCTTGTACGCCTCGCGGCGCATGAACTCAATCACTTCTTGCGCTTCCACCATCGTCTCCACCTCTCCGTCTGCATGGCGGCATATGCATTTAGTATAACCGACCGCACCAGGTGTACACCCACGCGCGCACGACAGGCGGCAATAAAAAACTGCCCAACGGAATTTCCGTCGGACAGCCGTGAGAGAGCGAGGTTAAGCGCTGTGCACATGCAGATACGCAATCAGCAGTGTAACCAGGAAGAACAGAATGGCCAGCACCACCGTGACCTTGGCGAGCAGCGAATCCACCCCGCGCGCCCGGCGATTGACCACCTGGTCCGAACCGCCCGTGATGACGCCGGACAATCCGGCGCTGCGCCCGGATTGCAACAGAATCACGAGCACCAAAAGGACGGACAGAATCACGAGCACCACTTTTGCAGCCGTGAGCACCTTGTCACCTCCATCCGTACGACGCCGTACGCCGCAGTATGTCTTCGGCGCCGGCAAAGGCAAGCCGCACAGACATATCACGTCCAAAGTCTAGCACGAATCTTCCCGTCCGACAAACGTCGGCCTGCAATCTCTAACCAATGGAATACGGGCTGCGCAAACGCACAGCCCGTAGCAAACCGCCGAATGAATCACTTGGACTGGAACAGCACCTGTCCGGCGTAGACCGCCGCCGTGCCCAATTCTTCCTCAATCCGCAGCAGCTGGTTGTACTTGGCCACCCGATCCGTCCGGCTCGGCGCCCCGGTCTTGATTTGCCCGGCGTTCGTCGCCACCGCGATGTCCGCAATGGTCACGTCCTCCGTCTCTCCGGACCGATGGGAGATGATGGAGTTGTAGCGCGCCGTCTTCGCCATTTCCACGCCGGCAAACGTCTCGGTGAGCGTGCCAATCTGGTTGACCTTGACCAAGATCGCGTTGGCCACGCCGCGCTGGATGCCCTGGGTGAGGCGTTCGGTGTTGGTGACGAACAGGTCGTCGCCGACCAACTGCAACCGGCTCCCGAGGGCCCGAGTGAGGGCCTGCCACCCTTCCCAGTCGTCCTCCGCAAGACCGTCCTCAATGGAGACAATCGGATATTTTTCGCGCAGCGTTTCGTAGTACTTAATGAGGTCATCCGCACTTCGGGTAACCCCTTCGCCTTCGAACACGTACACTCCGTTCTGATACAGTTCGGTGGACGCCACGTCCAGCGCGATGGAAACCTGAGCCCCCGGGGTGTAACCCGCTTCTTCAATCGCCTGCACAATGATGGCAATCGCATCTTCGTTGGTCTTCAGGTTAGGTGCGAAGCCCCCTTCATCGCCGACGGTGGTAGCCAGATTGCGCTTCTTCAGCACCGACTTCAGGCTGTGAAACACCTCGGCGCCCATCCGCAGCGCCTCTTTGAAGGTGGGTGCGCCGTGCGGAACCACCATGAATTCCTGGATATCCACCGTGTTGTCGGCGTGCTTTCCGCCGTTCAAAATGTTCATCATCGGCACCGGCAGCATGCGAGCGTTGAAGCCACCAAGGTAACGGTACAGCGGAATCTCCAACTCCGCCGCCGCAGCCTTGGCCACCGCCATCGAGACGCCGAGAATCGCGTTGGCGCCCAACTTGCCTTTGTTCGGCGTACCGTCGAGCGCAATCAACTTCTGGTCAATTTCCACCTGATCCTGGGCCTCTTCGCCAATCAGTTCGGGGCCGATGGTTTCAATCACGTTTTGAACCGCCTGACGCACGCCTTTGCCGAGGTAGCGGCTTTTGTCGTTGTCGCGCAGCTCCACCGCTTCATGCGCGCCGGTGGACGCACCGGAAGGGACGATGGCGCGACCGACGGCACCGGATTCCAGCTGCACTTCCACTTCAACGGTCGGATTCCCGCGGGAATCGAGGACTTCTCTCGCATGGACATCAAAGATTTCAGACATGATGGGACCTCCTTTGGGATGGACGTGTATGGATTGGGAATCACCCGCTGCCCCAGCCAGCCGTTCAAGCCGGCGGCGGGGCTGCCAAGCGAAGCGACATGGTCGCTTACTTGCACTCAACCAGTGACTGCCCCGTCATCTCCGGCGGTTGCGGCACGCCGAGCAGCGCCAGCATGGTTGGGGCCAAATCGGCCAATATGCCGTCTTTGACCGCGCATTGCTCGCGCGTCACAATCAGCGGCACGCGGCTGAGCGTATGGGTCGTGCAGGGTTCGTTCGTGTCCGGATAAATCATGATATCCGCGTTGCCGTGATCCGCCGTGACCAAGCAAACCCCGTTTCGTTCATGGACAGCCGCGACCACCTTGCCGAGGCACTCATCCACGGCCTCCACGGCGCGGATGGCGGCCTGCAGGTCGCCGGTATGGCCGACCATGTCCGGATTTGCAAAGTTGAGGATGATCACATCCACCGCGCCACTCGAAATTTTTTCCACGGCCGCGTCAGCCACCTCGTAGGCGCTCATCTCAGGCTTCAAATCGTAGGTCGCCACCTTCGGCGACGGGATCAACACGCGCTGTTCTCCGGGAAACGGCTCTTCCCTGCCGCCCGAGAAGAAGAACGTGACGTGCGGGTACTTCTCCGTTTCCGCAATCCGCAACTGCGCCAAGCCGTGTGCGGCCAGCACCTCGCCGAGCGTATTGTCCAGGCTGGTCGGCGGGTACGCGATATCGCCGTGGACCGCGTCGCTGAACTTGGTCATGCACACGTAGTGGACGTGCGGAAACTTCGGCCCCCGGTCAAAGCCGTCGAACGCCTCGTTGGTGAACACGCGAGAGATCTGGATGGCTCGGTCCGGGCGGAAGTTGAACAGAATGATGGCATCGCCATCCTGCACCAGGCCCACCGGCTGGCCATCCGTCCCAACGATGGTGGTGGGGACGATGAACTCATCCGTCACATCCTTCGCATAGCTGTCTTTGAGCACCTGAATGGGATCTGTGCTCGTGGGACCATCTCCGTACACCATGGCCCGGTAGGCCTTCTCCGTCCGTTCCCAGCGGTTGTCCCGGTCCATCGCGTAATACCGTCCTTGGACCGAAGCCACCTGGCCCACGCCCAGCTCGCGCATGGTGTTCAGCACCTTCTGCAGGTCTTGCACACCGCTGGTGGGAGGCACGTCCCGTCCATCCATGAACGCGTGCACGAAGACCTCTTTCACCTCTGTCCGGGCGGCCATGCGCAACAGCGCCAGGAGATGGTCTATGTGACTGTGCACGCCCCCTTCCGAAACGAGTCCGGCCAGGTGCAGGCGCGTACCGTTGGCTTTCACGTGCTCCATGGCCCGCTTCAGAACGGGATTTTGATAGAAGTCGCCGTTTTCAATGGCCAGGTTAATCCGCGTCAGGTCCTGATACAGGATGCGCCCCGCGCCAATGTTCGAGTGCCCGACCTCCGAATTGCCGAACTGTCCCTTCGGCAGGCCCACCGCCTCTTCGCTGGCTTTCAGCGTGGCGTGGGGATACTTGGCCCACAGCGCGTCGAAGTTCGGCTTGTGCGCCTGGGCCACGGCGTTGCCATACGTGTCGTCGCGCAGCCCAAAGCCGTCCAGAATGATGAGCGCCACCGGCCCGCTGCCGGACGGAATGGACCTCCGTTCAAATGCACTGCTTTCTGCGTTGCCGCTCATGCGTTGTCACCTCCAGCCATGGCTTCCGCCATCGCCACGAACGATTCTGCCTCGAGGCTGGCGCCGCCGACCAGTGCGCCATCAATATTCGGCTGACCGCAAAAGCCCGCAATGTTGTTGGGCTTCACGCTGCCGCCGTAGAGAATGCGAACCGCCTCCGCAGCTTCCAATCCGTGCTGTTCCGCAATCACACCGCGAATGGCCGCGATGACCACTTCCGCGTCCTCTGCGGATGGGGTTCGACCGCTGCCGATGGCCCACACCGGCTCGTACGCCACCACCGTTTGCGCCACGGCGGCTCCGCTGAGTCCAGCCAATCCGCGCTCGGTCTGTCGGCGAACGACCGGCAGTGTCTCTCCCGCGTCCCGCTCCACGAGGTTCTCGCCCACGCAGAGAATGGGAACCATGCCGGCGGCCACGACGGCCTGCACTTTCTTCTGCACCAGGTCGTCGGTTTCGCAGAACAGCGTCCTCCGCTCAGAGTGCCCCACAATCACGTAGCGCGCGCCGAGCTCTTTGACCATATCCGTGGACACTTCCCCGGTGAACGCGCCCTGCGGTTCGAAATATACGTTCTGGGCGCCCAGCGCGACTTTCGTCGGCATCACCACGCGCAGCGTCTGCAATGCGGTGACCGGCGGGCAAATGGCGTACTCCAGGTCATCCGAGAGCCGCCCGGAGAGCCTGCCAAGGGCTTCCGCAAACGCACGGGCTTCCGCCACCGTCTTGTACATTTTCCAGTTTCCAACCAACATCTTGCGCCGTGCCACTGTTCTACCCCCTGTCCGTCCAAGGTGGTTGCCAATCTGCGCCTCCCACCGAGGCCGCCGTTCTCACGCGCGATCCTGCAACGCGGTCACACCGGGCAGCGGTTTGCCCTCGAGGAACTCCAACGATGCACCGCCGCCGGTGGAGACATGCGTCATTTTCTGCGCCAATCCCGACTGCTCCACCGCCGCAACGGAGTCGCCGCCCCCGACGATGGTCGTGCCTGCCACTTCCGCCATGGCTTCCGCAATGGCAAACGTCCCCTTCGCAAAGGGGGCCATCTCGAACACGCCCATGGGGCCGTTCCAAATGACCGTGTTCGCGCCGCGAATCAGGGACTGGTACTGTTTCACCGTCTCAGGCCCGATGTCCAGCGCCATGCGGTCCGCTGGAATGGCCGACACAGGGTACACGTCGTGCTCCGCGTCCTTCGCAAATGCCGTGGCCGCCACCACGTCGGTCGGGAGTTTCAGCTTGCTGGCGTACGATCCGGACAGCAGCCGTTTCGCCAATTCCTTGGCCGATTCCTCGACCAGCGAGGTGCCCAGTTCATACCCCTGCACGGCGAGGAACGTGTTGGCCATACCGCCCCCAATCAGGAGCGCATCCACCTTCGGCAGCAGGTTTTCCATGACCTGAATCTTGTCCGATACCTTGGCGCCGCCGATGATGGCCACAAACGGCCGTTCGGGCGACTCCAGCGCGCGCCCCATCACGTCAATTTCCTTTTCCATCAGAAAACCCGCCACCGCTGGCAGATACTTCGCCACGCCTGCGGTGGAGGCGTGAGCGCGGTGCGCCGCCCCGAAGGCGTCGTTCACATACACATCGCCAAGCGCGCTGAGCTGCTCGGCGAAATGCGGATCGTTCTGTTCCTCTTCCGGGTGAAAACGCAGGTTTTCCAGCACTGCCACGGCTCCCGACGGAAGGTCGGACACCACCGTTTGGGCGGGTGCCCCGATGCAGTCCTCGGCAAACCGGACCTCGCGTCCGGGCAGCAGCGTCCGCAGGTGTTCCGCCACCGGCGCCAGAGAATACTTGAGGGTTCGCTCCCCCTTCGGACGTCCAAGGTGGCTCATCAACACCACTTTCGCACCGTTGTCCAAGAGATATGTAATGGTCGGCAGCGCTGCGCGCATGCGGGTATCATCCGTGATGGCACCGTCCTGCATTGGCACGTTGAAGTCCACACGAACCAACGCCCGTTGCCCCTGCCACGCCACGTCGCGAATCGTCTTCTTGTCCATCGCCATCCCCCTTCCACAATCCGGCCCTGAAAAAGGGAGAATGAGCCCATTCATTCTCCCCGCCGAAATGCATTGTAACACAACCGGGACGAAATCAGTCCCTGTAAATTGTCAGTGTGCGTTGACCGTCAGCTTGCTCGCAACGAACGCAGCCAGGTCGAGCACGCGACTGGAGTAACCCCATTCGTTGTCATACCAGGCAACCACCTTGACCATGTTGCCTTCCACAACCATGGTGGACAGCGCGTCGACAATCGAAGAGTGCGCGTCGCCGTTGAAGTCTTTCGACACCAGCGGCTTGTCGCAGTACGCCAGAATGCCCTTGAGGCTCGACTCCGCCGCCTTCTTCAACGCTTCGTTGACCTGCTCGACGGTGACCGATTGCTTCAATTCCGCCGTCAAATCCACCACGGAGACGTTCGGCGTCGGCACGCGCATCGCCATGCCGTTCAACTTGCCCTTCAGGTGCGGCAGCACCAATCCCACTGCGCGGGCCGCACCGGTGCTCGTGGGAATGATGGACAGGGCAGCCGCGCGGGCGCGACGGAGATCCTTGTGCGGGAGGTCGAGAATCTGCTGGTCGTTGGTGTAGGAGTGAACCGTGGTCATCAGACCGCGCACAATGCCAAACTGCTCATCCAACACCTTCGCCACCGGCGCCAGGCAGTTGGTCGTGCAGGATGCATTGGACAGCACGTGGTGCTGGTCGGGTTGATACGCCGTCTCATTGACGCCCATCACAATGGTGATGTCCTCGTTCTTCGCCGGCGCCGAGATGATCACTTTCTTCGCGCCGCCGCTGGTGATGTGTGCAACCGCCTTTTCCTTATCGGTGAAGCGGCCCGTGGACTCAACCACAATGTCGACGCCCAGTTTGCCCCACGGGAGATTTGCCGGATCACGTTCCGCCAACACCTGCACCCGGCGGCCGTTGACAATGATGCAGCCTTCCTCCGCGCGAATGTCCGCATCCAGGTGCCCGTGCACCGAGTCGTACTCCAACAGCATCGCCAGCGTAGCTGCGTCGGTCAGGTCGTTGACCGCGACCACCTCGAGGTCGTTGCGCTTCAGCGCAGCCCGAAACACGTTGCGCCCGATGCGCCCAAAGCCGTTAATCCCGATTTTCGTTGTCATCTTGAACCCCTCCATGAAGGTGTAGAATTTCCTTCGCCGCGCCCTCGTCGGTGACGAGAACGTCCATTTTGTACGCCTTGGCGGCTGCGGCAATCGCCGCCGCTTTGGACTTGCCGCCGGCCACGCCCATGACCAGCCGCATGTCGGCCAAATCATCCAACCGCAGCCCCACCGTGGTCATGGTGTACACAATCTGTCCCGTGCGGTTGAAGTAGTATCCGAACGCCTCCGCCACCGCGTCTCGTTCCCGCAACAATTCGATTTCCGCCGCGGACAGCTGCCGCCGCTCCGCCATCTGAATCGCATCGCCGATGCCATGCACCACCACTGTCGCCTCGCGAACCTCTTGGAGCCGCTGTTGAACTTGAGGTTCCTGCATCAGGAGGTCTAACGTCTCCGATCCGAGCCGATCCGGCACGTGCAGCATTACCGATGTCCCACCGAGGCGCTCCGCCAGTTCAGCGGCAATCACGTTGGCCTGCGCATACACCGATTCTCCGAGTCCCCCGCGGGCCGGCACCACCTTGATGGGCAGGTCCACGCCCTTCTTTGGCATCATGCGCGCCACAGCAGCCATTGTCGTGCCGCCGGTCACAGCCAGGACATCCGCAGTGCGCAGCAGCTCGCGCAACTGAATGGCGGCCTGATACCCGAGGGTGTCCTTGACCCAGTTCTCCTCATCGCTGTCGCCCGGCACGATGTACACCCTGTGAATGCCCAGCGCCCGAGAGAGCCGGGTGGAGAGTTCGGATCGGCCTTCGATGGTGGCCAACACGTCGTCCAATTCATCAAGCAGAGCGTCCCCTTCTTCTGTCAAAGACATGCCTGACGGTGCGCTCACAATCAACCCCTGCTGACGGAGAAAGTCCACCTCCGCCCGCAGAACCCGCTCCGTGGTGTTCAATTCGGCCGCGAGCGCGCGCCGCCCAATCGGCTGCAACAAGCGAATCCGATGCATCATCCAAGCCCGTTCCTGAAGCGTCTCAATCAATTCAGGAACGATTCTCCGCACCACCGCGAGGTCAATTTCGTTCACCGCGCACCTCCTTTCCAGTCATGCCCTACGGCAGCACGCAATCGACGCATGGCGTTCGGGACTTATTTCGTCCCGACGGATACAATTCTGTCCCGCTGGCACCACAAAAAAAGAATTACCGATCACTGCCCATTGTACGCCAAGTGGAAATCCAAAGCAACGGCGGACGGCGCGCGGCTGCCAAAATTTTTACACCTTCGGGCCGTGCTGGAGCGCTGCGGCGCGCACCCGCGCCGCAGCGGAGCATCCGCCGCGGAGTCAACCAAAGCGGCGCCGCTGCAGCGCTGCCGGAATTCGCAACTCATCCCGATACTTGGCCACGGTCCGCCGAGAGATATGAATGCCCTGTTCGGCGAGCGCCCGGGCGATGGCTTCATCCGACAGCGGCTTTTGCCCATCCTCCTGTTGTATCAGCCGACGAATGGCGACTTTTGCCGCAGTGGCGGACGTTCCGCCTTCATGCGAATCCGTCCCCAGTTCGGCCGAGAAAAACTGTTTCATTTCCATCATGCCCTGCGGCGTGGCCATATATTTACCGCGGATGGCCCGACTGACGGTGGATTCATGGACCCCGACGACACCCGCAACCTGCCGCATGGTCAACGGGCGCATCCCCGCGCGGCCCTCGCGGAAAAACTCCGGCTGCAGTCGCACAATGGCCTCGGCAATCGCCAGGATGGTGCGCCGACGCTGTTCCACACACCGCGCAATCCAAACGGCTTGCCGAACCTTGGTCCGCAGATACCGCTTGACCTCCCCGTCGGCGTCCGGCGTGTTGAGCCGATACGTGTGAATCCGCAGAACGGGCTCCACTCCGTCGTTGGTGTGCACAAAGTAGCCATCCGCTCCCGCCTCCACCATGACGTCAGGGACCACTCGTCCTGCGGGACGCCCGCCGTACGGCATACCGGGCCGGGGCTGCAGCTTTCGGATGGCGTCCAGCGCGCGCTGAATGTCTGTCGGTCCGCATTTCAGGCGTTTCGCCATTTGCGAAAACCGTCCGGCCGCCACATCCTCCAGGTGGTTCCGCAGAATGGCCTCCACCAGAGCTCTGTCCCCGACCGGAACATCATCGAGCTGCAACAGCAGGCATTCCTGCAGCGTTCTTGCGCCAATCCCGCGCGGATAACACGATTGGACCGCCGCCACGGCCGCCGCCACCACATCCTCGGTCGCGCAAAACAGCCGCGCCAGTTCACTGTCCGACTCCCTTAGGTAACCGCTTTCATCCAGACTTCCGATGAGGTGGAGTGCCAGTTGCAACACCGCCTCCGGCAGCCGCATGGTCTTCAGTTGCAAAGCCAGTTCATCGTAGAGCGTGGTTTCCGCCACGCAGACCTGCTCCAACCAGCCATCCCATTCGTCTCCCAACCGAGCCAGCGTTGAGCCGCCGGGCGCGAACCTGGACCACCGGTCCCATTGCTCGGCAAATTGCAGCCATCCGTCCGCTTCCTCGGGCCACTCCACCTCTAAACACGGATTGTCTGCCGCGCAAGCCTGCACAAAGGGGATGAGCTCCAACGCGGAGCACTGCAGGACGGCAATCGCCTGCTGCATCTGCGCCGTCATCAACAATTTCTGGGATTGTTCCTGCTGCAGTGAAAACCCAAGCCACATCGGTGTCCCCTCGGTTCACATCAGTGTCATCAAATTACATCATTTTCTTAACACATTTCGTAATTTCGATGTCGTTGGCATATTTCCTGCTCGATACCTCCTTTCCACAGTATGCAGCGTCCGGAGAAAACTTTCGCCTCGGGGTGGAAGTTCGTTTTCGGTGCGCAAATCTAGCGCCCTTGAATACACATACAGTAAGCATTGACCGGCGCTGCGGGAGTGAGAGCAAAAAGGAGGAGCCGACTGGCGCGAGATAGGTGAGGTCTATGTTCGACCGATTTGGAGGGAAAATTATGCGCATTGGTGTCATTGGCACTGGAAACATTGGCGGAATGTTGGCCAAAGCGTTCGCAGAATGCCCGGACACGGAAGTATACGTGTACAACCGCACCATTGGCAAGGCGCATGCCCTGGCGGACGCATGGCAACGCATCTACGTCTTGCCGAACGAAGCCGCCGTGGCCGACGCGGTGGATGTGGTGTTTTTATGTACCAAGTCCGGAGAGGGAATTTCCATTTTGGAGGACATCGGCCCCCGCCTGTCCTGCCGTCAGTATCTCGTACCGACCATCAGCACCCTGCCGTGCAGCCAACTCGAATCCTGCACCGACGCGGGCGTGGCCAAGGTCATCCCCAGCATTGTGCAATCGGTGCGCAGCGGCATCCTGCTCGTCTCCCACGGCCCATCTCTGACACCGGATCAACAAGTATTCTTGGACCACGTATTTCGGCGCATCGCAACGCCTTTTGTGGTTGCCGAAGATCAACTGCGCGTGGCGAGTGATCTGACCAGCTGCGGACCGGCGTTCATCGCATATCTGCTGCAGCTTTGGGCTGAAGCGGCAGAGCGCACCGGCCGTCTAACCCGAGTTCAGGCGGAACACCTGCTGACGTCCACCGTCGTTGGCCTCGCACAGTTGTTACAAAGCGGCGTGACGATCCAGGATATCATCACAAAGGTGTGTGTTCCCGGCGGCGTGACCGAATGCGGGATGACGCCGTTGCGCGAGGCGGGCCCCGCCCTGTTCGACACCCTGCACGAGGCCACGTCCCATCACGCACAGCGGCCTCCGATGGCCCCCATGCTGCGCGAATAATCCAACGAGGCACCGGACGGCACACCGTTCCGCAGAAACGCGTCGGCCGAGGGCCGGGGGAAAGCGGGTGTCGCCCTGTATTAAGAGCCCATCGGCGCGCCACCCACCCGCTTCACCAACATCGGGTGCCGAGGCGTCGCAGCCGCTTCCCACTGAAATCCACAGGATTGCCAGAACCGAATGGCGCGGGCATTGGCGGAAGTGGTGTCGGCGCAAAGCAGCACTTCCGGCGCCAACAGGGCAATCCACGTTTCGGTCTGCGCCATGGCCGCGGAGGCGATGCCACGACGGCGATATCCGGGTTTGACATAGACGAGCGCAATGCGGTAACTCCCTTCCTCGGCGCTCACCAAAAGACAGCCGACCGCTGTCCCGTCCGCCATCACCAGGAACGGGTGCGCACCATCCTGCGCCACCCATTGGTCCAGTGGTTGCCCGAGCCAGTGCACGATGGCCTCCGGCAACGGGGGCCGCCCTTCCAATGCGGATACTTCCGCCAGGCATGCCTCCACCAGAGTTGCCAGGGACGACGCCCTCGTTGCATCGGTGGCTCGAACCAGGCGCACAACCGGACGCCCCGGCGCCGTGAGCGCTGCATCTGAACGAACGACGAGAGGCCGCCTGCCGTTGGACATCCGAGCGCGTCCCAGTTCTCTGGCCAAGACATCGAAGCCGAGAAACATAGAGAATATCAAACCGTAGACCGTCACGGTTTCATCCCACAACGGGATGGAGTGGTGCGCCATGCGATAGGCGATGGCCAGTGCCAGGCCGACCACGCCAACGCCCACCGACACCCCCATCACCGCCTTGCGGACCCAGGCCACACCTGACACGGTTTTCCTCCCCTCTGTTGACCGGACGGGTGGTTACGACAGCAGGCCCGCCAGTTCGTCGACCATGGTTCCGAACAACTCGAGCGTCGTTCGAACCGGCTCGGGAGACTCCATGTCGACGCCGGCTCTCTTCAGCAGTGCGATGGGGTAGTCGCTGCGCCCGCTCTTCAAGAATCCGAGGTACTGTTCCACCGCCGACTGCCCTTCCGTCAAAATCCGCTGCGACAGCGCGGTCGCCGCAGAAATTCCCGTGGCGTATTTGTAAACGTAAAACGGCGTGTAGAAGTGAGGGATTCTCGCCCACTCCATGGCGATATCCTCGTCCACCGTGCAGACGGCCCCGTAGTACTGCTGATTCAGATGATAATACGTCTCGCACAGCCACTCCGGTGTGAGCGATCCGCCCGCCTCGACATGCTCGTGCGTCAGTTTTTCAAACTCAGCAAACATCGTTTGCCGGAACAGGGTGGCGCGGATGCTTTCCAGGTGGTGGTTCAGCAGATAGGCCCGTATGCGCTGGTTGTCCGTTGTCTGCAGCAGGTGATGCGTGAGCAGCGCCTCGTTGCAGGTGGACGCCACCTCCGCAACGAAAATGGTGTAGGACGCGTAGACGTGCGGTTGATGTTGATTGGACAGATACGTGTGCATGGCGTGCCCAAGCTCGTGAGCCAGTGTGAACACGTCGTCCAGCCGCCCCTGATAGTTCAACAGAATGTACGGATGAACGCCATACGCCCCCCACGAGTATGCACCGCTGGTCTTGCCCTTGGTCTCGTACACATCCACCCAGCCGCTCTGCAGTCCTTCGCTGGCAATCCGCTGATATTCCGCACCGAGCGGCGCGATGGCGCGCTGGACCACCTCCACCGCCTGCGGATAATCCATCGTCATGTCCACGTCTCCAACCATCGGGGTGTACAAATCGTACATGTGCAGCGCATCCAATCCGAGTGCGCGCTTGCGCAGTTCGAGGTACTTGTGCAGCTGCGGCAGGGATTCGTGAACCGCCTTCAGCAGGTTGTCGTACACCGACACCGGAACATTGTCGTCATCCAGCGATGCCTGCAGCGCCGATTCGTAGTTTCTGACGCGCGCGTAAAAGACATCCTTCTTGACGCTCGCGGCGTAAATGGCCGCCAGCGTGTTCCGGTGTTTCCCGTACGTGCTGTACATGGCGTCAAAGGCGGCTTTGCGCACAGACTGGACTTTACTCTCCAAAAACTGAATGTAGCGCCCGTGGGTCAGTTCCACGTCTCGCCCCGACTCGTCCTGAATGGTCGGAAACTTCATGTCCGCATTGTTGAACATCGTAAAAATCTGTTGCGGCGCGCTCGCCATCTCGCCAGCCGCCGCCAGCAATGCCTCCTGCTCCGCAGACAACACATGCGGCTTCTGGCGCAGCAGTTCCTCCAGTTCAAACCGAAACAACTGAAGCGGCTCGTGTGCGTCCAGAAACGCGTGGATGCGTTCATTCGGAATCTGCAAGATCTCCGGGACGAGGAACGCTTTCGCGCTCTCCGTCTGCACCCAGAGTGACATGGCCTGGTCGGCCATGGCCTGATAAGTCGCATTGGTATTGTCTTCGTCGCGGCGCATTCGCGCGTATGCGTAAATCTTCGATAAACGCTCCTCCAATTGGTCCTGCAGAGACAGGGCCCGATGCAGATTTTCAGCGGACTCTCCCACTTTGCCCTGCAGTTCCTGCAAGGATGCGGCCAAGCCCCCGACCGCATCCACATCCTGTTGCCACGCCTCGTTGGAAGCGTACATATCTTCGAGCCGCCACTGAAACTCCGCCGCAATGTCCTGACGAGACGGCAGCCCTCCGCCCTGCGACACCTGCTGACTCTGCGCTGAACGGATTCCATATCCTAGTCTCATCTTCGAATCCTCCTATTGGCTGTTGCCTTCTGTGTACAAGATACGCTCATTCGCGAATCCCCATGCCCGTCGTTCTATCCACGTTCATTTGCCCCGCGTCGAACGCGCAGGGCAAGAGTTCCCCCACGGTCGTGCGGCGGATCTGCCCATTCAGATTCGCGAGGTGCACCGGCGTATCGGCGGCGCAGAACTCCGCCAACACCTGCCGACAGGCGCCGCACGGTGCCACCGGACCCTCGCTGTCCGCGACCACGGCCACCTCGACCACGCGCTCACCGCGCGCCCGCGCACCGGATGTGACATATTTGAAGATTGCGGTGCGTTCCGCGCAGTTGGTCAAGCCGTAGGACGCGTTCTCCACATTGGCGCCGACGACCACCTCGCCGGTATCCAGCCGAAGCGCCGCACCGACGGCGAACTGCGAGTACGGCACGTACGCCCCTGCCATCGCCTCGCGCGCGGCGGTCACCAAAGCTTGCGCCGCATGCTCGTCCTGGCCTGCCCCCCCTGGTTTGACCACATCCAAGATGAGCGCATCTTCAAAAGCCGCACCATCGAAAATCTCCACAGCCGCCAACAGTTCTTGTTCCGCCGCCGCGGCCGCCGCGGCGGTCTGCGCGTGAATTTCCGCAATCGGCTCTCCCGGTTTCACGGGTTCGCCCGCCTTTCGCGTCAGCACAATGCCAACGGCCGGATCGATGACGTCGTCCCGTTTGGCGCGGCCCGCGCCCAGGCGCATCGCCACGAGGCCCACCGCCTCCGCGTGGATCCGGCGAATCACGCCGCCCCTTGGCGCCGTCACCCGGTGGATTACCGGCGCTGTCGGCAGCAGGTCGGGTTCCTCCGCCACCGCCGGATTACCTCCCTGCGCGGCCACGAACTCTTTGAATTTCGCCAGTGCGGCACCGCTCGCCAAGGCCTGCTCCAGCAGGGAACGCGCCGCCCGTTCATCGTCCGCCCGCCCGGCCGACACCACCATGTGACTGCCGAGCGCCAGACACAGTTCCCGAAGGTCCCGAGGCCCTGCGCCTTTCAGCGTGGCAATGGCCTCCCGCACTTCCAGCGCGTTTCCCACCGCCTGGCCGAGCGGTTGATCCATGGCGGTCAGCAGCGCCACCGTGCGCCGGCCCGCCGCCTGTCCGATGCGGACCATGGTTTCCGCCAGGTGTCGCGCTTCCAGCCGACTTTTCATGAAAGCCCCTTCGCCCACCTTGACATCCAGCACGATGGCGTCCGCGCCGCTCGCCAGCTTCTTGCTCATGATGGAACTGGCAATGAGCGGAATGGACGATACCGTTCCGGTGACATCCCGCAGCGCGTACAACGCTTTGTCCGCCGGCGCGAGGTCGTGCGTCTGGCCAGCCACAGCGATGCCAATCCGCCGCACCTGTTCGAGAAAATCCTCCATCGACAGGTCGGCTCGAAAGCCGGGAATGGACTCCAGCTTGTCAATGGTTCCTCCGGTATGGCCGAGACCGCGGCCCGACATTTTGGCCACCGGCACGCCGACTGCGGCCACCAGCGGGCCGAGCACCAAGGTCGTCTTGTCCCCCACGCCGCCGGTGCTGTGCTTGTCCACCTTCACGCCGGGAATCGCCGACAGGTCCAACTGCTGGCCTGATTTCGCCATGGCCTCCGTCAACGCGGCCGTTTCAGCGGCGGTCATCCCCCGCCAACAGACAGCCATGGCGAAAGCACTCATCTGATAGTCCGGAACGTTCCCTTCTGTATAGGCCGCAATCAGATTGTGAATCTCCGATGCGGTCAGAGCCTTCCCAGCTCGCTTTTTCTCAATCAGTTCGACAACACGCACCCACGATTGCCTCCTTCATCCGCCCGTGGCGTCGTTTCGAGCGGCATCTGTCCCATTTCCGCCTCCGTAATTGCCTGGATTTTACCACACTGCCCCAATTCCATGAAGTGTGTGCGGACCGAGGGTCTCTTCCGGCGAATCGGAAACGATGAATTCCACTTGACGGACCCAATTCGGATTCGACATAGTTACAAAGGATGCGCCGTCCATCCGAGGATGGCGCGGTTCTTTTCGGAATGCGTTCGCGCGCAATCCGGGCAGCCTTTCCCTCAGATGCTCACACTGGAGTTGAATGAAGTATGCCTGCGTCTCGTCGAAAACTGTTGTTTTTCACGTTTCTTTATAAAGCGGTCAATTCCCTGATTCTCTTCGTCAGCAGCGCCATTGTGGCGCACGGATTGAATCGGCCGGACCGCGGCGAATTTCAATTGGCCGGATCTTATCAACAAACGGGGAACACCATCTTCGGAGGATTCATGAATTACTACGCGTTCGCGCTCCGGAAGCGGCCGCAGGAGACCGTGGCGGTGGTACAGGCAGGCAATTTTTTGGTGTACACCGTCAGCGCGCTCACCTGGCTGGCCGCCGCCCTGCTGTTTGTTGTGCCACTGCCGGTCGCGCACATCTCCCGCATCTGGTTCTTTGCGCTGCTGGCGATGGGATTCACGTTCATCTACGGATACGGTTCGCGGATTTTGAACGCGATGGATGAACAATCCTGGCTCAACCGCATGAACCTGGCCCAGCCGCTCTTGTTCCTCTTGCTCTACATCCCGCTTTGGCTGGACAGACATCTGTCCGAAGCTGCAAAGCTGAGTTGGACGTACAATCTCTGGATTGTCAGCTTTGCGGTGGCCGTCGGCCTCACCATGATTATCACCTACCGGCATCTTCGCCACGCGGGCATCCTGCGCTGGCGCGTGTCGCTGCGCGAATTGGCAGGGACATTGAACTACGGCGGATGGTCCGCCGCAGCCCAGGGTACCAGCAATATCGCCCGAAACGTGGGATACTGGTGCCTGGCCTCGAACAAAGACATCCTCAGCGTGTACGGCATCGCCCTGGTCATGGCGGAGGTCCTGAACAACCTGTCCGGGTCCATCATCCAGTTGGTGTTCGCGCGAATGACGGGGGGATCCAGGGAGGACGCCATCGCCGTGACGCAGTCGTCCACCCGGCAGACCCTGCTGTCGTCTTCGCTCGCGGCCGCCGTCATGATGGTGACGTTCCCCTGGCTGTTGGTGCTCGCCTTCGGCCCGAAGTACTACGGAGCCATTGTCCCATTTCTCATCCTGCTGCCCGGTTATGTACTGAGAGCGGGAGGATCCGTCATCATGCAATACTTCACCAACTCCCTTGGCCAACCCTTCCGGGCGGTCGTGATGAATGTTTTCTACATTGGGGTGAACGGACTGCTCATCTGGGCGCTCTGGCACGTCTGTCCGCCACTGGTGACGGTTGCGGTGGCAACGACCCTGTCTTCGCTCGTGTCGTTCATCACCTACGTGTGGTGGTTTCGCTACTCCACCGGTCAGCCGGGGCACACCGTGTGGCTCGTCCGCAGGTCCGACTTTCGACCGTACCTGGAAGTGGTGCGCAGTCTCCTGACCAAGGTTCGCGGCACACGGTCTCGGCACGACTGAATCCCGGCGACGCATGGTTTTTGCGCCTTCGCAGACACTATCCCCAATTGCGCAGAGATGGAGGATTGCCGCGTGACCGAAAAACAGGATCCGCGTCCCAACGGAACGTATTCCATGGTGTTCATCGCCCTGATTGTGGTGGTCGTCGCCGTGGCGTTGTTCGGGCAGTACGTCCACTGGTGAAGTCCGGCGAAGGCCCAAAATGACAACAAATAGCCGCCCGCTCCAGCATCGGCTGAAGCCAGGCGGCTGTTTGCATTTCCGTCGAACCCCCGACGGATGTGTACGTCCGTTCAGGCGAACACCGGTTCCTTCAGGTCTTCCAGCTTGACCATGGATTCGTCCGCGACATCCTTGTGCAGGCTGTTGCCGTGGGCGTCCATCGTCACAATCGCCGCAAAGTTGTCCACCTCGAGGTGCCACATCGCTTCCGGCACGCCGAACTCGTCCAACAGGTCAACGCCGTTCACCTTCTTCACGCAGCGCGCATAGTACTGTGCCGCGCCGCCGATGGCGTTCAGATACACCGCGCCTGACTTCTGCAGACCGGCCAACGTTTTCGGTCCCATGCCGCCTTTGCCAATCACCGCGCGGATTCCGAACTTCTCGATGATGTCCGCCTGATAAGGCTCTTCCCGAGAACTGGTGGTTGGACCCGCCGCTTTGACCTGCCAGTTGCCCTCGTCGTCCTTGAGCATCACCGGTCCGCAGTGATAAATGATGCCGCCCTGCAGATTGACCGGTGCATCGTGCTTCATCAGATACTTGTGCAGTTCGTCGCGGCCCGTGTGAATCTCCCCGCGAATGACCACCACGTCGCCCACTTTCAATTGGCGAATTTGCTCTTCCGAAATCGGCGCCTGAAGCACCACGGCCCGGCTCATGTCGAAGCCGCCCGTCGGCCGCTCCAACCGCTCCTCATGGTCGCGGTACAGCCACTGCTTGATCTCGCCGGTGTTCGCGTCCACCACAATGCCGAGGCGCCGGAAAGCCCAGCAATTGTAGGCCACGGATACGTAGAAGCTCGCGGGGATGCGGTTCATGACGCCAATCTTGCAGCCGAGCAGCGTCACCTTGCCGCCGAAGCCCATGGTGCCAATCTCCAACTGATTGGCTTTCTCCAGAATGTACTGCTCCAACGCCGCCAGGGTCTCGTTCGGATTCGTGTCGTCGACCGGACGGAACAGCTGTTGTTTCGCCAACTCGTAGCCCGTCGTCCGATCTCCGCCAATCCCGACGCCGATGAATCCCGCGCTGCATCCCTGGCCCTGCGCCTGGTACACCGCGTGCAGAATGCACTTGCGGATGCCGTCGAGATCGCGTCCGGCCCGGCCCAGTCCAGGCAGTTCCGTCGGCAGCGCGTACTGGATGTTCTTGTTCTCGCATCCGCCTCCCTTGAGGATGAGGCGGATGTCCACGTCATCTCGCTCCCATTGGTGGAAGTGAATCACCGGCGTGCCGGGGCCCAGGTTGTTGCCGGAGTTTTTGCCGGTGAGCGGATCGACCGAGTTCGGCCGAAGCACACCGCGCCGGGTGGCTTCTTCCACCGCGGTGCGAATGTCCCGCTCCAACTGCAGTTGGTTGTACCCCACGGGACACTTGACATAAAACGTCGGCATGCCCGTGTCCTGACAGATGGGCTGCACGTCTTCCTCTGCGGAGACGATGTTGTCAACGATGGTGTTGAGGGCCAACGCCGCGCGCGATCCGAGTTCTTCCTGAATCTGCGCGCGTTTGATGGCCCGCCGAACATCCGGCGGCAAATTGGTCGAAGTTTCCGTGATGAGCTGCAACAGGCTCTCCTGTATCGGGGTCATGTTCTGGCCATCTCCTCTCCACTGTGGTGCCGCTTTCAACGACTTGCCCTGCCCTCCGGGGGACCATGGAATGGCTTGCATAGATTGCGATAGATACACTTGTTTGCCACAACCACTATGTATTATAGCACCGACCACCGACGAAATCGCGGCAGGCACGCGGGTCAGGCCGAAGCCGATATGTCCCGTATGATACAATGAACGTAACATTGGACGCCGGAGGGATTGCCCATGATGGCCATCACAGATCGCGCGCGCCAGCAGTTCCTTCAACATCAGGTGGAAGCGCCGGATGAAGTGGCGCGCATTGTATTCACGCCGGCCTGTGGTGGCGCTGGACTGTCCATCGAATGGACGACACTCCGCTTTCGGTCAGATGTACAGGTGGAGGTGCACGGGGTGTCCCTGGTATACGCCAAGCAGATTGCGCATCTGCTGGAGGATATCACCATTGAGTGGCTGGACGCCGAAGACGAAGCGGGCTTTTTGATTCTGAACGGCCCCCCCACCTGCTGAGCGACGAACTCCCACCTGCGCGAAGGCGGGCTGTCCCCAACGACAGCCCGCCTCGATTTACGCGCACCAACACCAGATTCTCGAACCTGGGTGCAGCCCCTCGACGATCAATCCTCCAAAGGCAGATCAAACCGCGCCACATCCGCCCACGTTTCCCGTTGCACCACCAGCTTCGCCCGCCCATCCCGGACAAACACCACCGCCGGATGAGGAATCCGGTTGTAGTGGCTCACCATCGAGTAATTGTAGGCACCGGTGGCGAATACGGCGAGCAAATCCCCCGCCTGCGGCGTCGGCAGCGCAGCATCGCGAATCACGATGTCCCCGCTTTCGCAACACTTGCCGGCGACCGTCCAGGCGCCGTCCGCCGCGTCCACCATGCGATTGGCGTACGCCGCCCGGTACTCGGCGCCATACAGCGCCAATCGGGGATTGTCCGTCATTCCGCCGTCCACCGCCAGGAAACTCCGCACGTCCGGAACCACCTTTTGGCTGCCCACCGTGTACAGCGTGACCCCTGCAGCGCCCACGATGCTGCGTCCCGGTTCAATCCAAAGCTCCGGAAGCGGCAAGCCAAACCGCTCCATACCGGCGCGCACCGCCGCCACCATCAGCTCCAGATAGCTGGCGATGGGGGCCGGGGTGTCCTCCTCCGTGTACCGGATGCCAAAACCACCGCCCAGGTTCAGTACGCGGAATGGCAGGCCGAGCCGAACCCCCTCGGCGTAGAGTGTGATCATCCGGTCAGCGGCTGCCGCGTGTCCCTCCGGATCGAAAATTTGCGATCCGATATGGCAGTGCAGCCCGATGCACGTCAAGGCTGAGGCTTGCTGCACAGCCCGCATGGCCTCCGCCGCCTGCCCGCTCTGCCAGTCAAATCCGAACTTGCTGTCCTGCTGTCCTGTGGCAATGTAGTCGTGGGTGTGCGCCTCGACGCCGGGGGCAATCCGCAGCAGCACGTCCACCCTTCGCCCATGGCGCTCGGCCAACCCATTCAGGAGACGGATTTCGTGAAAGTTGTCCACGATGAACACGCCAACCCCCTCAGTAATGGCGTATTCCAGTTCCGCTGGGGTTTTGTTGTTGCCGTGGAAGCGGATGGCGCCGGCAGGGACACCGGCCCGCCGCGCGGTGTACAGTTCGCCGCCCGAGACGACGTCGAGCGTCAATCCCTCCTGGTGTGCCAGTTGGCACATCGCGACGGTGCAGAACGCCTTGGTGGCATAGGAAATTTCATAACGCACACCGAGATCTTGCAGCGTCCGATGAAAGGTTTGAATTTGACTGCGGATCAACGCCTCGTCGTAGACAAACAGCGGCGTGCCGTACAATTTCGCCAATTCCACAGTGTCACAGCCGCCAATCCACAGATGTCCATTCTCCGCTACGCGCATGGTCCCGCACAGCGGCACCTGTGCCTGACCCGCGCGCCGTGCTTCCGTTACGTTCTGCACCGCTGCACCTCCATTGTGCCTGTCGTCGCAGGACAACCCGAACCAAGGTTTCTATACGTTTACACAGCACCGCGCTGAAGCGGCGAATGCGCGAAAATCCTTTGTGTATATTTATATTTTTATACCATATCAAACTTTGGCGCGGCATGCACGAAAAAGATTCACTGCCGCCCGGTGGTTTATAATGAAACCGGTTCGGCTCTCGAAGGATGGATTTCCTGTGGGGATGCGGCAATGCGAAGGAGGTTTTGACCATGTGTCCACGGTGCGGAAAGGAAACCTGCTGCTGCAGTGACATCTGCGGCTGCGACGCCATGGAGGAGGAATGAAGATGGGCTTGAAGACAGGTTGGATTCGATACGGTTCGGACAACCAGTACCTCGGATATCTGGCCGCTCCGGAGGGTACGCGCGAACCGCTGCCGGCGGTGGTGGTGATTCAGGAGATCTGGGGCGTGGACGAACACATCCAGGACATCACGCGGCGCTTTGCGCAGGCGGGGTATGTCGCGCTGGCGCCAGATCTGTATGCCAAGGACGGGCAGCGGCCGGAAGCGCTCCGGGCAGACAGGATTGCCGCTGTGAAAACGTTCCTCGACAGTGTTCCGCCCACCGCCTGGCACAGTGAAGAGGAGCGAAACGCCGCCCTGGCGAAGCTGCCGCAACCCCGTCAATCGGAGATCCGTGAGACGTTCGGCGCCCTGTTCGGCGGGCTGAAGATGGACCTGTACATCGACCAGGTCAAAGCGACCTCCGGCCATCTGCGCGATACCTATGAAGGCTCCAAGGGACAGCCCGTGGGCTCCGTCGGATTCTGCATGGGAGGTGCGCTGTCGGGACTGTTGGCCTGCGAAGATCCGGCGCTTTCCGCAGCCGCCATTTTCTATGGCAACGCACCGCAGCCAGAGGCCATTGAGCGGATTCAATGCCCGGTGATGGGCTTCTACGGCGAGCTCGATCCGCGCATCACCGACGCGGTCCCCGGCTTTGCGGAGAACATGAAACGAGCCGGAAAATCGTTCGAGTACCACGTGTACAAAGGCGCGCACCACGCGTTTTTCAACGATACGCGCGCTTCTTATCATCCGCGCGCCGCGCGCGATGCGTTCGCCCGAGTACTGGCCTTCTTCAACCGCGAGTTGGGCGCGGAATGAGTCGGAAGGCGTGAAGGTGGTGGGGGCTTCGCCCCCGCCATCGCGCGGATCGCAATCTGAAAAAAAGGAATGATGGCCTTGTGCGACGGGGAATTGGACTTCTGATTTTGGCCACCATGCTGTGGGGAGGCAACTACATCTGCGGCCGATTTCTCGGCACCGCGCTGCCCCCTGTCTTGTTGAACACCGTCCGCTGGGCCATCTCGAGTGTGCTGTTCATCATCATTCTCTTGCTTCGCAAACAGCGCATTCCACTGATGCGGTGCTGGAAGCCGTTCGCCTTGCTCGGTTTCCTGGGGGTTTTCGCCTTCTCCACGTTGACGTACCTCGGACTGCAGAATATCAGCGCCTCCCGCGCCGGTATGATTTCATCCGGGATTCCCATTGCGATTCTGGCATTCTCGCAGCTGCTGCTGAAGGAGCCTGTCAAAGGACGAGCCTGGATGGGCGCATTGGTGTCCATCGCGGGCGTCATCCTGCTGGTGCAGGGCAAGCATGGGGGAAGCCCACGCGGCTCTTTGCTGGGCGACCTGGAAATTCTGCTGTCCTGTATCGCGTGGGGGTTGTACACCGTCCTTGGCAAGCGGTACGGAAAGGCGCTGGACTCATTGCTAATGACGGCAGGAGCGGCAGTGTACGGTACGTTGTTCAGCGCCCTCGCCTGTATCGGAACGATTCATGCGAACCAGATTCACATGACCGCATGGGCCTGGGTATCCGTTGCGTACGTGAGCACCTTCGCCTCCGTCCTGGCCTATCTGGCATGGACGGTCGGCGTCAAACGCGTGGGGGCTGGCCGTGCCGCCCCGTACATCAACCTGCTCCCCGTCTGGGCCGTGGTGTTCGGCATCCTTCTGCTGCATGAGCAGGTCTCCGCCTGGTCATGGCTTGGCGGCGGCGTAACCCTCCTCGGCGCTGCGATGGCGAACTTCTGATGCGAAGATGGCGAGTGGTGGGGTGTGTTACGGAATCAACTGCAGGTGGCGCAACCCGTATACCACGCCGCCTTCTTCCACATCGCGCGTCACGAAGTCCGCATGCCGCTGCAGCTCTTTCGACGCGTTCCCCATCGCCACGCCCATGCCGACGTACTGGAGCATTTCCAGGTCATTCGGACCGTCCCCAAACGCCGCCGCCTGTTCTCTCGGAATCCCGAGCAGCCGGAGCGTGGTGGCGATTCCCTGCGCCTTGGACAGTCCCCTGGGAATGGCATCGACTGCGGTGTCCGACCAGCGCAGAATGGTCAACTCTGGAAACCGCTGTCGGTACAGGTCATCGTACGCTTCCGGAAAGTGGGCAATCATCTGATACACGGGAAACCTCCGATGCGGTTCGGACGCATAGCTGGGCAGTCCGACGCGCAATTCAGTGAAGTCTTTCACCACCAGCGGATGATCCGGTTGCGCGGTGACATGCTTTTGCTCGGTCAGATAGACCATCGGATGCTGCATGTCTGCGGCAAATGTCGTGAATTCCTCCACCAGCGTCTGTGGAATGCGCGTCTCCGAGATCACTCGTCCCTCGTGCACCACGTACGCCCCGTTGATGCTGACGTAGGAGTCAATCTCCAATTCCCGTCGAACCTCCGTGAAGAAGTAGGGCGCGCGGCCGGTGGCAATCATCACAATGGTACCTTGCCGCCGAAGGCTGCGAATGGCTTGCTTCACTTCCTGCGGCACCTGTTTCTCGCGGTTCAACAACGTGCCGTCGAGGTCAAAAAATACAATTTTATACATTCGACATCTCCCTTACGCCCCTGTATGATGGCTGACGCCAGCCACCGCATGGCCGCCCGAGACCAGTTTCTCCCCATCATGGTCTGGTGTCAATCCTCCCCGCCAAGCATTGTCACGCAACGTTCCTGCGCGGCGCCCCCCGGTGCGTCCGGCGTTGCTTCCACCATGCCGCGAGCGCTGTCACAGCCGGAATCACCAGAACGGTGAAGACAAAATAGGACGGGACGTCGGTGATGATGAAATGCTCCACAGTCCCCGCCTTCGCAAACACCGCCAGGCTGCCCGCCCAGACCGAGAGTGCGCCCGGCACAGCCAGTGTCCGGTGGGACGAGAGGCCAAAGATGTCCTTCATTCCTTCACACCAGGCGTAATGAAAGGCCCCGAGCTTGATAAATATGGTGCTCATCACCGCCATCACATACAGCGTGTCAATCCGCTCCAAAAAGCGTCCCACCCGAATCGTACGAACCATCTCCAACACAGGATAGTTCAAATAGCTGACCGAATGCCCCGTGACACCAACCGTAATCGCGACCACGATGGTCAGGACTACCGAGACCAGGCCTGTGGACATCACGAGGGAGCCCAGAACCGACTGCCTATGGTTCACAGCGTGCAAATACTGCAGCACGATGCCGAACTCCATCCCGTAGGCCAAAGCGGGCACAACGGCGCCTCGAAGTACAGGGCTCCATCCGTCCGCCAGCACCGGCATCATCTCATGGATATCCATGTACTGCAGGGAGAGCATGATGAGGACCGGCCCCACAACGGCGCTCAGCGGGAGAATGAATTCCCCCGTACGCGCGAGCACCTCCACCCCCATGTACACGGCGTAGGCGAACGTCGTACTGGCCAGGAATCCGATAACATATTCTGGAGTCCTGGGTAAGATGGTATTGCCGACAAACAGCTCCAGTTCCCTTAAAACGGTGCAATTCGAAATCCAAATCCAGAACACCACCCACAGGCCCAACGCTCTTCCCACGACGGGACCGAACGTTCGAAGCAAAGCCTCGGTCAATCGCCGCATCTCCAGCATACGGATGTAAAGCCAGGCGACCGCGGTCACGAGCAGTCCTCCCGCCGAAGACAACAAGGTGGAAATCCATCCATCCCGAACGGTGAACAGCCCTAAGACATAGGGAATTGTTACAATGCCTGTCCCGAGTGTCGTCCAGATCAGCAAGACCACTAATTGCGTACTGGAAATACGTTCCTTTTCCATGCATTTGTTCTCTCCCTACAGGACTTTGTAGATAACGCGCGTCAAACTGCCGAATACCAGGTCCAGCGGACCCAGAACATCCAGATTCGGCCACAAATGCAGCGCCGTGCGCAGGGACAGGCCGACCACACACAGCAATATCGCCCAGGTGAGGACACGTTCACGCCAACTCGTTGGACGGTGTATCAAATACGACACAACACATGCTACAATGGCCATGGCAATCATGGGATATCCTCCCCTCTACCGGCCTTTGGCGCCTTGTCCACCTCGTTCACCATCACCTCCGGCGCATTGCTGGACAATCCAGCACGACGAATCTGTAGCTGAACTGCACACGATACATCCGCATGTTGGAAAATATCGCTCCAATCGGCCCCATGCTCGCGCCACCAGCCAGGATGATTCTGAAACATCCATTGGCCAAATCCCCCCGCATCCGAACCATCCGATTGCAGTTTTTCAATCACCGTCCGCAGACGTCTCTGGATGATGGCTTCCCCTTCCCTTTGCACAGATCTCAGTACTTGTTTGTTCAACTGTCCTCCCGGACAGAGTCGCTCTATCTCGCCACTCACCGTCAACTGAATCTCCAGATGCAGCCGCTGTCCTACGAATGACGACCGCATATTCCTGCGCCATGAGTCGATTTGAAGCGACGTGTTGGTATCTGCCGCCGACGTAGGGCAGGGTATCGATACCGAGATTTCTCCACGACCGCTGCGAAGCAAGGACAACGCTTCCATTTCATTCGGCGTCAATGTCCCCACCATGGTACCTTCGCGAAACAGCGCCGCCCCGGCTACCCGGAGACGCCCGTCCCGCACGTCAATCAACGCCATGACGGGAGATTTGGATACGGATAAATACGCCTTCAACACACTGAGTTGCTCGGAATCTAAAAGTCGAGCCCTCCTGGCCGTCTGTTCCACGAGAAAGCGTACTCCGAAAGAATTCAAGGGCTCAGGTGTCGTTGACGCCGCCAATACGTCACGAGCCTCCCCCTGCGCCACGACAAACAACTGATTGCGCCGAAAGAACCGACTGCGCTCAAAATAGTCGAACGCACGGCTCAGTCCATGCTTCGCGTACGCGTCGCCGAACACCACGAGTGTGTTATGCGATAAATACAGAAAATGAGGCACGACTTCACTAAATTTATTCACGGCCTGCTCCACGGAGCGGGCCTCCACCGTACGAGTGAGAAACGCCCGGCCCGATCCTTGCCCTCCTGCGGCCGAGGGCACGTTGTTTGGGTTCACCAATTGCAGCGTGACGCGCACCATGCCATTCTCTGCTTCGTCCAGGCCAATTCCGGTCACGATGTTCATGTCGTTGACCTCGCGCAAATCGTAACAACCGGACAAAAACAGGGTGGTCCATATCAGGATAACCACCAGCGTGGCGCACGGCCTCCAGACGCTCTTCACGGGTTCTCCCCCGTCGACTGTTTGGTGGGACCGGGGCGGCGTGTGCGCCCGCGACGGGGATTGACCGTCTCCATCTGTTCCGGGCGGCGGTCCATAGCGTACCAGGGCGCACGAACGAAGGTATCCTTCAAATCGTGGAAATTGAGCGGGGCAATGGGCCCCATATATGGAACTCCGAAGGAGCGGAGCGATACGAGATGTACCACCAGCAGATATCCCAATGTGACAATGCCCACCAATCCGAATAATCCAGCCACCAACACGAACAGGTACTGCAGTTGTCGATTTGGATTCACGAAACCGTACACAGGCAAAGCGAACGAGGCCATTCCAGTGGCCGCCACAACAATCACCATGCCTGCAGAGACCAATCCAGCACGCACCGCTGCATCTCCAATGATCAGTGTCCCCACAATACTGACCGATTGCCCCACGGCACGCGGCAGACGGAGTCCAGCCTCCCGAAGCAGCTCAAAAGACACCATCATCACTAGGGCTTCCAGCACCGTGGGCAACGGAATCCCTCGGTGCTGTGACGCAACACTGATCAACAGCGGTGTGGGCATCAAATCTTGGTTGTACGTCAACAAAGCCACATAGAGCGAGGGCAACAACAGGGAAAGCCAAAAGGCCATGTGACGCAACAGACGAATGAACAGCGTCAATATGAAGTTCATGTAGTAATCATCCGCCGACGCCAGTAAGGTTACAAATTGAACAGGTACCATGAAGCACGAGGGAGCCCCGTCCACCATCAGGGCGATGCGCCCTTGCATCAGTCCACCAACCACCCTGTCCGGACGTTCCGTTTCTTCGACCATGGGAAAAACCGTCTTGGGGACATCCGTCACCAGTTCCATCAGTTTGTAGATGTCGGACATGGTGTCCACGGACAGTCCGGAGATCCGCCGACGCGCTTCTTCCACAAGTTGCGGCTTGACAATGTTGTCCACATACACGATGCTGACTTCGGAATGGGAATACTCCCCAACACGTCGACTCTCCACTTTCAGATGGGGACTGCGGATGCGTTTGCGAAGCAACGCCAAATTCACGTCCAGCGACTCGACGAACCCCTCCTGCGGTCCGTACAGTGTCGGCTCGTTTTCTGCTTTGTCCACGCTGCGACCGGGGGCATCGCCACTGTCCACGCTCAGCGCCACGGATGCGCCATCCACGTACAGCACCACACCGCCGTCGGCAATCATTTGATTGACCTCTCGCCGCGTGCGCAATGGATTGAGCCGACAGCTGCGCAGCGCCCACTGGATGTGCTCCAAGCGCGGCCGTTCTCTGTAAATTTCCGTCAGCGGCGTCAACACGCTTAGTTCTAGCCGCGAGAGATTGACCGATCCGCGAATCCACACCAACAGCACCTTGGTCCCCCGGACGTCCACAATGCGCGTCTGCAAGTCCGCGCACCTGTCCCAGTCTTCCTGGATGGATTGAGCCATCGCGGAGAGCGTGTCCGGCACCGGCGAGTCAGGCCCGAGTTCCGCACCGCCGAGTGACCCGTATTGGCTGTTCGATTCCAGAGATAAGGACATGTGGCGCATCTTCTTGCCTTTACGTTTGTGAAACACACACCGTCACTCCAGACCTGCCCAAACCATTTACCGCTATCATTTCCAGGGTCAAAGGATCTATGCGCATCCGTACGTACATCGAAAAACCCTCTTCTCGACGGTGAGAAGAGGGTTTCGGATTTCCAGACGCACGGAGCGGCAGCAAGGAGGAGGGGCCGCCGCTCGTGCGTGGCACCGATGCCATACCATATACGCTATGCCGAGGGGTGGACACGATACCTGCCCCACCGCATCCGCCTGTTTCTTCCGCACGCGGATTCATCTTGCTCAGTAGGTAACCCGCAGAATCTCCAAGGTTTCGGTCACGTCCAGCGTGTACGACGCCAATGACGTGGGGACGAGCACCGTGGTGGTGCGCTGCAGAGACAGCTCGCCTCCGTCCCAGGTGAGCTGTCCGGCGCCACCAACGCCAATCAGGACGTCGGGGCTTGCGGCAGGGCCCCGCTCGATGCGATGCGCGCCCGGTTGGAGCACCCATTTCTCCAACGTGAAGTAATCACAGGTGACCAGCCGTTCGCGCCGTATGCCGTCCGCATCCGACAGCAGTGTCGGCGCGGGTGCGCTGGGCTCGGCGGTCGCTGTGTAAGCCAGCACATCCCCCGCCTTGTCCACGTGCAATTCGCGTCCTCTGCCGTGCTTGTCCACTCTATCCCAGTCATACACCCGATAGGTGACATCGGATGTCTGCTGTACTTCAATCACCGAAGTCCCCGCCAACAGGGCATGCAGCGTTTGCGCTGGAACAAACACCACCTGCCCCGGCTGAATGGACTGATAGTCGAGGTAATCTTTCACCGTTCCCTCGGCCACCGCCCGCTGATAACTCTGCTTGTCGGCAAAACGGTGTCCGTAGACAACCTTGCCGTCCGGTTTGCACCCCAGCACGTACCACGCTTCCGTCTTGCCGTAGTCACCCTCATGCTGCTTTGCGTACGCGTCGTCCGGATGCACCTGCACGGACAGGTCGTCCGCCGCCTCCAGGAATTTGATCAATAGAGGAAATCGCGGCTGCGGAGAATTCCCAAGGTACTCCGAGGGATACGCGTCGACCACATCGGTCAATGTCCGGCCCGCCAATGGCCCATTCGTCACCACGCTGGTGGCGTGCGGGTGGCCCGAGAGCACCCAGTACTCTCCGATGGGCGCTTCCAATTGCTCCACGCCAAACCACGACTTCAGTGCGTGTCCACCCCAAATGCGCTCTTGCGGTATCGCCCGAAACTGCAGCGGATACGCACGAAACGCGTTGTTTGTCTCCGTCATTCCGAATCGACCTCCCACGTAGACATCGCGTTGCGGCGTTACCGAACCTCATTATACGCAAAATCCATTTGCGTTTAGAAAAATCTTCATCCCGTCTGCGAGCAACTGCCGCGGTAACGGCGAGACCAAGATTCACTCCGGAATCAGGCGACTGTCCCCAACCAAAAGACCACGTTCCGTCATTCAATAAATCGTCTAACCCATCCTGCATCATGGAGGTGTCTTTCATGAACTGCCCACCCATTGTTTGCAAACCGAAGTACATCGTCCGCGACTGCTACATTCCGCGCATGATTCCGTACGTTCACCCCGTTATCACCGTCAATCGCCACATTGTGGTGAATGTCCCGCAGCACTTCTATCAACCCATGGTGCAAAACGTCCTCGTCGATCCGGGCTGCCCCGGTCGCCGCTGCTGACGCGCTTTGCATCACACGGCCGCGCGGGCTGTGTCTGCAGCAACCACTCGCCGGACACAGCCCGTTCCCATACCCGCTCGTAACTCCCATCCAATTCAGTCGCCCGCCTCTCCGCTCGTGCGGTACAATAGAGTCTGCATGAAGTGGATGCAACCGTTCATTCATCCGTCGGGCGGCCGGCGGAACCCGTGAAAGGATGTGGAGACGTTGCGCACGCGGATCACAGAACTGTTCAACATCTCATACCCCATCATTCAAGGTGGACTCGCCAACCTCGCCTACGCGGAGTTGGCAGCCGCCGTCTCCAACGCCGGCGGACTCGGCCAGATCACGGCCACCTCGTTGCCGTCCACGGCACACCTGCGCGAAGAAATTCGCAAGACGAAAGCGCTCACAGAGCACCCGTTTGGGGTCAATATCGCCATTGGCCAACATCGGTCGGTGGATGAACTGGTCGAGGTGGCCGTGGAAGAGGGCGTGGCCGCCATTTCCTTGACCGGCGGCAATCCGGAACCCATTCTTCGCCGCCTCCAAGATGTATCCATAAAGAAACTGGTTCTCGTCAGCGCGGTGCGCCAAGCGCAGAAGGCAGAGTCCCTGGGCGCCGACGCCGTCATGGCCGTGGGTCAGGAAGGCGGGGGTCACATTGGGCGAGGCGACACCGGCACCATCGTCCTCGTGCCGCGGGTCGTCGAGTCGGTTCGGATTCCCGTCATCGCGAGCGGCGGCATTGCAGACGGCCGCGGTCTGATGGCCGCGCTGGCACTCGGCGCGGAAGGCATTGAGATGGGGACGCGCTTTGTGGCAACCAAGGAGTGCATCGCCCATCCCGCGTACAAGGAAGCACTGGTTCAGGGACAGGAGACCGACACCATCGTGATTAAGCGCAGCATTGGCGCTCCGGGGCGGGTCCTGCCGTCGCCATGGGTGGATCGAATTCTCGATGAAGAGGCAAAGGGCACCACGCCAGAGCAGCTGTGGCCGTATATCACGGGCGAACGAAACCGACGCGCCATTCTCGAGGGTCACATGGACGAAGGATTTGCCTGGGCCGGTCAATCCATGGGTCTCATTCAAAGCGTGCCCAGCGTGGCGGAACTGTTTGACCAGATGGTGCGTGACGCCGAAGGGATGCTGAACCAATTGAATCGGATGATGTCATCGTGAATCGACCGCAAAGGGACGCGTTGGTGGTCGCCGCACTGCGCACGCCCATCGGGAAAGTCGGCGGGCGGCTGCGCGCAGTCCCTCCCGAGTCCTTGGCCGCCACGGTCATACAGGCGGTGCTGCAGTCGGCCGGTGCGACCGCTGACCAGATCCATCACGTAGTCCTCGGCAATGTGGTGGGTCCAGGAGGAAACATCGCGCGACTCGCTCTGTTGGAAGCCGGCTTTCCCCTGCACGTGCCCGGCTACACCGTGGACATGCAGTGCGGTTCGGGCCTGCAGTCAATGGTGCTGGCCGCCCAGTCCATTCTTGCAGGACAAGCGGAGATGGTCGTCGCAGGTGGCGTGGAAAGCGCCAGCCGGGCCCCCTGGAAAATCGCAAAGCCGGACGACATGTACCGCGGTTTGCCCCACATTTACGCACGGGCGCGTTTCAATCCCGAATCCATTGGCGATCCGGACATGGGCGTGGCCGCCGAGCACGTCGCGCGCCGCTATGAGATCTCCCGCGCGGCGCAGGACGCGTTCGCTCTGGACAGTCACCGAAAGGCGCTGGCCGCAGAAGCATCAGGGTTTTTCGAGTCGCTGCGAACGCCCGTGCAGACGCCGGCAGGCGATACCATTGCCGAGGATGAATGCCCGCGCCCCGACACGAGCCTGGAGCGACTTTCCGCATTGCCGCCCGCGTTTGTCGACGAAGGCACCGTGACTGCGGGCAATGCCTGTCCCATCAACGACGGGGCCAGCGTCTGCCTGCTCACCTCCACCGCCAAGGCGCGCGAACTCGGCTGTCGGATGGCGCTTCGCTACGTGGATTCCGTCGTCGTGGGAGTGGACCCCAATTACCTCGGGATTGGCCCCATTCCCGCCGTGCAGGCGCTGATGGAGCGCACCGGATATCGTCTGGAAGATATTGATTTGGTGGAATTCAACGAAGCCTTCGCGGCACAGGTGCTCGCCTGCGTCAACGCATGGGCCTGGCCCCATGAGCGCTTGAACGTGAACGGTGGGGCCATCGCCCTCGGGCATCCGTACGGCGCATCTGGAGCCGTGTTGGTCACGCACCTGTTCCATGAGATGATGCGACGCCAGGATGCCCGGCTTGGCATGACCACGATGGGCGTGGGCGGCGGTTTGGGGATTGCGGTGCTGTGGGAGAAAGTGAAGGTGAAATCGTGAGAATTGCCGATGGTGTGTTCTGGAAAGCCGCCTGGGACCCTGATAAACTGGCCATGCGAATGGAAGAAGAGTACTGGTCATACGGCCGTCTCGCCGCAGCAGCGGCCCAATACGGCCGGGCGTTTCGGCAACTCGGCGGACAACCCGGGGACGTTGTGGCGCTTCACTTGGACAACAGCCCCCTGTACCTCGCACTCTTTCTCGGTTTGGCGCACGCCGGATTTGTCGTGGCGCCGCTCAACCCACGGCTGCCGGAGATGGAATCTGAAGCCATGGTTCAGCACATTCAGCCGTGGCGCATTGTCCATGAGACCGACGGACGGCCAGTGGTGGACATCCATCTCCCAGGGCAGGTGCCGTCGAGCCACGCCGTCCTGTTGGACGCGCTGTGCCAGGGCGTATCCAGCGATTGGGACGGACTCGACGACGGCTTGTCCGATACCGATCTGTTCTACCTCGGTTGTTCATCGGGCACCACCGGCCAACCCAAGGGCGTTTTGCGAACGCATAAGTCGTGGACGGAAAGCTTTTTCGGCATGACCCTCGAGTTTGGAATGAATTCGGACACCACCCTGCTGGTTCCCGGCCCGTTCTGCTACTCCGCGTCCCTGATTGCCGCACTGCACGCGCTGTTCATCGGCGGCACCGTCTGGCTGCAACGGAGATTCGACGCGGCTACTGTCGCGAACCACTTGGCCAGCGGGGACATTCAGGCTGTGTTTATGGTTCCCGCCATGTACCGTTCCGTCTTGGATGCGACCATACCGTTGCAGCGTCCTGCAGGGATTCACCCCATCACCTGCGTGAGCGCCGGAGACAAACTTCCCCCATCGCTGCAACAGGCCTGGTTGGCCGCCTTCCCGAAGACCCGCTGGGTGGAATACTTCGGCTCATCGGAAGTCGGATTTATCTCGGTGATGTCCTCCGCGTCGCCATCGCCGGATGCGGTGGGGCGGCCGTTCTTCCCGGCTCGCGTGCGCGTGGCTGGCACAGAGATTCAGGTCAAAAGCGGCATGGGATTCTCCGGCTACACACGGGAATCCGCCGCACTGCTCGCGTCCGTACAACGGCCGCAGGGCTACCTCGCGTCGGGGGACTGCGGCTATCTGGACGCTGACGGCATCCTGCATTTGACAGGGCGAATGACCGATCTCATCATCTGCGGCGGCGTCAACATCCACCCGGCGGAAATCGAACAGGTGGCCCAGTCGCATCCGGCCGTCCGCGAGGCCTGCGCGGTCGGCCTGCCGGATGCGCGCCTGGGAGAGGTTCCCGTGTGCGTGGTGGTTCTCCACCCTGCGCATTCCGCATCTTTGACGGAGCGTTGGAACGAACTGCAGGCGTTCTTGCAGCCGCGTCTGGCTGGGTACAAGCGACCGAGGCAGCTGCACCTCTGGCCAGAGTTGCCCCGCAACGCATCCGGGAAACTGGACCGACGCGCGGTGCGCGCCGCGCTCTTGGCAGCGTGGTCCGAGTCAGGTCGGGATGGGTGAACAGAATCACCAAAACTTCCGGCACCACCGGCGAGAAAAGGGCCTATTGGACACGCTTTTCCTGCCCCTGCCAGAACCGCTCGCGCAGCCGAAACTTCTGCAGCTTGCCGGTGGCGGTGCGAGGCAACTCTGAAACAAAGACGTAGTCCTTCGGCACCTTGTAATGAGCCAGGCGATCCCGACAGAATGCGTTCAACTCGTCCTGGGTCACGTGATGCCCGGGTTTGACGACCACAAACGCGACTGGCACTTCCCCCCAACGCTCGTCCGGCCGACTGACCACACCTGCGTCGGCCACAGCCGGATGCTGGTACAGCACACCCTCCACCTCGACCGAGGAAACGTTTTCACCCCCGGAAATGATGACATCTTTGAGTCGATCCACAATTTCGATATATCCATTCGCATGCACCACAGCCAAATCTCCCGTGTGAAACCAGCCTCCGGCAAACGCCCTGGCCGTTTCCTCCGGCTGCTTGTAATACTCTTTCATCACCACATTTCCACGGCAAACAATTTCTCCGATTTCCTTTCCATCCCATGCGACCTCCGTACCGTCCTCTCGAACCACCTTGGTTTCGCCATTGAAAAGTTGTTCCACACCTTGGCATGCGCGAAGTGCAGCCTGCTCCGACGCGGGCAATTGATTGAACTCCTGGCGCCACTCGCAGTAGGAAATAAACGGGGACACCTCCGTCAGCCCGTACACATGAATGACCTCCATGCCCAGCAGCTCATGGACCCGTTCAAGCACAGCGGCCGGAGGCGGCGAACCGGCTGTGGCGATGCGTGGGCGCTGCGCCAGCTTCACCTGATTCACGTTGGGCGCCTGCAACAGCATGCTCAACACCGTCGGTGCGCCACATGCAACCGTGACCCCTTCGTCTTGGAACAACTGCAGAACTTGGACTGGATTCACCTTGCGCAAACACACATGCGTGCATCCGAGCGCGGATACAGCCCATACACCGCCCCAGCCATTGACATGAAACATGGGGAGGGTGTGCAGGTAAACGTCTTCGGGAGAAAAGCGGAGATGAAACAGAAAATCCGCCGCATTGGTGAACGTATTGCGGTGTGTGAGCACCACGCCTTTTGGACGAGACGTCGTTCCACTGGTGTAGTTGATGGTGATGGGATCGTTCTCATCCACCTCCGCACGCACGGGACTGTCGCTGGACGAATCCAGCAGAGATTCATATTGCATCACCCCATCGAGCGACGGAAAACCGGGCCATTCCACTTGCACCACGTGCCGAATCTTCGGGAGATTTGGCAAGACCTCCCGCATCACCGGGGACCATTCCGCGTCAAACAGTACAATTTCGCTGTCGCTGTGATCGATGATATACCGCAACTCTTCCGCCTGAAGGCGAATGTTCAACGGGACCAGTACCGCGCCAAGCAATGGGATGGCCTGAAAGCACTCCAGCATTTGATGCGTGTTTGGCATCAGCGCCGCCACCTTCACGCCAGGACCCACGCCGAGTTGTCGAAGTCCATTGGCAAGACGGTACACGCGTTGTCCAAACATTTGATAGGTGAATCGCAGCTCGCCATCCACCACCGCGAGCTTGTCCGGGTAATACTTGAGCGCTCGCCGAAAGAAATCCAGCGGTGTCAACGGGGTGATCATTGGCATCCTCCTTTTGTTTTCAGTATTTTTTGCATTCCCCATTTATATCATATCTCTTCGCGGAATGCGCTTACATTATCATGGACTCAAAATCGTCCAAACACGACAATTGTGCGAACGGATAAGGGTAAGTGACCTGTCCATCACTTCCTCTTCCTGAATACGGTGTGGTAACCCACGATTTATGGGAAAGGGGCGGAACGTCCATCCATGTTGTGAATGCCCAACTGCAATATTAAATGGGGAGCGGTCTTCGGATCTGCCCCCTCTTTTTTGCGCGCAGAAGCACATGGCGCTGGAGGTGTTCACAAGCTTTCGAGCTCCATCCACCCATATCCAATCTCTCTCAACATCTTACCACCGATTTCAACATCGGCTTCTCGAACGGGTACACCCCCCATGGATTCATAGAATCGACAGGCGGGATTATCCTCCAACACCCATATGAGCATGGAACGAAATCCGTTCACAACCAGGTGCTGCACGATATTCTGGAACAGCGCTCGACCAATCCCTCTGCGCTGGTGAGCTTGGAGGAGGTATATGGCGTACAGCTCACCGTCGTAGTCCGCGTCTCCAGAGCGCTCGCGCCCGCCATTGGCAAAGCCAATGATACTGCCGTCTTCATCCTCCGCCACGAACATGGCGTAATCCGGAGCGTTTTGCGCGGAGATTCGCCGCCATCGGGCTTCGCTGACGGCGTACGACATCCCATCCAGAAAATCATCGGGTACGATGCCTCTGTACGTCGTCCGCCAACTGTCCACATGCACCTTCGCAATGGCGCCAGCATCCGTTGGATTGACTTTGCGAATCTGGTATCCATGAATCACGAGATCGCCTCCCTCGCTTCATCCACAAACGATGTTGCTGCGATTGAAAATACAGTGTTTATCTGAGACTCTTATTGGTGGTCTGGACAATGACCAAAACCCTCTGAGACGATGATTGCCCATGTTTCGGATTGGTTATATGTCTCTCCGTTGCCCCGCATATCCTCGCGCACCGCGATGTTGACCAGTTCTATCGTTTCAGGACGCGTTTCGAGCAGGACGTACACGCCCACGATGGCACCATAAACTTCTGCAACCGAGCAGGATCCTCGTTTCACGTACCCGGCAACTATCGAGGCACTGGGATCGGCAAGCAGCAGCAGATCCATCGGTGGACGTTCATCTGCTCGCAATGACCGAATATGAACCTGCATGGGATCTTGTAGTTTGACAGTATTCGGACGGCCTTTGCGGGATATCCGCGATGATGCTTCACACTCCAACTCCCAGATGTAATTCTCCAATGGCTTGCGATATCGCTCAACATCATCCGATTTGAGGTGTTCAATCATCACCTGCAGCGCCACCTGTAACGCCAAGTCTGATTGTCCATTGCTATACAGCGCCAAAGCGAGGAACATGCTGATGACGGGCATACCCGGATGACGTTGTTGTGCATTTTGAAGCACCGATACCGCCTCTTTGAACCGCCCCACATTGCGGAGAGAGCTGCCGAGCTGGAGCATGGCGCTGGCTTCATCGGCTTCCGACAGTCCCAGTGCGATGGCTTCTTCGTACAACGGAATCGCTTGCGCCTCTTCCCCAAGAAAGTCCAGGGCACTCGCCAGTTCAAACGTCGCACGCCCATCTGCTGGATACGCATGGACCAAGTGCTGAAAATACTGAACCAATCGGGACGGTTCATGCTTGAGCTGCCATCCAGATTCAACTACAGATCTCCAGTTCTGTTCCGAGATGTCCCCACTTCGCATGTCACTGACACTCCTCTACAACTGTCCCTCCATCGTTATCGTCCGGTGATCCATGCCCAGATTGCGAATTGTCGCATCGCCCTCTCGGTCATTCGGATCGAATGTGTCAGAAAAAGTCCGAGAAACGAAATCGATTGACCGTCGCCCGGTCGTATGCTCACTGGAAGGCATAGATGATATGGGCTAAATAGATGGCTGACGCCCACATCATTGCTGCCGATACCCGATTGATTGTACGAAGTGAAGACGTTCTCAACACCACCTTACCCACGACGTGCCCGACGATGGACAAGCCAGTGAACCACAGCCATGAGACAGCCACGCTTGCAACACCAAACGTGATTCTCTCCGGCCAATCGGCATACGCCGCTGCACTGCCGCCAATCACCATGAATGTGTCGATGAGCGCATGAGGATTTAGCAGCGATACCGAAGATGCAAACCCAATTTGCCGCTTTGTGGTCCAAGTCGTCGAAACGGTATCGTCCGTCTTCCCTTCTGGTTTCTCCCTCCACGTGGCCCATCCCATGAATGCCAGAAATCCAATCCCGATGGTTCCGAACGTAAGCCTGAGCCAAGTGAATTGCAAAGCGACCGTGGAAACTCCGATGACAGCCAGTGCAATCAACAACGTATCACAGACAGACGCCGTCACCACAGCTGGTAGTGACCTGGACCAGCGATGGTGAAGCGCCCCTTGAGTCAGAATGAATCCATTCTGCATGCCGATGGGCAGAATCAGTCCAACAGACAGCACAAACCCGTGAATGAACGCAGCGAGCAAGACCATTTCCCCCACTTCGGTGCCCATGTAGACATACCCAGAGGTGGATTTTACATTTGACTGCGATTCCCCACCTCCATCTCCCACTCGACCTGAAAGGCGAAATCTTGCTGAAGCCGAACACCATGTATGACCGTCTCGCCACTTCCCATCTCCATGCCGCGAATGTCAAGTCAAAGCCTACGACTCCGAGGAGACAGATATCCCGTTCCGCATGAACAGTGCCGTGGTCACGCCAACTCCGGTCTTCATGCGCCCGGAAAATGACCCGTCATAGATTTGCGCGCTCCCACACGACGGACTTTTCGATTTAAGAACTGCTGCACTGGCGTTAACCAATTGTGCAATTCGGAGTGCCTGTTCCGCGCCGCGAATAAACGCATCCGTGACGTCGTTGCCTTGTGAGTCCAGAACCCTGGCTCGACCGTCGAGCACGTCAAATCCGTCGCCACCGACCATTTCTGCGGGATTCCTCGGCGTGGGCAAACCGCCCATTTGCTCAGGACAAACTGGAATTGCCTCTCCCGATTGAACCATGGCCTCAATGTCGGCTCCCGTGGCCGCTCTTTGGTCGTATCGACATCTGCATCCTGCCAAACATGCGCTGACCACTTTCATATCCCAATCCCCCCATGTCGGACAAATTCGTCCGTTGTTATCCGTGCGCTCCCACAGACATTCACCCGCTTCGCCCTCTCCCCGCGTCATCGGCAGCCCTTTCACACAGGTGGATCCCATTCAACCAATGGGTGTCCCATTCGGAACAGCGTCATCCAGATTGAGCAGCACAACATCACCCTTCTCGGGAATGCCGCCCAACACCAGCACCTCGGACTCAAATCCAGCAATCCGCCGAGGAGGAAAGTTCACCACGGCTACAACCTGTTTTCCGATGAGCGATTCCGGGGAATACCGCCTGGTAATTTGAGCACTGGAACGCTTCACACCTGCCTGTCCGAAATCAATCTCCATTTTGATGGCCGGGACCCGAGCCTCCGGAAACGGTTCAGCTTTTATGACTGTTCCAACTCGAATCTCCAGTTTCGCAAAATCATCGATGGTTGCCACGAAAAACGCCCTCTTTCTATGAAATTATCGAGGATAGCCCTGGTGATGCCCTAGATCACTCAAAACGTTCCTATTATTTGGTACAATATCAATAGAAGCCGTGATTCTGCAAGCCGAGAGGATCAGATCCTTAATGATGAGGGTCCTGTACGACCATCGACTGAAGCCGATTGATGAACAATTGGTGAAACTCATCGCAGAGCGAATACGGAAAAGCCGTGGAACAAACGGTTATCCCTCGAAAGAACAGGTTGACCGCTGGTGCCAAGAATATCAGGTTGACGTTCATGTGATTGCATCCGTTTTCGCCGCTATGAGCAATCCGTGGCGTGCACCACGCCTTGCGGTGTCTCCACAAAATTTGCTGCACATCATTCCCATCATGCACAAGATCCGCCGAGAAGACATCACCTATCAAATCACGCATATTGAACAATACATTGACTGCAGTCTCGTCTACTTGGACATCTATACCAGAGCGAACGTTGAATGAAACAGTTGTATTTGAGGAGTCATTGTAGATCCGAATAAAAATAACACGGTAGACAATGGTTCGTGAGGGACGTGGCTTTGCAGTGTTGAGGGCTATACACATATTTCCTTATTTTTCGAACATAGAGGCTATTGACAACCTACGGGCGAAATATGATCCGTTGTTTAGCCTCATTCAATCGCATGTGACCCTGGTATTTCCGTTTGAAAGTACAATCACCACTGCAGTTCTCGCGCAACACGTGCAAGATTCCTTGATGGGTGTGAAGCCGTTCTATATCGTTCTACGGGGGGGCACGGGGTCTGAGGAGGAATATTTGTTCCTAAAAACCGAGCACTTCAATGAGATATTCGAATCGAGGGTACATGAGATTGTCGTTGAAAACATTGATGAAAGTGGAAAATCATCTACGGAACTTAAGATACCGCTATGATTTCTCGGTAAATTACATACACATCTGCATGTAAATTGCCAATCATGGTCTGCTTGACACAACACCAAATGGTGGCCTATAATCAAAACGTCACTAAACGGTGCCCAATTAGGAGTTAGTCATTGGAAAGTTTGGAACCTGAATAAGTTTCACTTGAAACACTGATGTGGAGAGGGTGTTGTGAGCGAGAACAACCCGTTGCGGGATGTGTTTGACGCGATTGCAGATCCAAGTAGGCGCCGACTGATTCGTCTGTAAGCAACGGCGGAGAAGATATCACTTCATGAGTTGACGGAACAGTTTCAAATAGGCCGTATGGCGTTATCCAAGCATTGGACATTCCTTAAAGAGGCCGAACTGGTACTTGGCTGAAAAGTCGGCAGAGAAACGCGATTTAGGCTAAACGCCTCTTCACACAGAGAAGCCCAAGATTGGGTGGCTTTCTACAGCAAATTCTGGAGTACGAATATGTTGCGCTTGAACCAACGATTAGAGGAGGAAAAAGAATGAGTTTAACATTATCCTTGGATTTTCAGTTCACGACATCGATCGAGAAGCTTTGGTCCGCCTTAACCGATTCAAGCAAGCTTGCCAAGTGGGTCATGGAAAATGATTTCAAGCCCGTCGTAGGACACCGTTTTCAGTTTCGCACTCAGCCGATCAATGGGTGGAATGGAATTATTGACGGCGAAGTGCTTATCGTGGAAGCACCAAACCGGTTGTCCTATACTTGGGAAAGCGCAGGGGAGAAGCACACGGTCACCTGGACGCTGAAAGATTTAGGGGACGGAAAGGTAAACCTTCATCTCGAACAAACCGGAATCGGAAATGCTCAAGGACTCGAAGGCGCTAAGTGGGGCTGGACTAAAATGTGCGGACAGCTTGAAAAGGTGTTGGAACAATAACCGCATTCGGTACTAAAACATCTCCTTCCCCAAAACTAAATGAATGGGGACGCTATTGAAATAGCCCAACATCATCAAACAGATCACTTAGTGGTATCTATTGCCCATCAAGTGATCTGTTTGTACACGTAAAGGAAGATATCTTATGACCCAAGAGTATATAGAAATCCGCGGCGCCCGGGAAAATAACCTTAAAGATGTATCTTTGCGCATTCCCAAGCGCAAAATTACCATTTTTACCGGTGTATCCGGTTCCGGCAAATCGTCGATCGTTTTCGATACCATCGCCGCCGAATCCCAGCGTCTGCTGAATGAAAACTTCAGCATGTTCGTCCGCACCTTTCTGCCGCGTGTTCCGCAACCGGATGCAGACGCAATCGAAAATCTCAGCATGGCGGTTATCGTCGACCAAAAACGCTTGGGTGGCGGCGCTCACTCAACCGTGGGCACGATTACCGATATCTCTCCCATTCTCCGTCTTCTCTTCTCCCGAGTGGGTCAGCCCTATGTTGGACCAGCACACATGTTCTCGTTTAACGATCCACAAGGCATGTGTCCCGAGTGCAACGGGGTTGGTCGCAGGCTGTGCGTCGACATGAGCAAGGCGCTGGACATGTCAAGGTCGTTGAATGAAGGGGCAATCCTGCTGCCGGGCTATACGGTGAACAGCATGGATTGGACGATGCTCGTGCAGTCGGGTCCCTTCAATCCCGACAAGAAGCTGAGCGATTATTCGGATGAGGAACTGGAACAACTGCTGTACGGCAAGGCGAGGAAAGTGGCGACGCAGTTCGGCGGGAAGACAGTGAACATTACGGTGGAAGGCTGCATCGAGAAGTTCACCAACAAGTACATCAAGCGAGATGTGAAGACGTATTCCGAGCGCACACAACAAGCTGTTACGCCGTACATCTCCGAGGGTCCCTGCCCCAGCTGCCGCGGCTCGAGACTCAGTCAGGCTGCGCTCAACTGCAGGATCAATGGACTCAACATTGCGGAGATGTCCTCCATGGAGGTCGGACAGCTCATCCGCGTCATTCGGGAGATTGACGATCCTGTCGCCGCGCCGATCGTCAAGTCGCTGACGGAGCGGTTGCAGCATCTGGTGGATATCGGACTTGACTACTTGACGCTGAACCGAGAGACGGATACACTGTCCGGCGGCGAGTCGCAGCGCGTCAAGATGGTGAAGCACCTGAGCGGCAGTCTGGTGGATGTCACTTACATCTTCGATGAGCCCAGCGTTGGCTTGCACCCCCGTGATGTACACCGGTTAAATGGGTTGCTTCAGAAGCTGCGCGACAAGGGCAATACCGTGATTGTCGTTGAGCACGATCCGGATGTGATCAAGGTTGCAGATCACATCGTCGACGTTGGACCTCACGCCGGCAGCCGCGGCGGTACCATCGTGTATGAAGGAAGCTTCCAAGGCCTGCTGGAGGCAGGTACGCTGACTTGCAACCATATGAAGCGGCCGCTTCAGCTGAAGCACGATTGCAGGCAGCCGTCCGGCAAGCTGTCAATCAAGGATGCCACACTGCACAACCTGCGGAACGTGAGTGTAGATATTCCAACCGGAGTGCTGACAGTAGTTACGGGTGTCTCCGGCTCGGGTAAGAGTACGCTGATTAACGAAGTATTCCTCAGTCAGCATCCGGATGCGATCGTCATCGACCAATCGGCGGTAGGAGTGTCAACACGCTCGACTCCCGCGACCTACACGGGCATTATGGATGATGTGCGCAAGGCGTTTGCTTCCGCGAACAGGGTCAACCAGGGCTTGTTCAGCTTCAACTCCAAAGGGGCTTGCGAGAACTGCCAAGGGCTGGGTGTTGTGTATACAGACCTTGCATTCCTCGACAGCGTGAAGCTGCCATGCGAAGTATGCGGAGGTAGACGATTCAAGGAAGAGGTGCTCGCGTACAAGCTGAACGGCAAATCGATCGCCGACGTGCTGGCGATGACCGTCGAGCAGGCGCTCGCCTTCTTCGAAAACAAGGACGTGATCCGCAAACTTCAGGCCATGAGCGATGTGGGGCTCGATTATTTGACCCTCGGCCAGCCGCTCAGCACGCTCTCGGGCGGGGAATGCCAGCGCATCAAGCTGGCAAGCGAGCTGCATAAGAAGGGCAGCATCTACGTGATGGACGAGCCGACGACCGGCCTACATATGTCAGATATCGGTCACCTTCTGGAGATCATGAACCACCTCGTGGATGCCGGCAATACGGTGATCGTCATCGAGCACAACCTCGATGTGATCAGCCAAGCGGATTGGATCATCGATATGGGACCGGACGGAGGCAGCAAGGGCGGCCAGGTGGTATTCGAGGGCACACCTGCGCAGCTCATCCATGCGGAGCAGTCGATCACGGGAAGATACTTGAGAGAACATATTAAAGGTTAAATTTACGTACTCAAGTTTCGCACCCGGTCTGAGTCAATAAATCCTTGGTGCGACTGGGATTTCAGGCGCTGAAAAGGCAAAAACACCCTCATTTTCTGGTAGACTGAAGTTGACGAGACAACAATCTACAGAGAAGAGGATGTTTTCCCTTATGGTACGTGAACCTCAACACCAAGATCAACTCCAATCCATGGTTTTTGCCTTTTTCAAGGAGTACAGGATAGCAAGACTCCTGAAGCAGTCGAATGTCACCAAGCAAGCTGGTATTGCTGTTCTGGATGTGTTCCGAGCTATATTCAGTCTCGTATTCACTCAGCGAAGCCTGAACCGTTGGCTAAAGCAGTCAGGCGGAG
>NZ_AUCA01000008.1 GCF_000429525.1 Alicyclobacillus contaminans DSM 17975 | reverse complement strand
TGACCAAACGAGGGCGGGCGATATACGCCAAGCGGAAGGTCATCGTGGAGCCTGTGTACGGCCACATCAAGGCGTGCATGGGGTTTGTTCGCTTCTCCTTGCGTGGGCTGGCTAAGGTGCGAGGGGAATGGTCCTTGGTAGCGATGTGCCACAACCTCCTGAAGATATTCCGGTATGGACGGTCCAAGCCGGCCACCGTGTAACTCCGATGTGGCGGACATAGGACATACAGGACAAGAGCCGCGAACCCAGTCGGCGCCAACATTCACCATTACCACAAGACACCCAGGAGCGTGCCCTTCGGTCGATTACTCGGACACGCTCCTAGACGCCACTCGCTGGCGCATCATTTGGCGCGTATTTACCTATACGGTTCTCGGCAATTTCGACAACTTGATCTGGCTGGGATCCGCGCTCGGGGGCAAGCTTGTTCTCCTTGTTCTCTGCCCCTTCCTCACCGTGCCGCTGTTCATCCGGCTGGCCCTGACGGTGTCAGAACAATGTACACGGCATCAGTGGATTTTGATGGTGGGTGCGGGCATGATGGCCTGGACAGCGGCGTCGCTGGTACTGCGGCTGCTGGCGAACGCCGTGCCAGACACGCCCTGGCCCACCTGGGGGCTCAAAACGGCCATTGGTCTACTCATCCTCCTACCTGGCCTCCTCCTGCGCCTGTTCAAGCGCACTGCGCCCAAGCATAGAGCCTAGCCTGCCACCACGGACAGCGTGCAACACGCCTTGACCGTCACGGATAGACAGCGCCTCCGTGGGGAAACCGGAGGTGTCAATGACTCTACACAGGAGGTTTCCAACCATGCGTTGAATGCAATGGCTGATCATGCGGTTACCCTCACCCTATCCTTGGCCCTGCTCTTTGTCCCTGTTCTCGTTTTGGCCACGTTCGCTTCAGCCCATCCACCCATACAAGAGGGACAACACCAGGGACGATGACGGAAGGGAGGTCATCGGAAGATTGTGAGGATAACAAAATATAGCGGACTGTCTACACTCGCATAAGTCCGTGATGCGCATCAATGACGAACATCGGAAAGCCGTATAAGGGAAAATGTCATGTACGGTTTGATTCCCTTTCCGCTTGGCCCATTACACTCCTATCCTGGCCTGTCTCTCTGGAAACTCCTCAGTCATCTCCCTCCTTCGCAGACAAATGCGGATTTCGTCTATCGTCGTCTAAAAATTGCAACTGAACTCGAAATTCGAGAAGGAATTACAAATGATTCATAGAATATCATTTGTTAAAGAAGGCCCATTCGTCAGAGTCGGATACACCCGAAGGAGAGAGATGCATGTCCACTTACAGTTTGCTGACAAATTGTGAACAGCTGGGGACCCCGATTGGAGTGGGGATCATTGGCGTCGGGCAAATGGGGCGAGGTCTCATTGCCCAAATCTCCAGAGTACCAGGGATGTGTGTGCGGGGCGTGTGTGATGTCAATTTGTCAGCGGCGGGGAACGCGGTCTCCTACTACATGAGCCAGCTGCAGGGGCGGCAGGAACCGGTGGCGGTCAGCAATGATTACCGGAAAATCATTGAACGCAAGGATGTGGACGTGGTGGTCGATGCCACAGGTGTTCCTGAGGTGGGAGCGAACATCGCGCTGCACGCGCTGGCTGCGCGAAAGCACCTGGTGCTGCTCAATGTGGAGGTGGACGTCACCGTTGGCCCCGTCCTGTCCCGTTGGTTTCAAGCGGCCGGGTTGATTTACACGGGATCGGCCGGAGATGAACCCGCCGCGACGCTGGAATTGGTCGAATTCGCCCGGTCGCTGGGGCTTGATGTGGTGGTGGCAGGCAAAGGAAAAAATAACCCGTTCATACCGCTGGCCAATCCGGACACGTGCGCTGAGGAAGCCCGGAGAAAACATATGAGCGCGCATATGCTGGCGGCGTTTCAGGACGGCACCAAGACGATGGCGGAGATGAACCTGCTCAGCAATGCCACCGGGTTTGTCCCTGACTGTGTGGGTATGCACGGTGTGCACGCGGACGTGAAAACGGTGGGCGATGCATTGCGGTTGGTGGAAGAAGGTGGATGTCTGAAGCGGTACGGCGTGGTCGAGTACGTACATGGACTGGCGCCTGGGGTCTTCGTGATTGTCAAGAGCCCGCTGCAGCCGGTCGATGACGAGTTGCGGTACTTGTCCGTCGGCGAGGGACCGTATTACACGCTGTACCGTCCGTATCATCTGGCCAGTTTGGAGACGCCGATTTCCATCGCGCGGGCCGTATTGCTGAAAGATCCGACCATCGCTCCCATCGCCGGTCCGGTATCGGAAACGGTCGCCGTCGCGAAACGCGCCATCACGGCCGGGGAGGTGGTGGACGGCATCGGAGGATACGCGGTGCGCGGTGTGATTGAAACGCACGAGGACATGCGCCGCAATGGACACATTCCGATTGGCTTGGTCAGCGGTCGAGCGGTGGCGAAGCGTGACATTCAGGTGGGGCAGTTCCTCACGGAGGACGACATTCAGTTGGACACCGAGACCACGGTTTGGCAGCTGCGACAGCTGCAGGACAAGATGTTTGCTTGACGCACGCTCATCCTATCTGCGAAGGGGAGATAAGCCCATGAATACCTTCGGTATCATCAGCGCGGTGGCCATCGCCTGGTTGTTGCAGTACGCGTTGACGTGGCTGCAGATTCGCCATTACCGCCGAGCCATGAAACAACTGGTGGAGCGGTACCGGCAGCGGGAAGGGTATTACCTGTTCTCAGGGATTGCCCGCAAAGCCTTGGGAAGCGGCGCCATTGTCCTGATGATTGTGGATGACACGGGCAGAATTCAGCACGTGCAGGCGCTCGTTGGATTCACGGTTCTGGCCAAATTCAGCCCGCATGCGGAGCATGAGGGAAGGACTGTGGAGGAGGTGATGCAATGGGCCGAAACCACGCTCCAGCAGCGACGCCGGCTGTCATCCCGCCGGCAGTCGTTGGCTCGGGCGTTCCGGATGGCCGCGGAGAACGCATTGCGTTTTTTGAATACGCGAAAGACAGACAGACTGCCGATGGCAGAGTGAGTGAAACAATGAAGGGGAGGTACAGGTATGGGCTGGATTGAATGGATTGGATCCCATTTTATTGGATTGTTCAACGCCGGCGGGCAGACCTTTGTTGGACTCGTCACAGGCATTGTCCCAACGCTGGTTGTGCTGTTGACGTTCACGTACACCATAGTGAAACTGGTGGGCGAAGAGAGAGCGAACCGAGCCATCATGTTTGCTTCAAAGTACCTGGTTCTGCGGTACACCTTGATGCCAATTCTGTCGGTGCTGATTTTGACCAACCCGATGTGCTACACCTTTGGCAGGTTCCTGCCAGAAAAGTACAAGCCGGCATTTTACGACTCGGCGGTATCGTTTGTACACCCCGTAACCGCTTTCTTCCCATATGCCAACGCCGGGGAACTGTTCGTTTGGCTGGGGATTGCCAACGGTCTACAAAAGGCCGGGTACTCCATCGCCCCGCTGGCGGTCCGTTATTTCCTGGTGGGGATTGTGGTCATTTTCATCCGTGGCGTGGTGACCGAGTACATCACGAAATACCTCAGCTCGCGTACCGAAGCCAAGCGCGCGGCCAATTTGGCGTCGCCCACGGCGTGACGCTGCCGCTGTGGGCTTTGGGAGAGCAGGAGAAGTGACCCTGCAAAAGAGTCTGAAACCATGGAGGGGTGTCAATGGGACACGCGGTTCGTGTCAAGAAAGGTCCTGGGGGCTGGGGCCTCGGATTGGTGGTAGCCGAGAACGGGACTCGGAATAAGGTGGTCTCCATCACTGGCGGGGGAATCCACCCGGTGGCTCAAAAGATTGCGGACCTGGCCGGCGTTCAGGCGGTGGATGGGTTCAGCACGTCCGTTCCGGAAGAGGAAATGATGTGCGTTGTCATTGACTGTGGAGGTACGGCGCGAATTGGGGTGTATCCCATGAAGCGAATTCCGACGGTGGATGTCATGCCGTCCTCTCCCTCGGGACCGTTGAGCAAGTATATCACGGAAGACATTTTTGTATCCGGCGTGACCGTGAACGACATTGAACTGGCGGATGAGGCAGCTGTCGTCACGCCCGCCGGCCAACCGGAGGGAGCGGCGACCGCAGCCATTCCCGCTGCTGCAGTGCCGCGGAAATCCAACTGGCTGCTTGCCATCTCGCGCTCCATCGGGAAAGTGATTGGCGTCCTGTACCAATCCGGCCGTGACTCCGTGGACATGCTCATCAAAAACATCATTCCATTCATGGCGTTCGTGAGCATGCTGATTGGCATCATCAACTATACCGGGCTTGGTAAGCTGCTCGCCGACGGGTTGGTGCCGCTGGCCGGATCGCTCGGTGGATTGATTGTTCTGGTCATCGTCTGCACCATTCCGTTTCTCTCTCCGGTGCTTGGGCCGGGCGCGGTCATCGCTCAAATCATCGGGGTGTTGGTCGGGACGCAGATTGCGACGAAGGCCATTTCGCCAGCCTACGCGCTGCCGGCCCTGTTCGCCATCGATGGCCAGGTGGGCTGCGACTTTGTTCCGGTGGGGTTGTCCCTTGGCGAGGCGAAGCCGGAAACGATTGAATACGGGGTTCCGGCGGTCCTGTACAGTCGACTGATTACTGGCGTGATTGCGGTGCTCATCGCATATCTTGCAAGTTTCGGAATGTATTGATAAAACACCTCGGATGTGATACGGCATGAATGGTGAGGAGCTTCGGCCGCATCTTTTCCGGCGGCCGAACCTTTTTCATGAAGGAGGAACTGGCGATGTGGAAATCGGTTGTCACTCATATTGGAGCGATGGCACTGGAGTTTGTGGATGACAAGGTCCTTGTGTTCTTCGGCCCGGCAGCTCCCGACGCGCTGCGGGATGTCTCCATCATTCACGAGTCCGCGGAGCCGTTCTCGGGATCGCTCTGCGTAGGAGACAAGCTGGTGGTGGACGGGCAAGATTACGAGATTTCCAAAGTGGGGACGCAGGCCCAGGGGAATTTGCAGGAACTGGGCCACATTTCCGTGTACTTCACCGACGCTCCGGACGACATTCTTCCGGGTTCCATTTACGTCACACCGCACCGGGTGCCCCAGGTGAAACTAGGATCCGTTATTGAAATTCGGCAGCGATAGGATTACATTAATTACCGATCAAGCCTGAACGACGACACCAGGCCGCTGCGGCGTGGGGACGACAAAGGAAGGTAGAGCGTTTGGCTTACTCGGACGATGCGAGGATACTCGTGAAAATTGCACACATGTATTACGACGACGGTGCCACCCAGGCAGAAATCGCGCAGGTGTTGGGCGTATCGCGTCCGCTGATTTCCAAATACCTCGCCAAGGCAAAGGAGACCGGTATTGTGGAGATCCGCATTCGCGACGAATTGGCCCATCCACCGGCGGGCGTGGAGGCGGCGTTGGAGCGCAAATACGGACTTCGGGAAGCCATTGTCGTCTCCGAGTCAGGAGAGCAGGGCATCAAGCGCAGCCTCGGTTTGGCCACGGGGAATTACGTGGTTCGCATCGCCAAGAAGCATCAGATCATCGGGGTTTCGTCAGGAACCACCTTGTACGAAGTGGCGAACCAGATGCCGAGAGCCAATCTGGCGCCGCTGACGATTGTCCCGCTGGTGGGCGGAATGGGAGACGAGCGGGTCGACATCCACGCGAACCACATCGCGGTGCAGATTGCTAGTCGGGTCAACGCGGACTACAAGTTGCTCCACGCCCCCGTCGTCGTGGACTCTCCGGAAGCCAAAGCGCTGTTTTTGCAGCAGTCATCGATTGCGGACGTGTTTCAACTCGGGAGCCGGGCGGATATCGCCATCGTTGGCATCGGCGGCTCCCCCGAACACTCGACGATGGTGAAGACCTACATGGGTGAAGATTACGGCGGTGAGTTGGCGAATGCCGACGTGGCCGGCGACATTTGTTATAACTTTATCAACGCGAAGGGGCAGGCGAGCTCCGTTTCCTGGAATCGTCGGGTGATTGCCCTGTCACTCGATGCCCTGCAGCGGATTCCCGTCGTTATCGGCGTGGCCCACGGGGCCGAGAAGGTTCAGGCCATTCACGCGGCACTGGTGGGAAAACTGGTGAGCGTCCTGGTGACGGATCAATCGACGGCGGAACAACTGCTGAAAGCCTGAGGGTTTTCGGGACTTCGCCGGAAAGTCGGCAAATGCCGGTATTTCGGCACTGATGCTGCAGTACCATCGGCCATGTGCCGAAAATTTGGCGTGTGCGTGGCCGTTCGGAGAAAGTACGCACGGCACTCATCCATCATCCATCCTTGACGAAAGACCGCAACTCGGCGAAAGGGCCGAGTTGTTTTTATTTTGGCACGATATCTGCTTAAAACACGCGGCATCAGGTCGCCATGGGGCGACCAGAGGAGGTGCGGTGCGTGCGGAAAGGACATCCTTACGGGCTGCACCGGGTGTTGGATCCGCCCGGGGCGATGCCGCAACCTGCGTGGAAATTGGATAATCAACCCGTTTGTTACGACAACGAACTGTTGATTGATGTGGAGCGGTTGAGCATTGACGCTGCGTCCTTCACACAGATCCGCATGGAGGCCAATGACAACCCCGAGCGAGTGGCCGCCATCATGCGGAGGATTGTGGAGGAGCGCGGGAAACACCACAATCCCGTGACTGGCAGCGGCGGCATGCTGGTCGGCAGGGTGGCCGAGATTGGATCCGCGCTGTCCACCCGTGTGGACGTGGCCGTGGGGGAGAGGATTGCAACATTGGTTTCCCTGTCGCTTACGCCGCTGTATCTGGAAGACATCGTCGACATTCAGATGGCGAGCGGACAGGTGACCGTTCGCGGCAAAGCGGTGCTGTTCGAAACCGGAATATTCGCCAAGCTGCCGGAGGACATCCCGGAAGCGGTGGCGCTGGCGGTGTTGGACGTGTGCGGCGCTTCGGCGCAGACCGCCCGGATTGTCCAGCCGGGTCAACACGTGGTGGTGCTCGGCGCGGGAGGGAAATCCGGATTGACCGTGCTCTGCCAGGCGCGACGGTCCGCGGGCAATGGCCGCGTCGTCGCCGTCGAGACGAGTCCGGAGGGACAGGCGCGGATTGCGCAGTTGGGCTGTGCGGATGCGGTGCTCGCCGTGGACGCCACCTTGCCGCTGGAGGTGATGGCCGCAGTGGAGGAGGCGCTCGGCGGCCACTTGGCCGACGTGGTTATCAATTGCGTCAACGTGCCAAACACGGAGCTGTCATCCATTCTGTGCGCGAAGGAACACGGTCTCGTCTACTTTTTCAGCATGGCGACCAACTTTGCCGCCGCCGCGCTGGGGGCGGAAGGCGTGGCCAAAGACGTCGAGCTGCACATCGGCAACGGCTACTGCCGGGGGCACGCGGATCACGCCATCCATCTGCTGCGAACGACGCCCGAACTTTTGCGAATCTTCGAAGAGAAAGTCGCGGCATCGAGGACAAAGGACGCGGAACATCTCTCAACGACTCTGAAGGAGGCTGCGAAATGAGCGTATTGGAGCACGACTTGACGCATCGGTACGGGCGCAAGCAACGGCACTTTCGAGAGGTGGAATTGTGGAAAGACGTGACGGATGAACAATGGAACGACTGGATCTGGCAATTGACCCACACCATCAACAACGTGGATCAACTTCGCAAAGTGATCCACCTGACGCCGGAGGAAGAGGAAGGCGTCAAGCACGTGCGGGAGTCCATTCCGCTGCGGATCACGCCCTATTACGCGATGATGATGGATCCGGACAATCCCCATTGTCCGGTTCGCATGCAGGCCGTTCCGCTGTCAAACGAGATGCAGCGCACGCCGTGGGATATGGAGGATCCGTTGGATGAGGACGGGGACGCGCCGGTGCCCGGGTTGACGCACCGCTATCCGGATCGGGTGCTGTTTCTGATTACGAATCAGTGTTCCATGTACTGTCGGCACTGTACGCGGCGGCGATTCTCCGGGCAGGTGGGCCACGCGGTGCCAAAGCCGCAGTTGGACGCGGCCATTGACTACATCCGCAACCATCCGGAAGTGCGCGACGTCCTGCTGTCCGGGGGCGACGGGCTGCTGGTCAACGACAAGATTCTCGAGTATATCCTGAGTTCCCTGCGGGCGATTCCGCACGTGGAGATCATTCGCATTGGCACGCGCGCGCCGGTGGTGTTTCCACAGCGCATCACCGACAACCTCTGCGCCATTTTGAAGAAATACCACCCCGTATGGTTGAACACCCACTTCAATCATCCCGAAGAAATTACGCCGGAAGCGGCGCTGGCCTGCGAAAAGCTGGCCGACGCGGGCGTGCCCGTGGGCAACCAGACGGTGCTGATGCGCGGCATCAACGACTGCGTCCACATCATGAAGAAGCTCATGCACGAACTGGTGAAGATTCGCGTGCGACCCTACTACCTCTACCAGTGTGACCTGTCCGAGGGCATTGAGCACTTCCGCACTTCGGTGGCCAAAGGCATTGAAATCATGGAGCAACTGCGCGGACACACGTCCGGCTACGCCATTCCCACCTTCGTCGTGGACTGCCCCGGCGGCGGCGGCAAAATTCCGGTGGGCCCGCAGTATCTCATCTCTCAGGGGCACGGCAAGGTGGTCCTGCGCAATTTCGAAGGGGTGATCTCCACCTATCACGAGCCCATCTACGAAGACAAGGGCTGCCCGCCCACCTGCACCCACGACAAGTCCCAGGACGCGGAGAACCTGATTGGTGTGGCGCGGCTGCTGAACGACGTGCAACTGGCCCTGGAGCCCAAAGGGTTGAAGCGGGCGGAGCGCAACCGGCACTGAACGAATGGCAGGAGCGGATGAGCGTTGAACGGGAAGGTGTGGCCATCCGGGCCAGAGGAGGAAGTCGGCATGGATTTGGTGGGCCGATGTCAAGCTGAGGGCTGGAACCGCATCGCTTTCGTTGGAGCGACCAAGCACGCGGGGAAAACGACTGCGCTCAACCACCTGGTGGCGGAGGCGCACGCCAAGGGCGTGGCGGTCGGTCTGTGCAGCATTGGGCTCGACGGAGAGCGGCTGGATACCATCCTCGGCGTTGAAAAGCCGGCGGTGCATGCGCCGGAAGGGGCGATTGTTGCCTCGGCGGAGCGCGCGTTGGCGGAGTCCACCGCCGGGCTCGAGTGGTTGGAAGTGCTGCCGTTGGCGTCACCGCTCGGCGCAGTCGCGGTGTGCCGAGTGACCCGCGCTGGCAGCGTCGTGCTGGCCGGCGTCCGCCAACGCGCCCACCTGCGCATCGTGCTGCCGCGCTTGGAAACGTATGGCGCGCGGCTGCAACTGGTAGACGGCGCGTTTGACCGGATTGCCGCCGCCGCGCCCGCGTTGGTGGACGCGGTGGTGCTCGCCGTGGGCGCGGTCGCGGGGAGGACCGTCGACGCCATTCTGCGCCACGCTCGACCCTTCATCCAGCGGTTTCTGCTGCCCACTGTGCCTGGGGATCTCCGCAACCGGCTGGCCATGGCCCAGCAACGACAGGTCGTGGGCTGGGTGGACGGGACGGACGTCCATGTCATCGAACCGAGCGGCACCTTGGCGGGCGTTCCGCACCACGCGTGGACGCCGGACGTGGAGGCGGTGTACCTGCCCGGGGCCGTCACCGATTCCCTGGTATCGGGCTTGCTGGCGCACGGCCGGCCGCTGACCGTGGTGGCGGCGCATCCCGCACAGGTGCTGCTGAGCGAATCGTCGTATCGCAAACTCCTGCAGGCCGGTCATTGCCTGTGCGTGTGGGAAACACTGCCCATCCTCGCGGTGGCTGCCAATCCGCACAGCATCGAGGGATACGACGTGCCCCGTCAAGCCCTGCTGGACGGCCTTTCAGCATGGCTCGGGGACGTACCGGTGTTCGATCCGCTCCATCCAGACGGAATCTGCACCCAAGCGGGTGCCAGTCGCTGTGAGAAGATGCCGTGATGGGGGATGGGAGCGTGGCAGTGGACGAGGTGCGGCCGGTGATGGATTCGTCGACGATGGAGGCGGTGCTGTGGCGGGACGTCTGGGGGGCATTTCAGCCCGTCACATCCGCCGGACAACGGTGGAAGCGCGCGGTTCAGCCGTGGGTGTCCGGTCAGGAGGACGCTTGGTGTGCGGCGTTACGGCAACTGGAGGAGGACGCGCAGGTGATTTCGGACGCTGATCTGCGTACGCTTCGCGAACAGCTCTCGCGCATGCCCGACTTGGCAAACACGCTCTGCGACCTGGTGGCGCCGGCGTTCGTACTGCAGCCGAAACACGCGCTGTGGTTGAAGCAATGTGCGTGGCTGGGCGGCGCGCTCGCGGAGCACCCGGCGGTTCAGCGGATGCACAGCCTGACCGGCATACCGTGGAAGCAGCTGCTGGAGATGATGGGTGAGGCAACATCGCCTGCGTTCGCCGTGGACCACGTGGGCGGCGCGGTGTATCACCGTGCCGTGCAGGCATTGACCGAAGCGGTGTCCGACGTCGCAGCCTGCCTTCGAGCGCGGGATGCAGCGTGGATGGAGACGGTCGGCCGACGGCCGACGCGGGACGGGCAGATCATCCTCTCGCTGCCAATGGAAGCCCCGTTGGCGAACGCGTTGAAGCAGCGGGCGGATGTACGGTGGGTGCGGGACACCCCGTTTGAGAGTGTGTTCGAAGTGTTGTCGGACGACCGCTTGCAGGCCGCCCTGCAGCGCAAGGATGCGGCGCAAGCTGAACTGGACGCGTGCGTTGCCGCGGTCATGCGGCGTCTGACCGACACCGTGCGCAGAACCGCGCCGCAATGGCAGCGGGCCGTGGATGAACTCTGCGAATTGGACGTTCGCTTGGCCAAGGTGGAGCTGCTGCGGCGCTGGGCCGGATGTGTGCCGCAGGCGGGGGAGGCCGTGCAGATGGAAGGCGCCATTCATCCGGCCATCGCTGATGCGCTCGGCCGTCGGGGGCGGGCGTTCACACCGCTGAGCTGGACGTTGGCTCCTGGGGTGGGGGTGCTGTGCGGATCGAACATGGGGGGAAAAACGGTCGCCATGGCCACGCTCTGCGTGTGCCAGCTGTTGGCCCAGTTCGCCCTGCCGGTACCGGCGCGGCGCTTTCAGACGATGCTGGTGCGCTGCGTGCGTTTCTGCGGGGATGCGGAAACGGACGCGCGGCGGGGGTTGAGCGCATTTGGCGGCGAGGTGCTGCGGTGGATGGAACTCTGGGATGTGCTGCAGGCGGCCGAGCCCGTTCTGGTCTGCTTCGACGAACCGGGCAAATCCACCAATCCAGCGGAAGGCGAAGCGCTGACCGTCGGATGGGTTCGCTGCCTGGTGCGCTTGGCCGGGAGCGGGGTGGCGGTGATGGCGACGCACTTCGCCGCGCCGCTGCGTGAGCCGATGGTGCAAAAGTTTCGCGTGAGTGGTCTGTCCTCGCGGCGGCTGTCGGCATCCTCCAAGCCGAACCCGCCGGGCGCGCGAACGGAGCATGAAGTGGCCACGGACGACCGGTTGGCTCAATTGGAAGGGGCGATGCACTACCGCATCGAGTCGCTGGGAGAGGGCGACGTACCGCGGGAGGCGGTGTGGGTGGCCGAATGGCTGGGGGCGCCGGAGCTGCTTCTGCGGGAGGCGCGTGGTTTCTTGGAGAGGAGGGTGGAGTCGTGAAGTCAAAGCTGCATCTGGATGCTTCCATGATCACCCGTGCGCGGGAGGCGGCGCGACGCATTGCGGCCGATGTCACCGACTTCATTGGCCACCGGACCACGGTGGCGGTGGAGCGAACGGTGCTGCGGTTGTTCGGTGTGGATGGCGTGGACGCGGACGGAGTGCCGCTGCCGAATGTGGTGGTGGACGAGGTGCAACGAATGGGGCGCCTCCATGAAGGGGTTGCCAAGCTGTTTGTGGGCGCCATGCTGCAGACGGGATGGTCAGCCCAGGCGCTGGCCGAAGCTGTGGCGACCGGCAGTCTGCGGTTGGGCGACATTCCGCAGCCTCCGGTGGAAACGGTGCTGACCGAAGGGCGGGCCCTGGCGTCGCAGGCCTTGGCGCGGATTCGGGCGAATCGAGCGCGGCGCGAGGAACTGCTCGTCCGGCTGGGGGAGGGCCCCATGCCGTACATCTACGTGATTGTGGCGACCGGCAACATCTACGAAGACGTGGTCCAAGCGAAGGCGGCCGCTCGCCAAGGCGCCGATATCATCGCGGTCATCCGCAGCACAGGGCAGAGTCTGCTCGACTATGTGCCCTATGGGGCCACGACGGAAGGGTTCGGCGGCACCTTCGCGACGCAGGAGAACTTTCGAATTATGCGCGAGGCGCTGGATGAAGTGGGCGAAGAGGTGGGGCGGTACATTCGGCTGTGCAATTACTGTTCCGGGTTGTGCATGCCAGAGATTGCCGCGATGGGCGCGCTGGAGCGGCTGGACGTGATGTTGAACGACGCGCTCTACGGCATTCTCTTCCGCGATATCAATCCCCAGCGCACCTTGGTGGATCAGGCGTTTTCCCGCATGATCAACGCCTATGCCGGCGTCATCATCAATACCGGAGAGTAACTATTTGACGACCGCGGACGCGGTGGAAGCGGCGCACACCGTGCTGGCCTCGCAATTCATCAACGAGCAGCTGGCGTTGCAGTCCGGGCTGCCGGAAGCGCAGATGGGGCTCGGTCACGCGTTTGAGATGAATCCCATGGTGGAGGACGGATTCCTGTGGGAGCTCGCGCAGGCGCAGATGGCGCGCGAGATCTTTCCGAACGCGCCCCTGAAGTACATGCCGCCCACGAAGCACATGACCGGAAACATTTTTCGCGGACATGTGCAGGATGCGCTGTTCAACCTGGTCGGCATCGCCACGATGCAGGGGATTCAGCTGCTCGGGATGATGACCGAGCAGATTCACACGCCATGGCTGTCCGACCGCCACCTGGCCATCGAGAGCGCCAAATACATTTTCAACAATGCGCGTCACCTGGGGGAGGAGATAGAGTTCCGACCGGATGGCCGGATGGTTCAGCGGGCGCGGACCGTGCTGGAAGAAGCCGTGCGATTATTGGAGGAAATTGTCCAGCTGGGGCTGTTTGAGGCGCTGGCGCGCGGCGTGTTCGCCGACGTCAAGCGGACGGTGGATGGCGGCAAGGGCCTGTCCGGTGTCATTCTGCGCCATCCGGACTACTTCAACCCGTTTGAGGAGCAGCTTCGGCAGCAGCTCGGCCTGTCGGCGGCAAAGGTGGGGATGAAGGCATGAGCGCCGAACATCAGACGCAGATTGCGAAGGCGGACTTAACCCGGATTCGCCCATACGGCGACACGATGGACGACGGCAAGGTTCAACTGAGCTTTTCACTGCCGGTGCCGGACGGCCCCGAGGCGGTGGAGGCGGCGCGGCAACTGGCTGCGAAAATGGGGTTGCTGCATCCGACGGTGGTGCACCATGAGCAGATGGGGACGGAGTTCACGTTCGTCGTGCTGTACGGGTGCTGTGTGCATACGGTGGACTACGCCCATATTGAGGTGCCCAAAGTGGACAGCACCCGCATGGACTTTTATGAAATCAACCAATTCATTCGTGACCGGATTGGTCGCAAGATCACCGTCGTCGGTGCCTGCACCGGGACGGACGCCCACACCGTGGGTATCGACGCCATCATGAACATGAAGGGGTACCACGGAGAATACGGATTGGAGCGTTACCCGGAAATTCTCGCTTACAACCTCGGGAGTCAGGTGGAGAACGAAGAACTGGTCCGCAAGGCGGTGGAGCTCGGTGCGGATGCCCTGTTGGTGTCCCAGGTGGTGACACAGAAAGACGTCCACATCCACAATCTCAGCGCCCTCGTCGATTTGTTGGAGGCCGAGGGGCTCCGGGAACGTCTCGTGCTTGTCGCCGGCGGGCCGCGCATCACCCATGAGTTGGCGTTGGAACTCGGATACGATGCCGGATTTGGGCCCGGCACGCTCGCGCCCGATGTCGCTTCCTTCGTGGTTCAGGAGATGGTGCGGCGAAACCTGGTCTAGTTGCGGCAAGGACTGCGAATTGGCTCGGGGCGGGATGGGGTGCCTGCGGGTTGGATATCTTTTCAGAACTCTTTCAGAGTTCACATAAGGTGCACTTCGTGGTATCTTAAACATGATAGTTTCGGTGTGGCCATCCTCCACTTCCGAGAACGAGGGTCTGACCGCCCAAAGGGGGGAGTGGCGCCAGCGCACAGACATCATGTTTCAGTGCACCTTGATATGAACCGACCGGTCGGTAGGCGAAGGGGGAAACGGCCGATGTGGTACGCAGTCCAAGCGGTTGTGTTTGTGGTCCTGTTCGCAGGAGCGCTGTATCTGTTCGGCTCCGCGGTGGCGCAGCGGGTGAGGTTTCTTATGTTGGCTGCCAAAGATCCGACGAGGACTGATAGAAAAAAGGAACGGTGGGCCAGCTTTTTCAAGTACGTGCTGGGTCAGCGCAAGGTCCTCGCGGAGCCGTCGGGGATTGGGCACTTCTTTATCTTTTGGGGCTTTATCGTTTTGGTGATTGGAGATCTTGATTTTCTGTTCTACAATCTCACGGGCATTCATCTGCCGTGGGCGACCAACGACGTGTATCTGTTCATTCAGGAATTGTTCTCCGCGTTCGTGTTGGTCGCGATTATCGTCGGATTGATTCGGCGCTATGTCATCCGGCCGATGCGAGTGGAGCAAACATTTGAAGCGGGATTCATTCTCGGGTTGATTGGCACCATCGTCCTCACGTATTACCTGTCGACCGCAGCTGACGTGGTGCTGAAGGGTGAGCATCCCGGATGGGCTTCACCGGTTGTGAATGCGATTGCATCAGGCTTTGCGGGCGTGTCTCACGGCGGGCTGGTGGCCATCAAGGAAATCTTTTTCTGGCTGCATTCGCTGTGCCTGATGACATTCCTGGCGTTCATTCCGCGTTCCAAGCACCTGCATATGATTGGTGCGATGTTCAACTGGTACTTCCGGCGATTGGATTCTCCGGGCAGGCTGACCAAACTGGATTTGGAAGATGAGAGTATTGAAGAATTTGGCGTGGGCCGAATTGAACAGTTTACGTGGAAGCAATTGCTCGATGGTTATGCTTGCACGGAATGCGGGCGGTGTCACGTGTCGTGCCCTGCCACGCTGTCCGGGAAGCCACTCTCTCCGAAGTTCGTCATCCTGAAGATGAAGGATCAATTGGTCGCAGAGGGGCCGGGGATGCTGGCGAAGATGGCTGCGGGCGCCGAGGACGTGTCCAGTGAATCGCTGTTTGCGCATACGTTCACCGAGGAGGAAATCTGGGCGTGCACCACGTGCCGCGCCTGTGAAGAAGCGTGCCCGGTGGCGAACGAGCACGTGCAGGCGATTGTGGACATGCGCCGCCACCTGGTTCTGACAGAAGGCAAGACGTCGCCGGAAGTGACCAAAGTGTTTTCGAATCTGGAGCGTCAGTCCAACGAGTGGGGGATCAACCGTCGTGAGCGCGGCGCATGGGCGAAGGACCTGCCGGTCAAGACGATGGCCGAGGTCGACGGCCAGGCCGAGTACCTGTTCTTCGTCGGAACCGCGGCTTCGTTCGATCAGCGCAACCAGAAAATCGCCCAGGCATTCGCGAAGGTTCTGTTGGCGGCTGGCGTGGATTTTGCCATCCTCGGCGAAGAGGAGGAGAGCGACGGAGATTCGGCGCGCCGCCTTGGCAACGAGTTTCTGTACCAGGAGTTCGTGCAGGCGAATATCGAGATGTTCAAGACCTATGGCGTCAAGAAAATCATCACCACCGACCCGCATGCGTACAACACGTTCAAGAATGAGTACCCTGACTTCGGCTTTGAAGCCGAGGAGGTCTGGCACAGCACGCAGTTCGCTGCCAAGCTGTTGGCGGAAGGCAAGCTTCGGCCGACGAAGCCGGTGGAACAGACTGTCACGTATCATGACTCGTGTTATCTGGGACGGTACAATGATATCTATGATCCGCCAAGGTTCATTCTCGAGTCCATTCCCGGCGTGAAACTCGTGGAAATGGAGCGCAGCCGGAATAAGAGCATGTGCTGTGGCGCCGGCGGCGGCGGCATGTTCAAGGAGGAGTCCGGGACGCGTATCAACGTGATGCGATCCGCCCAGGCGATTGACACCGGTGCCAGTATCATTGGCACGGCGTGTCCGTATTGCATGACCATGATGATTGATGGCACCAAGGCCAACGGCAAGGAGGATGAGGTGTCCACCTACGACGTCATTGAGTTGTTGGCGATGTCGTTGGACCTATAAGGGCGTCCGGGTCGGGACGGGCGGTGGACCACGGTGTTGTCCGCCGCCCGCCTGGGTGGGATGGAAGTGGGGCTGCCTCTGTCAGAGCACAGTGCGCGGTCCTTTTTGTTCGCAAGATAAATCTGGTTGCGAGGAATGCGGTCATGGCTCCCTGCGCGCGTGCCAGGCGGTGTAGAATAGAAGTGCCAGACGCGGTCGCCGCTGTGTGGATGAGGCTCTGAAAGGCGATGTTCAGCGTGATTGAAAGCGATTGCAATTGGGGTTGGGAGGCGAATCCGGTGAGCAGAAGCGTGATTGTCAGTGCGGCGCGGACGCCGTTTGGCCGGTTTCAGGGCGCGTTGGCCAGCCAACGCGCCGTGGATCTGGGCGCGTCGGCGATTCGCGCGGCATTGGAGCGGGCGAACGTCCGTCCGGAGGAAGTGGACCAGGTATTGATGGGGATGGTGTTGCAGGGTGGCGCTGGGCAAATCCCGGCGCGCCAGGCGGCCCGACTGGCTGGATTGCCGTGGGAGACGCCGAGTGTGACGGTGAACAAGGTGTGCGCATCCGGATTGCGGGCTGTCACGCTGGCCGACGCGCTCATACGCGCCGGTGACATCCAGGTGGCCGTCGCGGGGGGCATGGAGAGCATGTCCAACGCGCCGTACGCGCTGCCCGGAGCGAGGTCGGGATTGCGTATGGGACACGGCCCGATGTTGGATCTGATGATTCACGATGGATTGTGGTGCGCGTTTCACGACGTCCACATGGCTGTGCTCGGCAGCCGAGTGGCGGCCGAGTACGGGATCACGCGCGAAGCGCAGGACGCCTGGGCGCTGCGCAGCCACCAGAGGGCTGTGGCGGCTCGGGAATCGGGAGGATTCGCCGACGAAATCGTACCGGTTACCGTGACCGACCGGAAGCAGACGCGGGTGGTCAGCCAGGATGAGGCGCCGCGCCCCGACACGTCGCTTGAACAACTGGCCGCATTGCCGCCTGTCTTCACGTCCGACGGCACCGTCACCGCCGGCAATGCCCCCGGCGTCAACGACGGGGCCGGGGCGCTCGTGGTCATGTCGGAGACGTATGCAGCACAGACACAGCGGGAGCCGCTCGCGTACATTCTGGGCTACGCGGAGGTGGCGGCGGAGGCGGCGTACATCGCGACAACGCCGGCGCTGGCTGTGCAAAAACTGCTCAAGAAAACCGGCTACAAACTGAAAGACATCGATCTGTTCGAAATCAACGAAGCGTTCGCCGCCGTCACACTGACCAGTGGAAAAATGGTAGGCTGGGATGAGAACAAAGTCAATGTGGACGGAGGCGCCATCGCGTTGGGGCACCCCATCGGGGCGAGCGGCGCGCGAATTTTGGCCCACCTCGTGCATGCCCTGCGGCGTCGCGGCGGCGGATTGGGCATTGCGGCGATATGCAGCGGCGCAGCGCAGGGGGACGCGATTCTGGTGGAAGTTCCAAAACCGTAGAGAGGGTGGGGAAGGTTGGTACCATCGGTTGAAAAGTTGCTCGTGGTGGGCGCGGGGCAAATGGGAAATGGCATCGCACAGGTTGCGGCAGCGGCCGGTCTGCAAGTGGTGCTGAATGATGTGAACGCCGAGTTTGCGGAACGAGGCCTCGCCAATATCCAAAAGAATTTGGCACGCAGCGTCGAGAAGGGAAAGCTGTCGACCGAGGACATGAACGCGGTGCTGTCCCGCATCCGCCTATCCACCTCCCTGCAGGACGGTGCGGACTGCGATATGGCAGTGGAGGCGGCAACGGAAAACATGGAGATTAAAACGAATATCTTCCGGCAACTCGACGACCTGCTGCCGGAACGGGCGATTCTCGCCACCAACACCTCCTCTTTGCCCATCACGGAAATCGCGGCGGTGACAAAGCGGCCGGAACAGGTGATTGGCATGCACTTCATGAATCCGGTGCCTGTGATGAAGCTCGTCGAGGTGATTCGGGGTCTGGCCACCAGTGACGAAGTGTACGAGACCGTTCGCGCCTTGGCCGAGCGCATGGGCAAGACGGCGGTGGAGGTGAATGACTTCCCGGGATTCGTTTCCAACCGCATTCTGCTGCCGATGATCAATGAGGCCATTTACTGTGTGTATGAAGGAGTTGCCACGCCGGAAGCGATTGACGAAGTGATGAAGTTGGGCATGAACCATCCGATGGGCCCGCTCACGTTGGCGGATTTCATTGGGCTGGACACCTGCCTGGCCATCATGGAAGTGCTGTATGAAGGGTTTCGGGATTCCAAGTATCGGCCCTGCCCTCTGTTGCGCAAATACGTGAAGGCGGGTTGGCTCGGCCGCAAGACGGGGCGCGGTTTCTACGTCTATTCATGATGGCTGCCAGGGGAACATCCGCGCGACAGGTTGTGATTCCACGGAACGAGGTGACTGCGGTGGGGGAAGAGAAGCTGGTTGAACTGAATGTGGACGGCGCGTTTGCCACAATCACACTGAACCGCCCGAAACAGTTGAACGCGTTGAATCAGGCGGTCATTGAACAACTGAACGCGGTGCTGGATGACATTCTGCAGGAGAAGCGCGTGCGGGTCGTGCTGCTGCGGGGAGAGGGACGCGCCTTTGCGGCGGGCGCGGACATCGCCGAAATGGCCGGGTTGGACTCGGTGATCGCATTGGAATTCGCGCGGCGGGGCCAAGCTGTGCTGAACAAGTTGGAGCGCCTGCCGGTGCCGACGATTGCGCTGATACAGGGGTTCGCGCTCGGCGGTGGCATGGAGCTGGCCATGGCCTGTGACCTGCGCATCGCGGCGGAGGGGACGCGGTTTGGTCAGCCGGAGGTGACGCTCGGTGTCATTCCCGGCTTTGGTGGAAGCCAGAGGCTCCCGCGGATTGTGGGACAGGGCAACGCGCTGAAACTGCTGCTGGGTGGCGGCATGATTGACGCAGCGGAAGCCTACCGGATTGGATTGGTGAACGAGGTGGTTCCGACGGACGACCTGCTGGAGGCGGGCAGAAGACTGGCGGAACAGCTGGCGGCGCTGGCACCGCTGGCGTTGGCCTGGGTGAAGCAGGCGGTGTATGACGGCGCGGAAACCGATCTCGAGCGGGGCCTGGCGTTGGAAGCGTCTCTGTTTGCCAACGCGTTTGCAACCGAAGATCAGAAGCGCGGCATGCGTGCGTTCTTGGAGAAGACGAAAACCACCTTCGAAGGGAAGTAGGTCCATGCAATTTGAACTCACCCGGGAACAGGCGGATATTCGGAACATGGTGCGCACCTTTGCCCGGGACGTCATTGCGCCGCGGGCGGCCGACATTGATGAAAAGGATGAGTTTCCGCGCGACATTCTGCGCCAAATGGGTGAATTGGGATTGATGGGGCTCCCCATTCCGGAACCGTACGGGGGAGTCGGTGCCGACTTCCTCGCGTACATCACCGTGATTGAGGAGATTTCGTACGCATCGGCGACGGTGGGCGTCATTCTCGCCGTCCACACGTCCGTGGGCACGTTTCCCATCGTCTATTTCGGAACTGAAGAGCAAAAGCGGAAATACGTTCCGAAGCTCGCCGCCGGGGAGTGGATTGGCGCGTTTGCGCTGACCGAGCCGAACGCCGGATCGGACGCGTCCTCCATTCGCACACAGGCAGTGCGCGACGGAGATCATTACGTCCTCAATGGCAGCAAGATATTCATCACCAACGGAGGCGAAGCGGATCTGTACTGCGTCTTCGCGGTGACCGACCGGAAGCGGGGGAACCGCGGCATCACCGCCTTCCTGGTGGAGCGGGACACGCCCGGGTTTCGCGTGGGCAAGAAGGAGCGCAAGATGGGTCTCAACGGATCCGCCACCGCCGAACTGTTGTTTGAAGATTGCCGAGTTCCGGTGGAGAATCGGCTCGGCCAGGAGAACGAAGGGTTCTCCATCGCCATGCGTCTCTTGGATGCTGGGCGGATTGGCATTGCCGCGCAGGGACTCGGCATTGCCCGCGCGGCGTTTGATGCGGCGAACCGGTATGTCCGTCAGCGAAAGCAATTCGGACAGGAAATTTTTCAGTTCCAGGGAGTTCAGTTCATGTTGGCCGATATGGCCACCAAAATTGAAGCGGCGAAATGGCTGGTGTATCACGCGGCGCAGCTTCGTCAGGACGGGAAGCCATGCACCCGGGAGGCGGCGATGGCCAAAATGTTTGCCACCGACACCGCGATGCAGGTGACGACCGATGCGGTGCAACTGTTCGGGGGGTACGGATATACCAGAGAATTTCCTGTTGAACGCTATATGAGAGATGCCAAAGTCACACAGATTTACGAAGGAACAAATCAGATTCAACGAATTGTCATTGCTCGGCACCTGCCCGTGGATGGCGCGCGCTGAACCGTTTTGCGGCGAGTGGCGGGATGCAAATACACCGGATGGAACCTGGAGGGGAGACCGATGCGCTTTCAGCTGGACAAGGAACATGAACAACTGCGGGCACTGGTTCGGGAATTCGCGGAGAAGGAAGTGGCGCCGGGCGCTGCGGAGCGGGACGAGGCGGAGCAGTTTGACCGCTCGCTGTTTGACAAGATGGGTGAATTGGGGCTGACCGGGATTCCCTGGCCGGAGGAGTACGGCGGGGCGGGGATGGACTATCTCGGCTACGTGATTGCCGTCGAGGAACTGTCGCGGGTCTGCGCGTCCACCGGCGTGACGCTGTCCGCGCACACCAGTCTGGCCGGTTGGCCGATTTACAAGTTCGGAACGGAGGAACAGAAGCAGAAATACCTGCGTCCGATGGCCGAAGGACGGTGGCTGGGCGCGTATGGGTTGACCGAGCCCGGGAGCGGATCGGACGCAGCCGGCATGCGCACCACCGCCGTGCGCGACGGAGACCACTACGTGTTGAACGGCAGCAAGGTGTTCATCACCAACGGCGGCCCGGCGGAGGTGTACGTGGTGTTTGCGCTGACAGATCCGGAGAAACGTTCGCGAGGCATCACCGCGTTCATCGTCGAAAAGGGAACCCCCGGATTTTCTTTTGGGAAAAAGGAAAAGAAAATGGGCATTCGCGCGTCGACCACGGTGGAACTGATTTTTGACAACTGCAGGGTTCCTGTGGAAAATCGTCTGGGAGAAGAGGGGTTCGGCTTCAAGATTGCGATGATGACCCTCGACGGCGGGCGCAATGGCATTGCCGCGCAGGCGCTCGGGATTGCGCAGGGGGCGTATGAATTGGCCCGTAACTACGCCCGGGAGCGGAAGCAATTTGGGAAGTCAATTGCGGACCTGCAGGCCATTCAGTTCAAACTGGCGGATATGGCCACCAAGATTGAGGCGGCGCGACTGCTCACGTACCAGGCCGCATGGTTGGAATCGCAGGGTTTGCCCTACGGCAAGGCGTCGGCCATGAGCAAAGTGTTCGCGTCCGACACCGCGATGGAGGTGACGACCGAGGCTGTCCAGATTTTTGGCGGCTACGGTTTTATCCGCGAATATCCGGTGGAACGCTACATGCGCGACGCGAAGATTACGCAGATTTACGAGGGGACCAACGAAATCCAACGGTTGGTCATCGCGCGCAGCATTCTTGCGGAGCAGTGAACGCGGAGCCTTCGGCCCGCGGTGCGAAGCAAGCGTCGAGGAGGTGGTGCTTTGCATCCGTTGGTCCATCGTGTGATAACGGGTGACAAGCGTGCGTTGGCACGGGCGCTGACCTTGATTGAAAATGATGAAGCCGAGCGCCGGGCGTTGCTGGAAGGGTTCTACCCATATTCCGGGCGGGCCATGGTGGTGGGCATGACCGGATCGCCTGGGGCGGGCAAGAGTACGCTCGTTGACCAGGTGATTGCCCTCGTCCGCAGCAAGGGGCTGTCGGTCGGGGTTGTGGCGGTGGATCCGTCCAGCCCCTTCACCGGCGGCGCCCTGTTGGGTGACAGGGTGCGGATGCTGCGCCACAGCACCGACGCCGGCGTCTACATACGCAGTGTGGGCAGCCGCGGCAGCCTTGGCGGGCTCGGGCAGGCCACGAGGGATATGCTGTACGCGCTGGAGGCGTACGGGTGCGATGTGATTCTGCTCGAAACCGTCGGGGTGGGGCAGTCGGAGCTCGATGTGATGACAGTCGCCGACACCGTGGTGCTGGTGCTGACACCGGGTGCGGGCGATGCTATCCAGACGGCGAAGGCGGGGATTATGGAGATTGCCGATGTGTTCGTCGTCAACAAATCTGAATTGCCCGGAGCGGACGCGTTGGTTCGCGAGTTGCAATTGATGCTGCACGATAAGCGCAGCTTTCGGGAAGATTGGAAAAATCCCATCATCCGCACCAATGCGGTGCACGGCGACGGCATCGCGGATCTGTGGCTGGCGGTGGAGCAGCACCACCGGCATATGGAGGAAGGCGGCCATCTGTTGGCCCGCCGTCGGCAGCGTCACCGCGAGGAGGCCCTGCGGTTGGTGGAAGCGGCTTTTGCCCGATATCTGTCCGAGCGCGCGGAGCAGGATGCCGATTGGCGGCGCGCGCTGCTCGACAATTTGGCGGACAATCCGTACCAAACCGCCGAAAAAATCCTTGAAGATTTACCATGGATTCGCTTGCGAAGCGGCAATGACAGTGTGCTATAATTCTCTTATTTGTGGCGTCCATAGTGAACTGCAGCCGCGACAAGTACGGGAATAAATGGAGTATTGTGTGTCGATACTTGGGAAATCGCGGAGATGAAGCAGTCAGTGCGTGCCGAAAGGGTCACAGCTTGTTCAGGCGAGCCGGGACATCGGAAGTCGGAGCGGAGGTGAATACCGCCGCACCGTGGTCCGGTTGAGCCCGGATTGGGAGGGTTCTGTGGTCCTTTTGGGCAAAACCCCAGTGAAGGAGGGTCACGGATGACGGCAGCCATTGCGAAGACGCCGGAAGAAATTCGCGAAATGCCGCTCGTGGAGTTGGCATGCGAAATTTTGAAGGCGAAAAAAGAACCTTATTATTTCCGGGATTTGATGGCGGAAATTCAGCAACTGCGCGGAATGACCGACGAGGAAGTCATGGAAGTGATTGCGCGGTTGTATACGGAGATCAACATTGATGGCCGCTTCGTCTGCATTGGCCAAAACGTCTGGGGCCTGAAGCGTTGGTATCCGGTTGACAAAACGTCCGATAAGGCGCCGGGCGGCAAGAAGTTTGTTCGCGCCAGCGGCGACGCGTTCAGCGACGACGATGAGGATCTGCTCGATGACTACGAAGAAGAGTTGGAGAGCGACGATCTCGAGGACGTGGGTGAACTGGATCTCGCCGACGCCGATGCCGAGCCGTTTGATACGGACGACGAGGAAGATGTGGAAAGCGAAGATGCGGACTACGTCGATGAGGATGAAGCGGACGACGAACTGGGAGAACTGGTGGAAGACGATGTGGATGATGAGGACGACGAAGACTGAGTCAGGCATCCTTCACCTCTCCCACATGATGGTTCCTTTTGCGGGAATCGCGCCGGAAGGCGCGCAATAGCGACGTGCGTTCTGGTCACCTGTGACCAGAACGCTGTTTTGTGTGAAGTGACAACGGGTTTTGGCCGCTTTGCGGCATCTGTGTATCGCGCGAGCACGTGTGTGGTGTTTTCTGATAGACACAAGGGGGAAGCCAAGATGGCCAAGTTCATTTTTGTCACAGGCGGCGTCGTCTCCGGGTTAGGAAAGGGGATTACGGCCGCGTCCCTGGGGAGATTGCTCAAAAACCGAGGATTGAATGTGACCATTCAAAAATTCGATCCGTACATCAACATTGACCCAGGGACCATGAGCCCACTTCAGCACGGGGAAGTGTTTGTCACCGAAGATGGTGCCGAGACAGACCTGGACCTCGGACACTACGAGCGGTTCATCGACATCAATCTGACCTCCGCGAACAATGTGACCAGCGGGAAGATCTACTGGTCCGTCATTACGAAGGAACGGCGCGGTGACTATCTCGGCGGCACCGTTCAGGTCATCCCTCACGTGACTCACGAAATCAGGGAGCGGATTCTGCGCGCGGCCACGCCGGAGACTGACATTGTCATCACGGAGATTGGCGGGACGGTCGGAGACATCGAGAGTCTGCCGTTCCTCGAGGCGATTCGTGAGATGAAGAGCGAAGTTGGGCGCGAGAACGTCTGCTACATTCATGTCACGTTGATTCCCTACTTATCCATGAGCGGCGAAGTCAAGACCAAACCCACGCAGCACAGCGTGGCGGAGCTGCGCAGTATTGGTATCAGTCCGCATATCATCGTCTGCCGTACCGAAGTCCCTTTGACTGACGAAGTGAAAAAGAAGATTGCGCAGTTCTGCGATACGGACGTGGATTCGGTGATTGAAAACCGCGATGCCGACCTGCTGTATGAGGTTCCTCTGTATTTGCGCAGTGAAGGATTTGACGATATTGTCCTGAAGCACCTCCATATGACCGCACCGGAACCGGATCTGACCGAATGGACAAAAATGGTGGAGCGGGTTCGCAACCTGGACAGACAGGTCCGGATTGCCGTGGTCGGCAAGTATGTGGCGTTGCCCGATGCCTATGCCAGTGTGTCTGCGGCCTTGTATCACGGCGGATATGAGAACAATGCCAATGTCGAGATTGAATGGATTCAATCGGAAGATGTCACGCCGGAAAACGTGGCGGAGCTGTTGCGGGACGTGGACGGCATTCTGGTGCCGGGCGGGTTCGGCGATAGAGGCATTGACGGAAAGATTTATGCGGCGAAGTACGCGCGTGAGCATGGAGTACCGTATTTCGGCATCTGCCTGGGCATGCAGATTGCGGTGATTGAATTCGCCCGAAACGTGGCCGGCCTGGCTGGTGCGCACAGCAGCGAAATCGCACCGGATACGCCACATCCAGTGATTGACCTGTTGCCGGAACAGAAAGAGGTGGAGGACAAGGGCGGAACCATGCGCCTTGGGGGATACGCCTGCCGCCTGCAGCCGGACTCCTTCGCTGGTCAGGCGTACGGGAGCACCTGGGTCACCGAACGGCACCGCCATCGTTACGAATTCAACAACGCCTACCGCCAGACGCTGGAGGAAAGTGGATTGCGCATTTCGGGGACATCGCCGGATGGGCGGCTCGTGGAAATTGTGGAAATCCCAAACCACCCCTGGTTTGTCGGCGTCCAGTTCCACCCAGAGTTCACCTCGCGACCGAATCGGGCGCAGCCCTTGTTCCGCGAGTTTGTCCGTGCGGCGCTTGGCCATCAAACGCAGCGGCGGTGAAGCTGTTGTGACGCGTCCGATGGATGATACAAGACTGCATGCTTGAAGGCGGCCTTCACGGCCGCCTCTTTTGTTGGATAAAAATACTGTCTATATACAGGAGTCGGAAAAGGGAAGGAATTTCCGTGATTCTGGCGAAATTCTTAAAATGCAGGGAACGTTTGGCGGACGAGAGGAAGGCCCGAATGACGAAAGGCACAGAGCCTGTGCGCCATCCGCTCGATGGCGTGACCACGGTTGCCGAAAGGGAGGCAGTGACGTGTCTAAAAAAATTCTCATTGTAGACGACCAGTTTGGAATTCGCGTGTTGCTTCAAGAAGTGCTGCACCACGAGGGATATACGGTCCTCGAAGCGCCGAATGGCCCAAAGGCCCTGGAATTGGTTCGAGCGGAAGCGCCGGATTTGATTTTGCTCGACATGAAAATTCCCGGTATGGACGGCCTGGAAATTTTACGAAACATTCGAAAAATGAAGGTGTGCACCAAGGTTATCATGATGACGGCGTACGGAGAGCTGGATCTGATTCAGGAAGCGATGGAGATGGGGGCTTTGGCACACTTTACGAAACCGTTTGATATTGATGAATTGCGGGAAGCGGTCAACGCTCAGCTGGCGGGGTGAACGCATGGCGGAATCCGGTGTTGTTTGGGAATCCGTGCTGCGGCTGCGCATGAGTGAACACGATGCACATTACGGCGGGCGCCTGGTGGACGGCGCGAGAATGCTGGCGCTGTTTGGCGATGCCGCCACCGAGTTGCTGATTCAGCACGATGGAGACGAGGGCCTGTTTGTGGCGTACGATTGCGTGGAGTTCAAGGCGCCGGTGTATGCCGGAGATTATATAGAAGTGCGCGGCCGCATCACGCATGTGGGCAGAACCTCGCGAAAGATGGAGTTCACCGCGCACAAGGTCATTGAAGCGAACATTCAGCCGGACGTGCCTTCGGCGGCCCGCGTGCTGAATCCGCCGCGGTTGGTCACTTACGCGACGGGGACCTGTGTGGTCCCTCTGGATCGTCAGCGGACCATTTGACGATGGGAAAGAGAGGATTCGCGTGGATAAGTTGATTGTGACAGCGGCCATCGTTGGCGCGGAAATCACGCGCGAGCAACAACCCAACCTCCCCATCACACCCGAGGAAATTGGGGAGGCCGCCTACGCGTGTTGGGAGCAGGGGGCGAGTATTTGTCACCTGCATGTGCGAACTGCGGACGGCCGTCCCACGCAGGACGCGGAGCGATTTGCGGCAGCCATGGCGGAGATTCGGAAACGTTGCGACATCATCATTCAGGTGTCGACGGGCGGCGCGGTCGGGATGACGGTGGAAGAACGCCTGCAGCCCATCGCCCTGCGGCCGGAGATGGCTACGCTCACGTGCGGATCGGTCAATTTTGGGAATGATGTATTTCTGAACACTCCGACGGAATTGGAGCGGTTTGCGCGGTTGTTTCAACAGTACGGTGTGCGTCCGGAATTTGAAATCTTTGACGTGGGCATGGTGGAGAACGCCATGGCGCTGGCGAGGAAAGGACTGGTCGAACCGCCGTACCATTTTGATTTTGTATTGGGCGTTCCCGGCGCGCTTCCGGCTTCCCCGCGCAACCTCATGCATTTGATAGATCAGTTGCCCGCGGGGACGACGTGGTCGGTGGCGGGCATTGGCCGGCATCAGCTGCCGTTGGCCGCACTTGCGGTGGTGCTCGGCGGTCATGTTCGGGTTGGATTTGAGGACAACATTTACTACCGCAAAGGGGAACTCGCCGAGAGCAACGCCCAGTTGGTCGCCCGCGTGGCGAGAATTGCCAAGGAGCTGGACCGGCCGCTGGCGACGCCGGATGAGGCCCGGAAAATGCTCGGCATACCGCGATGATGCCTTTTGCTTTTTGGCCGGTGTCCGGGAATGCTATCATAAGGGGTGTGCCCGCGTTGCACACTGGACATGTCGACCTGACGTAAAGCAAAAGGAGTGGAGACGGATGAAACTGTTTATCGATACCGCGAATACGGCGGAAATTCGCAACGCTGCGGAAATGGGAATCTTGAGCGGCGTGACGACCAATCCGTCGTTGGTCGCGAAAGAGGGACGGGACTTCATCGAGGTGCTCAAAGAAATTACGACCCTGGTGGATGGTCCCATCAGCGCCGAAGTGGTGAGCCTGGATGCGGACAGCATGGTGAAAGAAGGGCTGCCGCTGGCGGAGTTGCATAAGAACATCGTCATCAAAGTGCCGCTGACCGCCGAAGGCCTGAAGGCGGTGCATCGTTTCGCCAAAGAGGGCATCAAGACGAACGTCACCCTCGTGTTCAGCGCCAATCAAGCGTTGTTGGCAGCCCGCGCTGGCGCAACGTTTGTCAGTCCGTTCATTGGACGGCTGGATGACATCAGCTACGACGGCGTGGAACTCATTCAGGATATTGCGACCATTTTTGATATCCATGGCATTGATACGGAGATCATCGCTGCTTCCATTCGTCATCCCATGCATGTGACCCAGGCTGCGAAAGCTGGTGCGCACATTGCGACCTGCCCGTACAACGTGTTGGACAGAATGATCAAACATCCGCTGACCGATCAGGGCATTGAACGGTTTTTGGCGGACTGGAGCACGGTGGCGAAAAAGTAATTCGAACCGGCGTGATGCTGACGTTGGGCCGTTGCTGGCGGCCTGACGTCCATTTTTCGCAGGTGGGGAGAGGACGAACACATGATGGACGCCAATCAATTGATTGAATTCATTCGCACCAGTGAAAAGAAGACTCCGGTGAAGGTGCACCTGAAAGGACGCCTTCAGGATATCCCCTTTCCGGAGACCGTACATACGTTTTTCTCCGGGGACGCCGGCGTGGCATTCGGAGAGTGGAAGGACCTGGAGCCGGTCCTGACGGCGCACCGGGCGCTGATTGAGGACATGGTGGTGGAGAGCGACCGCCGGAATTCGGCGATTCCGCTGCTCGATACGAAGAACGTCCATGCCCGCATTGAACCCGGTGCCATCATTCGCGACCAGGTGACGATTGGCAATCAAGCGGTCATCATGATGGGCGCGGTCATCAACATTGGTGCGGTGATTGGCGAAGGAACCATGATTGACATGAACGCGGTCATCGGCGGACGCGGCACCATCGGAAAGAATTGTCACATCGGCGCAGGCGCCGTGATTGCAGGGGTCATTGAACCGCCTTCCGCCAAACCGGTAGTGATTGAGGACGACGTCCTGGTGGGTGCCAACGCGGTGATTCTGGAAGGCGTGACGGTCGGACGAGGCAGCGTGGTGGCCGCTGGCGCCGTGGTCATTGAGGATGTTCCGCCGCATGTGGTGGTGGCCGGTGTTCCTGCGCGGATCATCAAACAGATTGACGAAAAGACGCAATCCAAGATAGAGATCAAACAAGAGCTGCGGCAACTATGATGGATCGAACCATGTTGGATCTGGTGCAAATCCGCCGTGCGCTCCATCGCATTCCAGAACCGGGGTTTGCGGAGTTCAAGACCCAGCAAACGCTGCTGTCGTATATTCAGGCGCTGCCGCAGGATCGTCTGGAGATCCGCACCTGGCGGACGGGCATTCTGGTCCGCGTGCGAGGTACACAACCGCGGTGGACGTTCGCGTATCGCACGGACATGGACGGTTTGCCGATGGCAGAACAGACCGGACTGCCGTTCGCGTCGGAACATCCGAACTTCATGCACGCCTGCGGGCACGACATGCACATGGCGGTGGCGCTCGGCGTATTGGAGGCGCTGGTGCGGGAACCGATTCCCGACGATGTGGTGATGGTCTTTCAACCGGCGGAGGAAGGGCCGGGCGGCGCCTTGCCCATGTTGCAATCCGACGAGTTTCAGCATTGGCGGCCCGATTTCATCGTTGCGCTGCACGTGGCCCCCGAATATCCGGTCGGGACCATCGCGACGCGGCCCGGAATTCTGTTCGCCAACACGTCGGAACTGTTCATTGATCTCGTGGGTAAAGGCGGCCATGCCGCATTCCCGCACGCGGCCAACGATATGGTGGTGGCCGCCGCGCACCTCGTGACGCAGCTGCAGTCCATCGTCTCGCGCAACGTGAATCCGCTGGATGCAGCGGTGGTCACGGTGGGAAAAATCAGTAGCGGCACCAAGCAGAACATCATCGCCGAGACGGCTCGATTGGAAGGCACCATCCGCACGCTGTCCCCGATCGCCATGGCCGATATCAAAGCTCGCATCACCTCGCTGGTCCGGGGCATTGAAACCGGATTTCAGTGTCAGGCGTCCATCGACTGGGGATGCGCTTATCGGCAGGTGGACAATCATCCCGACTTGACCCGGGAGTTCATGGATTGGCTTGCGTCGGATGGCAGCGCGGATCTGGTGGAGTGCCGCGAAGCCATGACCGGCGAGGATTTTGGTTACTTTCTCGAACACATCCCTGGTTTTATGTTTTGGCTGGGAGTGAATACCCCGTATGGACTGCACCACGCCAAGATGGCGCCGGATGAGGGCGCGCTGGCCGTGGCCGTGCGAGTGGTCACCCGGTACCTGGCGTGGAAGTCCAAGCGCCTGCACGGGATTAGGATCGCCTGAGCGAATTCACGAAGGCTTCCAGGCGGTCCAGCCCGGCCGCCAATTGGCTGCGGCCGCAGGCGTAGGAGATGCGCACATATCCCTCACCCAAGCGCGAAAACGCGCTGCCTGGCACCACGGCCACACCGTGCTCCCGCAGCAGCCGCTCCGCAAACGTCCAGCTGCTCATGCCGAATTCCCTGACGGACGGGAACACATAAAAAGCACCTTCCGGCGGTTCCACCGGCAAGCCCATCTGCCGCAACCGGTCCACGGCGTAGTCTCTTCGCCAGCGATACTCCTCGCGCATCGGGAGTGCGTCGTCCTGTCCTTCCGTGAGCGCGGCGATGGCCGCATGCTGCGAAATGGAGGATGCACAGGACACGTTGTACTGATGCACCTTCAGCATGTGCCGCGCCAGCGGCTCTGGCGCAAACAGCAGTCCAATCCGCCATCCGGTCATGGCGTGCGACTTGGACAATCCGTTGATGACCACCGTCCGTTCCCGCATGCCGGGTTGCGCAGCGATGGAGTGATGTCGTTCGGTAAAGGTCAGCTCGCTGTATATTTCGTCGGAGATGACGAGGACATCAAGTCCGCTGAGGAGGTCCGCCAATTCCGCCAACTCCGATTCGGACAGCACCGCGCCGGTCGGATTGGACGGATACGGCAACACGACACAGCGCGTTTTCGGGCTCAGGTAATGTTTCAACACGTTGGCCGTCAACCGGAATCCTGTCTTCGTGGTGTCGGCAAACAGCACTTTTGCGCCGCACAGCCTCGCCGCCGGCTCATAGCCGGGATACACGGGGCCGGGTAATATGACTTCGCTGCCTTCGGTGAGGACGGATCGAAAGGCAATGTCGATGGCCTCACTGGCGCCGATGGTCACAATCACTTCGTTGGATTGATAATGCAGGTCATAGCGGCTCGCCACGTAGTTGCAGGCGGCTTTTCGCAGTTCTTCCAATCCCGCGTTCGCCGTGTATCCCGTTCGATTGTCGGCAATGGCGCGGACGGCGGCCTCCTTGATATGTTCCGGAGTGGGAAAATCCGGCTGACCGAGCGTGAGCGAAATGGCGCCCGGCACTTGAGAGACCAGATTGGAGAATTGGCGGATTCCAGAGATTTCGATGTTTTTGACGCGTGGGTTGAGAAGGTGTTCCAGGGACGGCACCCGCTTTCCTTCAAGGTTTTACTTTCCTCCATTATACGGATGCACATGGAGACAATGAAGGTGTCGGTTTGCCGGAACAAAAGTATGTCACAATACATCGAATATGATATACTTTATACCGGATGCCGAACAGGCTCTTGGCGAGCTGTGTGAGTGGGCAATCTGGTGGGCAGGAGATGAGTCGCGATGGATAGAGAACTGGCCCTGGAAATTGTGCGCGTCACGGAAGTCGCAGCGCTGAATTGCGCGCGTTGGATGGGACGAGGTCAAAAGAACGAAGCCGACGCCGCGGCCACCAACGCGATGCGGATGATGTTCGACACCGTTCAGATGGATGGCACGGTGGTCATTGGCGAGGGGGAAATGGACGAGGCGCCCATGCTGTACATCGGGGAGCGCCTGGGCACCGGCGTTGCCCCAAAGCTGGATGTGGCGGTGGATCCACTGGAGGGCACCAACATTCTGGCGAAGGGACAATGGAACGCGATGGCGGTTGTCGCGGTGGCGCCCGAAGGGACTCTGCTGCACGCGCCGGACATGTACATGGAAAAAATCGCTGTGGGGCCGCGGGCCAAAGGCAGAGTGCACCTCGACGCGTCGGTGGCTGAAAATCTCCGTGCGGTTGCGGAAGCGGCGGAGAAGGATATCTCGGACGTGGTTGCGGTGATTCTGGATCGGCCGCGTCATGAACACATCATTCAACAGGTGCGGGCCGCCGGCGCGCGAATCAAGTTGATCACGGACGGGGACGTAGCGGCAGCGTTGAATACGGCGTTTCCCGAAACGGGCGTGGATATCCTGTTCGGTATCGGCGGGGCGCCGGAAGGGGTGCTGGCGGCAGCGGCGCTCAAATGCATGGGCGGCGAATTGCAGGGGCGGCTTTTGCCGGAAACGGACGAACAGCGGGCGCGGTGTGAAGCCATGGGGATTGGCGATATCCGTCGAGTTTTGACGATGGAAGACCTCGTGCGCGGCGATGATGCCATCTTTGCGGCAACCGGCGTGACAGACGGAGAACTGCTGCGGGGCGTGCGGTTCATTGGCCAATCGCGAGCGCGCACCCATTCCGTGGTCATGCGAGCGCAAACGGGGACGGTGCGGTTTGTGGATGCCACCCATGATCTGTCCCGCAAGCAATTGAACGGACTGCAGATTTGAATCCTCTCGAGCGACGAATCTGCGCCGAATGGTGGATTCGACCGCCGGTTCGTGCGCTTGCACAGCGTGAAAGGGGATTCACAGCATAAGATAGGATTGCGTGGGTAAACATGATATAATGCATACGGCTGATTGCGGCCGATCATGGATTCGCCGCGGATAGGAGAATCGGGGGACGCCTATTGGACATTCATGAACTGGAACAGAAAAAGTTGACGGAACTGTACGCGTATGCGAAGGAGTTCCAAATCCCGTACTACGGGAACATGAAGAAACGAGAACTTATCTTCGCGATTCTGAAAGCGCAAGCCGAGAAAGACGGGTTGATGTTCGCAGAAGGCGTGCTGGAAATTATGCAGGACGGATACGGGTTTCTCAGACCGGTCGGGTACCTGCCAAGCGCTGAAGACATATACGTCGCAGCTTCCCAGATACGAAGGTTCGACCTGCGAACGGGGGATTTGGTCTCCGGGAAAGTGAGACCGCCGAAGGAAAACGAGCGGTATTTCGGTCTCCTGCATGTTGAAGCGGTGAACGGTGTCAGTCCGAACCTCGCTGCGGAACGACTTCACTTCCCAGCCCTCACACCACTGTTTCCTCAGAAACGAATGGAATTGCAAACCACACCGGATCGCATAGCCACACGAATCATTGACTTGTTCGCGCCGGTTGGCTTCGGCCAACGCGGATTGATTGTGGCGCCGCCGAAAGCGGGGAAAACGCTGTTGCTCAAAGAAATTGCGCACAGTGTGGCCACCAATTATCCGGATGCGACGCTGCTCGTGCTGTTGATTGATGAACGGCCTGAGGAAGTGACGGACATGCAGCGTTCGGTGCGCGGTGAGGTGATTGCATCCACGTTCGATGAAGTGCCGGAGAACCATATCAAAGTGGCAGAGCTCGTGTTGGAGCGGGCGCTCAGGCTTGTTGAACACAAGCGGGACGTGGTCATCCTGTTGGATAGCATCACGCGTCTGGCTCGGGCTTACAACCTGGTGGTGCCGCCGAGCGGCAGGACTTTGTCTGGTGGGATAGATCCCGCCGCGTTCCACCGCCCCAAGCGCTTCTTCGGTGCGGCACGCAACGTGGAAGAGGGCGGGAGCCTGACCATTTTGGCCACGGCCCTGGTCGACACGGGATCGCGGATGGACGACGTGATTTACGAGGAGTTCAAGGGAACGGGCAATCTGGAGTTGCACCTGGACCGCAGGCTGGCTGAAAAACGGGTGTTTCCGGCGTTGGATATTCGCCGCTCCGGGACCCGGCGCGAGGAGCTGCTGCTGCCGAAGGAAGTCCTGGACAAGGTCTGGGCCATCCGGAAGTCGATGGGAGACAACCAAGATTTCACCGAGTTGTTCATTCGCAAGTTCAAGCACTACAAAACGAACGAAGAGTTCCTGCAAGGGCTGGAACTGCAAAAAGAGAAGAAGGCCTGACAGCGCCGTTCATTGCGGCGTGAAGAAAGGATGTCACTGTGAAGCAACCGAAGCTGGTCTACGCCAATGCGCGCGGAGAAGTAATGAATCACCACCGTTATCTTCCAACAGGGCGAACCGGCGCGTATCTCACGGATATTGAGCCTGCGGAGTGGATTCCTCTCCCCAAAGGGGCCACGTTGGCGTGGTTGCCGGGAACGCGCGTGATTGGCGTTCGACCGGACACCGGCGAGATGGTTCAACTCGAAGGAGACACATACGCGGTTGGAGCGTTGCTTCCGCAGGGGTTCACGCGGTTGTATCTGCCCGGATACGTCAAGCGAAGCCGCGATGCCGAGCCGCTGCCGCTGTTTGGCTACACCGCCGTCGGCTGGTTGGACGGCGAGTTCGTGGTGGCGGCAGACGCCACCGACAATCCGGATCTGTGGGATCCGTCGGCGATTGCGGACGGGGAAGTGGAAGCGGCGGTAGAGCGGATCTTGGCAGAGCACCCCGAGAACCGTCTGTATGCCCACCTGTCTCACTGTGCGCTCGGCTATGGGTGCCTCACCGCGAAAAACACATTCCTCGGCCGCCTGGAAGGCGCTTTGCCGATATCGTCGACGTGCAACGCGGCGTGTGTGGGGTGCATCTCGGAGCAGCCGGACGACGCGCCGTTCCCTTCGCCGCAGGTTCGACTGAACTTCCGACCGACGGTGGACGAACTGGTCGATGTGATGATGACCCACATTCGGCGAAATCCTCAGGGTATCGTCAGTTTTGGCCAGGGCTGTGAGGGAGAGCCGGCGACGCGTTGGCCGGACATTGTGCAGTCGATTCGGCGCGTGCGGGAACAGACGAGCGACGGATACATCAACATCAACACCAATGGCGGACTGACGAGACCCTTGCAGGCCATTGTGGATGCCGGTCTCGATCTGATGCGCGTGAGCATCATCAGTGCACTGCCCGACCACTACAATGCGTACTACAAGCCTCGTGGCTACGGCGTCGAGAATGTGGCGGCCACGTTGCGTTACGCGGCGGAACAAGGTGTGTATACCTCCATCAATTACCTGGTGTTTCCGGGCGTGACGGATCGCGAGGAAGAAGTCGAGGCCATGGTCGAGTTTCTCCGGGACACCGGCGTTCGCTTGGTTCAAATGCGCAATTTGAACATTGATCCGGAGTACTACATGGAACGGATTCCGGCGCAGCGTGGAGAATTGCTGGGCATGAAGCAGGTCATGGACATCTTTCGGTCGGAATGTCCCGGATTGGATGTGGGGTCCTACACCCATGTTCCACCGGTCCGCCGGAAGTGAGTGTTGTTGATCCGCATTGCCGGATAACCATCCGTTTGTCGCGATGGGCAACATCGCCGACGGATGACAAAAGGGCATCACCGTGCTATAATCGCTGTTAGTGTGTTTATGCTGTTTGAATACAAAGCGAGGTGAAAGACATGAAGACCGGCATTCATCCGGAGTACCATGTGACGACGGTCACCTGCGCTTGCGGTGAGACATTTGAAACCGGCTCTGTCAAAGAGAATCTTCGTGTTGAAATCTGCTCCAAGTGCCATCCGTTCTTCACGGGCAAACAGAAGCTCGTCGATGTCGGCGGCCGCGTGGATAAGTTCAACAAGAAGTACGGCCTGAAGTCTCCTCAAGCGTAATCAGAGCGCGCTCGGCGCGCATGTGGCAACGGGTCAGCGTCCCGCTTCGGATGCTGGCCCGTTTTTGGTCATTGGCGACAGTGTATAATGATTGCAGGCCCGTTCTGTGACCCGGATGGGCCTAGCCGCGAGACCCGTACGCAGTTCGGGGCGCGGCGTGGACAGAGACCCCTGGACAATCTCCCCGAGTCGGGGTGCGATAGAGGTGCGACGATGTTTGACAAATTGGAGGCCATGGAACAACGGTACACGCTGCTTGGCGAGTGGTTGTGCAGCCCGGATGTGCTCAACAATCCGGCCAAGCTCCGGGAGTACTCCAAGGAACAATCGGATCTGGCCGATACGGTGGAGACGTACCGGGCGTACAAACGGGCCCGCCAACAGCTGCGCGATGCAAAGGAGATGCTCGCGGAGAAGCTGGATGATGAAATGCGCGAACTGGTCAAGCTGGAGATTGAAGAGCAGGAGCAGGAACTGGCGTCGCTCGAGAAACGCCTGCAGGTGCTGTTGCTGCCGAAAGATCCGAACGACGACAAGAACGTGTTCCTCGAAATTCGCGCGGCGGCGGGAGGCGATGAGGCCGCGCTGTTCGCGGCGGACCTGCTCCGCATGTACACCCGCTACGCGGAGCGCAACGGTTGGAAAACGGAAATGATTGACGCCAACTACACGGATATCCATGGATTTCGCCAGGTGACACTGTCCATTCAGGGCAAGGGGGCGTACAGCAAACTCAAGTTTGAAAGCGGCACCCATCGCGTGCAGCGCGTGCCGGTGACCGAGTCGGGCGGACGGATCCACACGTCCACCGCCACGGTGGCCGTTTTGCCGGAAGTGGAAGACATCCAGGTGGAGATTCATGAGAAAGATATCCGCATTGACACCTTCTGCTCGACCGGGCCTGGAGGACAGAGTGTGAACACCACCCAGTCGGCCGTGCGCATCACGCACCTTCCAACCGGAATTGTGGTGTCCTGCCAAGACGAGAAGTCGCAGATTAAAAACCGGGAGAAGGCGATGCGCGTGCTGCGCGCTCGGTTGTACGAGAAGTACCAGTCCGAGCAGCAGGAGGAGCTGGCCGCCAACCGCAAGAGTCAGGTGGGGACGGGAGACCGCAGCGAGCGGATCCGTACCTACAATTTTCCGCAGAGTCGCGTGACCGATCACCGAATTGGCCTGACCATTCATCGACTGGATGCGGTTCTGGACGGGGAATTGGACGAAATCATCCAGGCTCTGATTGTGGCGGATCAAGCGGAGATGCTGGCTGCGGCAGAAGCGTGACGGCATGATGCAACGGGAGGCGCACGGGATGACCGCGTGGACGATTCGGGAGGCCGAACAGTGGGCGGCCTCCCGTTTGCATGAGGGTTTCATGGAAACATCGAGGACGTTTGCCGCAGCGCCGGAGGAGGAACGCGCTGATTGGGTTCGTCATGAGGCGCTGCTCCTGCTGGAATACGCAACGGGGTGGACGCGGACGAAACTTTTGGTGTCGAGCGGCGACACGGTGCCGGAGAATGCTGCCACGGTGTATCAATCCTATGTGGAACGGCGCGTGCGTGGAGAACCCTTGCAGTACATTGTGGGAGAGGCGTGGTTCTATGGGCGTCCCTTCACCGTGCGCCCGGGCTGTCTCATCCCCAGGCCTGAAACCGAGATTTTGGTGGAACGGGCGATGGATTGGGTGAACGACGTGAGACCGGACGCCCGCATTGTGGATGTGGGAACGGGCAGCGGCTGCATCGCCGTGACGATGGCCCTGGCATGTCCTCGAGCCACGGTGTTCGCGGTGGATATGTCGGAAGACGCGTTGGCGGTTGCGAAGGAGAACGCGCAGGCGCACGGGGCGTCGGTGCAATTTGTTCACGCGGATGGACTCATGTGGCTTCGCACCACACCGGAATCACATGCGATTCACGTGTGGTTGAGCAATCCGCCGTACATTCCGAGCGTGGACGTAGACGGGTTGGACGAAGAGGTTCGGCATTGGGAACCCCGCCTGGCGTTGGATGGCGGTGCGGACGGGCTGGATTTCTATCGTGGATTGGCCGAGACGGGCGCGGACAAGTTCGGAGACGGGCCAGCGGCGCTGTTCCTCGAGGTGGGACGGGGACAAGCGTCGGATGTGCGGCGTCTTTTCGCGGAAGTCCACGGCCATCGATGGCAGGGCTGGCGTTTCGGCATCATCCCTGATCTCCGCGGTGTGGAAAGGGTGGTATGGGGAGAGCGGCGATGAGCAGACGCTGTCGACCGTGTGCTGAAAGAGTCCTGCTCATTTCTTCAGGCGCCTGCGATTCACGGCAATTCGCAGCAGCTCCCATGTCAGCCGCTCCTGCACTTCGGCGGGAAGATGGGTCCACCGAACGCCCAGGTGGCATCGGTGGCCGGACACCGGCTGTTGCCAAACCACGTTTGCGGGCAGATGGTATTGCATGCCCAAGCGAAACGTCACGGTGAGCGGTGTGGCGTCCTGGAACGGGGCAAATTCGGTGACGATTTGGGCGCCGCCGGTGGAAATGTCACGAATCACGCCGCGATGGCACACGTGTTGCGGATCCGTCACCTGAGCGGGAATGCTCACCGCGATGCGGATCTGCACGCGCCGTTCCACCACGGTCGGCGTGGGTCTGGGTGTTGTTGGGCTGTGCGGCTTTTTCACGAACATCACCTTTACCCCTGGCCGGATGCCTCTGTCAACAATTTGGCACTCGTTCTCTTTCTCTATAGGCGACACCGAGGAACTTGTTCGGAAAACTTTGTTGATTTCCTCGGTTTTCACTTTTTTCTATCATAACACTGTCCATCAGGAAGTGTAACGCATTTCACGAAGCATCACGGGTGGGGAGGAGGCGCAACAGGGGGAGGAGGCCCCAACCGGGCGTTCGGACGGGCTCCTCCCCTGAGAGGTGAGATGGGATCCACAGCGCTTCCCTTCGAGTCGGTGACTCGCTGTGAGTCAACGGTCCGAGGCGGTCACATCGAAGCCGGATGTGGAGGAGTCGTGTGGAGCTCAGCTTGGCCTTGACGGACCAGCGTCTCCAGCATCAGATCCGGGCAATCGGTGAAAATGCCGCTGACTCCGCTTCGCCACAGGTGGACAGCCGCATCCGGCTGGTTCACGGTGTATACGCGCAGTGCTTGATGGTGATTCCGCCGAACATCATCCAACACCGCCGTGCAGAAATGCGCTGCGTCCAGATGAATATCCTGTGCCGCGATTTCCTTTGCCGCATGTGCCGCGTCCGCGTTCCACGCGGGGGTCAGCAGAGCCAACCGGATGCGACGGCTGTATCGCCGCAGGGCGTGCAACAGATTGGGATCAAAGGATGAGAACAGGACCAGCGACGCGATATCGGTGGCGTGAACGGTGCGCCACACCGCGTCCACCAGGTCCTGGGCTCCAACAGAAGTGGCTTTCAGTTCGACGTTGACATGGGTCAGGTGTCCGCGGGTCTGGACCAAGGCGAGAACCTCTCCCAATGTGGGAATGGTCTCGCCGGAAAAACGCGGATGAAACCAACTCCCCGCATCCAATTGGCGCAGATGGGACCACGTGAAATCCCGGACTCTGCCCTGTCCATCGGTGGTGCGCTGGACGGTGTCGTCGTGCAGTACAACGGGGATGCCGTCTTTCGACAGTTGAACATCCAGTTCAATGCCTCGGACGCCCAGTTCCAAAGCGGCTTGAAAGCTGGCCATTGTGTTTTCCGGATAACGGGCGGACCACCCGCGATGAGCCCAGATTTCCATGCTGTTGTCCTCCTTCGAATCTCTGCATGGACGGTTTGCCAAGCACGCGCCATCGCCTTCTGTATGATTTGCCGGTTTGGCCATCAACGTGCGGCATTTCCAAGAGATTGGGCGATTCGAGTCCACTCTATACGCGCTGTGTAAATTTCGATGGGAGAATCGGTTAAGGGTGTGTAAAACACGGCTTCGGGGTGGATTGAACGTTCGCAGAAGGAATGAGGTTGTGGCTTCCACGGGGGCGTGGGAGCCGCTCAGGTGTCCGTAACCGTTCTGAACAAAATGAAGGAGGGGTCCCAAAACCAGGCGATGAAGATTGCTTGATTTCCACTGACAAGCGCTGCAGGTCCTGTGTCGTTCGGTTTATGGAACCCGACGCGGGAATGGCGATGTTAAAGGGTTTCTCGGACCTTGCTCAAGAAGTAAATGTCTTTGTCGTGCTCAGCCGTCTTGTACTCCACGTACTCGATGGATTTTTTGACTTCCGTCATGTTTTCCGTCAGCCTTTCGACCTGTTCGTACGTGATGTCCAGTTTGTGAGCCACCTGCTCAAGGTGCTGTTCCATCACGGCGAACCGCTCGTTCACCTGGTCGAGGCGGTGATCCAGCTGAGCGAACCGCTCGTCCACCCGGTGGAGGCGTTGGTCCAGTTGAGCGAACCGCTCGTCCACCCGGTGGAGGCGTTGGTCCAGTTGAGCGAACCGCTCGTCCACTTGGTGGAGGCGCTGATCCAGTTGAACGAACCGCTCGTCCACCTGGTGAAGGCGTTGGTCCAGTTGAGCGAACCGCTCGTTCACCTGGTCGAAGCGCTGGTCTACCTGACTTTCCAACGCCTCCATGCGGCCTTCCAAATGCTCCAGACGCAGATCCACACGGTCGAACCGCCCATCCAGTCGTTCCAGAAACGCTCTGAGTTCGGAATCCATTGTCTGACCTCCATCGCATCCGAGTGCATTCAGTATACCATCTCGTGGACCAAAGATCTGACAGATTTTGTGTGGAATTTTCTGCGATGGCATCATCAATGAGCAGCTGCTATTTCCGCGCAGAGGAGAGAATGTCCACAGCCTCGCGCCCATGCATTGCTTCCGCCGTTCGCAGCACTGAACCCGCTCTCCGTCTGGCCAGCGCCCACGTATAAACCTATCATCCGTCGGACAGAATGATTGCTAGATGACCTAGATTCCGGAGATGAAACCAACCAGGTGGAGAAACGGAATGCACCGTTGGAGGGGATACGGATGGCTGTCAAGCGAATGATGCTGTTTCTGTGTGCGATGGTGTGCGTGGTTGCGGCGGGGAGAATGGTGATGCATCAGCAGGTGACCGCCGCACCCTCTGAGGACGCCGCGCCCTTCGACGTGGCTGAGCCACACGGCAGCACCATTCCGAGTGATGCATTGCGACTCCGTATCATCGCCAACAGCGACAGCGCGCAAGACCAAGAGGTGAAGCGAGAGGTTCGGGACGCGGTGGTGGTGCAGGTTGGCGAACTGGTCAAAGGCGCCAAAACTGCCGCGGAAGCGAAAGCCCGGGTGGAGGCGGCCCTGCCGGAGCTGCGTCAGACAGCGCTGGAAGTGACACGCCGGCGGGGGTATGATTATCCTGTCACGGCCGATGTCGGCAAGGTGCCGTTTCCTACCAAAGTGTATGGAAACCAGGTGTATCCGGCTGGAAACTATGAGGCGCTGCGCATCACGCTCGGCGCCGGTCGGGGGCAGAATTGGTGGTGCGTGCTGTTTCCGCCGCTATGCTTTGTCGATATCGCGGACGGTGACGCTGTACCGAATACCGGCCAATTTCCGGACTTGCCGCCGCTGGAGACCATCCAGGTGACCAATGCGGAAGGGCAGAAGACCAATGTGCAAGTCCGCCTGGCCGCCGTCGACTATGGAGAGACGGCCTGGAAGGCGATTCAACATCTGTGGAACCACCACTGAGGAGAATGTCATGAACGTCTGGGATGTACGCGAGATTCACGATCCGTCGCAACTGGAAGTGATTTTGGCAGAACCGGCCGCCCGGCTTCACGCAGGCGGCCTGATTGCGTTTCCTACGGAAACCGTGTACGGACTTGGCGCCAACGCATGGGATGACACCGCCGCCCGGCGAATTTTCCGCGCCAAGGGCCGTCCGGCCGACAACCCATTGATTGTACATATCGCGGATTTGGACATGCTGGACGGCGTGATCCTCCATCCGGACAAGTTGCCCGATGGTGTTGAGCGAGCCATGGCCGCCTTCTGGCCCGGGCCGCTGACCTTCATCCTCCCCGCACACCCGCGCTTGGCGCCAGCCGTTCGGCCGGGCATGACCACCGTGGGTGTCCGAATGCCGAACCATCCGGTGGCCCGGACCCTGATTCGCTTGGCCAACTGTCCGGTCGCCGCGCCGAGCGCCAATACCTCCGGGAAACCCAGCCCCACCACCGCTGGCGATGTTCTCGAGGATTTAAACCAGCAGATTGACGGGGTGGTGGACGGTGGCGCGTGTCCGATTGGCGTTGAATCCACGGTCGTCGCGATTACGGATGAGCGCGCCGTCATCTACCGTCCGGGCGGCATCACTCCCGAGCAGTTGTCCGCCGTGCTGCGCCAACCGGTCGTGCTCGATCCGCACCTCACCCAGCCCACCGATGCACCGATGGCTCCCGGCATGAAGTATCGCCACTACGCGCCGGCGGCGCAGGTGCACGTGTGGTGGGGAGATGTCGAAGCGATTCGGTCCGCCGTGTCCGCATTCATTCGCCAACACGCCGGGCAGCGGCTGGCCGCGTTGGTTCCACACGGGTGGCGCGAGGTTGTGGAGCCGCTGCACCCGCTGGTATGGGAAGCGCCGGCCACGGAACCGTACGCCGCTGCACTCAGTCGGCGGCTCTACCATCAACTGCGCGCGTTTGATCACGAAGGAGTCCACCATATTCTGGTGGTGGGCGTCCCTCCGGAAGGGCTCGGCGCCGCGGTGATGAACCGCCTGCAAAAAGCGTCGGAGGGACGGTTGTATCGCGTGTGAGCGACCGGTCCCCAGACAGCGTCGTACGCGCCGCCGCCGCTTACGACGCGCCGGCCGACAGGATGGGCAGTCCTTTTGCGTCGTGGGTGATGGTTCCGCCGAGGTCGGACCAGAAAGTCAGGATGGGCACGTAAACTTGCCCCTGAATCCACAGGGCGGGCGCCTGCAGATTGACCGGATTGCCGTCTATCACCACTTCAATGCCGGCTTCCTCTGCGGTGACGCGGTGGGTCTTTCCATCCAATTGAATCTGCATCACCACATGCGGCACCGGGTATGGAGCGTCCACCGGCAGCGGGTTCAGCAGACCCGTCTGCACCAGCCCGCTGTGCTGCGGTGTGTCAATGTCCACCTCGTGCTCCGCCGCATTGTACGTCACCGTGGCGTTGGCGTTTTTCGCCAAGTACGTGACGGGCGCGTACAGCGTATTTTTCCACAGCCACACGCTGCTGGCGCGTTCGGACACCGAATCCACAATCAATCCGCCCGCCACCTCGTTCACCTCAGTGTCAAACTGCACATCCGGATCTGCGCGCAAGAGCACCGTCACCTTGTCGGCGGGTACATAACCTTTCTGGCCGTTTGGCGTGGTCACCGTCACCCATCCGTTCTGTTCTCCGGTGACGGGCAATCCGTCGTCCGGGCTGAGCCAGTAGATGGCGAAGGGACCGGGGCGCGTGGTGGAGTACACCAGGGTGCCCTTGGTCGAGACCGCAAACAGGAGCGGTTGATGCCAGAGTGGGCGTGAGAGGACGTCCTCCACCGCGTCGGCGATGGCCTGTTGGCCGGTGACGGTGGGGTGGATGTCCAGCGCTTCAATGCGGACGTCGGTCGCCTGCTGGTGGTTGAAGACGCTGTGGATGTCCGCGACCGGGACGTCGAAGCGTGCCGCCGTGGCGTAGATCACCTGGTTGGCCGCCGCCACCACCTGTTCCGCGACCGCGTGCAGATCACTGCCGTCCGGGAACGGGTTGTACAGATTCAACAGTACAATGGGTGCCTTTGTTAACGTTCGCAGCTGCGTGAGAATGGCCGGCAGGTTTTTCGAGTACTGCGCCAGGGACTGCTGAAAGAGCGGATCGGACATGACCTGGTTTTTGGCCGGCGGCGTGGTGTTGGCCATCGCGGCCAGATCATAGCTGGTGTGCAGCAGGTCGTTGCTGCCGATGTCCAGTGTGACCACGTTCGCGGCGGCAATCGCTTTGCGAAACTTGGTTGTTTGCAGGGCGTGCAGGACATCGGCGGACTCCCATCCGGGGACCCCCAGATTGTCAACCTGCATGTGTTTATCACGCCCTACAATATATGGATATGCGTACGGTGACGCCGTGGTTGCGGATGCGCCCGGCAGATTGTACCCAAACGTGATGGAGTCGCCCAGCGCGACCAATGTCTGTTTCCCCGTGGGCAGCGCGGGCAGAGACCGGCTGTCGCTGGTGTGTCCGGCATTGGCTGCTGCGGATGTGGCCGTGCTCGCCGAGTTACCCGACGGAGTTGCCACCAGATTGGATACCGCTTTCGCCGATGAACTGTGTACGCGGACCTTTTGGGAGAGCGTGTCCGGTTGATTGAGATCAACCGGAATGGACGGCTTTGGCCCCCACAGGTACCAACCCGCCGTGCCCAGCGCGACGGTCAATAGAGGAATCAGCACGACGGACAGCCAGGGCCGGTGGAACCAGGATGATTGCCGTATCCACAACTGACGAAGTTTCCGCAGGCTTGGTTGCATCATCCGGTATTCCTCCCCACCATCGTGTACTCTCGTGTGTATTTCTATATTGTACATTGCGAAAGCAGCGCTGGGTACGGTCGGGGACAGGCATCGGCATGGGGAAATGTGCAGAAATTTTGATAAAGCATCTTGTTCGGATGTACGTACAAATGTTATCATTCAGATATGTCAGGTCTCTCGCGCAAAGTGGAGTGCCAACATCTGAGTATATTAAACTGGGAGCAAAACAATTGTCGGGAGGTCTGTCCACGAAATGTCCGGCATGCGTCTTCGAGAGGATGGCACGAAGTATCAGCAGGTGAAAAACAGCATTAAGAATTGGATTCTTTCGGGTCAAATCGGGGAAGACGGGAGAATTCCTTCTGAGAACCAGATTGCGGAAGGGTTCGGCATCAGCCGGCACACCGTGCGACAGGCGATAGGAGAGCTGGTGAATGAGGGGTGGTTGTATCGAGAACAAGGACGGGGAACGTTCGCAAAACGGTCGGGCGACATGGGGTCATCCTCGACGCGTGGCGCGGTCCAGCACGCTCGGATTGCGGTGATCACTACCTATCTGGCGGATTATATTTTTCCGTTCATCATCAGTGGAATTGAGTCGCATCTGTCAGCACACGGCCACACCCTGTCTCTGTTCAGTACGGGGAACAATGTCCAAACGGAGCGGCGGGCGCTGGAGACCGTATTGGCTCAGGCTGTGGACGGTCTGATTGTGGAGCCGACAAAAAGTACGCATCCCAACCCGAATATTGACCTGTACCTGTTGATGGAGCAGCGCAACATTCCGTTTGTCATGCTGCACAGTTCCTACGTTGAACTCAATGCCAGCATGGTGTCTTTGGACGACGCGGAGGGAGCGTATCTGGCCACCAAGCACCTCTTGGATTTGGGCCACACCTGGGTGGCCGGCCTGTTCAAGTCTGACGACCTACAGGGGCGCGCCCGCTTTAAAGGCTTCGTAAAGGCGCATCACAATGCGCGCGTTCCGATTCAGGGGCAGTATGTAAAGACGTTCACCACCGAAGACAGGGATTCAGCGATTGACGCTTTTGTGGACCAGTACTTCAAACAATTGGCGGATGCTCCGACCGCTGTGGTGTGTTACAACGACGAGGTGGCGATTCGTTTGATTCAGGCGTTGAATGCCGAGGGGATGGACGTGCCGGGCGATGTATCCGTGACAGGATTTGACGATTCCACGCTGGCTGTCAACGGGTCTGTGCCGTTGACCACAATCCGGCATCCCAAAGCCGAGATGGGGGAAGCGGCCGCCAGGATGCTGCTCGATATGATGAATCAGCCAGAAAACATGTGGATTCCGAGGGAACACGTGTTTCAGCCGGAACTCATCGTGCGTCAATCGACCACCGTTCCGCGATAAGTGGTCATTCACTTGCTTTAACTTGTACGTACATCCATACAAATAGGGTGAGGTGACGGAGATGCCGCCGACTCCAATCTTGGAAGTACGAGGTATTCGTAAGCGTTTTCCTGGCACGGTGGCGTTGGACGGTGTGGACTTGGTCGTTCAACCCGGTGAAATCCACGCACTGATGGGGGAAAATGGCGCTGGGAAATCAACTCTTCTGAAAATTCTCACCGGCGCCCTCCCGCGGGATGGCGGAGACATCCTGATTCGCGGTCGTCCGGTCCACTTTCGCTCTCCGGCGGAGGCGCGCGCAGAACGCATTGCCATCGTACATCAGGAGCTCAGTCTGTTTCCGGATGTGTCCGTCATGGAGAACATTTTGGGTAGTTTGGCGCCGACCCGCTTCGGCCTGATGCGGAAGCGCCAGATGCTGGATGCCTGTTACAAGCAGCTGCAGCGACTTCAAGCGTCTATCGATCCGAACGAACGAGTCAAGCATCTGAGCGTTTCGCAACAACAGCTTGTGGAGATTGCAAAAGCGTTGATGCAAGACGCTGATCTCTACATCTTCGACGAGCCGACGTCTGCGCTCAGCGTCAGCGAGGCGGAACAACTGTTCACAGTGCTGCGCGAACTGAAAGCCCACGGCAAAGCCATCATCTACGTCAGTCATAAATTCGATGAAATTTTTTCTCTGTGCGATACCATTTCCGTTCTCAGGGATGGCAGTCTCGCGGGTTGCGGCACCACGTCAACATTGACGCCGGACGATGTGATTCGAATGATGGTGGGGCGTACGATTGAGCAGATCTACCCGGACAAAGGGGTGTCGGAAGCCACGGAGTTGCTGCGGGTGGAGCACCTGACCGCCGGACGGAAATGCCGTGACGTGTCGTTCACCCTGCGCAGAGGAGAAATTTTGGGCCTGTTTGGCTTGGTTGGTTCCGGTCGGACAGAGATGATGCACGCGCTCACCGGCATTGCGCCGCGACAGCGCGGGGAAATCTTTCTGAACGGCAAGCCGGTGCAGGTCCGGTCCTTTCGCGATGCCATGTCGGCAGGGATGTACTACCTAACGGAGGATCGCAAAGGACAGGGGCTGTTCTTGCAGATGTCGATTCAGGACAACGTATCGGCGGTGCATTTGGAAGCGCTCTCAAGGCGCGGGGTGGTGAATGAGTCGGCCGCCGCGCAACTGGCTCAGCGAGTGATGTCGGATTTGCGGGTCAAGGCGCACTCGGAGCGACAAGCTGTGGGCAGTCTGAGCGGCGGAAATCAACAAAAGGTCATGATTGGCAAGTGGCTAGCCAGGAATCCAAAGATTCTGATTCTTGACGAACCCACCCGCGGCATTGACGTCGGCGCGAAGGCGGAAATCCACCAGTTGCTGCGCCGGCTGGCCAGCGAGGGGATTGGCATCATCGTGATTTCATCCGAACTGCCGGAGGTGGTGGGATTGAGTGACCGGGTTGCGGTCGTCCATGAAGGATCCATCACCGGGGTGTTGTCCGGAGAGGACATCCGCGACGACATCATCATGGAATATGCGTCTGGTTTGCGCAGGACGCCTGTCACGGGGGGAGCGGTATGAGTCAACAAACAACCAATACGGCCAGTCCGCAGACGAATTTGGCGATGGAGCAACCAACTTCTTGGCTTCGGAGGTTGACGAAAGTTCGAGAGTTTACCATTGGGATGGTCATCGTTGTTTTGATCGTCCTGCTCTCTTTACTCAATGAAAATTTCCTGAACATGGATAACATTTTGAGTACAATTTTGAGCATTGTCATGATGGCCATTGTTGCGGTTGGCATGACAGTGGCGCTGGTATCCGGCGGATTTGACCTGTCGGTGGGTTCCGTGATGAGCATGTCCGGCGTGGTGGCGGGGAGTCTGGCGCTCGACGGGCTCAACGTTTGGGTTGCGGCCCTTCTCGGGCTCACGGCGGCGCTGGCCTCCGGACTCATCACCGGGATCTTCATCGGTCGCATACGGATCAACCCGTTCATTATGACGCTCGGTATGCAGGGAGTCGTCCAAGGGATTGCCTACGTGGTGACGCAGGGCGCTCCGCTCTCAGTCGCCGGTATCTCTCCGTCGTTCCTGTTCCTGGGGCAGGGCAGTTTGCTCGGCATCCCGGTGTTGATCTGGATTTTGGCGGTGATTGTCGCCATCTCCGACTATCTGATGCGGCGGTCGGTGGTGGCCCGCAAAGTGTATTACATCGGCAGCAATGAAAGCGCCGCCTTTTTGTCGGGGATTCAGGTTGGTAAAGCGAAGGTTTGGATTTACGTGTTCACGGCGCTATTGGCGGGGTTGGCCGGTATTCTAACGCTGTCTCGATTCAGCGTGGCTGCGCCAACTGCCGGCGTGGGGATGGAGTTGCAGGCAATCGCGGCGTGCATCATCGGTGGAGCCAGCCTGAGTGGGGGCGAAGGCACAGTGTTGGGCGCATTGCTCGGCAGCGTACTCGTCGGGATTGTCAATGACGCGCTCGTGCTGCTGAACGTCTCGGTGTACTGGCAGAGCCTGGTGACCGGTTTTGTCCTGATTGCCGCGGTGACGTTGGATGTGCTGACGCACCGAGACAAACAGGTTTCTTAATCCATCACGAATCCAATTTTGAGGAGAAATGAAGGGGGTTCATGTTCATGAAGAAATGGAAAGGATTTGCCGCAGCCGCCGCTGTGGCCACGTTAGCAGCAGGCCTCGCGGGGTGCAGCACAACTACGGGGACGACGTCCCCGGCGTCGTCATCATCATCGGCCGCGTTCACGGGGCAATCGGGAGAGACGTATTACATGATCACGTTCCTGTCCGGGATTGAGTACTGGAAAGGCGTACTCGCCGGAGCTAAGGAAGCCGCGAAAGACCTGCATGTGAACGTGGTGTACACCGGGGCGCCGCAGTATGACATCAACCAGGAAGCGACCACGCTGCAGCAGGTGATTGCGAAGAAACCGGCGGGCATTCTCATCACTTCCATTAACGAGAAAGCGCTGACACCGTATATCAACCAAGCGATTCAGGCGGGCATTCCGGTGATTGCGTTCGACTCGGACGCACCGTCCAGCCAACGGTACTCCTACCTTGGCACCAGCAACGTCGAGGCCGGGCAGACGGCCGCGGATTACCTGGGGCAAAAACTAGGGGGGCACGGCAAGGTGGCCATCGTCAGCACGCCTGGAGAGCTCAACCTCGATCAGCGGGAGCAGGGATTCAAGCAGGAGATGGCACAAAAGTATCCCGGAATTCAGGTGGTCGCGGTGGAAAACGGAAATTCGGACCAAATCAAGACCGCACAGGTAACCTCCGCGCTCCTGCAAAACCATCCCGATTTGAACGGCGTGTTTGCCACCGAAGCGGACGAAGGGATTGGCGTCTCGACGGCAGTGAAGGAAGCCCACAAGACAGGTCAGGTGCAGATTGTGAGCTTTGACACAGACCAGGCGACGCTGAAAGCCATTCAAAATGGCGAAATCACGGCGACCATCGCGCAGGGCACCTGGAACATGGGCTTTTGGGGATTGATGTTCGCGTACACCGTCCATCACGACCTGGTCAATCCGGTGAAAAACTGGAAGACAGCCAATGTGGATCCTGTCCCTTCATCGGTGGATACCGGAGTGACTGTGATTACGAAACAGAACGTGGCATCGTATCTGAACCAGTAGCACACATCTTCAGAGCATGGCGATTCAGAAATGCACACTAGGCAGCCGAAGGGAGGATGCAAATCCCCTTCGGTTGCCCTGAGGAGGTGTCCGGGGTGGCATACACCATTGGCATAGATTTCGGCACTCTGTCGGGGCGCGTGATGCTCCTGAATGTGGAAGATGGGCAGGAGGTGGCCGTGGACGTCGTTCCTTACGAACATGGGGTGCTCGATAGAGAACTACCCACGGGAGAGCCTCTGCCGCCCGACTGGGCGCTGCAACATCCGAAGGATTATCTGGAAGTCATTTATCGGGGGATTCCGTCGGTGATTTCGAAGGGGGGCGTGGATCCGGATGAGGTGGTGGGCATTGGTGTTGACTTCACCTCCTGCACGGTCCTACCGACGCTCCGGGACGGTACTCCGCTTTGTCTGGTTGAGGGCTGGGAGCACCGCCCGCACGCGTGGCCAAAATTGTGGAAGCATCATTCGGCACAGCCCTTGGCAGACCGCATGAATCAAGTGGCGCGGGCGCGCAGCGAGTCATTTCTGTCCAGGTACGGCGGGGCCATCTCCTCGGAATGGTACTTCCCGAAGTTGCTGCAAATTTTTGAGGAGGACCGGGAGGTGTATCACGCGTCTGACCGATTTCTTGAGGCGGCGGACTGGATTGTTTGGCACCTGACCGGTCGAGAGTGTCGAAATTCCTGCACAGCCGGTTTCAAGGCCATGTGGTCCCAGGACGAGGGACTGCCATCCGCGGACTATTTTCGCGCCGTCCATCCGCAGTTTGAAAATCCTGCGGAGAAACTCGGCAATCAGTTCCATCCGCTAGGCACCCGCGCGGGCGCATTGCGGGCCGAGGTGGCTGCGCGGCTTGGGTTGCGGCCATCGGTGGCGGTGGCCGTTGGCAACGTGGACGCGATGGTCTGCGTACCGAGCGTTGGCGTGACAGGGCCGGGCACGCTGGTGATGGTCATTGGCACCTCAATATGTCATGTGGCCGTCTCGCAGGACGAGGTTCGATTGCCCGGAATCACGGGCGTGGTTCGTGACGGGGTGCTGCCCGGCATGTTCGGGTACGAGACGGGGCAGGCCGCGGTGGGCGATATGTTCCAATGGTTTGTGTCCACCCTCAGCCAGACGGACATTCAACAGTCTGCGGAGCGACTGGGACGTTCGGTTCACGATGATTTGCAACAACTGGCGGCGGAGATTCCGCCCGGCTCGCACGGTCTGGTGGTCCTCGATTGGTGGAACGGAAACCGAAGCATTCTGGGCGACGCGGATTTGTCCGGCGTGATCATGGGACTGACGCTTTCCACAACCTACGCGGAGATGTACCGCGCACTCTTGGAATCCGTGGCATTTGGCACCCGTCGAATTCTCGAGAACTTTGAACAACATCACCTTCCGATGCAGAAGATTGCGGCGTGCGGCGGCATTTCACACAAAAATCCTCTGTTGATGCAGATTTACGCGGATGTCTGTGGCGTACCCGTAGAAGTGTTCGCCTCCAAGGAGGTTCCCGCTCGCGGAGCCGCCATGTTTGGCGCCGTCGCTGCAGGCGTCTTTCCAACGATACAGGATGCCGCGCGCAGGTTGGCGTCCCCCGTGGAGCGTGTGTATTACCCCCACGCGGAGGCACAGCAGGTGTACGACCGCGTCTATCAACTCTACCATCGCTTGTACCATTTGCTAGGTGATACCCACAGGGCATTGATGCACGAGGCGAAGCAGATACGGCTGGACACCGTACCGCGCTGAGGCGGATTCCGCAGAAGGAGTGGAGAGATCATGAGTGAGGCTCGTCGCGAGACAACTCCGGTATTTTGGTTTGTCGTTGGCAGCCAACATCTGTACGGACCGGAGACGCTGGAGCGAGTGGAGTCGCAGGCGCGACGCATTGTGCGTTCGTTCAATGACGATGCGTCGCTGCCGTACAAATTGGATATGAAGCCGTTGATGACCACGCCGGAAGCCATTGCGCAACTGTGTGCGGAAGCAAATACGGATCCCACCTGCGCCGGGGTGTTGACGTGGATGCACACGTTTTCGCCGGCAAAGATGTGGATTGGCGGTCTGACGGTGCTGAAAAAACCACTGTTGCACCTGCACACCCAGTACCATGACGCGATTCCTTGGAAAACTGTGGACATGAATTTCATGAATCTCAATCAGGCAGCGCATGGTGACCGAGAGTTTGCGTTCATTGGCGCGCGCCTGGGGGTTCGTCGTAAAGTCCTGGCCGGCCATTGGGCAGACCGTGGGCTCCGCCGGCGGCTCGCGGAATGGATGTGCACCGCCGTCGCGGTCAACGAAGGCCATTCGCTGAAAGTGGCTCGCTTCGGCGACAACATGCGTCAGGTGGCGGTCACGGAGGGGGACAAGGTGGCCGCCCAGGCGCAATTCGGTTGGGCGGTGCACGCGTACGGCGTAGGCGACTTGGTGGACTGCATGGCGTACGTGTCCGAGGCGGAAGTGGAATCTCTCGTTCAAACCTACCGGGACATGTACGAAATTGCGAAGGGAACCCTTGAAGATGCGCCGTATTGGTCCGCCGTCCGGGAACAGGCGCGGATGGAGCTGGGACTGCGGCGATTCCTGTACCAAGGAGGGTTCACCGCTTTCACCACAAATTTCGAGGACTTGCACGGCTTGCGCCAGCTGCCTGGCCTGGCCGTGCAGAGATTGATGGCGGATGGATTCGGATTCGGCGGCGAAGGCGATTGGAAAACGGCTGCGCTGGTGCGCGTTGTCAAACGCATGGCGGGGTTTGAAGGCACCTCGTTCATGGAGGATTACACCTATCATTTGGTACCGGGAGAGGAAAGTACCCTCGGTGCGCACATGCTCGAAGTCTGTCCCACCATTGCGGCGGATACCCCGCGTCTGGAGGTCCATCCGTTGTCCATTGGGGGGAAGGAACCGCCGGCGAGGCTCGTGTTTACAGGCAAACCAGGGGCTGCGGTGGTCGCGTCGTTGGTGGACCTCGGGGATCGGTTCCGACTCATTGTGAACGAAGTGGAGGCGGTCTTTCCTCCGGAAGCGATGTCCAGTCTGCCAGTGGCCAGAGTTCTTTGGAAGCCGCAACCCTCATGGTCCGTTGCGACAGAGGGTTGGTTGTACGCGGGCGGCGCGCATCACACGGTATTTTCGTATGCCGTCACCGCGGAGCAGCTGGCCGACTGGGCCGCGATGACGGGCGTGGAGTGTGTCGTGATAGATCGGCACACCTCGCTGCTTGGGTTGCGGCAGGCCCTGGCTTGGAACGACGCTGCGTGGCGGTTGCGATGACGAAAGTTCGCCAACCGGGAGGGGACCGATATGCTGGAAGCTCTGAAAGAGCAGGTGTTGAAGGCCAATTTAATGTTGCCGCAATATCGCATGGTTACTTTCACGTGGGGAAATGTCAGCGGGATTGACCGACAGTTGGGACGCGTGGTCATCAAGCCAAGCGGTGTCCCGTACGAAGCGTTGACTGTGGACACGCTGGTGGTGGTGGATCTGGATGGAAACGTGGTGGAGGGCGCACTGCGCCCGTCATCCGACACGCCAACCCATCTGTGGTTATACAAAAGCTTCCCTGATATCGGTGGGATTGTCCACACCCACTCGCCGTGGGCGACCACGTTTGCCCAGGCGGGGATTCCTATACCCGCTCTGGGGACGACGCACGCCGATTACTTTTACGGCGATGTGCCCTGTACGCGGCCGCTCACCACGGCGGAGATTGAGGGTGCGTACGAAGAGGCGACTGGCAGGGTGATTGTCGAGACGTTTGCGAACATGGATGTCAACGCGATGCCGGCCGTCCTGGTTCGTGGTCATGCTCCCTTCTGCTGGGGGAAGGACGCGGAGGAGGCGGTGCAGCACGCGGTCATCTTGGAAGAGGTGGCGAAACTCGCGTATCAATCTCTGCAGTTGAAACCCGCGCTCCCCCGAATTTCATCGTCGCTCTTGGATAAACACTACCTTCGCAAACACGGCAAACACGCTTACTACGGTCAAGTCTGACGGATGATTCGGCGAATCTCCCCCTCGCGCCAAGCATAGACTGGACTAGCTTGGACAGAGGGGGAGCGTTCGCGTTGAAACACCTGTACGACGTCCTGGAAGTCGGCATCATGGCGGTGGCGCTGGGGATGGACGCGTTCTCCCTGGCCTTGGGCGTGGGGCTGCAGGGCCTGCCGCGCAATCGCGTTGTACAGCTCTCTGTGTCCATCGGAGTTGCGCATGTTTTGATGACGCTGATTGGCATTTCCATGGGGATGCTCATGCAGGGGATAATGGGGCAGATTGCTAAATGGTTCGGCGCGTTATTACTGTTGGGATTGGGATTGCACATGGCGTACACGAGCCTGTTTCAACGGGAGGAGCCGGTGGCGGTGGGCACGACGGTGGCGGCGCTCGGGCTGTTTTCCATCGGCGTATCCATCGATGCGCTGTCCGTGGGATTGAGCCTGGGGCTGTCCAGCACCACGTACGGCATCGCCTGTGCGCTGGCGTTCGGATTTGTGGCGGCGGGTCTGTGCGCCGTGGGGTTGGTGATTGGCGCCAAAGCCACCCGGACGCTGGGGGTGTACGGGGAGCTCCTCGGCGCGGGGATTCTCATGGTGTACGGCATACTGTTCATGGCGCAGTGAGCTCGGCCGACCTGGCTCAGAGCAGGGGCGGCGGTTGCATGCCGGTTTCGCCGGGGGATATACTGAATCCATGGACGGCTGCCGTCTTGCGCGATGTGGCTGGCTGGGTCAATACGGCGAACGATTGCAGCGTTTTGCAGTGCATCTGCGGCGGCAGGTGTGTTGCAAAACGCTGCCGATTATGTGCGGGAAGTCGACGTGCGGCGTCCACCGAAACGGGGGCTTCACGCAGCAGGCGGCCCGTCACATGCGCGGGGCTGCCGTCCATTCGTGATTGGGAGGGTGATCACGTGCATTTGTTGTTTGTCTGCACAGGGAACACCTGCCGCAGTCCGATGGCAGCGTTTCTGGCGCAGCGCGAAGTGAGCGAACGCGGCCTCGACTGGGTCATTCAATCGGCGGGGCTGTATGCGATGCCCGGGCAGCCGCTGTCATCGCTGGCTGCCGATGCCCTCACCCGCCGCGGCGTACCGCTCCAGGCCCACCAGGCCCAGCCGGTGACGGCGGAGCTGGTGGCGTGGGCTGATGCCATCCTGGTCATGACCGCAGCCCATGAATGGGATCTGCTGCGACGCTTTCCGGAAGCGGCCGGCAAGACGGCGCGGTTGGGACGGTTTCTTGCCGACGCGCCGCCCGCGGCCGCCGTAATCTGTGATATTGTAGATCCGTTCGGAGGAGCGGACGCGGAGTACGAAGCGTGCGCAGACGACTTGAGCAAAGCCGTCCGTGGACTGATAGAACATTTGGCGACAAAGGGGAGTCTGGAATGAAGGTGGCCATTGCCAGTGACCACGCGGGTTACCGGCTCAAGGAACTGTTGAAACAGACACTGGAGGAACTGCAGCTCGACTACGAGGATCTGGGCACATTCGATGAAACGTCGGTTGATTACCCGGACTATGGCGCAAAGGTCGCCAAAGGCGTGGCGGATGGCTTGTACGACAGAGGTGTGCTCGTTTGCGGCACCGGCCTTGGTATGGCCATCACGGCCAATAAGGTCAAGGGCGTTCGCGCGGTGACGGCGCACGATGTGTTTTCGGCGAAAATGTCGCGCATGCACAACGACGCCAACGTGCTGACCATGGGCGAACGAGTGATTGGTCAAGGTGCTGCGGCGGAGGTGTTGAAGGCGTGGTTAACCACGGAATTTGAAGGGGGGCGGCATGCCCAGCGCCTCGCCAAGGTGGCCGACCTCGAACGGGAGTCGTTGCAATGAGCAAGCGTGAGAACGACAGGGGGCTGGCTTTGAGCTGTCCGGATGAGGCTGCGGCCACCCCGACCGGATCCAATCTGGAACACGCTGCGTCAGGCGATTTGGCCCGGATTCAGGTGGAACTCCGCGAATGCCTGGAGGACCTCCGCCAAGCGGCCGGACTTGGCAGCGGGAGTCTGCTCGTGGTGGGTGCGTCGAGCAGCGAAGTCATGGGGCAGCGCATCGGGACCGCCACCTCGGAGGCCGTGGGTGCTGCCATTGTCGCGTCGGTCTTTGAATTTGCAGAGCAGTGTGGCTGTTCCGTCGCCGTTCAGTGCTGTGAGCATTTGAATCGGGCGCTGGTGGTTGAGCGGGAAACAGCGGTGCGATACGGCCTCGAGGAGGTATACGCGATTCCCGTGCCCGGGGCCGGCGGCGCCGTTGCCGCGCATGCCTACTTTTCCATGCGCCAGCCGTGCTTGGTGTCCGCGGTTCGGGCGGATGCCGGCATTGATATCGGCGACACACTGATTGGCATGCACTTAAAGCCAGTTGCAGTACCCGTGCGCGGCCGCCGGAACACGGTGGGGGCCGCGCACGTGACCATGGCGCGGACGCGGCCGCCGCGGATTGGCGGCGAGCGGGCCGTGTACGATGTGGCGGAAGCGCGTCGCCGCATCGGGCGATAAAACGAGGAGTGGGAGAGGAGATTGAAGATGTCCCGTTTGCAGCAGCAAGATCCGCAGGTTGCGGCGGCGATGCAGCAGGAATTGCAGCGCCAGCGAGACAAGATTGAACTGATTGCGTCCGAGAACTTTGTCAGCCAGGCCGTGCTCGAGGCGATGGGCAGCGTGCTGACCAACAAGTATGCGGAAGGGTATCCGGGGCGCCGCTACTACGGCGGCTGCGAGCACGTGGATGTGGTGGAGGACATCGCGCGCGACAGAGCCAAGCAATTGTTTGGCGCCGCGCACGCGAACGTGCAGCCGCACTCCGGCGCGCAGGCCAACATGGCGGTATATTTTGCAGCGCTCAAGCCCGGCGATACGGTGCTCGGCATGAATCTGTCCCACGGCGGACACCTGACCCACGGCAGTCCTGTGAATTTTTCGGGTCAACTGTACCAATTCGCCGCGTACGGCGTGGACGCCGAGTCGGAGGTGATTGATTACGAAGCCGTTCGCAAGGCCGCCAAGGAAAGCCGGGCGAAACTGATTGTGGCCGGTGCCAGCGCGTATCCGCGCTTCATCGATTTCGCGAAAATGCGCGAGATTGCCGATGAAGTCGGTGCGCAATTGATGGTGGACATGGCGCACATTGCCGGGTTGGTGGCCGCCGGTTTCCATCCATCTCCGGTCCCGCACGCGCAATTTGTCACCAGCACCACGCACAAGACCCTGCGCGGGCCGCGCGGGGGACTCATCCTCACCACCGAAGCGCACGCCAAGGCCATTGACAAGGCGATTTTCCCCGGTATCCAGGGCGGGCCGCTGATGCATGTCATCGCCGGCAAAGCGGTCGCGTTCGGCGAAGCCCTGAAGCCGGAGTTCAAGGCGTACGCCGGTCAGATTGTGAAAAACGCCAAAGCCCTCGCCGACGCGCTGCTGGGTCATGGTTTTCGGCTGGTCTCCGGCGGCACCGACAACCATCTGATTCTGATTGACGTGCGCAACATGAACCTCACCGGAAAAGAGGCCGAACGCCGCTTGGACGAAATCGGGATTACCGTGAACAAGAACACCATTCCGTTCGATCCCGCCTCGCCCATGGTCACCAGCGGCATTCGCGTGGGCACGCCGGCTGTGACCACGCGCGGAATGGACGAGCAGGCGATGGCCGAAATTGCGGACATTTTCCACCTCGTCCTCGCCTCGGCGTTTACGGACGCCGATAAAGCCCAGGCGCAGCAGAAGGTGCGGGCGTTGACCGAGCGGTATCCGATGTATCCGGGGATTTCCTACGCGGAATGATGCACAAGCGCAGATCTTGCTTCCACAGGCGCTGACAGACGGGATTCCATATGCAAAAAGGCCGCCCCTTCCGTGCCCTGGCACGGAGCGGGCGGCCTTTCGTCGCTCAATCATCTCTTCCGTACAGGTTCAGCACTTCCTCGCGGGACATCCAAATGAGCTTCATCTCCAGCGATTGTCGGCCTTCCTTTAATCTCGCGAATCCGTCCGGGTGGTACAAGCCCAACAGAAAGCGCATGTATCCCTGAACCCATCGATTGCCCCGGTTGTCGGGCAGTTCCTCGATGTGGAAGCCGAGCAAATCCACCCCGCGGTTCATCAGGGTTGGCGCGACGATGGCGCGGACGTTTTGATAGCGCGGATCGTGCCGGAGCAACTGGGCGATGTCGCGAAAACCTTCCTTGGCGCCACGCAGTCCGCGGATGAGCGCGCGGTTGTCGCGCGCGCCTGAAATCGTGATTAAGGTTTCGTTCTGGAAATGCAGTTCCAGTGCCGCGTCGCCGTCCTGCACAATGACTTCGCCGTTGGCGTCGGTTCGGGTTCCGTGCGTCCAGACGGTGGGAGACACGCGGAAAATCCGGTTGACCGGCTCTATGCGGTAAAGGGTGCGGAAGGCGAATTCGACAATTGTCCAGAGCCGGATGAGTGCCCGGCGCGCCGTTGGATAGTGGCTGTAGAGCGATTGCACCGCCGTCGCCTGTTCGCGGCGCGCCTCTGCCAGCGCGCCGACGGTGGTGAACGTGAAGCGGCGTTGGCCAAGCGTCGTCAAGATTTCAGGCAATGCCGCGATGGTGTTGCGCGGCGCGCCTTCGGCGCCGCCCGCGTCGTGGCAGAGCACAATGGCGCCGGTGTGCGCGCCCTGGATCACGCGCTTCACCACGTCGTCGGCGTACTCGCCTGGGAGCCAGTCGATGGCCCGAACCGACCACAGCACAGGCTGGAGGTGCAGGCGCGCACAGGCGATGCGCGTAAACCAGTTGAACGCGCCCCAGGGCGGCCGGTAGTAGCGAATGGGTTGCCCGGTGATGCGTTCCACCTGTCGTTTGCCTTCGCGGATGTCCCGCCAGGTGGACCAGGGCGTCATCAGCCATGCGTGTCGATGCAGGTGACCGTGAGAGGCAATCTCGTGTCCGTCCGCCAGGATGGCCCGGACGAGATCCGGGTGCTCTGCGGCGCGCCGGCCAACGAGGAAGAACGTCGCTTTGGCGCCGTGTTCACGGAGAATTTGCAGGACTTTCGGGGTATAGCGCGGATCGGGCCCGTCGTCAAAGGTCAGGGCGATGGCGCGCGTGGTGTTGGGGCCCTTGTACAATGTCCGGATGTGCAGGAGCTTGAAGAGAATCTCCGGAATGGGCGCGTATATGAGATAGGCGATGATGACCAGGAGCAAAATCCGCCAAACCAAGCTCGTATCCTCCCCTGTCAGACTTCTCTTGGAATCATACCATGAGGAGGACGGCGATGCAGAAAGCGTCCATCACGTGCGCTGTCTGCGGCTCCGGGCCATGCGTCTTGGGGGCATCGGCGAGGCCTTGCGCGGTTCCCCGCGTGTCCGCGATGGTGCGCGATTGCGCCGTTCGATGGGGAGCACCAGGTACAAGAGGCCCATGACGAAAATCACCACGGCGCTGACGACAAAGGGTGCGCGCGGGCTGATGGTGTCCCACACGAGTCCGCCCAGGTACGGGCCGATGGCGGATCCGAATCCCTCCACCGTCATGAACACGCCCCACAGGATCCCTTTTTTGTCCGGATCGATGGACTTGTCCAGAACCGAGTTCCAGGCCGGCAGGATGAATCCATAGCAACAGCCGAGGACCGCGACGACCACGAAGGTGCTGATCAGCGTATGAAAGATGGGGTACGTGCCAAGTGCCGTCCCGGCGATGAGGAAGGCGGGGACGAGGAATCGCCGGGGGCCGAAGCGGTCCACCAGGTGGCCGGCCGGGATGAGCAGCACCACCGCGAACGCGCCGCCGAATATCAGCAGAAAACTGTACATGGCGCCGCTCAGGCGCAGGACGATTTTCGCGTACAGCGACAGAATCGGCAGCAGCGAGGCCACCGCGAAAGTTTGGGCAAACATGCCGGGAAAGAGGAATGCCACTTCCTTCACATTGCGCCACAGGGACTGCCAATAAGCGCGGCGGCGTCTGACCGACCGGTGGGGTGACGATGCCCCCTCTGCGGGGTTCCGAACTCCCACATCGCGCGGACGGCGCACCAGAAACCAGGCGACGGCGAAGCCGGCGCAATCTATCGCCAGCAGAACGGTGAACGCCAACGTATACGTGCGGCCAATCAGGAAGTTGATGGTAACAGGGCCCAGCCCGGTCCCCGCCATCCAGAATATGTACAGGTAGCTCATGAATCGGGCGCGGCTCTGTTCCGGCGTGGCGAGGCCAATGCCCGAGATGGCCGCGGGCCACATCGGCGTCACGCCGATGCCGTACAGGGCCAGACTGCCGATGAGACTCAGTATGGAATGGGCGTTCATCATCCAGAACACCGCCGAGAAGGACAGTGCAAACCCGGCCAGCAGCATCGTCCGTTGCCCGAACCTATCCGCCATCCAGCCGGCGGGGGAGCGCATCAGGTTGTCCGCCAAATAGTGCATCGACAGGGCAAGGGAGGTCCATTCTACGGCAAAGCCGAGGACGCTCCGGCCGTAGGTGGGAATCAGCGACAGGGTCAGGGCCCCGCGAACGAATTCCGACAGTGTGAGGGAGAACAGGACGCCAAAAACAAATGGCTGAAACAATTCAGGTTCCAGCCATTGCGAAAGTCGGGACAGCCCCCGTCGATTGTTCACAGAACCACTCCTCGCCGGGACGAGCAGTGCCCGTCCTAATGCTGGTAAGAGTAGTTTGCCCCGGATTGGCGTTGACTTGCGAGGTCAATCAACGTTCTTGCGATTTCTTCTGCGGCGTTCAGGCGCCGGACTTTGAGCGCCCGCTGTTTCATCGTCTCTCGCTTTTTCGGATTTGCGACCAGGAGATCATACAGGTGCTCGCTGACCTGTTTGCGGCTTCGCGCCAGCACAGCCACACCGGATCTCACCAGGAACTTGGCGTTTTGCACTTCTTGTCCCGGAATGGGGCGGTACAGGAGCATGGGGAGCTGCATGGCCAACGCTTCCGAAATGGTCAGTCCGCCGGCCTTGGTCAGCATCAGATCCGCCACCGCCATCAGCTCGTACACTTCCGACACGAAGCCGTACACCCGGGACGGCTGTGTCGCCGATTGCACCGACTCGTCCAGCTGTTGCTTCATTCGCTTGTTGCGGCCTGTGACCACCACCACCTGCACCGGATGGGGGTAGTTGAACAGTTCTTCGCAAATCAGGTTGATGTCTGCCATCACACCGTACGCGCCGCCCATCACCAGGACGGTTGGGATGTCCTCCCGAAGTCCGTACTTGGCGCGCAGCGCCGCTTTGTCAAACGTCTGCCTGAACGCCGGGCGAATCGGAATGCCGGTGACGTGAATGGTTCGCGCCGGGATGCCGCGCGCCAACATGCCGCGGCGCACGTATTCAGACCCGACGAAGTACGCGTCGGTCAGCGGATGAATCCACTGGCTGTGAATCGCGTGGTCGGTGATGACCGTGGCCAGCGGGACGTCGGTCAACCCCTTCTGCTTGAGGTAGGACACTACGCCGGCCGGCTGCGGAAATGTTGCAAACACCACATCCGGGTTGTATGCCTGCAGCACATCCTCCATCTCGCGGATGCCCAGCGAGTTCAGCTGACGCTGAATCAGCGACGATGGAGGGATTTGGCTGGTGCCTTTGTAAAACCAGCCGTACAGCGCGGGTGCGAAGCGAATGCTCTGCAGATAGCAGTACTTGGCCACGGAATCGAGCATGGGATGCACGCTTCGCATATAGTCGATAATTTCAATATGTGTCTCCGGGTGCATCATTTTCAGTGCGTCGCGCACCGCGTTCGCAGCCTGTTGATGGCCTTCGCCATACGAGGCGGACAGAATCAGAAGTCTTCGCAATGAAGACATATGGGCACTTCCTCTCCAGCGTTTTGCACGGCATCTGCGGCGGATGCCCTATCTTCCGTGTTCGTCAAACACTCGCGTCCGACATACGTTGTCCGGGATGTCCACCGGACTCGATGGCTGACCGATTTGAACACCAGCTTCAAATCCTGCAAAACGCCCACCGCATGAGCGAATCGTCCGGGAATATCCTTTTCATTTTGCAACAACATGCGCCGTAAAAAACGTGTCCACATTATACCATATCGATCCGGCGATTCTGCGATGCCGCGCCGGGTTCTGGTATAATTGCAACGACGGACAACCCTTTGGATAGTATATGACGGATGCCGGGCAAAACGAAATGCCTGAACCAACCTAAAGAGAAGGAGTGGCCACTCGTGGGGCAGGTCCACGTATTAGACCATCCATTGATTCAACACAAATTGACGTACATTCGGTCCAAGGAGACCGGAACGAAAGAGTTTCGCCAGTTGGTCCAAGAAGTGGCCATGCTGATGGCGTATGAAATCACCCGGTCGCTGCCGCTGGTGGAGACGGAGGTGGAAACTCCCGTTGCGCGGGCCAAGACCAAGGTGATTGAGGGGAAAACGCTCGCGCTGGTGCCCGTGCTGCGCGCGGGACTCGGTATGGTGGACGGCATCCTGGCGATGATTCCGAACGCGAAGGTGGGACACGTGGGCCTGTACCGGAATCCTGACACGCTCCAGCCCGTGGAATACTACTGCAAACTGCCGCAGCACCTCGAAGAACGAGAAGTGATTGTGGTGGATCCGATGTTGGCCACCGGCGGATCGGCCGTTGCAGCCATCGATGCGGTGAAGCAGCGCGGAGCGACCAACATCAAACTCATGTGCTTGGTGGCGGCGCCGGTGGGCGTGGAGCGCGTGCAGTCCGCCCATCCGGATGTGGACATCTACGTGGCGGCGGTCGACGAAGCGCTGAACGACCATGGATACATCGTTCCGGGCCTGGGCGACGCGGGTGACCGACTGTTTGGAACGCGCTGAATGGGATTGGAAGACAACAAGGAGGTCCTGAAGTGGATAGGCCCATCAAGGTTATGACGGTCTTCGGCACGCGGCCGGAAGCGGTGAAAATGGCGCCGCTGGTGAGCGCGCTCAAGCAAACGGAGGGCATTGAGTCCCTGGTCTGCGTGACCGCCCAGCACCGCGAGATGTTGGATCAGGTGTTGGAGGTGTTTGGCATTGAGCCGGATGACGACCTCGACATCATGGAGCCCAAGCAGACGCTCGGCACCATCACGCGCAAGGCGCTGTCGGGACTGGAGTCGGTGATGGAGGCGCGCAAACCGGACATCGTCCTGGTGCACGGGGACACCACCACGACGTTCGCGGCGGCGTTGGCCGCATTTTATCAGCAAATTGCCATCGGTCATGTGGAGGCCGGATTGCGTACATATGAAAAGTACAGTCCGTTCCCAGAAGAGATGAACCGGCAGCTGGCGGACGTGCTGTGCGATCTGTACTTTGCGCCGACCGCGTGGGCGGCGGACAACCTGTGGCGGGAAGGCAAGGCGCCGGACCGGGTGTTCGTGACCGGGAACACGGTGGTGGACGCGATGAAGACGACGGTGCAGGAGACGTACCACCACCCGGTGTTGGACGCGATTCCGCAAGGAAGCCGAATGGTCTACATGACGTCGCATCGGCGGGAAAATTTAGGCGAAAAGCTGCAACATATTTGCCAGGCGGCGCGCAGACTGGTGGACGAACTGCCGGACGTGCATCTGGTCTACCCGGTGCACCTGAACCCGAGTGTGCGCGAGGTGGCGTTCGCGGTGTTGGGGAACCATCCGCGCATTCACCTGATAGATCCGCTCGGGGTGGTGGACAATCACAACTTCCTGGCGCGGGCGACGCTGATTCTCACTGATTCCGGCGGGATTCAGGAGGAGGCGCCATCGCTCGGTGTTCCCGTGTTGGTGCTGCGGGATACCACGGAGCGGCCGGAAGGGATCTCGGCCGGTACGCTGAAACTGGTGGGGACGGATGAGGCGGACATTTTTCGCGAAGGGCTGCGGCTGTTGACCGATGAGGCGGCCTATCAGGATATGGCGGGGCGCAAGAACCCATACGGCGACGGGAACGCATCGGAGCGCATTGTGCAGGCCATTCTGCATCACTTTGGACGCGGTCCGCGGCCGGAGCCGTTCACGTATCGACCGTAAATTGGGCGGGGCGAGCCGGTGCTTGCGGCCGCCCCGTATTTTTTATGGTTTCGTGGCGGCTGCGGCGATGGAATGCGCTTTCAAAATGGCGGCGGTTCGGTTTACACTGACAGTGATGGTGAGCGTTCCAGCGTCCGCGCGCTGCGGCGGAGGGAGCGATCCTCCGGCGAGCAACGCGGAATTGGACAGATTCCACGGGGAAGAGGAGGGCTTTCCATGACGAGGGAAGCGGTGATTGTCAGCGCGGTGCGCACCGCAATCGGGAGTTTTCAGGGTACACTGGCTCCGCTTCAGGCGACCGATCTCGGGGCGGTTGTGGTGGAGGCGGCCCTGACGAGAGCGGGTGTGGACAAGGAACAGGTGGAAGAAGTCATCCTCGGCAATGTGCTTCAGGCAGGTCTCGGGCAGAATCCCGCGCGCCAGGCGTCCATCAAAGCGGGGCTCGGCGACCATGTGCCGGCGATGACTGTCAACAAGGTGTGCGGATCGGGCTTGAAAGCGGTGATGCTGGCAGCGCAGGCCATTCGCGCGGGCGACGCGGACGTGCTGGTCGCAGGCGGTATGGAGAGTATGACCAACGCGCCGTACCTGCTGCCGGGGGCCCGCGGCGGCTACCGCATGGGGCATCAGCAGGTGGTGGACAGCATGATCCAGGACGGGCTGTGGTGCGCGTTCTGCGATGTGCATATGGGGATTACCGCAGAGAACATCGCGGCTCAGTACGGGTTGACGCGCGAGGAGCAGGATCAGTTCGCGGCGGACAGCCAGCAAAAGGCGGTGGCCGCAATTGCGTCCGGCAGGTTTAGGGACGAAATTGTTCCTGTGACCATTCCGCAGCGCAAGGGAGATCCCGTGGTGTTTGACACGGACGAGTTTCCGCGGGCCGGCACGACCGTAGAAGCGCTCTCGAAACTGCGTCCGGCGTTCAAGAAGGACGGAACGGTGACGGCGGGGAACGCGTCCGGCATCAACGATGGTGCCGCTGCGCTCGTGGTGATGAGCGCGGAGCGAGCGGAGAAGCTGGGGCTGCAGCCGCTGGCGCGGATTGTCAGCTACGGCAGCGCGGGCGTGGACCCGTCGGTGATGGGGCTCGGGCCGATTGACGCGACCAAGCGGGCGCTGTCGAAGGCGGGCCTGACGGTGGCGGATATGGACTTGATTGAGGCGAATGAGGCGTTTGCCGCCCAGTCGTTGGCAGTCGGCCGAGCGCTGGAGTTTCCGGCGGAGAAGCTGAACGTGAACGGCGGCGCCATTGCCCTGGGGCACCCAATTGGCGCCAGTGGCGCGCGTGTGCTGGTGACGCTGCTCCATGAGCTGCAAAAGCGGCAGGGCCGCTACGGTCTGGCGACGCTGTGCATCGGCGGCGGCCAAGGCGTGGCGATGGTTGTGGAGCGGTTGTGAAACTGCTGAAGCGGCGATGCGGTGCGTGAAATGCAGCGGCGGCCGCCGGGTGCGCGCTGGTATCGCTGCGCAACCTGGTGTTCTCAGGCATCCAATCCGCGCGCAAGCGTTGACTGCGCAAGGATGACAGACGATGGGTTGGTTCCCGCAGCCACCGGGCGATGGTGTGCAGGAACCAACCCTTGTCGTCGCTGCATCCAACAGCGCACGGTAAATGCGAATTTATGTTAAATCCCGCGTGAACTGACCCCGGTGCGGAAAACCGTATAGAATGGAAAAAAGCAACTATCTGACAGCGCTTTCTTTTAGTACTTGAAGTATCTAGCCGGAGCAAACGGGAGAAATGTCGGCAGTTTTATGAACATCTACGAGAATATCGCGAAAATCGCGCCGTAATGCGGTTTTTTCGTTGACAAGGGGGACGAACATTCGGTACTATAGGCGAGGGTTACGGCATTTCACTGTGAGGAACTGCTGTTTCACAGTGCGAAACAAAGATCCTCGGCCGATTGGAAGACAATTCTCTCACGGTTGAGAAGGTTTGCGTTCGGAAACCCTAATGGTAGCTGATGCGCCGAACCTATGCTTTGTACCGCTCCACATCTGTGACTTCCCATTTTCAAAACGTTGTCAGGCGGTGAAGAAAGTCGCGAACAACGGCCGAAATCAACAGCAGAATTCTGGGCCAAGCACCATCCGGGCGTTGGTTGTACTGGGTAGCCTGGTGCTGCAGCTGGCAACCTGTACGGTTGTTTTCGGGGTTCTGGGCTACCTCCTGGCGGGCAAGTGGCATTACCCGTTCCTGACCATCGTTGGAATCCTGCTTGGATTGATTGTCGGGATGTCGGGTTTTGCGTATCTTGCAAAACATTTTTTGGGAGAGAAGCCGTGAATACAGACACTGAGAAATTGCGGCGTCGGCTGCGAATGATTCGGTGGATGGCGATGGGATGCCTGGGACTCACGGCCCTGGTGCGTCTTGTCGCGCCCTGGTCGGATGTGCTGAATGGCTTGCTGATTGGGGAAGTCGGTGGACTGGGCGTGGTTTGGAGTATGACGCGTGAGGGGCACCTTCGGGATAACCTGCAGGGAACGGCCCTGATGCTCTCTGGTGCCATTGGGTACGCGACGCGAATGGTCCTTCTGGTTGCCGTTATCATCATTGCCATCAAATTGCCGCATGCCAACGTCATTGCGGCGCTTGCTGGCTACTTGCTGGGGTTTGTCTTCGTTGTCGCGGGTCTGTCGAAGTCTGCCTGAACCATCCTGAGCACGCAAATCTTGCAGCGAAAGTAGGTGAGAAGGTGCCTCAACATCCATTTTTGTTCAGTGGTCACTGGTATCGGGTTGACCTGGTCACCGTCGCCTGGACGCTCATTGCGGGGTTGATTCTCATCATCGTCTCCGCGGTGGTGGTGCGCAAGCTGGATATGCGCAGTCCCAGGGGGTTGCAGAACTGGCTGGAGTGGGCCATCGAGTTCACACAGAAGATGTCCCGCGACATGATGCCCTCGGCGGCCGGGGCGCGGTTCGTCCTGCCGTTTGCGTTCATCACCATGGCCTACCTCTTCGTCGCAAACTGGCTGGGACTGATTTTCACGTGGGAGTTTGAGCCGGGGAGCGACATTCCGTCGCTGGGCCTGAAGGCGCACGTGAAGTATTCGCTGCTGAACTCGCCCACGGAGAACATGAACATGGCGTTGGCGCTGGCCATCCTGGTCTGGTTGGTGAGCCACGCGTACGGGCTTCGCCACCCGCTGAAGTGGCTGAAACAGTACCGCAATCCAATGGCCATCATCGATGAAATCACAAATCCTCTCACGCACGGGATGCGGTTGTTTGGGAACATCCTGGCCGGCGAGGTGCTGATTGAAGCGCTGCTGCGGATGCCGATGCTGTTTGGCTGGGTGCCGACAGGTCTGCCGCTGCTCATCATCTGGCTGTTGTACAGCGCGTTTGTGAGCACGATTCAGGCGTACATCTTCGCGCTGCTGCTCACGCTGTATGTGGGCCACAAGGATTTCAACGTGGACCATCACTGATTGTACCCGGGACAACCCGGCGCGGCGGGCTCCAAAGGGGACGGCCGCAAAACAACCAAATTGGGAACTCAGAGGAGGCATTCTTTCATGAACCACGAATTGCACATGATTGCTGCTGCCATTCTGCTTGGCTTCGCGGCGGTGGGCTCCGGTGTTGGTAACGGTGTTCTGTTCAGCAAGTTCGTTGAAGGCGTTTCCCGTCAGCCGGAGGCGCGCGGCACGCTGCTCGGTAGCGCCATGATTGGTTTGGCGTTCGTCGAAGCGTTCCCGGCCATCATGCTGGCTCTCGGTTTGATTCTGTTCTTCACCTGATGCGGGTGGTCGCGCCGGGTGTGGCGCGGTGAACCGATGAGCAAACGAGAGGGGTGACGCGTGTGACCATTGTTGAACCAGGTACGATGATTGTCTCGTTGGTTGCCTTTCTGATTGTGTTTTTCATCATTTACAAAGTGTCGTACAAGCCGCTTTCGAACATGATGGAACAACGCCGTCAGCATATTGAAAACGAAATTACGACCGCGGAACAAGGACGGGCCGAGGCGGAGCGGATTCTGGCGGAGCAACGGAAACTGCTCGAGGAAGCGCGCCGGACGGCCAATGAAATCATGGAAACAGCCCGCGCTCGCGCGGAGAAGCAGGCGCAGGACATCGTGGAGGCCGCACAGGCTGAAGCGGCTCGGCTGCTCGAAGAAGGGCGCCAGTTGATTGAACGTGAACGCGCCGAAGCGCTGAACGAGGTGCTGGAGCAGGTTGCGGCCCTGTCCGTGGAACTCACCACGAAACTGCTGCGCAACCACGTCTCTGAACCCGTGCATGAAGAAATGCTGAAGGAAGCACAGAAGAATTTGGGAGAGCTCGTGTCATGAGTGGGGCTGTCGCACGTCGCTATACGGCAGGGTTGTTTGCGTACGCAGAGGCGCATGGCCTCGTCGATGCGGTGGACCAGGGCTTGCAGCTGATTGCGGACAGCCTGCGTGAGCATCCGGAATTGACCGCGCTGCTCGAACATCCGGTCATTCGCGCGGATCGGAAACAGGCGCTGTTCCGCCAGGTGTTTGCCAACTTGGTCGATCCGGTCGTGGTTCGCTTCGTCCAGCTGTTGATTCGACGCGGCCGCGGCAGTGAATTGCTGGCGGTGCAAGCGGCTTTCCACGCGCAGGCGCAGGCGGCGCGTGGCATTGTGGACGTCACGGTGGAGTCGGCGTTCCCAATGACCGAGGCGCAGGTGGACGAGCTGACGCGGCAACTGAGTCAGGCGCTCGGCAAAACGGTCCACGTCCAGGTCGCGGTGCGGCCCGAACTGGTGGCGGGCTGCCGGGTGCAGATGGGCCATCGGATGTTGGACGCATCGGTCCAGGGCGCGCTGCGGCAATTTCGAGGAAGACTCCTGCGCCACGGCGCAGTGCAAGCGTGATAGACCCGCAACACTCAGGTTTGGCGTTCCGCTCGGTGCGCTGGCTTGAGAGCGAGGAGCGGCCCGGGTCGGTTGGGCGGCTCTGTGAAGCGAGGAGGGAATGCATTGAGTATCCGACCTGATGAAATCAGCGCACTGATTCGCAAGCAAATCGAACAGTTCGAATCAGAAGTGCAAGTGCAGGACACCGGCGTCGTTCTCCAGGTGGGTGACGGGATTGCCCGCATCTACGGTTTGGACAACGTGATGGCCGGTGAACTGGTGGAATTCAGCAACGGAACGTTCGGCATCGCATTCAACTTGGAAGAGGACAACGTGGGCGTCATCGTCCTCGGTTCGGTCGTCGGCATTCAGGAAGGGGACCAGGTCAAACGGACTGGCCGCATTGCCAACGTGCCGGTGGGTGAAGCGCTGCTCGGCCGCGTGGTGAACCCGCTCGGGCAACCGCTGGACAACCGGGGCCCCATTGAAACCCCGCATTACCGGCCGATTGAATCGCCGGCGCCGGGGGTCATTGTGCGTAAATCGGTGCATGAACCGCTGCAGACGGGCATCAAAGCCATCGACGCGATGATTCCGATTGGCCGCGGACAACGCGAGCTCATCATCGGCGACCGGCAGACGGGGAAGACGGCTATCGCCATTGACACCATCATCAACCAAAAGGGCAAGGGCGTGATGTGCATCTACGTCGCCATCGGCCAGAAGCAATCCACGGTCGCCCGCGTGGTGGAAACGCTGCGCAAACACGGTGCCCTCGAATACACCATCGTGGTGGCGGCAAACGCATCCGATCCAGCGCCGCTGCTCTACCTCGCTCCGTACGCGGGCTGCGCGATGGGCGAGTACTTCCTGTACAATGGCGGCCACGCGCTGGTGGTCTACGACGACCTGTCCAAGCAAGCCGCTGCGTACCGCGAAATGTCCCTGTTGCTCCGTCGTCCGCCCGGACGCGAAGCGTACCCTGGCGACGTGTTCTACCTGCACTCCCGCCTGTTGGAACGCGCCGCGAAGCTGAATGAAGCCAATGGCGGCGGATCTCTGACCGCGCTGCCGTTCATTGAAACGCAGGCCGGTGACGTGTCGGCGTACATCCCGACCAACGTTATCTCCATCACCGACGGGCAGATCTTCCTGGAGTCCGACCTGTTCTACTCCGGCGTTCGCCCGGCGGTCAACGTCGGTATCTCTGTCTCCCGCGTCGGCGGTTCCGCGCAGACGAAGGCGATGAAGAAAGTGGCCGGCACGCTGCGCCTCGACCTGGCGCAGTACCGTGAATTGCAGGCGTTCGCGCAGTTTGGCTCCGACCTCGACAAGGCGACGCAGGCGCGCCTTGCCCGCGGCGAACGCACGGTTGAGATCCTGAAGCAGGGTCAATACGAGCCGATGGCGATGGAACGTCAGGTTGTATCGCTGTGGGCCGTGGTCAACGGGCATGTGGACGACATTCCGGTGGCTTCCGTACGCAAGTTCGAGACGGAGTGGCTGGCGTTTGTCGCGTCCCAGTATCCGCAGATCTACGAGAACATCGTTTCCACCGGCGACCTGAAGGACGACACCGTGGCGCTGCTGAAAGAAGCGGTGGCCAAGTTCAAGCAGACGTTTGTCGGTTGATGCCGACATCGGAATACAGGGTTGGGTGACGGGGTCTGCGGCGCTCTGACGCGACGGGACCCCGAACCCGGAAAAAGGTGGTGAGCAGAGTGCCACAGAACCAGCGGGATATCAAGCGGCGGATTCAAAGTACAAAGAACACCGCGCAAATCACCAAGGCGATGGAGATGGTGGCGGCTGCCAAACTCCGCCGGGTGCAGGAGGCGGTGCAGCAGTCGAAGCCGTATCTCGCCAAGATGCAGAGCATGCTGGCGGGAATTTCGAAGTCGGCGCGTTGGGTGAAGCATCCGCTGTTGGCCGAACGCCCCATTCGTCGCACCGGGTATCTGGTGATCACGGGCGATCGCGGATTGGCTGGACCCTATAATTCGCAGATCATCCGCACCGCGCTGCAGGAGTTTCGCCGCCGCGACAAGGACACGTACGTGATCTACGCCATCGGTCGCCGCGGCAGAGACTTTTTCCGCAAGCACGGCTATCCGGTCGGCGGCGAGGTCGTCGGTGTGCCGGATGTGCCGACCTATGACAGTGTTCGGGATTTGGCGACGCAGGTGGTCCAAGCGTACGCCGATGAACAGTTTGATGAACTGTATTTCATCTACAACGAGTTCATCAATCCGGTCACGCAGCGGCCGGTGGTGAAAAAGGTGCTGCCGCTGTCCGACGTCGGCGAGGCGCCGGCGAGCTCCGCGCAGTACCTGTTCGAGCCGGACGCCGAGACTGTGTTTGCGTCGCTGTTGCCGCGCTATGCCGAGACCCTCGTGTACCAGGCGGTGCTCGACGCCAAGGCGAGCTTCCACGGCGCGCAGATGACCGCGATGGGCAACGCGACCGACGCGGCGAAGGAAATGATTGAGTCGCTGACCTTGCAGCTGAACCGCGCGCGGCAAGCGGCGATTACCACACAGATTGTCGAAATCGTAGGCGGTGCCGAAGCGCTGAAGTAACACTTTTGGCGCCCCGTTTGAACGGATGAATACAGATGCCTCTCCGGTGCAGCGCTCACAGTCGCGCCGGATGGGCCAGAGGAGGGACTTGCTTGAACAAGGGACAGGTTGTGCAGGTAATGGGCCCCGTCGTCGACGTGCGGTTTGCAGAAGGCCAGTTGCCGGCCATCAATAACGCGCTGCGCATCGACCACGACGGTGAGGTGTCGATTCACCTGACGCTGGAAGTCGCCCTGCACCTCGGCGACAACGTGGTGCGCACCGTTGCCATGTCCTCCACGGATGGCGTGGTGCGCGGCATGGAAGTGACGGATACCGGCCGCCCGATTTCCGTGCCGGTCGGCCAGGGCACGCTGGGCCGCATCTTCAACGTGCTCGGTGAAACGATTGACGAACAGGGGCCGGCAGAGACCAAGGAAACGTGGTCGATTCACCGGAATGCGCCGGACTTCAGCGAACTCACCACCAGCATGGAGATTTTTGAGACCGGCATCAAGGTCATCGACCTGCTCGCGCCGTACGTCAAGGGCGGCAAGATCGGTCTGTTCGGCGGTGCCGGCGTCGGCAAGACGGTCCTGATTCAGGAGCTCATTCACAACATCGCGTCGGAGCACGGCGGCTACTCCGTGTTCGCCGGAGTCGGTGAACGTACGCGCGAAGGAAACGATCTGTACCACGAAATGAAGGAAGGCGGCGTCATCGACAAGACCGCCATGGTGTTCGGCCAGATGAACGAACCGCCCGGAGCTCGTCTCCGCGTGGCGTTGACCGGACTCACCATGGCCGAATACTTCCGCGATGTGGAGCAGCGCGACGTGCTGTTCTTCGTGGACAACATTTTCCGTTTCACACAGGCTGGTTCCGAAGTGTCCGCTCTGCTCGGACGTATGCCTTCGGCCGTCGGATATCAACCGACCCTGGCGACGGAAATGGGCCAGTTGCAGGAACGGATTGCATCCACCGTCAAAGGATCGGTCACGTCCATTCAGGCCATTTACGTGCCGGCCGACGACTACACCGACCCGGCGCCGGCCAACACGTTCGCGCACTTGGATGCCACGACGAACCTGGATCGCCGCATCGCCGAAATGGGGCTGTATCCCGCGGTCGATCCGCTGGCATCCACGTCCCGCGCGCTGTCGCCGGACGTGGTGGGCGAGGAGCACTACCAGGTTGCCCGCGGTGTCCAGCAGGTGCTGCAGCGCTACCGCGAACTGCAGGACATCATTGCCATCCTCGGTATGGATGAACTGACCGATGAGGATAAGTTGACGGTGCAGCGCGCCCGGAAGATCCAAAACTTCCTGTCGCAGCCGTTCTTCGTCGGCGAGGCCTTCACGGGCCTGCCGGGCAAGTACGTGCCGGTCAAGGACACCGTGCGCAGCTTCAAGGAAATTCTCGAAGGGAAACACGACGACATTCCGGAGCCGTACTTCCGCTACAAGGGCACCATCGATGAAGTGGTCGCCGCGGCGAAGGCGGACGGGCTCGCGGTCTGACGGGATCACGGTCGCGCGAACGCCTGGTTCATCCGGGCGCGCCGCGCAGTTTGACGCCGTCAGCGGTGGATCCGCGCGCGTGACCGACCGCGCCGACGGCTCCTCCCTAACGGCAGACAGGAGGTTGACATGAGTAGCGTACTGCTGGAAGTAGTCACACCAGAGCGCCTGGTTGTGTCTGAACAGGTCAACTTCATTACCGTGCTCACCGGCGGCGGCGAATTGGGCATCCTGCCGCACCACGCTCCGCTTGCGGCGACCGTCAAGCCGTGCATCGTCAAGGTGCGGACCGACGCGGGAGAGGACTACATCAACGTCAACGGCGGATTTTTGGAAATCCAGCCGGACAAGGTGACCATTCTCGCGGATGCCGCAGAATTGGCATCGATGATTGATGTGGCGCGCGCGCAGGCCGCCAAGGAGCGCGCGGAACGTCGCCTGGCACAGCGCGAAGGCGTTGATGTGCTGCGGGCGGAACTCGCGCTGCAGCGAGCGCTGCGGCGGTTGGAAGTCGTTGAGCTGTCCGGAAAGGCCGGCAATGTGTTGGGATCTGGAAATCAGAAGTGAATCGCTCGTGCATACCGTCATTCTCCGCCGAGCGGCCGCTGGTGGTCGGCGGGCGGAAACAACGCTGGACAGGTACCGAACGGTGCCTGTCCAGCTTTTGGTTTTACAGGCAAAATGACCTTTGCTATACTTGGGAAGGACCTTTCATCAGAACAGAGCGAAAAAGTCAAATCTTTCAATGCGGCATTGCGTCGCGTGGCCGCAGATCACCGTTCTGCGGTTTCTTATCTGCGCGGGATTGAAGGCCCGCGCCCATGAAGTACAATGGAGGTACAGGTCAGGTACAAGCGCGAGATTCTGCCTGGAGGGACAGCCATGGCACATCTGTTCCAAGCGTGGAACAACGAACTGTTTCTTGTCATTTTCCTCATCCTCGGCATCCTCTTGCCGGTCGGCGCTCTGTGGGTGCTTGGCCCGATGCTGCGTCCGGCGCGGCCCAACGACGCCAAACGGACGACCTATGAAAGCGGTGTCCAGCCGTTTGGCGACGCACACGTCCGCTATCATGCCCGTTACTACCTATTTGCACTCCTGTTTGTCGTGTTTGATGTCGAAACCTTGTTTCTCTACCCGTGGGCGGCCAGTTTTCATCAACTCGGCCGGTTCGCGTTTGTTGAAATGATCATCTTCCTCTTTCTTCTCGTGATTGGGTTGGTGTACGCCTGGAGAAAGAAGGTGTTGGAATGGAACGAATGAATCCCGCCTCCAAGCTGCCGGTGTTGGAGTACGAAGGGTTGACGCCCGAGGAGAACGCGGAATTGCGGCAGGCGGGCGTCCTGTTGCAATCCCTTGAAACGCTCAAAGGCTGGGCGCGCAGCAACAGCCTGTGGCCGCTGACGTTCGGCCTCGCCTGCTGCGCCATTGAAATGATGGGCGCTGGCGCCGCGCATTATGATTTGGACCGGTTTGGCGTCATCTTCCGGGCCTCGCCGCGCCAGGCGGACGTCATGATTGTGGCGGGCACGGTGACCAAGAAAATGGCGCCGCTGCTTCGTCGGCTGTACGACCAGATGGCGGAGCCCAAGTGGGTCATCGCCATGGGGGTGTGCGCCACCGCCGGCGGTCCCTACGTGAACAGCTACTCGGTCCTCAAGGGTGTGGATCAAGTGGTGCCGGTGGACGTGTACATTCCGGGTTGTCCGCCGTCTCCGCCAGCGCTGATTTACGGAATCAATCTGTTGCAGGACAAAATTCGTCGAGAAGCGCGAGGGAAGCGGGTGAGCGAGGCATGAGCGAAGATGCCAAGCCTACGGTCAAGAAGAAAGCTCCGCCGCCGCCAAACCCCAGGGTGGAAGCCGCGAAGGCCGCGGCCGAGGAAATCCGCGCCTACATCTCGGCGCTGTTGTCGCCCAAGGCGGTGGAGGAATGCGGCGCGGCCCATGTGCATCCGATGCTTCGCATTCGACGCGAGGATTGGGTCGAGGTGGTTTCACTCCTCAAGGAGAGCACCGAGTACCACCTGAACTACGTGGAATGCATGGCTGGGACCGATTATTCCGATTATATCGAGATTGTCCTTTACGTGCAGTCCACGGACCTCGGGCATTTCGTCTGTCTGAAGACGCGCACGCCGCGCAATCCGGCCGAAGTTCCATCGCTGTGCGGCGTGCACCCCGGCGTGAACTGGGAGGAACGTGAAATCTACGACCTGCTCGGTGTGACGTTCACGGGACATCCCGACCTGCGCCGAATTATGTTGGACGCCGACTTTGTCGGCCATCCGCTGCGCAAGGATTACAGCGCGTGGGAGACATGACCGAACCGCGACGCGGCACACAGGATTGGTATGGGAGGAAAGCGGGGGAACGACGTGTCGCTCATCGATGAGCAAAACCAGATTCGCACAGAAGAGATGCTGCTCAATGTGGGGCCCCAACACCCGAGTACGCACGGCGTCTTTCGGTTGGTGGTCAAAATCAGCGGGGAGACCATTCTCGACGCGGAGCCCGTGATTGGCTACCTGCATCGCGGCACTGAGAAACTGGCGGAAGACCTGCAGTACACACAAATCATCCCGTACACGGACCGCCTCGATTACCTGGCGGCCATGCTGAACAACTACGCGTTCTGTCACACGGTGGAACAGGCATTGGAACTGGAAATTCCGGAGCGTGCGGAGTACCTGCGGATCATCGTGATGGAACTGCAGCGGGTGGCGTCGCATCTGTTGTTCATCGGTACGTACCTGCTGGATTTGGGGGCGATGAGTCCGTTCCTGTACGTGTTTGCGGACCGCGAGCAGATTGTCCAGCTGTTCAACGAAATCTGCGGCGCGCGTCTCACCTACAACTACCTGCGGGTAGGCGGCGTCAAGTGGGATGCGCCGCCCGGATGGCTGGACAAGGTGGAGGCGTTCGTCCGGTATATGCAGGAGCGGCTCAGCATGTACGACGAGCTCATCACAGGCAACGAAATCTTTCTCGCGCGCACGCGCGGGATTGGGGTGTTTGACACGGACACCGCCCTGGCGCACGGGATGAGCGGCATCAATTTACGATCCACCGGATTTCGCTGGGACTTGCGGCGCAACAAACCGTACAGCATCTACGACCGCTTCGACTTCGAGATTCCGGTGGGGCAAAACGGGGACTGTTTTGACCGCTACTACCTCCACCTGCTGGAAATGAATGAATCGCTGAAGATTGTCGCGCAGGCATTGCAGCAGGTGCCGGACGGTCCCGTGCTCGGCAAGGTGCCCAAGCTGATTCGGGTGCCGGCGGGCGAGTATTACAGTGGCATCGAAGGGGCGCGCGGCGAACTCGGATTCTATATTGTCAGCGATGGGAAGGACAAACCGTATCGCATGAAAATCCGCAAGCCGTCGTTCCTGAACCTCCAGCTGCTGCCGAAGTTGCTGCGCGGACAGAACATGGCCAATCTGATTGCCATTCTCGGCGCGGTCGACATCGTGCTCGGGGAGGTGGACGCCTGATGGGCAACTGGCAGACGCAGCCGTTGACGCTGCCCTCCGTCCTGGCCATGGTGCTCGGGGCTGTGATTGTGTTGGTGCTGGCCCTGGGCGTGGTGACCTACACGATTTACGTGCAGCGCAAGCTGCTCGGCTGGATGCAGCTGCGGATTGGGCCGAATCGCGTGGGGCCGCTGGGCCTGTTTCAAACGATTGCTGATATCATCAAATTGTTGATCAAAGAAGATGTGGTACCAGCCAGCGCGGACCGGCCGCTGTTTCTGTTGGCGCCGGTGTTGGCGTTTGTGCCGTCGTTCCTGGTCCTGGCGGTGGTGCCGTTCAGCGCGCACCACGTATTCACCGCCAACCTGAGCATTGGCGTGTTGTTCTACCTGGCAGTGTCGGCCATCACGATTCACGGCGTGATGTTGGCCGGTTGGGCGTCCAACAACAAGTACGCACTGATTGGCGGCATGCGCAGCGCGGCGCAGATGCTGTCGTATGAGATTCCGCTCGGCCTGTCCTTGGTCGGGGTGGTGCTGATGGCCGGATCGCTCAATTTGAACGACATTGTGCTCGCGCAGCAGCACTCGGGCTGGTGGAACGTCATTCCGCAAATTCTCGGCTTTCTGGTCTTCCTGGTGGCTTCGACGGCGGAATTGAACCGGACGCCGTTTGACTTGCCGGAGGCCGAATCGGAATTGGTCGCCGGCTACCACGTCGAGTACTCGGGCTTTCGCTTCGCCTTCTTCATGCTCACGGAGTACGTGTATCTGTTCGCGATGGCGGGCCTGTGTGCGACACTGTTCCTCGGCGGATGGAGCGGTCCGTGGCTGCCGGGATGGCTCTGGTTCGCCATCAAAGTTGTGCTCTTCATCTTCTTTCAATTTTGGCTGCAGGCCACGCTGCCCCGCATGCGCGTGGACCAGTTGATGACGTTCAGTTGGAAGGTGTTGCTGCCGGTTTCCCTGGTGAACCTGGTGCTGACCGGGTTTATCAAGGCGTTTTGGTGACGCGGTGGAAGGCGCGGAGGCCCAAACCGTCCGTGGCGGCGGTGGAGGGCTGCTGAGCGCGCGAAGGGAGGGTTCGCTGTGATAGGTTTTTTGAAGGGAATGCGTGTCACGCTTCGCCAGTTGCCGAAGAAGAAGGTGACGCTGCAGTACCCGGACGTGAAACCGGAGTGGCCGGAACGGTTCCGCGGCGTGCACCGTTTCATTCCGGAACTGTGCATCGCGTGCAACCAGTGCGCGCGCATCTGTCCCACGAGCTGTATCTCGCTGGCCGGGGAGCGCGATGAGAACAAGAAGATGAAAATCACCACGTTTGACATCAATTTTGACATTTGCATTCTCTGCGACCTCTGCACGGAGGTGTGCCCGACGGAGGCAATATTGATGTCGGACACGTTTGAGATGGCCCGTTATTCGCGGGACGATCTGTATTTAGACATGCACTGGCTCTATGAGAATGAACAGCGGTACGAAGAGGCGCATCCGGAACGGGTGGCTGAGAAAGCGGGGCGTGCCGAGTGAGCGGTCCGTTGATTGCGTTCTATGTCATCGCCCTCTGCGTGCTGTCCTGCGCGGTGTTGCTGCTGAGTGCCCGCCGGGTCATTCACATGGCGTTGTCGGTCGGCGGGGTGTTTATCGGGTGTGCGGCGTTGTACCTGCTGCTTGATGCGGAATTCGTGGGGGTGGCGCAGATTCTCATCTATGCTGGTGCCATCACCATTCTGATTCTGTTCGCCATCATGCTGACCAATCACGAGGCGCAGGAGCCGCCATTTCGCTGGAATGTCCGGAACGTCCTCTCGGCGCTCGGATGTCTGCTGCTCTGCGCGGTGATTCTGCTCTCCATTCGCCGGACTGCCTGGCCGGTGCCCGACGCGTCTGTGGACATCAACGGGGGCAACAGCAATCCTGTCGCCATTGGGATGGCGTTGTTCAAACAATATGCCATTCCGTTTGAGCTGGTTTCTCTGCTCTTGATTGTCGCACTGGTGGGCGCCGTGCTGCTGGCTCGGTCGCGAAAGGAGGATGAGTGATGGCGAACAGTGGCTTTCCCATTCCCATCGGCTCCGTGTTGGCGCTTGCCGCCATCCTGTTCTGCATCGGGCTGTTTGGCGTGTTGACGAAGCGCAACCTGATTATGGTGCTGGTGTCGATGGAGTTGATGCTGAACGCGGCGAACATCAACCTCGTGGCGTTTTCGCGGATTCAGAGCAAACCGAATCTGTCCGGTCAGGTATTCTCCCTGTTCACCATCACCATCGCCGCTGCGGAAATTGCGGTTGGCCTCGCGCTGTTGCTGGCCTTTTTCCGGCTGCGGCAATCGAGCGAAGTGAAGGACTTGGACAGTCACAGGTGGTAGTGGAGGTGATTCCGTGATTGCGTACGCATGGCTGGTCCCGTTGCTGCCGCTGGTGGCGTACATATTTCTGCTCGCGCTCGGACGGCGAGCGCCGGAGGGCGTCGTCAGCAGCGTTTCCGTCGCCCTGACATTCGTCTCGTTTCTGTTGAGCGCGGCGGTGTTTGTCGCAGTGGGCAGTCATCCGGAGGCGGCGACATCGTATGTGTTCCACTGGCTGACCCTGGGATCGCGAAGCCTGGACGTCGGCTTCTCGGTCACCCATCTCAACGCTCTGATGTTGCTGGTGGTCACGCTGGTGAGCACGCTGGTACTGCTGTTTTCCCGAGAGTACATGCGGGGAGATGAGCGGTTTGCGGTATTTTATCAATATCTGAACCTGTTCGTGTTTTCGATGCTGGCCTTGGTCATTTCACCCAATCTCCTGCAGTTGTACATCTTTTGGGAGATGGTTGGGCTCTGCTCGTACCTCTTGGTCGGCTTCTGGTACTTCAAACCCGAAGCCGCGGCTGCGGCGAAAAAATCGTTCGTCGTCACGCGCATCGGCGACGCCGGGCTGTTGGCGGGCATCATTCTCTTGTTCTTGGCCTCGGGATCGTTCGATGATTCCACCATTTTCGCAAAGGTGGCGGGTCATTCGCTCTCCCTCGGGTGGATCTCCGGACAGGCGCTGACCACGTTGGCCGCCATCCTGGTATTCGTCGGTGCCATCGGCAAATCGGCGCAGTTCCCGCTGCATGTCTGGTTGCCGGATGCGATGGAGGGCCCCACCCCCGTGTCTGCGTTGATTCACGCCGCGACCATGGTGGCAGCCGGGGTGTACCTGGTCGCCCGCCTGTTTCCGCTGTTCGCGGCCAGCCCGGCGGCCCTCACCACGGTCGCCTGGATTGGCGGTGTCACGGCCCTGCTGGCGGCGCTGATTGCCCTCACGCAGCGGGACATCAAGCGCGTGATTGCGTACTCCACCATCTCTCAACTGGGGTACATGATGCTTGCGCTCGGCGTCGGCGCCTACGCCTACGGGGTGTTCCACCTGATGACGCACGCGTTCTTCAAGGCATTGTTGTTCCTGGCGGCAGGCAGTGTAATCCACGCAGTGCATACACAGGATCTGTTTGAGATGGGTGGGCTGGGCCGCCGGATGCCGATAACCATGTGGACGTTCTTGGCCGGAGCGCTGGCGTTGGCGGGCGTGGTTCCGTTCGCCGGGTTTTGGTCCAAGGATGATATTTTGAACGCAACCCTGCAGACGGGACATCCGGTGCTGTTCGTCTTCGCACTGGTGGCTGCGTTCTGCACAGCGTTCTACATTTTCCGGGTGTTTTTCCTGACCTTCACGGGCGAGCCGCGACCGGCCGCGCAGCTGCAGCACACGGAATGGTCCGAGGCCGGGGAAGGCGGTCCGGTGATGCAGGTGCCGTTGGTGGTTCTGGCGGTGCTGGCGACGGTGGCGGGCTTCTTTAACAGCCCGCTCAACGGCTACGGGCTGGAGCGTTACCTGTTTGCGGATGCGCCGACCGGCGCGGGCGTACTGGGGCGGACATTTCCGGAAAATGTCGGCTTGATGGCTGTGAGCGTGGTCGTCAGCCTGCTCGGCATTGGACTGGCCGCGGCCATGTACTGGCGGCCGGTGATCCGGCCGGCGTCGTTGGCCAATGGCCTTCGTCTCCTGTACGTGGTCTCTTACCGGAAGTTTTTCTTGGACGAAATCTACGGCGCGGCCGTTGTCGGCACCGGCAGGTTCCTCGCGGCGCTGGTGAACGCGGTGGACCGCTACGTGATTGCGGTCATTGTTCGCGCGGTCGGGCGGATCTTCTACGCCGCCGGGCTGTTCCTGAAGTACACGCAGACCGGCCAAATTCAGACGTACGGCGTGGTGGCCGGCTGTGGACTGTTGATTGTGGTTGTCATCGCCATCTTCCGCGCAGGGGGGGTGCTGTAGCGTGGGGATCACATTCTGGATGGTTTTGATGCCCATCCTTGCCGGGCTGTTGGTGTTGTTGATACCTCGCACCGGAGAGGTGGCGCACCGTCTGCTCGCGCTGCTCGGTGCGCTCGCGGCACTGGTGCTTGCCTGCGTGGCGTGGGCGCGGTTCGACTACCACGCAACCGGCTTTCAGCAGGTGTCTTCGCTGCATTGGTTCACGTTGCCGAGCCTCTGGCACGGCGCAAGCGGCAGTGGTCTCGGTGGTCTTGAGATTGGGCTCGCGTTTGGCGTGGACGGTCTGTCGCTGGGACTCGTGCTGTTGACCGGCGTCATTGGCCTGCTCGCTGTCCTGGCGGCGCGGCCCGCGGAGCGCACCCGCGAGTACTTCTTCTGGCAGTCGTGCGTTGTCGCCGGCCTCTACGGCGTGTTCTCGGCCCTGAATGTGTTCACGTTCGCCGTGGCCTTGGAGCTGACGCTGTTCGCGATGTTCTTCCTCCTTTATCTATTCGGGCAAGGACGGCGCCAATTTGCCGCGATGCAATTTCTGTTGTACCGCGGACTGGCGACGGTGCCGCTGCTGGCGGCCTTCGTTGGACTGGCGTACGGGGCGGTCGGCGGTTATGCCGCCACGGCGGGGGCCATCACCGACCACAGTCTGACGCTCGATGTGCCCACGCTGCTGCACGTGCTGCCCAGCGCGTCGGCTCAGATGCTTCCCGCATCCATCCGGCACGTGTTGTTTCTGTGCCTGTTGTTGGCCGTGTTTGTGGAAGAAGCGTTTGTGCCGTTCCACACCTGGCTGCCGACCGCGCACGAAGCGGCGGATCCCGCGACCAGCATGCTGCTCGGCGGTCTGCTGACCAAGACCGGCGCTTACGCGCTGCTGCGCTTCGGGGTTGGAATGATGCCCGGTGAGGTTCGGCATTTTGGCACGCTGCTCGCGGTATTCGGGGTCATCAACATTCTGTACGGAGCGTTTGCCGCCTGGGCACAGGCCGACTGGCGGCGCCTCATCGCCTTCTCCAGCATCAGCCACATGGGATTGGTGCTGCTTGGCATCGCGGCGTTCAACGCCGCAGGGCTGCAGGGGGCCATGTTCCTGCTCGTGTCGTCCGGCTTGCTGACCGCGCTCCTGTTCTTTCTGGTCGGCGCCATTGCGGAGAGAACTTCCACCAGCCGGATTGCGGAGCTCGGCGGCCTGTCCCGGCGCATGCCGGTGCTCTCCGGCCTGCTCTTGGTGGCCGCCCTCGGCAGCCTCGGCCTGCCGCTGACCAGTGGCTTTGTCAGCGAAGTCCAGGCGTTCATTGGTAGCTTCGGCAGTTTTCCGGCCGTGTCGTTCGTGGCGCTGCTCGGCGTGATACTGTCCGCCGTTTATCTGCTGCAGGCGATGCAGCGAACCACGTTTGGCCCGCTGTTGCCCGCCTACGGCAGGCTCTACGACGCCTCGCCCGGCGAGTCCATCCTGGCCGGGCTGCTTGTGGCGATGGTCTTGTTCATCGGGATTTACCCAAAGGTCATTGGCGATCTGTTCGGGTTGACCGTCAACGCTCTGCTGGGGATGGGGGGATAAGTCGATGCCGAATCTGGATGTGCTGCACCAACCGTACTGGTCGACCATGGGCCCCATTCTCATTCTCAGCGTGACGGCATTCGTGGTGATGGTGCTGGAATTTTCCGTTTCCGGCAGGGGCAAGCGGTGGCTTCACGGCGTTGCGCTGTTCGGCACCGCCGCGGCACTGGCGGATGCCATTCTGCATCTGTACGCCAAACCGCAGGCTGTGTTGGCCACCTTGCAGAACGACATTCTCGCCAACCTGTTCACCGTGATTCTGTTGTGCACCACCTTTCTGGTGCTGCTGTTTGCATGGGACTACACCCAACGCGTGCCCTTGGCCCCGGAGCATACGTACTTGATTCTGTTCGCGGTCGTTGGCGCGTTGACCATGGTGTCCGCCGTCGACATGGTGGCGCTGTACGTTGGGTTGGAGGTGCTGTCCGTGAGCAGCTACGTGTTGGCGGGGCTGCGGACCCGGAAGCTCTCCTCCGTGGAAGGAGGCATCAAGTATCTGGTGATGGGCGGCGTCAGCAGCGCCCTGTTGCTGTATGGACTGTCGTTCGTCTACGGATTGTCCGGGACCACCAATCTGGGCGAACTGTTCGCCAACCAGACGTTCACGGCCGGGGCGGCCATCTTCCAGCAGTATCCGGCCATCACCGCGCTGGCGTTCGTGCTCATCCTCGCCGGGCTCGGTATCAAGCTGTCGCTCGTTCCCTTTCACATGTGGACGCCGGACACCTACGCCGGAGCGCCGAGTCCGGTCAGCGCCATGTTGTCGACCTTGGCTAAAACGGCCGCCTTCGGGATGCTGCTTCGCATCGTCCTGTACGTGTTCGCCGTGTCCGGGGACAACCTGTTCTACCTCATCAGCCTGTTGGCCGCCGTCACCATGGTGGTGGGCAACCTCATCGCCCTGCCTCAGCAGGACATGAAGCGTCTGCTCGCCTATTCCAGCGTGGCACAGGCCGGATATGTTCTGGTCCCGTTCACCATGTTGACCAACGCCACCGTCGTGGACTGGGGATCGCTCGTGGACAGCATCGGATTCTACCTGTTGGCCTACACGTTCATGACCGTCGGCGCTTTCGCCATTGTCCATGTGGTTCAGGATGCGCGCGGCAGTCGCACGGCGGATGCCCTCACCGGGCTGTACCAGCAGTCGCCCTGGTTGGCGGGCAGCCTCACCGTGTTTCTGCTTGGCCTGGCCGGCATGCCGCTGACCGCAGGTTTCATCGGGAAGTTCTACATTTTTGCCGATACACTGCACCTGCATCACGCCTGGCTCGGTGTGCTGCTGTTCCTGACCAGCGTCGTTTCGTTCTATTACTACTTCGGTCTGATTCGCAAGCTGTATCAACCCAGCATCTCCGTTCAACCCGCGCGCGTCCAGCCGACCGCCGCGATGAGCGCACTCGTGGGGTTGTGTGTGCTCGGCACCATCGTGCTTGGGATTGTGCCGGCCAGCTGGCTGCACGTCCTGGCCGCGTTGACGTAAACTGAAGACAACCACCGGCGGGTCGCTCTGCGGGGCGGCCCGCTGTTGTTGGAGGGGATTGTGACATGAGTGTATGGACTGTAGCCTTGGCGGTGGCCGGTGCGTTTTTTATGCTGGCCTTCCTCATCGGCACGTACGTCACCTGGCAGGCGCTCGGCGTGCTCAAATGGGACAAGTTCGTGTTCGATCCGGACGGCCACCCAACCCGCGTCCTCCGCTTTCTCCTCTCCCTGATGGGCGGCTTCTTTGTTGGCGCGACCGCGGCGGCCTACTCCCTGGCATGGGAGGCGCTCCGACAACTCTGAACCCATCGCGGGTATAAATCGCCGCCGTCAGCAAACGCTAAAGGGACGTTGCCGACAGGAGGCGCGAACAGGATGGAGATTCGGTCAAACCACACATCCCACCGCCACGCATATCGGCCGCCGAAACTGGCGCGCTGGTTCTTTTGCCTCGCCGCCGCCGCCGCGCTGGCGGCATGTCCCGGTTCCGCGTGGGCCGGCACCCAGGCGGCCACACCGCCGACGGCTCCGTACAGCAAGCCAATACCCCCCTACGCCAAATGGGGCAAGCTGGCTGTCCAGCAGGCCCAGCGCTGCTATCCGCGCGCGCAGGTGGTGGATTACCTGCACCTGGGTCGCAGTGAGCAGGGCCATGGCCGTGCCGAAGAAGCGTTCCGACTCTGGCTGCGCGAAGGCAAACAGGAGTGGGGCGTCGTGGTGCGGTTGCAGTTCAATGTGCAAACCGAGGCGCTCCTGCGGGTGCGTTGCGAGCGCGTACCCTGACCATTGGCGTCTGAAATTCTTTCAATCTCTCGATGCGGCTGGTATAAATCATAGACCACCTGCCCAGACTGTCTGCTGTCAGGAAAATCTGCGGTGCGGACGGGGGAGTGTCTGGGATGAGGAAACGGTGGTTATGGATGGGCATGGCGGTCGTTGCGGCGGGATGGATGACGCTGGGTGCGCCGATGCCGTGGGCCCGTGCTGCGGCGGCGCAGGTCAGCCGCGAACCTGTCACGGCGACGGACATAAACGATACCGTGCGGATCGAATGTGAATATGTGCAGAAAAGTTTCCTAGCGACGGGCGCCACGGCGACCGGCTACACGGTGCACAGCTGGAGCCAGGTCAATGACAAATTCTCGTCAATTCCTGCCTTGCGACAGTTGGTTGAACGCGTTCAGCAGGACTTGCGGGTGCAAAACGCGAAGTGGGTTACACAGGATGGTGCTACGGAACATTACGCGGCACTGGAGGGAACTGCCGCCAACGGGGCGGATGTGACAATTACGGCGAGCTCGCTGCAGGCCTCCGGCACTGCGGGGCAGACGCTGTTGGCCGTTCGCGAGGCGACTTCCAACCGCGGATTGGACACGCTGTCCGATACGTGGCAGCAGTTGGCGAACACCGTCGCAAAGATTGCACCGAGCCCACAAATTAGCACTTGTATAGACGGTTTTACCAGTGCTAGAATGGGGGGCGTTCAAGCGGAGAAATTCGTGCAAAAGGCACTCGCAGCGGTGGGTGCGAAGCGCGTGGAAGGGATTAACACCGACCTCGTGACGAGCATATCCGCGTATTCATCGGCAGCCCCAGGATACATATTGACCAATGGGCAGAAAATGAACCTACAAGTGGCCGTTCATTATGACGCCTACCACCAGCGAACGAATGTCCTCGTCGGTACGCCCATCCTCACGGAAACGTACTGATTCGGACTGTGGCGCGGAGCGGTGGGGGCACAGGAGTGGAATTAATGGCAAAGATTGTAATTGACGGGGGCCACCGTCTGGAAGGGCATGTGCGCATTGGCGGCGCGAAGAACGCTGTACTTCCCATTCTCGCAGCCAGTCTTCTCGCATCTTCGGGGACCAGTATGATTGACGAAGTTCCGTCGTTGCTCGACGTTGAACATATGATCCATACCATATCCGCGCTGGGTGCAGAGATCCAACGGGAAGGAAACACGCTCCGCATCAATGCGGCACCGGTGAACCGGGTGGATCCACCCTATGATCTCGTGCGCAGCATGCGGGCCTCGTTTGTCGTTGCGGGACCGCTTTTGGCCCGCTTTGGCGAGGCCATCATCGCCATGCCCGGAGGCTGCAACATCGGGCCGCGACCCGTGGATCTGCACATCAAAGGGTTTGAAGCGATGGGTGTGCAGACGCGGATGGAGAACGGCTATGTGCATTTCATCGCACCCAAGGACGGGCTCAAAGGCGCCCGCATCTATCTGGACATCGCCAGTGTCGGCGCCACGCAGAACATCATGATGGCCGCCACGCTCGCGAAGGGACAGACCATTATTGAGAATGCGGCCAAGGAGCCGGAAAACGTGGATCTGGCCAACTACCTCAATGCGATGGGCGCGCGGGTGCGCGGCGCGGGCACGGACACCATTCGCATTGACGGGGTGGATGCGCTGCACGGCGCCAATCACAGCGTGATTCCAGATCGCATCGAGGCCGGTACATTCCTCATTGCCGGTGCAGTCATGGGCAACGGCGTGTACGTTGAGAACGCCCTCTCTCAGCACCTGACCTCCATCATTGCAAAACTGGAGGAAGCGGGGGCCCGCTTCGAGGATGACGTCCAGGGCATTCGCGTTTGGCCCGTGGAGAACGGTCGGTTGAAGGCGCTGGACGTCAAGACCCACTACTATCCAGCGTATCCCACCGACATGCAGGCGCAGATTGTCGCAGCGCTGACCACCGGTATCGGCACCAGCATGATCACGGAGACTGTGTTTGAGAATCGGTTCATGCACGTCGCGGAGTTGCAGCGGATGGGGGCGGAGATCCACATCGAGGGACGCACGGCGGTCATTGAAGGCATCGAGAAGCTGTCCGGTGCCGACGTCACTGCCACAGATCTCCGCGCCGGCGCGGCCCTGGTGATTGCCGGTCTGATGGCGGAGGGGACAACCACGGTGAGCGGATTGCACCACATCGACCGGGGGTATGACAACCTGGTCGGCAAGTTCCAGGCACTCGGCGCAAAGATCCGCCGCATTGAAGACTAACGTCTGCCGCTGGACGAACGGAAACAGAGAATTCTAGTGGGCATGGAGATCCCCTTGGCCGCCCGGGCCAAGGGGATTTTTGCGCCGCCTCGCGTCGCGGCACACCAAGATCAACGCCTCGCCATCGACCAACGCGGACCAGGTGCCGGGCGTCGCGACGGCGCTGTCCCCATTCCTCAATCCGGTTGCCCCGCTGTCACCGGCACCGCGCGTTCCTGCCGCCAGGCCGCCGCGTGCTTGCGCAGCAGCGAAAGAAATTCGCGCACCGCGGGAGACATCCATCGCGCTCGGTGATACACCAGCTGTGTGGACACCTGCACCGCCTGGTTATCCCACCGCAGGGCCGCCAGGCGGCCGGCCCGGAGTTCCGAGGCCACGGCAATCCGGGGCAGGAGCGCCACGCCAAGGCCGCTCATGACGCAATTCTTGATGGCCTCGATGTTCCAGAATTCCATGGTGGCTGCGGGTTGGATGCCGTGGGATTGGAGGTAGCTGTCAAACAGTCCCCGGTAACTGCACCCCGGCTCCGTGTGCAGCAGGGTTTCGTGCTGCAGGTGGACGGGTTCCACACGAGCCTGTTTCACCAGTGGATGAGAGAGGGGCGCAATCAGCACCATCGGCTCCCGGACGAGCGACTCAATCTCCAAATCCGGCGCCTCCGCCTCCGGTTCCAACAGCAGGGCCAGATCCGCCTGCCCGCTGCGGACCTGCGTCCGCAGTTCCCAGCACTGGCCGGGTTTGAGAATGACTTTGACCTGCGGGAACAGTGAACGGTATTCCATCACCACCTGCGGCAGCCGATAAGCGGCCAACGATTCCGGTGCACCGATGGTGATGGTGCCCGAGGGCGGGCCGTCCGGCTGGAACAGCGCCTTCGCCTCGCCTTCCCACTGCAGCATCTGTTTGGCATAGGGCAGCAAGCGCCGGCCGTTCTCCGTCAGCACCACCGTCTTGCCGAGTCTATCAAACAGCGGGACGCCCAGTTCCTCCTCCAACGCCTGAATTTGGGCGGTCACGCTGGACTGGACATAGCCCAGTTGTTCCGCTGCCTTTGTGAATCCGCTGAGTTCCGCTGCCACAACAAACGTTCGCAAGTGCTTCAGTTCCATGGCGCACCTCCGCTCACCCCTTGGCGCTTCAATCGAACATTTCGATGGACAAAATCGAAAGCATTCATTTTACCGATGTATTGATTGCATGATACGCTTTCTCCACAACAAGTGGAAGAGGAGAGACAACATTCATGCAATCACAAAGGAATGCGCATGCGACCATCGGCCTTCCACAGGCCGTTGCGCTATACATCGGCGCGGTGCTGGGCTCCGGCGTACTGCTGGTGCCTGGGCTTGCGGCCGAGATTGCGGGGCCTGCATCCCTTCTGGCCTGGGGCATGATGGCACTGCTCGTGCTGCCAATGGCGCTGGTGATGGGCCTGCTGTCCGCGCGGTTTCCCAACGCGGGCGGCGTGTCCCACTTCGTAACCCGCGCGTTCGGCGAGCGCGCCGGGGCCACGGTCGGTTGGTTTTTCTTAATGTCCGTTCCCATTGGGGCGCCCGTGGCAGCCATCACCGGGGCGGGCTACCTGACCGCCGCGCTGGATTGGGGACTTGGCGCCCGCGTCGCCATTGCCGCAGTGATTCTGCTTATCGGCATTGTCCTGAACACCGTTGGCATGAAACTGGCCGGGCAGGTTCAGGTGGCGGTGGTGGCCGCCATCATCGCCGTGTTGCTGCTGGCCATTGCCGGCTCTGCACCCAGCATTCACGCGGACAACTTTACGCCGTTCGCGCCGCACGGCTGGGTGAGTGTCGGCCGCGCCGCGGCGATACTGTTCTGGTGTTTCATCGGTTGGGAAGCCGTCTCCCACCTGTCTGAGGAGTTCGTCAACCCGGCGCGCGAAGCCATCCGCGGGGTGACCATCGCCGCCATGTTGGTGGGCGTGCTGTACTTTCTCACCGCGTTGGCCGCCGTGGGGACGCACAGTTATGGATCCGCCGCGTCGAGCGCCTCCCTGGTGCTTGTCATCCAGCACCTGTTCGGCCGCGCCGGGGCCATTCTCGCCGGGTTCACGGCTGTCTTCATCTGCACGGCCACCGTCATCGCGTATGTTGGCGCTGCTTCCCGGCTCGCCCAGGCCCTCGCTCGCGGCGGCCACGCGCCAAAGCCGCTCGCATGGACCTCCCAACGGTTCGGCACGCCCATAGGCGGCATTGGATTCCTGACCCTCTGCTTCATGGGTGTGCTCACGTTGTACGGCGCTGGGATGGTGTCGCTCACCACGCTGATTCAACTGCCCAACGCCACCTTCATTCTCACCTACCTGGGCGGTTGCGCCGCTGGGGTGCGCCTGCTCCGAGGGACGTTTGGAGGCGCCTTCGTCAGTTGGCTGTCGTTGGTAATGACCGCCGTCATCTTTCCCTTCGTGGGCCTGGCAGCGCTCTACCCGCTGGTGATTGCGGGCAGCCTGTGGAGTGTCTTGCGCTGGCAATCCCGCAAGCGGCGTCCAACCGCTGAACCCCTGAGCCACCCCTGATCCTGTCTGCCCACCGGAGGCGCCGGCGGGCGATTTTATTGTGTTCAATCCCTCTGTCGATTGGGAATGGATAGAATGAAATTACAATGTCATTGCCGCCCATTCGCTCCGGACAGGGGCGGATGAGGGCCGGCGAGGAGGGGATCTCCATCCGAACCCATGGCACGCCACCCCGGGCATCCAAGAATGGCGTTGTCGACCCCCGTGCGCGGATTGGCGGTGGCTGGGGCGGCGGCGCTCAGCCACTGTGGCCAGGATGTGGCGGGGGTGGGGAGCAGTCGGCAGTGAACGGGTGGCAGCTTTGCCCCCTGGGCGATTCGGCCGTACGGATTCAGTTCGGTGATCAACTGGACGAGACTGTGCATCGCAGGCTGTTGACCATCGCCGACCAACTCCGGCAGCACCCGTTCGAAGGCATGGAGGAATGCGTACCCGCGTACACCACGCTCACGGTGTTTTACAATCCCGTTCACATGGACTACGCGGACGTCGAGCAGCGGTTGACCGAGGTGCTGCAGCAGATGTCAGACGCGCCGGTCCAACCCGGACGGACGGTGGAGATACCGGTCTGCTACGGCGGCGCGTACGGCCCGGACATCGAGTTCGTGGCGCTCCACCATGGATTTACGGTGGAGGAAGTCATCGCCATGCACACCGCCGCGGCGTATCGCGTCTATGCGCTCGGATTCTCGCCGGGATTCCCCTACCTGGGCGGACTTCCCACGGCGCTCGCCACACCGCGGCGCGCTACGCCGCGTTTGGCGGTGCCCGCAGGATCGGTCGGCATTGCCGGCGTGCAGACGGGCGTCTACCCCGTGGAGACGCCGGGGGGCTGGCAGATTATTGGACGCACGCCGCTCGCCTTGTTCCGGCCGTGGGAACACCCGCCGACGCTGCTGGCGCCAGGGGACACGGTGCGTTTCCGCGCCATTCCAAGCGAGGCGTTCGACGCATGGGCGGAAGGCGGGAGGACATCATGATGGGCCGACGTGACGGGGCACAGATCGCGCCGTCATGCACCCGCGATGCACCTGCGGTGGCGCGGGTGCGCGCGCCCGGATTGCTGTCCACCGTGCAAGACCTGGGACGCACCGGGTATCGGCGGTTTGGCGTAATTCACAGCGGCGCGATGGACCGCGTGGCTGCGCAGGTGGCCAATCTCCTGGTCGGGAATCATCCAGCCGCCGCGGTGCTTGAGATGACATTGACGGGCGCCGCGCTCCACTTTGAACAGGAGGCGCTGATTGCAGTCACCGGCCTTGGTTTGGCGACCTTCGTGGACGGTGAGCCGGCGCCGTGTTGGCGGCCGTTGTATGTCGCGGCCGGATCGACCGTATCGTTTCATCCGCTGCCCCAGGGGTGCCGAACCTATCTGGCGGTGGCCGGTGGATGGATGGTTCCATTGTGGCTCGGCAGCGCCAGCACCGACATCCGGGCCGGCTTCGGCGGCCTGGCGGGCCGTCCGCTGCGGGCGGGGGACGCATTGCCCATCGGCTGTGCTTCAGAGCGCGGACTGCGCATCCTCGCCGCGCTCAAAAGCAAGCGCACCAGGGCACCGTTCGCCGCGCCGCTGTGGCGCGTCAGCTGGAATGCGCTGCCGCGCTACGAGATCAATCCGGTGATTCGCGTGATGGAAGGCCCCCAGGCGAACGCGTTCACCGTGGACAGCCAGAGGGCGTTCTTTACCTCACCGTTTCGGGTGACACCGCAGTCGGATCGGATGGGGTATCGGTTGGACGGACCCGCGCTGTCGCTGTCGCGGCCGCTCGAGATGCTGTCCGAGGCGGTGACCGCAGGCACCATCCAGGTTCCGCCCGATGGTCGGCCGATTGTGCTGATGGCCGACAGCCAGACCACCGGCGGCTATCCGCAAATTGCCCAGGTGGCGAGTGTGGATTTACCCCGGTTGGCCCAGTTGCGGCCGGGACAAACGATGCGGTTTGCGCCAATTGGCGTGCGGGAGGCGCAGCGTCTGTGGAGGCAGCAGGTGCAGTGGCTGCGGTGTCTCACCGCGGCGATTCAGCAGGCGTTCTGAGAATGGAGGAGAACCGATGCGCAGTGTGGATATCAACGCCGATATGGGTGAAGGCTTCGGGGTCTACACATTGGGAGCGGACGCCGAGCTGTTGGAGGTGGTGACCTCCGCCAACATCGCCTGCGGGTTTCATGCGGGCGATCCGGCCACGATGCACAAAACCGTGGCGCTGGCCCTGGACAGAGGCGTCGCCATCGGCGCACATCCCGGGTTGCCGGATCGGTTGGGATTCGGGCGGCGAGCGATGGACATTGCCCCGGCGGACGCGTACGACCTGGTGGTCTATCAAATCGGGGCGCTCCACGGCTTCGCGCGGGCGCTCGGCGCCAAGATTCAGCACGTGAAGCCGCACGGCGCGCTGTACAACATGGCGGCCAAAGACGCGCGGTTGGCGGAGGCGATAGCCAACGCCGTGTACGACACGGACGCGGAGCTCATCCTGTTTGGTCCGAGTGGCAGCGAACTGGTGCATGCGGGGCGCAGGTTGGGCCTGCGTACGGCCAGTGAGGTGTTTGCGGATAGGACCTACCAGGCGGACGGGCGGCTGACTCCGCGATCTCGGCCTGACGCCCTGGTCACCGACAGTCAGCAATCCGTACAGCAGGCCATCCGCATGGTCATGGAGGGCAAGGTGACCTCGCAACAGGGGACGGATGTACCGGTGGTGGCGGACACCATCTGCATCCACGGCGACGGCCCGCATGCGCTGGCGTTCGCTCGGCTCATTCGCCAGTCGCTGGAGGCGGCGGGGATTGCGGTGCGGGCACCCGAACGGGCGGGGGGCTGACCGCCGATTGGAATTCCTGGGCACCACGTGTTGGTCATCACGCGGCTGCGTGGCGTGGACGGATATTGGGAACTGCCATTTTCACTATCGTAAAACGACGATCCGGACATTTGTACAAGAGCGTGTCCGAAAAGCCGTTGATTTTGGGTGAATAGCAAAACGCACCTAACCGTAGAATTGGTAAAATTGTAGCTGACCAAAACAAACAATTTACCAGTTCCGGAGGTGCGTTTCCCATGGAATTGCAGTTGGACCTGCTTCCATATGCCGAGTATAACACGCTCGGCTTCGATCCTGCACTGATTGATTACGTGGTCCACATTGATGATTCGTTCCTGGAGCATCTGATTGGTCCTCTGTATGAGAAGACCGGCCGCAAGCCCACATCCCCAGTGGCCTATTTCCGGATGCACTACCTGTACTTCACCAGACCCGAGATCA
>NZ_AUCA01000007.1 GCF_000429525.1 Alicyclobacillus contaminans DSM 17975 | reverse complement strand
GGATGAAGCGGGCCGACATCCAAAAGGTAGTGATCGAACATGGAGGCCGGTTCTCAAACAGCGTGACGGTCGATACTGACTATCTCGTTGTAGGCGACCAGGGCAACCCATGCTGGGCCTTTTCGTGCTATGGCAGGAAGGTGGAGAAAGCGGTAAAGCTGAGGAAACAGGGCCGTAGGATCCTGATCATCCATGAAGTGGACTTTTGGGACGCGCTGGCCTGATAGGGAGTGACATGGATGGGGTGGGTATTCCGCAAGAGCATCCGAATCGGGAAAATGTTCCGCATCAACATCAGTAAGCGCGGCGTCGGATACAGTGTAGGCCTGGGAGGCGTACGGTACAGCAAGGGTCCGAGCGGAAAACGGGTCCGCGTGACGTTCCCAGGAACGGGGGTATACTACGAGGAGCGCTTGTCGGGACCGAAGCAGTCGGAGACCAAGCGAACGACGCCGCAGAATCAGACTCCAACGACTGCACCTGGAGAAAAAAAGAAGTCGTCAGGACTCGGACTAATCGTTAGCATGCTCTGCATCGGATTCGTGATCTGGCTCATTCAGGTCGTGATCACATTCGTGCGCCATCACTGGATCATCAGTGCCGCATCCGGCATCGCCATTGTCGCCGCCATCATATGGACAGTGAGGAGGTCGCGGCGCGCGGCAACCATGCCCGCCAATGGACAGGAGGAAGCTCAGTCACCGACGGAGTAAAACACGCGCACCTAGGAGGAACATCATATGGACTACCCGCGTAATCTCCAACATGTCGCCATCTACCTACGTAAGTCACGCGCGGATATCGAAGCGGAGGCCCGCGGCGAAGGCGAAACCCTGGCAAAACACAGACGCACCTTGCTTGCTCTGGCGAAGAAATACCGCTATGGCATCGACGATGTGTTTGAAGAAGTCGTCAGCGGCGAGCGCATCATTGACCGCCCTGAAATGCAGCAGCTGCTGTATAACGTGCGCGACGGCAAGTTTGACGCCGTGCTGTGCATGGACATTGACCGCCTCGGCCGCGGTAACATGGTGGATCAGGGACTCATCCAAGACACATTCAAGTCATCTGGCACACTCATCATCACGCCGCGAAAGGTCTATGACCTGCAGGACGAATTGGATGAAGAGTGGTCGGAATTCGAAGCATTCATGGCCCGCAGAGAGTTGAAGATCATCACGCGTCGCCTACAGCGCGGCCGGCGCGGGAGTGCTGCCGAGGGGAAAAGTATCTCCAGAAAACCTCCGTATGGCTATCTACGCGACGAAAGTCTGAGACTTTATCCAGACCCGGAAACGGCACCGGTGGTGCGTCAGATCTTTCAGTGGGCCGCTGATGGAGATGGTATGACGAAGATCAGCAAACGTCTCATGGATATGGGCATACCTACGCCGAGTGGTCGGAAAGTATGGGATCGGAGGATGATCCATGAGATCCTGACCAACCCCGTCTATCATGGTCACATCGTGTGGGGGCGGATGAAGTATCAGAAAGCAGAACGGGGATATATACGGATGAAGCAGGATGAGTCAGAGTGGATCGTGCACGAAAACGCACACGAGGCGCTGGTGGATAAAGAGACATGGGAAAGATATCAGGCACGCATAGGGAAGTATGCAAAGGTGCGCGTAGATCATTCGCTCGCGAACCCTTTGTCCACCCTGCTCTACTGCGCGAAGTGCGGGCGTACCATGCGGCGACAAAAGGCTTATGACCGGCCGCACAATACTTTACTCTGCAAGACATATGGCTGTGACGCCCGCGGCGCAGCTTTTGAGATTGTGGAGCAGCGTGCCATCCAGATGCTCAAAGAGATATATCGCGGTATGCAGTTTGAGTTGCACCGGACTCAACACAAGGAAGACAGTTCTCCGACCGTCGAACTCCTAGAGCGGCGCATCAAACAGCTGGAGCAGGACATTGAGACTCTGCAATCTCAGCGCGAAAACCTCCATGACCTGCTGGAGCAGAAAGTGTACGATGTCGATACTTTCCTGGCTCGTAACAAAGCCATCGGTGAGCGCATCGAGAAAGCTGCCGATGAACTGCAACGGGCTACATCGGATCTTGAACAGGCAAAGCGGGAGTCGGAACGACAGGTGGAGTTTGTTCCACGGCTAGCGGAGGTCATCGAAGCCTATGAGCAGGCGCAGACGGCCAAGGAGAAAAACGACCTGCTCAAAACCGTGGTGGAGCGCATCGAGTACTACCGAGAGAAGTCGTGGACGAAACGGGATCAGTTCGAACTCAAGATCTACCTCAAGATATAGGCATGTCTTTTGTCGATATCATGTAACGTTATACTGATTTACCTCGGCGTACCCGAACATCTGCGACAACTCGCACAGCTGCGTGACGAACTTGATGCACTTCTCATTGTCGGACGTCAGGTTGTCACCGTCCGAGAAGTGGATGGGATACAGGTTGTAGTGCGTCGCCGGGTACTCGCGTTCAATCAGCCGCAGGGCGAACTCGTAGGCGGACGAACAGATGGTCCCGCCGCTCTCTCCCTTGGTGAAGAAGTGCTCCTCAGTGACCTCTTTGGCCTCGGTGTGATGCGCGATGTAGCGAATCTGGACAGCCTCGTACTTGGTTCGCAGGAAACGCGTCATCCAGAAGAAGAATGTGCGTGCGCAGTACTTCTCGAAAAGCCCCATGCTTCCACTTGTGTCCATCATGGCCAACACCACGGCGCAGGACTCGGGCTTGCGCACCTCTTCCCAGGTTTTGAAGCGCAAATCGTCCGGCACAATCCGGACGCGTCCAGTGTCATTCAATTGGTTGCGGCGAATCGACTCGAGCAGGGTCCGCTTCTTGTCGATGTTGCCCATCAGGCCGGTTTTGCGGACGTCCTTGTAGTGAATGTCGTCCACGACCACATTGTCCGGTTGTTTCGGCGCGAGATTCGGCAACTCCAACTCGGAGAACAAAATCGACTCGATGTCTTCCAACGTCACATCCGCCTCGATGTAATCCAGTCCGGGAGAATCACCCGCTCCCTGACCTTGGCCCGGCCCTTGCCCTGTGCCCTGTGCGTCGGGCCGGCCTTGCGCAATCACATCGCCCACCTGCGTGTCTCCGTCGCCGGTGCCCGCGTGTTTTCCTTTGTTGAAGTTGTAGCGGATCCGGTACTCTTCCAGAGAGCGAATGGGGATTTTGACAATCTGGCGGCCGTTGCTCATCACAATGCTTTCATCGCTGATCAAGTCCCCCAGGTTTTCCTTGATGGCCTGCTTCACTTTCTCGCGGTGCCGCTGCTGGTCCTGCTGCCCTTTCCGATGCAGCGACCAGTCATCGCGTTGCAGCGTGAACTGTGGTGTACCCGTACCCGACATCGTGCATCCCTCCTTGGCGAGTGATGTCGTGGCTATGGTCAACGATTCAACAAGCTTCCCGTGTAGCGCAGCAGTTCGTTGGCGCAAACCGGGCAGTAACCGTGTTCGTCGATGAGCCGGGCGGTCACCTCGTTGATCTTCTTCAAGTGCGTGGCATCCGGCGTCTTGGTGGACGTTGTGATTTTGACCACATCCTTGAGGTCGGCGAACAGCTTCTTCTCAATCGCCTCGCGCAGACGTTCATGAGAGTTGTAGTCGAATCGTTTGCCGCGCCGCGCGTAGCTGGAGATGCGAATCAAAATCTCCTCGCGGAACGTCTTCTTCGCGTTCTCCGAAATGCCAATCTGCTCTTCGATGGAGCGCATCAGTTTTTCATCCGGATCAATCTCCTCGCCGGTCAGCGGGTCTTTCAGCTTCTGCCAGCTGCAGTACGCCTCGACGTTGTCGAGGTAGTTCTCAAGCAGCGTTTTTGCGGATTCTTCAAACGAGTACACGAACGCCTTTTGCACTTCCGTCTTCGCCATTTCGTCGTACTCTTTCCGAGCGACGCCGACAAAGTTCAGCAGGCGCTCCTTGTCCTCGCGGGAGATCCCCGCGTGCTGATCGAGCCCGTCTTTCATCGCCCGCAGGACATCCAACGCGTTGATGCAGGTGGTGTCGCGGCGAATCAGCGCCGTTGAGATGCGGTTGATGACGTAACGTGGATCGAGCCCCGACATCCCCTCGTCCGGATACTCCTGACGCAGTTCCTTCAGATCGCTTTCCTTCAGTCCCTCCACCGCGTCACCGTTATACAGGTAGAGCTTTTTCAACAGGTCCACGCCCTGCTTTTTCGGTTCCTTCAAACGCGTGAGGATGGAGAAAATGGCGGCCGTCTTGAGCGCATGGGGCGCAATGTGCACATTGCGCAGGTCACTTTGCTGAATCAACTTCTCGTAAATCTTGATTTCCTCGTCCACCCGCAGATTGTACGGCACGGGCATGACAATCATCCGCGACTGCAGCGCTTCGTTTTTCTTGTTGGCGATGAACGACCGGTACTCGGCTTCATTGGTATGCGCCACAATCATTTCAACCGCTGTGACAGAGATGATGGAAAAACCGCCGGATTGGCTGCGGACGCCTCCGACGCCTGCAGCGCGCGGACGATGGTCTCGTAGCGCACGGACGGCATGGTCGAGGACGATCCGGACGGTGATTCGGACACCTCGAGGACGACGCGTCCCAGCACGGTGTCACACAGGACAGACTCCCCGTTCACGGGCTGGCACCTCCCTGTGTGCATCGTATGCCGCAAGAGCTGCGGAGAATGCCGACAGCCGCCGTCAAGTTTCGCGCTGTGCCGGCGGCCGAGGCAAATTCAAAGGGCCGCACACATATACAAAGAGTATCCGCGCATAAGGAGGGGTCAGCGATGGCTGCACTGCCGCCTGCGGTGCGAAGAGTGGTGTGCTACGTCCGCAAGTCGAGGGAAGACGAAGAAGCGGAACGTCGGGGTGAGGACACGCTCGCGAAACAGCGGGAGATGCTCGTGCACGACGTGCTGTCCCGCTACGACGTGGAATACGACATCATGGAAGAGGTCGCGTCCGGCGACAGCATCGCCCAGCGCCCGGTGTTTCGGCGGCTGCTGCCGCTGCTCGGATCGACCTATCAGGCGATTGTCTGCAAGGACCTGTCACGCCTCGGCCGCGGGAGCTATCGCGATATGGGCGTGGTGTACGACACCCTGCGCCAGCACCGCGTGTTCATCATCACGAAGGACGCCATCTACAATCCGCGCAATATGAGTGACCTGCGAATGATTCGCTTTTCCCTGTTCTTTCATCGGGAAGAATACGAAATGACGCTCTGGCGGTTGACCGAAGGCAAGTACGATGGCGCCGCTCGCGGCAACTGGGTGGCCGGCTCTGTTCCCTACGGCTACCGGTACAATGCGGAAACCCAAACGCTGCAGCCGACACCGGACGAGGCCGATGTGGTACGCCGGATCTTCTCCTGGTACGGAGAGGAGCGGCTTGGCTACCGAGCGATTGTGGACAGACTCCAACAGCACGGCTACGTTAGTCCGCGCGGCAACGCGAAGTGGCATCCGGAAGTCATTCGCCGCATGCTGCGCAATCCCGCGTACCGCGGGACGTTGGTGTTCCGGAAAACGGAGCGGAATCCGCTCACTGGACGTGTGACGGAACGTCCAAGCGATGAGCGAATTGTGGTGGAAAACGCGTTTCCGGCGATTGTGCCGCAGGCGCTTTGGGAACAGTGCCAGACTGGCGCGATCCGTGAGACGCCGGCAGCGCGCGCCACACGCTCGGCCGGTCCGTCGATGGTCTGGGAACTGGCCGGCGTGGTGCATTGCGGCGCGTGTGCGGGCAAGCTGGTCCGCCAGGCTTCCAATCGGACGTACCGCCGGAAGGACGGCACCACGTCCGTGTACAGCCGAGAGTTCCTGTATTGCCCGCGCTGCCGCTACGCGGTCAAATACCGGGATTGTGAAACCCAGCTGGAATGTGCCCTGCGCGCGCTGCCATTTGAACAGCCTCGATGGCAGCACGCCTTCGAAGTTGGGACCAGGCACCGCCGCTCCTCGCGAGCGTCGCATGGCTCGAATGTCGGAGCGAGCCCCTTGACCGCGCGTCTGAAGCGCGCCCGGACCCTGTTGCTGGACGGAATCCTCACGCGGGAGGAGTATTTGGAGGTCAAACGCGAATGTGAACGCGTCGCGGCGGCGGGTTCGGAGGGTGCGGACATGAAGCCGGTGGAAGAATGGGAGCCCTGGCGGAACGCTCACAATTGGCAGGAGGTGTATCGTTCCCTCCGTCGTCCATCTTCCAGAAACATGCTGCTCAAGCAGCTGTTTCAACAGGTTCGTCTCACCCGCGTGCAAAAAGGCGGACGGCGCAACCGGCCCACGCGGTTCGATTTGGTGGTGGTCCCCCGTCGGTTGGACTGACACCGAAGGTGCCAGAGGCCCTGAAAGCGTAAAAAGCCACCGAATCTGCGACACGTCGTCGTGGATTCGGTGGCGAAAACGCCAGCCATGGGGGCGCGGGATGCCCACATCGGCAGCGCTTTGGTCAACCGCTGGTCCGCATGAGACTCACTGCGCTGCAGAGACCGACCAGTCGTGGGTGCTGGAGGACTCGAGATACCGTTCCACATCCAGGGCCGCCTTGCAGCCGCTGCCCGCAGCCGTGATGGCCTGGCGATAATGGGGATCCATCACGTCGCCGCAGGCGAACACGCCCTCCACGCTGGTGGCGGTGGTGACGCCGTTGGTCTTGATGTACCCCACTTCATCCAGTTCCACCTGCCCCTTCAGGAACCCGGTGTTCGGGGAATGGCCGATGGCGATAAACAAACCTTCCGTTTCCAGGACGCGCGTTTGCCCGGTTTCGTTGTCGCGCACTTCAAGCCCCGTCACCTTGTTGCCGTCCGATTGGACCGACACCGGCGTCACATTCATTACCCACTTGATTTTCGGGTTGTTGCGCGCCCGCTCCTGCATCACTTTGGATGCGCGGAGTTCGTTGCGGCGATGAACAATCGTGACCTCCGACGCGAATTTGGTCAGGAAGGTCGCCTCCTCCATGGCCGAGTCGCCGCCCCCCACCACAATGATCTTCTTGTTCCGGAAGAAGAATCCGTCACAGGTGGCGCAGGTGGACACGCCGCGGCCAACCATCTCCGATTCGCCTGGAATGCCAAGCATTTTTGCGGATGCACCGGTGGAAATGATTAAACTGTCGGCCTGGTGCTGGTGCTTGTCATCCACCGTGACCGTGAATGGACGCTTGGTCAGGTCCACCGCTGTGACAAATCCACGCACGAACACGGCGCCGAATTTCTCGGCCTGCTTGCGCATGTTGTCCATCAGTTCAGGACCCATGATGCCGTCCGGAAAGCCGGGGAAGTTCTCGACCTCAGTGGTCAATGTCAACTGGCCGCCCGGTTCGTTCCCCTCAATCACAACCGGAGCCAGGTTTGCACGAGCTGCGTAAATGGCCGCCGTTAAGCCGGCTGGGCCGGTGCCTAAAATCATGACGCGGTGTTTGTCCATGATCTCCACCTCGCTTTGGGATACGCCCTCATCTTACCATACCCGCCGTTCGCGTGCGGAATGGGTCTGTGCTGTGTCACCGGCGATTCATCCGCGGAGATCAAAGCAAACCGCCCTGCTTTGAAGTTCCCTTCCTGCGTCAGGCTGAGCAGGTGCCACAGGAATTTTTCGTCGCACTTGAGCATTTCCTGAAATTCCATCAACCCGCGGTTTGCCTTGTTCAATTCGCCGTCGAACCGGTAGGCGCGCGGATCGGATTCCGATCCGTACTCCGTGATGGTGGAGAAGTCGATGCTTCCGGTGAGATCGGCAATGTCCTGCGACTTCGGATCCGACGGACTGAACGTGCCGATACCCACGCGTTTTTCCTCGGATAGCAAAATCCGTTCCACCGGCACATCTTCCACGCGTCCGCCGTAGTCCGTCTCCAATTTCAGGCGGCACGAGGGGCACAGATTCCCTTCGATTTTCACCCCGTACTCCTGTTCAAACTCGGATCGAAGTTCGGGCGGAATCAGGTGCAGCGGCTCCTCGTGCATCGGGCAGCCCTTGATGGCGTACAACGCGCCTTCCAGGGTGCGGCTGTAGCGCTCCAGCCCCTGCTTGAGCATGGTCACGATGGTCGATTTGCCGCCGCTGACCGGCCCCATCAGCAGGAGAATCCGCTTGCGTACTTCGAGTCTCCGTGCGGCCGCGTGAAAATATTCTTCCACCAACCGTTCAAGCGCACTGTCCAATCCGAATATCTCTTTTTCGAAGAACTTGTAATGCCTGCGACCTTCTTCGTCCGTTTCAATCCCGGCGGAGGCAATCATATCGTAGATGCGTGCGTGTGCGGTCTTGGCCACTGCAGGATTGTCTCTCACAATCTGCAGGTAGTCCGCAAACGTCCCTTCCCAACGCAATGCTTCCTCTTCGGCCCGAAAGGCGCTCAGTCGATGGAGAAAACTCATGACAACATCCCCCTTCCATCGGGCCCATGCCCTCGTTCATTCAAGGCAGCCATTGGAGCGATGGCCATTGTTCCGGTCACTTATGGATGGGCAGCGATTAATTACATGATATTCCCGAAGTTCTTGGCCACATACCGCTTTTCCTCACCGCCTCGTCTGAGGATTCGAATAATTTATCCGACACGGTGGGATGCCCCACCGATTACTCTCAGCGTATGCACTGGCATTGCAGGATGTCCCTGCGCGTCAGCTCCCGAGGGCCGTCAACTGTCGTTGCAGCCACAGGAGCGCATCCGGCATCTGCTTCTGCCAGAATCCCCAAATGTGCGTTCCTGGCGCCTCATGGTAATCAATGCGGGCCCCTCGCTCCAACAGCAGGGACCGCATGGCCTGATTCGCCCGGTAAAAGTCGTAGGGACCACTCGGGATGTCAACGGCGGTCTCCTCCTGCCCTACCACCATGTAGGCCGAGAGGTTGGACAGGTCCGATTCGTCCCGAACCAAGGAACGAACATTTTCGTAAAAGGCGCCGGAAAACAGCAGCAGTTGCCGGAACTCCTGGCGAGCCTGCAGGTGAATGGACAGCGACGCAGCAGCTCCGAGCGAAATGCCCGCCATGAATCGCCGGTCACTGGTCCGCCCCACCGCATACTGCTGTTCAACGAAGGGAACGCATTCCTGAAGGACGAACCGACTGTACGCCGCGTGGCGCGCGCCATCCGGCGAATAGTCGTCGGTGCGCGTCTGCTTGTGCACCGCGATGCCCACAATCACCAGCGGATCCAACAGCCCATCCGCCATCCTTTGACTGGCAATCGTCGCAATTCGTCCGTGGGTAAAAAACTCCAATCCATCATGACAGTACATGACCGGGTAGTTTTCATCTTCCCGATACCCCGGCGGCAGAAACACTTTGATGGTTCTTTCCTCGGACAAATGGGCACTGTATATCGTGTGCGTTTCGATGCGCCGTTTTGATTGATCCAATTCCGGCATGCGTTCGCTTCCTTTCCGCTGCACCAGACGGCGCGAGCGCTTGGCACGCGGCGTCCCGGGGCAATCTGTATTCAGCTGTTTCATGGTTCTTGAGTTTCATTATATAACAGATAGACTCAAGAATTTTTCTATGGATACAGCATTCCTCGAAAAAGTGTATTATACTATCGGGTAGTACTGTATTAGTTTGGTGGATGATCGGCGCAATCCGCGCTTGAAACTCAAACGAGGTGAGATCATGAGTACCATTTTGGAACCTTCCAAGGTAACCCCGTTCCGGCAGGTGCTTGACCCAACCGGCAAGGTGGTGAACCCCGACCTGCTTCCGGATCTGAAGGATGAAGATCTGCGCGAACTGATGCGGCGCATGGTGTTCATCCGCGTGATGGACCAGCGCGCCATCAAGCTGACACGGCAGGGACGGCTCGGCTTCTACGCGCCGGTCGCGGGTCAGGAGGCCTCGATGATTGGCAGTGAATACGCCACCAATCGCGACGACTTCATCCTGCCCGGCTACCGGGACATTCCGCAGCTGCTGTTCCACGGCTGGCCGATGTATCAATGGATTCTGTTCTCTCGCGGCCACCAGCATGGCAGCGACATGCCGAAGGACACCCACTTCCTGATGCCGCAGATCATCATCGGCGCACAATACGTACAGACAGCCGGTACGGCGCTGGCCTTCAAACTGAAGGGCGAAAAGCGCGTGGCCATTACGTACACGGGCGACGGAGGCACGTCTCAGGGCGACTTCTACGAAGGCATCAACTTTGCAGGTGCGTTCCATGTGCCCGCCGTCTTCATTGTACAGAATAACCAATTTGCCATCTCCGTGCCTGTGCAGCTGCAGACCGCCGCAGAAACGCTGGCGCAAAAAGCGGTTGCCGCAGGAATTCCGGGCGTCCAGGTGGACGGCAACGACATTCTCGCCGTCTATGCGGTCGTAAAAGAAGCAGTGGACCGTGCGCGGGCAGGCGGTGGCCCGACGTTGATTGAAGCGGTGACGTTCCGCTTTGGCCCCCACACCATGAGCGGTGATGATCCGACCCGCTACCGCACGAAAGAGCTGGAAGGCGAATGGGAACAGAAAGATCCGCTGGTACGGTTCCGCAGCTACCTTCAGGCAAAGGACCTGTGGTCGGATAAGGACGAAGAGGCCGCGATGGAAGAGTCCAAAGAGGCGTTCAACGACGCGTTGAAAAAGGCGGACGCAACGCCGAAGATGACCATCCCCGGTCTGATTGACAGCATGTTCGAAGTATTGCCCGACTCGCTGAAGGCGCAGCGCGCAGAGTACAGCGACAAGGAGGAAGCGTAAATCATGGCACAGATGACGATGATTCAGGCCATCACCAATGCGCTCGATCTGGAGTTGGCCCGCGATAACAACATTCTCGTATTTGGGGAAGACGTCGGGCAAAACGGCGGTGTGTTCCGCGCGACCGACGGCTTGCAGAAAAAGTACGGCAAGGATCGCGTCTTTGACACGCCATTGGCTGAATCCGGCATCGCCGGGCTCGCTGTTGGCCTCGCCATGCAGGGGATGCGCCCGGTTGCAGAAATCCAGTTCTTCGGGTTCGTGTTTGAAGCCATGGACGAAATCGCCGGTCAGGCAACGCGTATGCGTTACCGTACGAACGGTCGGTTCTCCTGTCCGTTGGTGATTCGTTCGCCATTCGGCGGCGGTGTGAAGACGCCGGAAATGCACGCCGACAGTCTGGAAGGCCTGTTTCTGCAAACCCCGGGATGCCGCGTGGTCATTCCATCCAACCCGTACGACGCGAAGGGCCTGTTGATTTCCGCCATCCGTGACAACGATCCGGTGATTTTCCTGGAGCACATGAAACTGTACCGCTCCATGCGGATGGAGGTGCCGGACGAAGCGTACACCGTGCCCCTGGACAAGGCGAACGTGGTCCGCGAAGGCAGCGATTTGACCGTCATCGCGTACGGCGCCATGGTCCACACGGCACTCAAAGCCGCGGACGAACTCGAGAAGACGAAAGGCGTCAAAGCCGAGGTCATTGACCTGCGCAGCATCAACCCGATTGACATTGACACCATCGTCGCGTCCATCAAGAAGACGCACCGCGCGGTGGTGGTTCAGGAAGCGCAGCGCTCCGCGGGGGTGGCGGCGGAAGTGATTGCCCAGATCAATGAGCACGCCATCTATCACCTGGAAGGTCCGGTGCTGCGCATCACGCCGCCGGATACGGTCTATCCGTTTGCCATGATTGAGGACGAGTGGATCCCGACGCCGCAGCGCGTGCTGGCCGGCCTCGACAAAGCGCTCAGTCTGTAATTTCTGGAGGTGACACAGCATGGCATTGTATGAATTCCGTTTCCCAGAACTCGGCGAAGGCCTGCATGAGGGCCGGATTGAAAAGTGGCTCGTTCAACCTGGGGACACCGTCAAAGAGGACGACGCCATCGCAGAAGTTGAAAACGACAAGGCCATGGTCGAGCTCCCGAGCCCGGTGGACGGCAAGGTCGTCAAGATTCACCTGGAAGCCGGCGGCACGGCCACAGTCGGCGACGTCATCATCACGTTCGAGGTGGAAGGAGAAGGCAACGTGAGTGGTGACGCGGTTGCGGCGGCCACCGCTCCGACGGAGGAAGCCAAGCCCGCGAACACACCGGCTGCACCGGCACCGGCTGCTGCGGCACCCGCGCCGGCTGCCGCGAACGCGGCCGCAGTGTCCCACGCGCATGAAGTGCTAGCAACCCCTGGCGTTCGGAAGTTCGCTCGTGAAAACGGCGTAGACATCACAAAAGTGCACGGAACCGGGACAAATGGTAAAATCACTCGTGCAGACGTCGAAGCGTATTTGAGCGGTGGGGCAGCCGCATCGACCGCAGGCACGGATGCCGCCGCAACGGATTCCACGCTGTCCGCTGCACCGGCGACCGTCGCATCCGTCACCGGCGAAGAAGTCGAAGAACGCGTGCCACTGTCCGGCATTCGCAAGATCATCGCACAGGCGATGGCGAAGTCTATGTACACCGCGCCGCACGTCACGGTCATGGACGAAGCAAACGTGACCGAGCTCGTCAAACTGCGTGCGGAAGTGAAGCCGTTGGCTGCTGAGCGGGGTGTGAAGATCACGTATCTGCCGTTCATCGTCAAAGCCATGGTGGCCGCGCTGCGCGACTTCCCCGTGCTCAACAGTTCGCTCGATGAAGAGCGGCAGGAGTTGGTGTACAAACGGTATTTCCATATCGGCATCGCCACCGATACGGAACGAGGCCTGGTGGTACCGGTCGTTCGCCACGCAGACAGAAAGAACATGTGGACCATTGCCGCCGAAATCAACGATTTGGCGACACGCGCCCGGACCAACAAGCTGCTGCCGAATGAAATGCGAGGCAGCACCATCTCCATCACCAACATCGGCTCTGCAGGCGGAATGTTTTTCACGCCCATCATCAATTATCCGGAAGTTGCCATTTTGGGTGTGGGTCGAATTACGGAAAAGCCAATTATCAAAGACGGCGAAATCGTTCCGGCACACATGATGGCGTTGTCGCTCAGCTTCGACCATCGCGTGATTGACGGAGCACTGGCGCAGAACTTCATCAACCGGCTGAAGCAGTTGCTGGAAAACCCGCGCCTGCTAATCATGGAGGTGTAAGGAATGGTCGTAGGAGAATTCACCGAAGACATTGATGTCCTGGTTATTGGCGCCGGCCCCGGCGGTTATGTGGCGGCCATCCGGGCTGCCCAACTCGGAAAGTCCGTGGTGATTGTCGACAAGGCGGAACTGGGCGGTGTCTGCCTCAACCGTGGTTGCATTCCGTCCAAAGCGCTGATCTCGGCAGCCCACCACTACGAAGCGGCGAAACAATCGCCGTTCCCGGGCGTGGAGACGACCGCGCAATTAGACTTCGCGAAGGTGCAAGCGTGGAAGCAGACGGTCGTTGACAAGATGACCGGCGGCGTCAAGACGTTGATGAAGGGCAACAACATCCGCGTGGTGGCCGGCGAAGCGATTTTCACCAGCACCAACGAGGTCCGCGTGTCGTCCGAATACGAAGGCCAACGGTTCCGCTTCAACGATTGCATCATTGCCACCGGCAGCCGTCCGATTGAGCTCAAGGCGCTGCCGTTCAGCCAACGCGTCATCTCCTCCACAGAGGCGCTTGCGCTGGATCACGTGCCGGAGAGCCTGGTTGTGGTCGGCGGCGGATACATTGGCATTGAGCTGGGGCAAACGTATGCCAAGTTCGGATCGAAAGTTACGATTATCGAAGGCACCAAGTCCATCCTGCCGCTCTTCGACGAACAGTTGACCCGTCTGGTGGCACGTAACCTGAAGAAGTACAACGTGGACGTGTTCACCAACGCACTCGCACAATCTGTGGAAGAGACGGACAAGGATGTCACCCTCACCTTCAAGGTCGGCGACGAAGAGAAGAAAGTGACGGCCGAGTACGTCCTGGTGACCGTGGGTCGCCGCCCGAACACGGATGACCTTGGCCTGGAGAGCATCGGTGTGAAGATGACTGACCGCGGCCTGATTGAAGTGGACAGCCAGTGTCGGACAAGCGTGCCGCACATCTATGCTATCGGCGACATTGTGCCCGGTGCCGCGCTCGCGCATAAGGCGTCCTACGAAGGCAAGGTGGCCGCCGAAGCGATTGCCGGCCATCCGAGTGCCGTGGATTATCGGTGCATCCCGTCGGTGGTATTCTCCGATCCGGAAATCGCCTCGGTGGGCCTGTCCGAACAGGAAGCCAAGGAACAGTACGGCGACATCGCGGTTGGGCGTTTCCCGTACGCGGCCAACGGCCGTGCGGTGGCGCTGGGCGCCGATGCCGGCTTTGTCCGCCTGATTGCCGACAAAGCGACCGGCGTGCTGGTCGGGGCACAGGTGATTGGCACCGAGGCGTCCAACCTGATTGCGGAATTGGGTCTCGCCATCGAGATGAGCGCTACGCTGGAGGACATCGCCCTGACCATTCACGCGCACCCCACGCTGGGAGAGATGGTCATGGAAGCGTCGGAAGTCGCTCTTGGCTCGCCCATTCACATTGTGTCGAAATAAGTTCTTTGCGTACAAAGGGCTGCCCGCGTGCCATTGGCACCGGGGCAGCCCTTTATCTTGAAGCTCGTCAGTAAACGACAGCCGTACCGGTGCCCGCCACGCCGGCGCCATAACCTGCCCCGTAGCCGTATCCCGGGACAATCAGGAAGAACAGGACAAAGATGATGAGGAACACCACTGCCCATGCGGTATAGCTTCCAAATACTCCGTACATCCTTCTCCCTCCCTTTCGTTGAAACACCACATCCTATGGACTGTGGCGTCCCAATGAATGGGTAAGCGCACAGAGTGTCCGCAAAGTCGAGCTCGTCCGCAAAACGGTGTCGCAACGGACGCGTGGCCACACATCCAATGGATGCGGGGAACGTTACTCAGCAATCATCGTTGGCAAAGATTCCACAAATCGCAGCACATCCGCCAACGAACCCTCTCGCGTAAATTCCATGTGGCCCACGCCGCGATCAATCAGACAATCCCGAACCAAAAATGTCTGCATGCCGATTTTCCCCGCCACACCATCCTCCTGCACGTCATTGCCAATCATCATGCATTCCTCAGGGGAAACGTCCAGTCTCTCCGCAATCTCCATGTAATACTTCGGATTGGGTTTACAGAAATGCATGTCCTCCATCGTGGTCACCAAATGAAACGGGATATCCCCAATGCCTGCCCATTCCATCCGCTGCCGCACCGCGGTCTGCGGAAAAATAGGATTGGTTGCCAACACCAATCGATATCCTTTTCGATATGCGGTTTGACAAATTTCCCGGGCAATCGACGTGGGTTGGGTGAGTGCCCGCAGTGATGCAAACGCCGTCTCGTAGAACGCTTCAAACGCCGGCCAGACCGTTTCTTCGGAGAGTCCACTCTTGCCAAAGAATGCCATTCGGAACACCTGTTCATTGGTGTGGTTCGCATCCTCGTTGCGGATCATCTCCTCGGTGGCCTCTGTGATCTGGGAGACAATCGTCGCCGTATCCACCACGTGCGCGACACTGGGGACGAGGGCTCGAAAATACCCTTTCAGAAATTCATCCAGATCCAACGGCAGCAGGGTGCCGTCCAAATCGAACAACAAAGCGCGGAGTGTCATGCGGTTCCCTCCCATACCCGCGGCGTTATGCGGATTTGCAGCTCAACATAATTCCGGGAAGCCCACCTGCCGCAGGGCTTCGAAGACCACTACCGCCACCGCATTCGACAGATTGAGCGATCTCGCGTCCGGCCGGATGGGAATGCGGACGACTTGATCCGGAAACCGTGCCAGCAAGTCTTGCGGCAATCCCTTGGTTTCTTTGCCAAACACCACGAAATCGTCCGGGCGGTACACCACGTCCGTGTACCGGCGCTTTCCGCTGGTCTCGACATAAAAAAACCGGCCCTGCGGATGCTTGTCCAACAATTCGTCGAACGAATCGTGGTACCGGATGTCCAGCAGATGCCAATAATCGAGCCCGGCTCGCTTCAACTGCTTGTCATCGGTGGAAAAGCCCAGTGGGCGAACCAGATGCAGCACGCTGCCGGTCGCAGCACAAGTTCTCGCAATATTCCCTGTGTTGGCCGGAATTTCCGGCTCCACCAGCACAATATGCACAACTTTCGCCCCTTCTCTCTCTATTCACCCAAAGTGTATCATAAGCCGGACCCGCCGACCCAGGCGTCACGGCGGGACGGCCCATGAATTCCAGGAGTTGTCACGGCCTGACTTGCCGGCCCGTCAGCAGAAAGTGTCCGGCATCCGCACGTAGCGATACGTGGTCCGCGGCGTCCAGGCGCGGCTGTCCGAGTACTGATAGTGGCGCCGGTAGCTGCTGTCCGTGTGCGCACTGACCAATGGATGCCCGGATCCGTCGAAGTCGACCACGATGGTGGTATGATGATACTTTCCCTGGCCCGTCCAATCGTAAAACACCAGATCTCCAATTTTCAGTTCCTGCGGATTGCCGACCAGATGCGCACCGACGTGCTTCGTCAGATAGGCGAAGAGCGCCTGCGAAGTGGTCCAACTGTAACTCCAAGCTTCATCCCGCGCACCTGCCCCCAATCGGCACCACCACCCCTGTCCGCGGTTGCGGGCTCGCTTCATCGGCATGCGACCTGCCCAGAGACACTGCGAAATAAAGTTCGTGCAGTCGTCGCTCAGGCGAGGGAACTGCGGATTCCATCCGTTCCACCACAACTCCGCGTAGCGCATGGCCCGAAGTCTGTCATATTGGACACACGTTTTCTCCTTCGGCCGCCGCTCTTCCCGAACAGTCACCTCGAACGCGAGACGGCTCGAGGCGTCCTCCACAACATCCTCCACCGGCGCACCTTCACTCGATTCCCTGCATCCCACCAGCACCCAAACTCCCCCGTGCTGCGCCCATTGCTGATTATGCCGGATGAGTCGTGCTTCCACGTCGTAGTCGCGCCCGTCCGCATACACCCATATCACGTGTTCGTCAACCCGCACCGTCCGGGTTCCGTCCGCCGCCTGCCCCAGATGGCGAACCGTCACGTTGGAGTGGGCGCGCAGCAAGCGGCGGCCGCGGCGGGCCATGGAACGCCGCAGCCGCTCGATACTCGCTGTCATCCGCTCCACCTGGATACCGTGCCGCCGCTGCGACAAACCGGCCGCCTGCATCATCGCTTCCACATCTCCAGTGATCCAGGCGCGGTTTCTGGTATCAAAATATGCCTGAACCGCATCCAAACACGTCTGCATCCCGCTCCCCTCCTTCCGCACACTCATTCCTCCATAGCCTATGTGCACTGCCCAGCAAGTGACAATCCGAAGACCTGGAAATAGTGACGTCGGTTTGTCGGTTGTGATATACTACCGCTCGGAACATCGTTCCGTTTGGCGGGACACCTTCAGGAGGGCTCTGTATGATAAACCCCGACGCTCCGCAGACGGGCGTGCGTGCGGTCGATCGCGCATTGGATATCCTGCTTTGCTTTTCCCGCAGTGAAACGGGCCTGAGTTTGAGTGAAATTGCACGGGAAGTCGGCCTGCACAAAAGCACGGTCCATCGCTTGCTGACCTCCATGTTGAGCAAAGGGTTTGTCCGCAAACAGCCCGGAACCGACAAGTATGTGCTCGGATGGACTATCCTGGAACTGATTCACAATGTGTATCATTCGGATGAACTGACGACAGCGGTCCTCCCCGTCATGACTCGACTGCGCGACGCAACCTCGGAAACGGTCAGCCTGTATATCCGTTCCGGAACGGAGCGCATTCGTATCCAGGCAGTGGAAAGTATGGAACCGGTTCGTAACGTCGCTACCATCGGCAAGACGTATCCCCTGTACGTCGGCGCGTCCGGGAAGGTCCTGCTCGCCTACGCCGATGCGGAGACGTTGGAGCAGGTCCTGGCGGACCCATCCATCCCGGCAGACTTTTCCCGGGAAGATCTGTTGACTCAATTGGAGAATATCCGCAAGGATGGATACGCTATCAGTGTTCAAGAGCGCGATTCCGGTGCAGCCGCTCTGGCCGCACCCATCTTCGGCCGACATCGCTTTGTCGCTGCCCTGTCGGTCTCTGGCCCGGTGACGCGTTTCACGCAGAGCAAAATGTCGGAGTATATCGAGGTCGTGCGGGAGTCCGCAGCGCTCATCACTAAGTTGCTCTCGCATTAGACAGGCTGTCCGGATGCGCCCTCCCATCCTGAACAGTTGCAATCCGCCACATCCAAGAACCGAGGTGTATGAGAGATGAGCAACCATCTAACCATCGTGGTGATGGAAGGAGACCAGACCGGCCAGGAACTGTTGGAAGAGGCGTTGCGCGTTCTGTCCCCTGAGGTCACGGGCCTTCCCATCGAATTTCTGCGCTATGATCTGAGTTTGGAAAATCGCCGCAAGACGAACAACCAGGTGGTCTTCGAAGCGGCACGGGCCATGAAGGAACATCGCTATGGTCTCAAAGCGGCCACCATCACTCCCGAAACCAGCGGTGACGTCGGCAGCCCCAACGCCATTCTGCGCAAGGAAATCAACGGCACCGTCATTGTGCGGACAGGCCGTCGAATTCCGGGAATTGCGCCCCCGGTCGGCGTGTACTCCCCGATTTCCGTGGTCCGCATGGCGGTGGACGACGCCTATGGCGCGAAGGAGTGGCGAGAATCCGCGGATGGCGACGAGATTGCATTCCGCACCGAGAAAATTTCGCGCAAAGTCTGCCGCGGCGTCGCAGAATACGCATTCCAACACGCGCAACGGACCAATGCCAAAGTGTTCGGGGGCCCCAAGTTCACGGTCAGCCCTGTCTATGAAGGCATGCTGAAGGAAGAGTTGGACGCTGCCGCCAAGCGCTATCCAGGTGTGGCCTATGAACCGCAGTTGATTGACGCCACCTACGCGCTGCTGTTGGTGAAAGCGGGCGAAGCGTTGGTGATTCCGGCTCTCAACCGGGACGGTGACTGCCTGTCCGACCTGGTCCTGCAGATGTTCGGATCGATTGCCGGATCGGAATCCATTCTGCTGGCGCTCGACGAACAGTGGAAGCCCCAGGTGATTATGGCGGAAGCCCCCCATGGCACCGCCCCGAGCCTGTTCGGAAAGAATGTGGCCAATCCGATGGCCATGATTCTGGCGGGAGCATCGTTGCTCGCCTATCATGACAACCGCCAAGCGCAGGCCGTATCCCGCGCCATTTACGAGGCGACGTTGGAAGCGGTCGTCGGCGGAGCGCGCACGGCCGATCTCGGCGGCGGCACGAGCACCACGGACTTCACGGATGCGGTGATTCAGCGCGTGAAGACCAAACTGGAAGTCTGGACAACGCTTGGCGAACTGACCGAATGAGCCCATAAACAGGACCGGGCGTATGCCCATACAACCACCGCACCTCGCGAATAGGCTGTGCCAGACGCACACGCTGAAAGCGAGGTGTTGGTTTTGGCAAAGCGATCCATGCCCGATTGGCTGGCTCACCTGGTCAAGGAATTCACCACACCGCCGCCCTTTCTCGACCATATCCTCAAGGAGGCGGCGGCAGCTTCCGGAACGGCGCACACATCCCCGCGCATCCTGCCCGGCAGGCGCACCGGAAAATGGTTTCATTCCACGCCTGCGGCGAGCGCACCCACAACCACGGCCGATCCGTCCGCCAATGAAACGGTCCAAAGCTCCAGGGCATGGCGCGCACCAAGCACCCACCCGGTCAACCGGACACAGCAGAGCGACCGTTCTGTGCCGTCCACACCGCCATCGACGGCCACTGCCGCGCGTTCCCGCAGTCGAATGCCCTCGGAGTCCACGGCGGCCAATGAGGCCGAAGACGAATTTGTTCAGACCACCCTCGCCTCAGGGAGCCCAGCGTCCGCTTCGGGAAAGCGTTCATGGCAAGCGGCCTTTCGCCAGGCCGGCATTCCGCCATCGATGACGAAGGCATACGGCTGGACCGTGCACGCGGCGGAAGTCCGCCAGCGCGTGGTCAAGGTCAGAACGCAGCGCGGTATCTTTGCCGTCAAGCGGACGCACACGGATGCGCAGCATGTTCGGTTCCTGCATGAGCTGGTCCGCCACTTGCGGCGCGAAGGTTTGACCTGCGTCACCCCGTTTGCGCTGGCGGATAAAGACAAACCCTACATCACGCGCAATCAGCGCACCTACTATGCAACCCGCTGGGTGGATGGAAATCCGGTCAATTTTTCCTCGTTAACACAACTGGAGAGCACCGCCGCGGCGTTGGCGGAGTTTCACGAGCGAAGCCGAGGATTTGAGTCCAGCCGCGCCAATCCCACGCCTGAGTTTGGACTGCCAGCCATGCTTCGCCGCCGGAGCGAGGACTTACGAAATCTTTTGTTGAAATCTGAGGCCAAGCAGCATCCGGACGAATTCGACCAACTCCTCTCGCGCATTGCCCCCGCTCTTCGCGAGGATGCGGAAAAGGCGGTCCGCATTGCGGAATCGGCCGATTGCCGCAGGTTCCTGGTCGACGACGAGGAGAATCCCGGACTGTGCCATCTCGACGTCATTCCAGACAATTTCATCTATACAAAGGAGAAACAGGTCGTATTGATTGATCTCGATCTCGCGACATTCGCCCCGCGCGTCCTCGACCTCTCGCACCTGCTGAGGCGCAGCCTGCAGCGCCTGCAGTGGCGGTCGGAGGCGGCGTACACCTGCTTTCTCGCCTACGACCGCGTGCGTCCGATGGATGCCACCGAATACCTGTGGGTCTACGGTCTTCTCTGTTTCCCGTACCGAGCCTGGCGCCTGGCGCATACCCGCAGCTACGTCGTCAAAGACAGGACGCAAATTGATGAACTGCGGGAATGCGTCGAGCAGGAACCGCGGAGACAGGCGTTTCTCGAGGCACTCCTTGGCCAAATCCGCCGTCAGCCCGACTAACGCCGACCCACGGCGCCCGCGGCGGGGCCTCCGTCTGCTGCCCACGAATTGGGTTCCGCCTGTTCCAACGTCAGCAGGTACTGCTTCAGATGCACCTGACTTCCCGCGTAGCCAACCAGTTTCCCCTGGCTGCCCACGACCCGGTGACACGGAATCAAGATGGGAATCGGATTCGCCCGGTTCGCCTGTCCCACCGCTCGAACCGCGCGCGGACGGCCAATCGCCGCTGCAACCTGTTGGTAGGTCCGGGTCTCCCCAGGGGGAATGGACAACAGGTGCGCCCAGACCGCCTGTTGAAACGCCGTGCCACGAGGCACCAACGGCACGTCAAACCCCCGGCGCAAGCCCGTAAAATACTCGCACAACTGTTGCACCGCGGCATCCGCCCAAGCGGCCGCTCGGGAGACGGCGGCATCCCCCGCATCCAGCGAGCCTGTGCAGTTCTCCGCCTCAAGATGGACATCCCAATCCACCGCGCACACACCTTCGCATTCCGCGGTCACTCGCAGTATCCCAAACGGGGGCTGTTGCAAGTGCCGTACCACGCGCACCGTTTGCCGTTCCTCGTTCATCACGAATCCTCTCCTTTCCCAATCGCCCAGGCCATATCCGCCCGTACCTGCTCGTCCGCCTCCCTTTCGTAGGCTTGAGCCACCGCCGCGCGCGCCGCCTCGCCCCCCAATTGCTCCAGCGCCCATGCCGCACTGGCACGCAGTTCCGGACGCGGATGGGAGAGAAACGGCACAATATGGGGGATGGCATCCTGGCGGCGGCTGTTGCCGAGAGCAATCAACGCGTTCCGCTGCCACGTCCGAAGCCCGCGCCAAGCGGCTGCCGTGTGTCCGTATAGCCGCAGAAACTGTCGATTGGTCAGCTCGAGAATCGCCAACAAATCCGGATGCTCCAATTCCCCCTGCGGCAAATATTCCACATGCGGAGAGGCGCTCGCATCGCGATTGATGGGACATGCCCACTGACACGTGTCGCATCCCCACACGCGGCGGCCGAGGGCTTTCCGATATTCTCGCGGAATGATGCCCTTCATCTGCGTGATGTAGGAGAGACATCGCGTCGCGTCGATGACGCCGGGCGCCACCAGCGCGCCGGTCGGGCACGCCCGAAGACACAGGTCGCAATCGCCGCAGCCCGCAGCAAACTTGTCGTTTGCCTGCAAATCGTTCGTTTCCACCTCCAGGTCCACGCCGAGAATGCCAATGAACACAAACGATCCGTACTTTTCAGTGTAGAACATGCAGTTCTTCGCAACCCAGCCAATGCCCGCGCGCTCCGCCACGCGCCGGTCCACCAGCGGCGACGTGTCCACCGACACTTTCCGGGCGAACGGACGTCCGATTTCCGCCTCAATGCTTGCGGCGAGTGCCTCCAGGCGGCGTTGCAGGACGCGGTGGTAATCCTCGCCGTATGAATACACGGTCACCACGCCGTGCCCCCCGCCCGCGGGATGACGCTTCGCCAGTTCCTTCCCCGCCTCGGTCAGGTAGGGCATGGCCGCCGCAATCAGCGACTTGACGCCGGGCATCCACCGCTCCGGATGAATCCGGTCCTCCACCACGGCATGCTCATAGCCGGTGCGGCCGCGCTCTGCGTATGAGTGAAGCCGGTCGGCCAGTTCCGGGAACGGATCCGCCGTGGTGGCACCAATCACGTCCAGTCCCGCCTCTCGCCCCAGGCGACGCAGCTGCTCCAGGCTGAGATCTGTCACCGCGGCACCGCCGCCCTGGCCAGTTCGTCACAGCGTTCATTCCATGCGACGCCGGCATGTCCCTTCACCTTTTCGAACGTCACCTGGTGACGAGCGGTCTCCGCAAGCAGTGCCTCCCAGAGATCCTGGTTCTGCACCGGTTCCCCCTTGCTGTTTCGCCAACCGTTCCGCTGCCATCCCTGATACCACTTCTGACGGAAACAATTGACCAAGTAGGCCGAATCGCTGTGCAGCGTCACCTGACATGGAACTTTCAGACACCGCAAAGCTTCCACGGCCGCCTGCAGTTCCATCCGCTGATTGGTGGTCATGGCGGCTCCGCCTGACAGCTCCTTGATATTTCCATTGTATGTAAGAACGGCGGCCCATCCCCCCGGTCCGGGATTTCGTGAACATGCGCCGTCCGTGTATATCACCACCTTGGGTCGGTTCGACCCTTTGTCCGAGTGCTGTGCGCCCATCCGCGACACCTCCACTCTCATTATACCTGCGTGTCCCCGGCCTGCGCGTCTGCCATCGGAGCATTCGCGGGCTTTGAGAAAACGCGCCGCCATCATCGCAGCGTGCCATACCTGTCTGTCGTCCCCTCACCCTGCAACGCCCCTGGGATCAGAACGTTTCACGTACACACGCGCCACAGCACAACCCCCGCTGCTACAAATGCCGCAGCGCCCACGGTATACGCCGACCACGCGCCCACCCGCAGGCGTTTTTTGTGCATCCAACGGCCGAACTGAACCGTGTACACCAACACCCATAACGGAATCACCATGGCAGCGAGAAACCGCAGCATATCACACCACCTTCCGTTTCGGCAGCATCGCAGCTATCAGCAGTCCCAGCAACGGCAGCAAGAACACAATGAACCACGTCCACTTCAAAATCAGCTTGTCCATCGTCTGAAGGACAACGCTCAGGTTGGTGGGTAGGAGACTGCCCGCCAAACACAACAATCCGAGCGCTGGCAAAATGGGGCGGAGCACTGGCCAGCCCATGCCGACACTCAGCGCGTAGGCCGCGCACCACAGAGTGATGGTCAACTTCACCACGGCCGCGCTGACCCACATGAAAATAAAGATGCTCTCCAACCGTTGCACAAACCGCCCGAGGTGGATCAAACGCGCCATCGAGTACATGGGGGACGTCAGTTTGACGGTCTCCGCTGGACTGAAAACCATGTGGTAGGTGAGCAGAAAGCAGACCAACAACACGGTGGCGTATAGCGTGCTGCGCACGCCCATGCGGCGAAACTCCTTCGGATCATGAATGTGCATGCGAATCATGGCGAGCACAATGACGTTGGTGAAAATGGAACTGTTGTCCAACACTCCCCACAGCAGATTGGGGATACCCGCCCCCCAGAGCGGGAACAGGAACGCGGGGCGCCATTGGTTCATGGTGAACAGACAGAGAGAGATAATCCCCACCACGAACACGGGCAGCGCCAGAAACGCAATGCGGCCAATGCCCTCCAGTCCGCAGAAGGCGACGTACACCACCGTGATGATGAACAGACCGCCCACCACATATATGGGGGTGTTTGGCAACACCGTTGTCACCACGTTCTCCATAAACTGGCGCAGAATGATGGCGGTGATGGCGAGAAAGTACAACGCGATGACCACGCAGAGCACCATCGTAACCGGAATGCCAAAACGCTGCTGGAACACCTCCGCCAATCCCATGTCGGAGAAGTATCGCTGAAACAACCAGTCCAGCGCAAGGACCACGACCAGGGCAATCACCGCCGACAGAATCGGCACCATCCAACTCGCTTCATACCCCGCCGCGGACACCACCCGCGGATAGTTGAGAAATGTGTGTGATGCGACCACGATGGTTAAAGTGGCGGTCATCTCTCTGCCGCCGATGCTGGCTTCCGCTTGCGGCCGCGGCATTACGCATCCCCTCCGTCGTTGCGGTTATCCTGGTTGCGCGGCGAGGTGGCGCTCCAGGTTCGCGTGTATTTCTGTTGGCGCCGCGTATCGCGGGTCTGCAAATAGGACGGGCGCTTGTTCATCATGAACGCCTGGCCGCGGCGCAGCACGTCGGGCGACGCGCCCATGCTGGGTGTCACCGGCGCGAAGATGGGGACGCCAAACGACCTTTGCACCGCCAGGCGCGCCAGCATCAGACAGAACGTGAGCGTAATGCCGTAAAACCCAAACATGGCCGCGGCAATCAGGAAGACGAAGCGGAGCAGCCGTACGCCGAACCCGAGCGTGTAATTCGGAATGGAAAAGGAGGCCAGCGCCGTGACCGCCACCACAATGACCAACAGCGGACTGACAATGCCCGCCTGCACCGCCGCCTGGCCGATAATGAGGGCGCCGACAATACCTATGGTGGGGCCAATGGCTGATGGAATTCGAATCCCGGCTTCGCGAATCAGCTCAATGGCGAACTCCATCAGCATGACTTCCAGAATCACGGGAAACGGAACCTGTTCGCGACTGCCGGCAATCGCCAGAAGCAGGTCGGTCGGGAGCATCTCGGGGTGAAAGTTCGTGATGGCCACGTACAGCGCCGGCATCAACAGGGCGACCAACAGCGAGACCCAGCGAAGCCCTCGCAGGAACGTGCCAAACGGCCATTGCAGGTACGCGTCTTCCGGTGAGTGCATCAATGTCCAGAACACCACCGGCACCGCGAGCACGTACGGATTGTTCCCGACGAAGATGGCCACATGCCCTTCCGACAGCATGTGTGCAATCCGATCCGGCCGCTCCGTCGACAGCGATTGCGGCACCACCATGTACGGGTTGTCCGCAATGAACTGCTCCAACAATCCGCTCTCCGCCAGATAGTCCACGTCAATCGCCTGAATCCGACGCTTTACCTCCTGAACCAGTTGTTCGTTCGTCAGGCCCGCCACGTACATGATGGCCACATCCGTCTTGGCCAGGCGCCCGACGCTGAGCATCTCCGTCACCAGGTTTTCGCTGCGCAGCCGGGCCCGTACCAACGCTGTGTTGGCGCGAAAACTTTCCGTAAACGCGTCGTGAGGGCCGCGAACCACGGCCTCCGTCTGGGTCAGGCCGACCATGCGGTGCTCCCAACCCTTCGTTTCGACCATCAGCGCGGAGGCGCAGCCGTCCACGAACACCACCGTCGATCCGGTCAGAATCCCGGCCGTGACGTCTTTCCAGCAATCGAACTCCACCACCTGGTTGCCGGGCAGCAACGCGGCTTTGACGGTATCCATGGTATGTGACGCCTGCTCGTGGCCGAGTTGCGTCAAAATCATCAGGGGTTCGAGAATGTGCGTGTTGATGATGTTCTTATCCGACATGCCATCCACGAAGACTGCGAGCGCCTTGATTCTGGGCTCCGTCCCGATGAAAAACTCACGGATGACGATGTCCTTATTCTGGGGAAGATGGAAAATGTGTTTGAGCATCGCCTGGGCTTCATCGATATCCGCCGGCAGCTTGTCGCCCGTAACCGGCACACTGCGCCCCCGCTCGGCTTCCCGAATCAGTTCGCGCACAGGTTTGGGGCGTCGGACGACCACTTCGCCGGGCTCCCGCGCGGTGACCTCGGGCTCGTCCGGTTGTCCCCCTGTTTCTGTCGCTCCCTGCGCCCCGCCTTCAGAGCGATTGGAGCGGTTGGTGCCGTTGGTGAGCGAGAACTGTTCGTCCAGCACCCCGTCATCCACAACCACTAATCTGCGGAGCCATCCCGGTATCTGCACGTACGTCCCCCCAATCCACTCTGTGGACGTAGCGTGCAACATCCGTGCGCAGATTATTCCCAGTCAGTTACTCAGCAGGGATTTTGGGACAATCGAAACGCGCAGCGTCACCAGTTTTGTGGTCGACGAGTAGTTCATAACCTGAACTCCGTAGGGTTCCTGCGGACGATTAGAGAACAGCAGATTGAGGATGTGTTGATTGGAATCCACCGAAATCCAGTTCGGCCACGGAAGCCGATTGAAGACGAAAAACAACGCGCTCACGGGCACTGGAATTTCACCCATGTTCGCCTGCGTGACATGAAGGGCCAGATTGCCATTGTTCGCGGTTGGCTCCATCTGAATGTCGCACGGAATCACCCGATCCGCCAATTTGATGCCGACCTGGACATCCCAGTTATCCGCAAAGTGAACGCGCGCATACGAAAGCACCCGCTGCACGTCCTTTTGCTCTGACACCGCGTATTCGAGGTAGGAATTGACCGCGTCCTCGCCGACCGCCAACTGCACGGTCGCCGTGTGATTCTGGCTCGCAACACGATTCACCTGGCGCTGCACGATGGCCGTCTTCGGCAACGAGCCCCACCACAACGTCAGCCCGACAACAATCAACAGATTGAATGACAGCAGTGCCACAAACGCTTTTTTCCACATGGTCCTCCTCCTCGCCTGCACGGATGGTTTGCGCCAGCGGTACGATGGACTTCTCCGTTCTCCATCCGATACGATAGAGTCAGTGACACAATCGCGTGAACATCGCGTGACAGCCAAGGCGGTGAACCCAGGCATGAACATTAACCGATGGCGCAATTGGGCCCTGCTCCTCATGTTCGGCGGCTTTTTCGTGATGTATCTCGGCGTCTATGACAAAGTCCTGTTGCCGGTGCTGCTGGTGATTGGCAGCCTCGCATGGGTGGCCGGCATCGGGATCTATTTTCGGTTTGGACCCGTCAACACGCGGTTGAACGAGATCGAGTGTCCGCGCTGCGGCCAGCGCATCCGGCTGACCGGTGCCACCGATGCGTGCGCGCATTGCGGGCTTCCCATGCGGCGTGTCGAGGGGGGCCAGTACGAACCATACGTGCCCGAATGATGCGATGTCAGCGCTCCTGCGCCCGCCGTCTGACATTCCGCCGCGGGGCTGCCGCAGACGACTTCGGTGGATTTCCGTCTGTTCGCGATGCCGCAGGAAACACTTTCTCCTTCAGCTTCTCTTCCTTTTGCAGGACTTTGTAGAACTGACAGAACTCCGATACCGGACAGATGTCGCACTTGGGGTTGCGGGCAGTGCAAACCTGTCGGCCGTGATGAATCAGCCAGTGGTGCGCCTGCGACCACAACTTCTGTGGAATCTGTTGGCAAATTTGGCGTTCGGTGATCTCCGGATTCATGCTGTTGGCCAAACCCAGCCGGTTCGAAACGCGCTGCACATGGGTGTCCACGGCAAGCGCCGGCACACCGAACGCGTTCGACAGCACCACGTTGGCCGTCTTCCGGCCCACACCTGGCAATTGCACCAACTCTTCCTGCGTTTTGGGTACCTCGCCGTGGAATTTTTCCAGCAGCATGCGACAGGCCGCCACGATGTTTTCCGCCTTGGCACGAAACAATCCCAATTCCTTAATATCTTCCTGCAGTATTTCCGGTGTGACCGCCGCGTAGTCTTCCGGACCTCGATATTTTTTGAAAAGGCGTTCGGTCACCATGTTTACGCGTGCATCCGTGCACTGCGCGGACAGCACGGTGGCAATCAACAATTCAAAGGGGGTGGTATAGTTGAGCGCACACTTGGCGTCCGGATACGCAAGTTCCAGCTTCGCCAGCATTCGACGCGCATTGGCTCTGGACATCAAACGTTTCATGGTCACGTCCTCTTTTCGGAATGTATGAGTCTGTCCACCGCAGCATGACATGAAACTCCTTCGTTCGCGGCGTCTGACGGCGCCGATTGCACACCGTCCGCCTACGAAATCACATGATACCGCCGTTCGTATGCGCCAGCAACGCACACGCCGTTCCGCAGATGATCCGTCAGCACTTCACGGACCAACAAAGGGCGAATGTCGATATCCCACCCGCGGCGAAATTCCGGATACAACGGTGACAGCCAGAGGTATTCGCAGGTCACGATGCGATACACGGCTTCCGGCACCACCGGCTGCCCACCGATGGATAGCGCGCTCAACGCATATTCGTTCCTGGATGCTCGCATTCCCGTTTCCGCCTGCGTCAATGTGGCACGAAGTCCGCTGAGCGCCAGACGACCCACCAAGCTGCCGCGGAAGCCGAATCCCTTCCCTCTCGCGGCAAAGTACTCCCGCTGCAGCGACTTGGCAACAATCTCCCACAAATCCTCGCCCCGCAGATTCATCAACAGCGGTCGAGTGGGCGTGGAACAAGCCGCCAACACATCCCCGCGCGTGATGATCCCCGCGAGCAGGCTGGCATTGAGGGCGCCTGCCATCATGATGGCGCCATCGCACGGAAAGGCGGTCAGGAGCGCATCGGCGAGCAGATTCGCAAACGGGGACTCCTCCTCGAACCAGACGGGCAGCGGTCGTGCCAACCGGGTCACCGCATCCGACAAACGCCTGCGCACAGCCGGCAGGTATCCCCGATACGCGGACAGCATCGCGGTATCCAATGGCTGGTGCGTCTCCGTCGGTATGGTTCGAGCAGCCACACCCGTGACCCGCCGGGTGTGCGGATGAAGCTTCAGGATTGTGTGGCCGAATGCCTGGCCGTGCAATCCCACCTGGAATACGGCCGTATTGCCGATAAACTCCGGCCCTTCCATCCACGTGTGGGAATGGCCGCCGAGAATCACGTCAATGCCCGGGACGGCCGCGGCCATTTTCCTATCGTCCCAAATCCCGAGATGGGACAGCGCCACAATGACGTGGCATCCCTGAGCCCGCAGCGCCGCCACTGCCTGGGATGCTTGGGGAAACGGGGGCAGGGCTGTAACCGCCAGGTGTTCGTACGGTTTGTCGTAGCGGGCAGTTACCCCAAACACGCCGACGCGGACGTCGCCAAACGTGAACACCTTCCAGTCAACAAAGCCGGGGATGGGAGCCCCGGCGGATCGTAAATTGGTGCCAAACACCGTGGTCTCTGCGCGTTCGCGCAGGGTCTGCCAGTGAGCATAGGGAATGGTCAACCCTTCGTTGTTCCCGAACACCCACCCATCGTACCCGAGCGCCGCCATCATGGCGGCGTTGATTTCGCCCATCGTGGCTTCGGTCTCGGGACGCACGCGGTCGATGGCATCGCCGATATCAAATGTCAAAACGGCATGCCCCGCGCCGCGCAGCGTGTCGCGCAACTGGCGCAGGGAATGCCCCAGCTTCATGTGATTTTCCAAGTGGCTGTGCACGTCGTTGCTGTGCAACAGGTGAATCTCCACGAACTCACCTCGTTGGCTGTTCTCGCAAGCTCCTGCGCAGGACTTTGCCCACTGCGGATTTCACCAATTCCGTACGGAATTCCACGAGTTTCGGCACTTTGTACGCGGAGAGATGCTTGCGGCACCAGCTCTCGACGGCTTCCGCAGTCAGTTCCCTGCCCGGCTTGCAGACCACGACCGCCTTCACGGTTTCGCCGCGATAGCTGTCGGGCACACCGACCACCGCCGCCTCGAGAATGTCCGGATGTTGATACAGAACCTCTTCAACCTCCCGCGGGTACACGTTATACCCGCTCGCAATAATCATATCCTTTTTGCGGTCGACAATGTAGGTGTATCCTTCTTCATCCATTTTGGCAACATCTCCGGTGAGCAGCCAACCGTCGACCAACGTTTCGGCCGTTTCCTTCGGGCGTTTCCAGTATCCTTTCATCACCTGCGGTCCGCGAATGGCGAGTTCCCCCTCTTCTCCGACGGGCAGGGTGACGGACGGATCTTCCAGACTGACGATGCGCACTTCCGTGTTGGGCGTGGGCAGCCCAATGCTGCCGAGTTTGCGCCGCTCCGCAGAAGGATTGACGTGAGTCAGCGGAGACGCTTCGGACAGCCCGTACCCTTCCAACACCGTCGCTCCGGACACCGCTTCAAACGTCTGCATAACCTGCAACGGCATCGGCGCACCGCCGCTGTTGCACACCGTCAGGCTCGACAACGCGTCAGAACCTTCTGGAATCGCTTGCGCCAGCGCCAGGTACATGGTGGGAACCGCCGGGAAGAACGACGGTCGGTGACGTTGAATCAGTTCCGCCAGTTCCTTCGGTTGAAAACGCGGGACCAAGAGGATGGGAATTGCGTTGTAGATGGACACGTTCATCGCCACCGTCATCGCGTACACATGAAACAACGGCAGCGCGCAGACGGACATATCGGATTCCGTCACCTGGTGAGGGATCATAGAATCCGCCTGGATGGCGTTGGCCACCACGTTCTGGTGAGTCAACATGGCCCCTTTGGGACGCCCCGTGGTTCCTCCGGTGTACTGCAGGATGGCGATGGTCTCGTCCGGATCGAAACTGGCTGGATCCGCTTCCGACGAGCTGGACGCCAGCCACTCGTCAAACCACTGCTCGCCCGCAGCCAACGAGGCCTCCGACTGGCCAAACCGAACAGCGATCACATTCGTCAGCGAAGTGGCCGATTGAACGGAGCGGACGCCGGGTAGGGTTTTATCCAGTGCAATGACCGCGGTTGCCCCGGAATCCTGGAACAAATACTCCAGTTCCGGTGGAGGTGATAGCGGATTCATTTGCACCACGATGGCTCCGATTCCAGTGATGGCATAATACGCAATCACGTATTGAGGACAGTTCGGCAACAGAATTCCAACCCTGTCCCCCTGTTGGACGCCGAGCGCTTTCAACCCCGCCATGGCCCGCCGCACCGCAACCAGCAACTGCTCGTACGTCAACACATGGTTCCCGAAGATGGTGGCTCGTTGCGTGGGGCGACGCGTCGCAGATTCTGACAACATGTCATAAATCCTCATAGAAGGAATTTCAATCTGATCTCCGGTGACAATCACGTCATTCCACCTCCACCTGCTTGCTGACGACACGGCGAAAGCGGCCGCCAAGACCTCCCCCAACGAAGCAGAAACATTCACACAATAGCTTCGCGCAACGGGGGCTTGATTCCTGCCGCCGCTCTCCGCATTTGTACACCAATTTCATGCAGACGTTGCGCCGTCCAGTCCAAGGACCGACGAAATCTCCGTCAGTGCCGCCGTGACAAAGGCGATGTGTTCGTCCAGCGAGACCCCCAATTCTTCCGCGCCTTGATAGACATCCTCGCGGCGAACGCCACGGGCAAACGCCTTGTCCTTCAATTTCTTTTTAACGCTTTTCACTTCCACGTCCGCCAGGTTGCGGGTAGGCCGAACCATGGCCACCGCCATCACGAAGCCGGACAATTCGTCACAGGCAAACAGGGCCTTCGCCAGCAGCGTGTCCCGCGGCGGTCCGTTGTGCGCGTGGCTGCGGATGGCGTCAATCATCGACTCCGGATATCCCTGCTCGCGCAGGATGCGTGCGCCCACCACCGTGTGCTCTTCGGGAGAGGGGTATCGTTCATAGTCAAAGTCGTGCAACAGCCCGGTCAATCCCCACAGTTCCACATCCTCCCCGTACTTTTTCGCGTACGCCCGCATCGCCGCCTCCACCGCGTAGGCGTGCTTGAGCAGGGATTCACTCTCCGTGTATTCGTGCAGCAGCGCCAAGGCCTCGTCTCTGCTCTTCATCCCAGAACGCCCTCTTTCGTCGCCAGATCGTAGAGCGGCGTCACCACCGCAAAGCAGTTCTGCACCCGCTGCATGAACTGCGCCGATGACAGCGTCACCGCCTCCTCCCTCGGAATGCGGATCCCGACCAACAACTCACCCTGCTTTAACGATGCGAGCCGGTCGGCCATTTCCACCAACCGATGCCGATCCACCTCCGCGGCCGATTCCCCGGCCGGATTGGTGTGATCCAGAAACCACTCAAAGTGGCCTGGAATCCGAGCCACCACGTCCGCGGCATGCCGCTTTACCTGTGCCGCAAAGTGCGCCCGGTCCCCCGATTCGGAAATCAGGCCAAACGTCGCAAACGCGTGCGTTTGCCACAATCCCACCTGAAAATGCGGATGTTTCTTGTAGCCCCGCTTGTCCGAACAAAAAGCGACCCAACTATCGTTTGGCGGATTGACCGTCCGTCGGGCATGTTTGGCGACATGGGCAAACATCTCCACACCCAACTGTTCCGACAAGAACGGAGCCAAGTCTTCGCCCAGCTGCACCAGTTTGGGGCGCACCCGCTGTTTCAGCACCTCCATGCGCGCCTCCAGACCGGGCACGGAAAAGACGTCGAAATCCGCGTCGGTAAAGCCCTGAAACTGCATCACGTCCCACTCCTTGTCTGTTCAAGACGCCAATAGGCTTGCCACCGCCTGTCCGCAAACACAAGCGGCGTCGTTGGCTGACATGCCCGCGTCTTCTCTGATTCCAAAGTAACGAAGCCTGTCCTTGGCTGCAAGTTATCCGGCGGAAAACCTGCTGCAGAACAGGCATGGTTTGTGCAATGGCACGGAGTGGGGGAGCGGTGCGCCGGACTGGATGCGCGCGCCTCACTGGTTTCAGGTGACCGAGGACACCGCCGCAGCGTCGTTCGCAATGGTCACATAGGAACTGGGCATGGCGTTGGGCAACTCCGTCTCGGTCCAGATGGCGGCGGACAACAGTTCCAATCCCGTTGTCCCGTCCTCCCTTTGCAGTTCCATCGCAGGTTGAAAGACAACGTTGCGCACGTTGGCCGAGAAATGCACGGAGCAGTAGATGGTTGCAGTTTGCTGCGGCAGAATCTCCGTTCCGCCTGCCGGTACGGACCGGGCGTTGGCGGGAATGGAGTCCACTTGGTCATTCAATCCGGCGATGACGTGGTAATTGTCGATGGCAAAGTTGCCGGCCTGCGCCAGTCGAACAAACCGAATCGGTCGGTCAGTTGGATTTGTCACGGCGAATTCATAGATGCGGGAAGACATGTACGGCCCCCCGGCACCCCCAAGCCCCTGGTCAATGTGAACCCAATTCACCGGGTTTGGGATGGGAGCGGTGGATACCGTGGCAAATGGGAGTGTTCGCTTCCACCCATTGGTCTGCACCGTAATGGAGAGTGGATAGTTCCGCTCCTGTCCGGTCACCGTACCGGTCAGGTGAACCAAGAAGATTTTTTGCTGGCCCTGAGAGCGAGAATCCGTCTGGATGTTCCCGAGCGTGAGTCCCGGCACCTGCGGAACCGTGACAGCGGTCACCTGAGCCGCTGACGATGGATTCTGACAGCGAAGTTCGTATTGAAGCGGAACGGGAAACGCCTGATTGCCCATCACATTGATGGCCCAACCGCCCATGCCAAGCCACTGCTCCGGATGCTCAGGTTGCGGCGCCGGACTGCATCCCGATGCCGCCGCTACGCACACCGCCGAGCACACCCCAAGAAACCACACTTTCCGCACTATCATCACACCCCCAATGATTTTGAATCGTACGCGAGCTGCAGAATGACACTGCCCGCATAGGCCAAAACCATTTTGCGTGTGCGGGCAAATTTCCAGTGATTGAACTCAGGAGTACCCCCACTGGACCACGTATGCATTGATCTGACGAATGCGCTGACGCAGCTGCGCCATGTGACCTGACGAAAATTCCACACCATCCAAATCTCGAGTCAACGCATGCAGCCGCTCATCGGCGGTTTTCATAGACTGCCTTTCCTGCAGATGTTTGCAACGTCACCAAAGAATCATTGTAAAATTTAGATCAATGTGTCCCCGGTCCGGTGATATATCCGTCCGACTTAAAGTTTGTAAAGTGCCCTTGGGGCAATTTCAGATGAAGTACCTCTTGCTGTAATCCAGATTCATCAGTACTAAAGGCCTGCGTTGTCAGTGCTCCGTGATCTGTGTTGTATTCAACCTTAGTCATCTCAGGATCAGCCTTCGCTGAGATTTCAACAACCTTTGGTCCTACCCCTTCTAAACATTCCAATCTAGTAAAATATATTTTCAGATGTATCTAATCCGGTCCAAGCAGTCTGTTTGCCCGAATGGAAGCACAACGTATGGGCTGTACCACTACCATTGAGATCCGCCAAACCTCACTTTACAAACGTTCATACTGTTTGCGCAACCTGATATTTTGACGCAGCATGCCTGCATCGGTGTACAAATGAAAATCCAAGAAATGATATGATGAATGCGTATGGACGGCGCGGGCAACCGCCGTACAGGCTACACGTGCCAAAGTGCACAAAGGGGGAGTACTGATGGACGATTTACAGTACCCAATCGGCAAATTCAATCCAGGCACCATCACGCCGGAGTTGCGACAACAATGGATGTCTGAGATTTCCGAGTTACCCAAGCGCCTCGCGTCCACCGTCGCCCACTTGACACAAGACCAGTTGGATACACCCTACCGCCCCGGTGGTTGGTGACTGCCAACCGTGAAGCGAATATATCGGTATATCTCGTCTCCGTGCTGCTCAAACAGGGTTCGGGCCGCTTCGGAAGGACTCATCACTTTTCCTCCCCCTTTGCTGGATTATTGATCATACCGGTCACTTTGTTACAAAAAGGAAAGCGCCTTGGCATCACCAAGGCGTAAAGCGTAAAGCAGTTTAGAGTCGATTTTCCTAAGTGTAGCCGTGGATCGGAGTGAACAATCCGTCACATTTCCGCGCCATGTAGAGAGTCGGAGCCGGCAACTGTTCGGGTGTCATCTCGAAAGTCAAATTCATAAGGGTGTCTCGCGTTGCTCGCGCTCATGCGTCCCTGGTTTGCCGACGCTCCGCTTTCCGCATCACCCGCTGCAGACGATGGCGCAGCGCCATTACCACCGGGTGATGCGTCGCGCCCTGCTCTTCGCTCGCGGCTGACCGCCCGTTCCCATCGAAAAGTCCTGCTCGAAGGGCCAGCAGTGACCGCTCCAGTGCGCACTCCGTCCATCGGCGAGCCATGTCATAGTCCCGCAGCCGATGCTCGGCATATTTCGCCAGTTCCACAGCGGGCGGAACCGTCCACGAATAAAGGTGGACGAGCTTCTCCCAGATCTCCGCCGCTTCCTCCCATCGTCGCCGTCGTTTGAGATGCATGCTGTAGAGCCAGTAGCTGCGCCAGTCCGCATCCGGACAATTCAGCGCCGACACGAAACACGCCGCCGCCAAATCATACTCCTGCCACTCGTCGTAGTAACGCCCTACTGCGGTCTGGACCTGGGCGGAGGTCACGGGAACCGTTCCCGCCAGCACACCGGCCAACATGGCAGTGAGAGGAATCAAACTGCAGACATCCGTGCCGTTATGGTCAAACACCGGCACCAATCCTTGGACATCACGCGTGTCAAAGTAGGCAAAATATCGGTCCGGCGCTTCCCTGCCCGGTACGTCATCGGTCCGCACCAGCCCCAGCACCGATTCCTCCACGGTCCGCAGTGTAATCCGTTCCAATTGCGATTTCCAAAGCCGCCGACTGGGGTGCAGCAGATCCAGCTGAGGGATGTCGGGCACAGCCTGGCGATACATGGCCATCCGATTCTTCAGCAGCGTCCAGTCAAACGACTTGCCGTTGAACGTGACCATCACCGTTCCGTCGGTGAACTCGTTCTGCCACAGAGCCTGAAGCAGCTGCGGCTCGCTGCCGTAATCCTCGAGAAAATACTGCCGTAGCACCAATTCGTCTCCGTCCACGCGGCCAACGGTGTGCAGAAACGGTATGGTGCCGGCCCCCGTACCGAGTCCGGTGGTTTCCGTGTCGTAGAACCGGAGCGCCTCCACGGTTGCGGGTTGCACCCGTCCAGCCCGAAACAGCGCGTCCAAAGGGACATGGAGCAAGTCCGAAAATCGACCTTGCCCGTGACGAGTCAGCAGATCATAGCGCAGCTCCCGCAGCCAGGCACAGGGGGTTCCATCCCATTTCACTCCGGCTGGCAGCACCGGCTGAAAGCCCAACTCCAACAACGGATGCGCATCAGCCTCCGCCGAGACGGTCATACCGGAGTGTGGATGACGTTCCGACTTCAACGGTTCCATTTCCAGCTCGGGCTTTTCTCGACCGCTAGCCTCGCCTCCCGGTCTTGGCTCCTGGCGCCCCACCGACTGATGCAGCGCCGCCAGCCGTTCTGACAGTGACCGCCCCACCTATGCGAGCACCTCTTTCTCCACCGGTTGCACACGCTGCAGCAACTGTATCACCAACGATTTGGCCGCAGGGTCTGTCTGGGCGCCGATGCACGATGGACAACCGGACTCACACGAACATTCCATCACCATCTGCCGCGCCGTGGCAAACACCTCATCGGCGGTTCTGTATACGCGCTCGGAGATGCCGACGCCGCCAGGATACGCATCGTACAGATACAGTGTGGGCAGAGCGTCCAAGACGTCGCGAATCTGCACCGTGGCATGGATGTCCCCGACCGCGCACATGCAGTGCAGCGAAGCCGCCTGTTTCAAGGCGTAGGCAGCGCCGAGCAGCGCCGTTTCCCATTGCTGATTGTCAAACGGCAGCACATCCCGCCGCCATTGACACCAGTAGCCGACGCTGTGCAGTTCCGCTTCCGGCAGGTGAATTTTTCCCCAGCCCAGATTTTCGTGGGTGTCGAATTTAATCTTCTTGAACAGAGTGGGCATGGCGTTCACCATCACTTCACCCGTTCGATGGGTGCCGTGCTGGCCCTGCTTCTCCGCCAACACATCCAGCACCTGAAGTCGCACGGCCAACTCCGCATCGGTGTAATAGTCCGCTTCCACGGCCCGTACGAATGCCTTTCCGTTTTCCAAATCCAGCCGCTCGACCTGATAGGACTTTGACTGGTGCAGGTAGATGGCTTCCTCGTGCAGCATGGTCAGCGCACTGAACCGGTCCATTTCACCAATGACGCGGGGGCGGGCCGAACTCTCATCCACAATGACCACATTGTCCTGCGCCGCGCTGCGCAGTGACACACTGTGGCTCGGCAGTGCGTCGGACATCCAGAAGTAGCGTCCGTCGCTCCCCCGATGCAAGACGCGATGGTCCGCCAGATAGTCGAGCAATTCCCCCGTGGTTTCCACGCCGAACGTCTCATCCGCGGTGAACGGCAGTTCGTACGCCGCACATTTCACATGATCCGCCAAAATCAACAGATTCTCCGGGTGTAGTCGCGCCGCTTCCGGCGGACTGTCCAGCACCGCCTCCGGATGCCGGACCACGTACTGATCCAGCGCTGACGCGTTGGCGATGAGCAGGCTCACGGATACCCCCTGACGCCGTCCCGCCCGGCCGCTCTGTTGTCGGAAAGACGCGATGGAACCGGGGTACCCGACGGATATGGACGCTTCCAATGAGCCGATGTCGACGCCCAATTCCAGCGCGTTGGTGCTGACCACCCCGCGGAAGTCCCCGGATCGGAGCCCTTGTTCAATCCGCCTGCGCTCATTCGGCAAATACCCTCCGCGATAACCAAAGACCCGATTTTTCAGCCGCTCGGGAACATCGTGTTTCCAGTAGGCGCCCAACACCTCCACCTGGTTTCGCGTCTTCACGAACGCGATGGTGGAAATGTCCTCTTTCAGGAGTCGCGCGCCAATGCGGCGCGCCTCCCGCAAGGCGGACCGACGCAAACCCAACTGCGGCTGCACAATTGGCGGATTGTAGAAGATGATATGCCGCTCCCCCTGCGGTGCCCCCGATTCGGACACCAGATGCACAGCGTCGTCTATCAATTCGCGGCCCAGTTCCTCCGGATTGGCGATGGTCGCGGAACAGAGGATGAACTGCGGCGAACTGCCGTAATAGCGGCAAATGCGCTGCAGGCGACGAATCACGTTGGCAACATGGCTGCCAAACACGCCGCGGTAGATGTGCGCTTCATCCAGCACCACGTATCGCAGGTTTTCAAACAGCCGCAGCCATTTCGTGTGGTGCGGCAGCATCGCCGCGTGCAACATGTCGGGATTGGTCACCACAATATGCCCGGCTTCCCGGATTTTTTGACGCGCATGCATCGGTGTATCGCCGTCGTAGGTGAACGACTGCACGTTGGTGCGAAGGTGGGCCACCACCTCGTGCAGTTCGGCCACCTGATCTTGCGCGAGCGCCTTCGTCGGAAAAATGTACAAGGCCCGTGTCCCCTCATCCTTGCAGATGGCATCCAAAACGGGCAGGTTGTAACACAGCGTCTTGCCGCTGGCCGTTGGCGTGACCACCATCACATGGCGTCCCGCGTGCACCGCCTCCAGCGCTTCCGTCTGATGCGAATACAGTTGTTCAATGCCTTTTGCCGCGAGCGCCGCGCGCACCTGCGGATGAATCCAGTCCGGCAGCCCCCGGTGGCGCGGCGGACGTGCCGGCTGAACCGCCCAGTGCATCACCTGGTCTACGAACGTCGGGCTTCGCCGCCACTCCTCCAGCAGCATGGACAATTGCATCGCGGCCACTCCTTTCTGTACTTCCATGAGAATTCTGCACCCGGACGCGAACTCCTGTTCGGATTTCTCGAAAATCTTTCACCCGCCCCGCCGATAGGGTTCACTCTACGAATTTTTTCTTGTGACTGGTCACCTTGCGGCCGTTGGTTCATAGCATGTTATAGACCCTCTGTTCGGGCATTGTATGAATCTCGTAAAGCGTGGAAATAAAGTATAGTACAGACGCGAGGGAGGAATATTCTGTGGAAAATGCGGAAAAGTGGGTGGCCAGATCCGACGCGTGGACGCCTGAGGACGATCAACGTCTGGCATCCATTGTCCTCAATCACATTCGCAGCGGCAGTACGCAGTTGCGCGCCTTCGAGGAAGCCGGTAACGAACTGGGGCGTACCGCGGCGGCTTGCGGATACCGCTGGAACGGTGTGTTGCGCAAGGGCCTCCGGGCGGAAATCGAGGCTGCGAAGCGGGACAGAAAGACGGCACAGAAAGCGGTGTCTCCAGGATTGCGCCGCAATCCCCAAATCGCAAACCCAGCCGCGAGCGATTCCATTCAGGACGTCATCCTGTTCTTGCAGGCCTATGACCTGCAATATCAAAAACTGAAGGTGCAGCTGGAAAACTTGCAACTGGAAAACGAGCGGCTGCAATCGCGCATTCGGGAACTGGAGTCGACGGTTGCCGAAAGCGGCCAGATCCAATTGCTCGAATTGACGCCGCAACAGTTCGAACAAGATTCGAAAGCGTTGTTCGCCATCATGGAGCGCGCCCGCAAGCTGTTGGAGTCGGACAACGAGCCGCGAAACGAATGATATTCACCGTCGGCACCGGTGGTGTTCAGCCGCCAGCGCGCCGGCCCCCGCTCCACTGTCTCCATCGCGTCGCGGTCTCGGTGGAGAACGGTCCACGCCGTTCGTTGGCGAGACGGATGAGCTCCGCGCTCGCCTGCGTGACGGCCGTTTGCCATGCTTCCGGGTACTGCCGCCGCCGCAGCGCGTATTCATCCTCGTCGAGCACCTGCACGCGCCCGTCCGCAATGACCACGTCCAGGTCCAAATCCACAAAAGAAATCACTCGTTCACCCGGCCGATACACGGGCGGCGTGATGAGGTTGCAATAATACTCCGTCGCATCGTCCTTCAGCAGCAGGAAGACCTGGTAGAATCGATCCGGCCAGAACAGCCCCACCACCGGATAGGCGCTGCTCCAACGCCGCCCATCCGCTTCCATCACCGGCCATCCGGCAGCAATCCAGAACGCCCACGGATGATCCGTGGGTGCAACACGTTCCCAGACGCGGTGGGCGCTGCCCCAGGCCTTGCGGCTCACGAGTCTCACGATTTTATCTCCCCGCGCGCACCGTTCTGCCGTCCTTCTCCGTCCGTTTTCGGTTCATCCTCCGCTGGTGTCGACGCGTCCCTCGGCGCCGCCCCCATCTCCACTGCGGCAACCGCATCCGGGAAGAAGTCCATGAACAGGCGAATGCGCAGCAGCGACTTGATGCCAATCAGCACAATCGGCCCTAGGAACAGACCGAGGACCCCCATCAATTTCATGCCCACGTACATGGCGAACAGCGTCGACAATGTATCGAGGCCCACGCTGTCTGCCAGGATCTTCGGCTCGACCACGTGCCGAACGAGCGAAATGCCCAACTGCAGCAACAGCACCTTCACAGCCAGCGGAAAATCCCCGATGACAAAGGCGCCAATCGCCCAGGGAACGGTCAGAATCGCCGATCCGAGAATGGGCACCAACCCAGAGATACCGAACAAAATGCCGAGGATGACTGCGTACTGAATCCCCGCAATCCACATGCCGATGATGCCGAGCACGGCGGACATCAACATCAGGACGACCTGAGCGCGAATCGTGCCGACGAACGCCTTCATCATGTCGTCAATGACCACCTGCACCTTGCCCGCCCACCCCGGCGGCAGGGTCTTGAGGAAACTGCGGAACATGCGGTTGCGATTGACGAGCATGAAATAGGTGGTGATAATGGCAATCACCGTGACGAACATCGACTCCGGCAGGTGCGTCACCGATTGAATCAGCGTTCCGGCCAGACCGGAGAATATGGTTTGGATGCTGCTGAAGAAGTGTTTCGCGGTATCGTTCAGCTCATTGGCGATGGTCGGGGGCAATTTCCCGAAGACTGCCTTCCCCAGCGATAACTGCTGTGTGAACCACGATTGAATCAATCCGAACTGATCCGTGATGGTGCTCGTCCACATGGTCGCTTCCCGCGCGACCGCAATCACAACGTACGTGGAGATGGCCACCAGAATGATGACGATGCTCCCGAGCACGGTGAACACGGCCGCCACCCGATTGACCCCGCGATGCTCAAGGCCACGCACCAACGGCAACAGCATGATGGCGAAAAAGGCGCCCACCACAAACGGCAGGATGTAGTCAAACACCTTTACAAAGGCCCAGCAGACCACCACAATCAGGACGAGCAGCGCCAGGACTTCGGCCAGTCGTCCGAGATACCGCCTCACCAATGGGTCCTGGGTCCGGAATCGCACGAACGTCCCACCCTTTCAAACCGACCTGTCTATCGGTTCATGACTTTCCGCTTGCTCGCAAACCCAGCACCCGCGCCAAGGACGGCAAGCACAAACAGCGTGACGGCAATGGCCGGTCGCTGTTCAGCCAGCATCACACTGCCGACAGCAAAGCACGCCATCACCAATAGCGCCACGAAAAAATAGATCACCTTCGCAGTCCGCGACACGAAAGTTCCTCCTTTCACTCCACAGCGCCCGTTCAGGCCGTACCCCGATGATAGCATAAACCAGAAGGGCGCGAGCTTGAAGACGCCGGCCGCCTCGGACAAAACACAGCGCCGATGCACATGCATCGGCGCTGTGACCGTATTCCCTCGACAATGCAAATATTCAACACGATGAGTTATGCCGTAACATAGCTCGGCAGACTCGTGTGCAGTTTCATCCACGCCTGGTCCACAGAGTTCGCCACAATCACCTGATGGGCTCCACACCGGCGATACACCGATTTGCGCACCGCGTCCCGCGTGACCACCATCACCTGGGGAATGCCGGCCTCCCTCAGAGATTGCGTGATCAACGCGGTTTTCACGAAGTTTTCGTCCTCGTGCACAATCGCCACGTCAAAATGCTCCACAGCCACTTTCTCGCGAACCTGATTTCTTCGTCCATGCACCTGCAGAAGGTCGTCTCCAAACCATTGCAACAACCGGACGTGATACGCATCCACACAATCCAGCACTCGCACGTGCAGCCCCAACTGGCGTGCACGGCGCACGTACGTCAAGCTCTCCTTGCCAAAAGCCGCTATCAGAAGTTTCGGCATCCTTTGTTCCCCCGCATTCCGCAGAGCATTCATACATTGATGATAGCGCTTACATTCACAGTATACCCCATCTCGAGCAAAATGAGAAGGGGAACTGCCTACCGAACATGCGCTTTGTCCCCCCCTCGGCCATCCGTCCATCCGACGAACCACGCCGCCGTTATCGAGCCTCCAGTCCACGCCGGCGCAGCAGGGCCGAACTCATCTCGTCACCAAGCGCGAAAGCGATGGACCGCGCACTGTCGGCGCCCCCCGCCGCCACGGCGTCGAACAATCGCCGGCACACCTCCGTGCCAGCGGGCCGAACCGGCTGCAAATAGCGCAGCAGACTGCGCAGCGCCTCCTGCAGGACGCGAAGCACGTTCTCAAACAGCACGTTGCCGGAGCAGACGGCGAGTTGAAGATAGAATGCCAATTCCGCCACTACCGCCTCTTCAGCGCCGGGCGTCGCGCACTCTAACCGAAACAGAGCCTGCGCCAACTCGGCCAAACCGGCCTCCGTCCGCCGATCCGCCGCAATCCCCGCCGCCCCTGCCAACGCGGCCGCCGTCAGTTCCACCAACTGCACCGATTCGCTCGGCGCCAACAGCACCGCGGCGTCCACCGGTTCCATCCACATCTCAATGCCGGCCGTTCGGACGTACGTCCCATCGCCGTGCCGAACCTCAATCAGCCCCTGACCGCGCAGCGCGCCCAGCGCCTCCCGCACCGTGGCGCGGCTGCAACCGAACGCCTCGGCCAATTCGGACAGTGTGGGCAACCGATCACCGGGACGAAGCACGCCCGCTTCAATCCGTTCACGGATTTCATTGGCAATGGCCGCGTACAGTTTTTGATCGCGGACAGATGGCGCCATCTCCATCTCCTCCGGGCACCGGCCCCGTCCTCTCAAAACAATACGAGCGACGAGGAACGCTGGCGAAGTGGTCCGCCCCCTTCGTCCGGAGGGCGGACAGATACTTCTAGCCAATTCCTCATCGCTCGCGCAAAATCCTGCCTGTGGGCCGTCAGCCCTGCACCACCAGGTTCACCAGGCGACCCGGAACGTAGATTTCTTTTTTGACGACTTTACCATTCAACCACTCGGCCACGTCCGGCGCAGCCTTTGCGGCGGCAATCGCCGTCTTGGCGTCAGCGTCCGCCGCCACCACCAACTTGGCGCGAACCCGGCCGTTGATCTGCACCGCGATTTCCACCTCGTCATCCTTCAACCATTTCTCATCGTAGGTCGGCCAGTCTGCCTCGAACACGGATGTAGTGTGTCCCAGCATCTCCCACAGCTCTTCGCCGAGGTGCGGGGCAAACGGCGCGATGGTCACGACCAGCGTCTCCAGCGTGGCTTTGTCCAGCCCCTTTTCCGCTTCCGGCTGCAGCGCGTTGACGTACTCCATGAACGCGCTCACCGCGGTGTTCAGGCGGAAACTGTCCATCCGTTCCTGCAGCGTCGCGACGAAGCGGTGACGCAGTTTTTCCAAGGACGGACGAGTGGCCGCCGGATGGTTGGCATTCGCCGCGACCAGGCGATAGACGCGGCCGAGGAAGCGGGCAACGCCCTCGAGACCGTTCGTGTTCCACTCGGCGTCATCCTCCGGCGGCCCCATGAACAGCTCGTACATCCGCAGTGCATCCGCCCCGAACTGCTCAATGATGTCCTCCGGATTGACCACGTTGCCTTTGGATTTACTCATCTTCGCGCCGTTCAGCGTCACCATGCCCTGGTTGAACAGGTGCTGGAACGGCTCGTCGAAATCAATCAAACCGAGGTCGTGAATGACCTTCGTGAAGAACCGCGCATACAGCAGATGCAGCACCGCATGCTCCACGCCGCCAATGTACATATCCACCGGCAGCCACTTGTTGGCGGCCTCCTTGGAGAACGGCGCCTGATCATTGTTCGGATCGGGATACCGCAGAAAATACCAGCTCGATCCGGCCCACTGCGGCATCGTATCGGTCTCGCGGCGCGCCGGTCCGCCGCACTTCGGGCACGTGGTGTGCACGAACGACTCAATCGCGGCGAGCGGGGATTCCCCGGTGCCGGTGGGTTCATAGCGCTCCACATCCGGCAGCGTCACGGGCAGTTGTTCGACCGGTACGGGCAATGTGCCGCATCGATCGCAGTACACAATGGGAATGGGCTCGCCCCAGTAGCGTTGGCGCGCAAACACCCAGTCCCGCATCCGGTAGGTGACGGTCTGTTCGCCAATCCCCCGCTCGGCCAGAGCTTCGACAATCGCCTTTTTTCCTTCCTCCACGGTGAGTCCGTCAAACGGTCCAGAATTCACCAGTCGGCCGGGGCCGACGTACAATTCCCCGTCGCCGACGCTGCTGTCTTCCGGCGCCACCACCGTGACAATCGGCAGGTTGAACGCCTTTGCAAAATCAAAGTCGCGCTCGTCGTGAGCGGGCACCGCCATGATAGCGCCGGTTCCGTACTCCATCAGTACGTAGTCGGCAATCCAGATGGGGAGGTCGCGGCCGGTCAGCGGGTGAACGGCATAGGCGCCGGTGAACACCCCGGTCTTGGTCTTATCCACAATCTGCCGCGCCACCGCCGACTTTTTCAGCGTTTCCTGCACGTACGCTTCCACGGCCGCCCGCTGTTCGGCGGTTGTAATCTGAGCCACCAGCGGGTGTTCCGGCGCAAGCACCATGTAGGTGGCGCCAAACAGCGTATCCGGCCTTGTGGTGAACACCTCGAGTTTTTCGGAAGTCCCTTTCACGTCGAAGTGAATGCGCGCGCCCTCACTTCGGCCAATCCACGCGGCCTGCATGCGCTTGACTTTGTCCGGCCAGTCCAGTTTGTCCAGATCATTCAACAGCCTGTCTGCGTAGGCTGTAATCTTCAGCATCCATTGATTCATCTCGCGCTTCGTCACTTCCGTGCCGCAGCGCTCGCAACATCCGTCCACCACTTCTTCGTTCGCAAGCCCCGTTTTGCAGCTCGGACACCAGTTGATGGGCATCTTTTTGCGGTACGCGAGCCCCCGTTCGAACATCTTCACAAAGAAGTATTGCGTCCATTTATAGAATTCCGGACTGCTGGTGTTGATCTCCCGGTCCCAGTCGTACATCGCGCCAATTTCCTGCAGCTGCTTCTTGAAGTTCGCGATGTTGTTGGCTGTCGAGACGGCGGGATGAATCCCCAATTTGATGGCGGCGTTTTCCGCGGGCAGCCCGAACGCATCCCAGCCCATGGGATGCAGTACTTCATATCCTTGAATGGTTTTATAACGGCTCCACACGTCAGATATGGTGTATCCCCGCCAATGGCCCACATGCAGACCATTGCCCGACGGATACGGAAACATGTCGAGGCAGTAATATTTCGGCTTGCCGCTGTCCTCCCGGACTTTGTCCACGCCCGTCTCACGCCAGCGCTTGCGCCATTTCTCCTCAATTTCACGATGGTTGTAATTCATTTCGACCAACTCCTGATAGCCCGATTTGGCGTATATGAAAAACCTCTCGCCCAGTTCTGGACGAGAGGTTGGTCATCCTGCGGTACCAGCTCTTCGAATGCCGCGAGAACCAGACCCGCGTGTCTGACGGCACTCCGCTCTCCGCCCGTATCCACCTTGATGAATTATTATAGTGTTCTGGCAGGCACGGGTCAAGGCAGCCGCTGAAATGGCGTCAGCGCCTGTCGGAAGACTGCAGCACCCCAAATAGGCGCAGGACAAACAACAGCAAATTGACAAAATCCAGATACAAGGACAGCACCACCCACGGCACCGCCGTTTCCGGTATCTCCTGTTGCGCCAGACGGTTCACATCAAACAGCACGTAACCGATGAATACCGCAATCCCCAACAGCGAGTACACCAACTCGGCCATGGTCGAGAAACCGACAAACAAAGATACCAGGCCCATGCCGACCACGGCCAGCAGGCCAATCAACAGGAAGCCACCCAGAAACGAGAAGTCGAAGCTGGTGCGTGACGCCACCACTGCGGCGACCAAGAACGCACCAGCGCTGACACCGACCGCCTTCAGCACAACGGCCGCGCCCAAGGCGTACAGGTAGGCGTGAAGGGTCGGCCACAGCGTGATCCCTGAAATGAACGTGAACGCCAACACAAACGGCATACCGATGGCCCGGCGGCGCTGCATGAACATGGCCACGACAATCATCACCAATTCGACAATCATCAGAATGCCAATGAACGCCGGCGGCACCTGCGTCCCGGCCCACACTCCCAAAAACGCGCACATGAGACTGAGAAACAATCCAAAGAACACCTTGCCGAGCAGAGTTCCGCGCGTCAATGCGTACGTTTGCATGAAAGTCCCTCCTCCATCACTATTCTCTCCAGAAAGTGATCCGCAAAAAACTCAAGGGCCTGCGAAGCGCGTCAACAGTTTTTCGTAAATGCGCGGCAGCGGCAGCTCCGACAACTCCTCGGCGTTCACCTTGCGCCGGCGAGCCACTTCCGGCAGGGGTGCGGGCGGCGCCGTGTAGATGGGTCGAAACACGTGCACCACCCACTCCAGATGTGTGAAGATGTGTCGCGCTTCGTCAATCTTGGCAAACGACGCCGGGAGCTGTGTCGGTGGAATGTCTCCTGCCGCAGCCCACTTCTCCAGGCCGTCGCGCACCAGCGCCGCCAGCTCCGACTCGGTGCCGCCTTCTTGGTGCACTTCCCAAGCTGGCAGCTGCCACATCCCTGCCAACAGTCCTTCATCCGGCCGCTGTTCCAGCCACAGGCGGCCTCTCTCTTCCAGCCAGAGCGCCGCGATATCAATCCGCCTGCGCTCCGCTTTCGCCTTTCGCACCGGAAACCGCTCCACCGCGTTCCTGAGGTTGGCAAAGCAGCCCTCCGCAATGGGGCACGCCTCGCACCGCGGAGACCGCGGCGTACAAACCGTGGCGCCCAGTTCCATCAGCGCCTGGGTGAGAGCGGCCGGATCCGCTTCCTGGAGCCACGCCCGCGTTTGTTCCGTGACCTGGTTGCGGCACGCGGCGGTCTCAATGGGCAGAGCAATCCCCAGCCATCGGGTCATCACCCGCATCACATTCCCGTCCACTGCGGGAACCGGAAGGTGAAATGCGATGCTCATCACAGCCCCCGCCGTGTAGGGGCCGACCCCGGGCAGTTTCCGAAAGCTTTCTACATCTGGTGGAATTTCTCCTCCGTGGTCGGCCATCAGCACCTTGGCAGCTCTGTGCAAATTGCGGGCTCTCGAGTAGTAGCCAAGCCCCTGCCACCGCTTCAAAACCGCCTGTTCGTCGGCTGCGGCCAGCGCTGCGACGGTGGGAAAATCGCGCAGAAATGCGTGATAATACGGGATGACGGTCTCCACGCGCGTCTGCTGCAGCATCGTTTCACTGACCCAGATTTCGTATGGATTGCTCGTATTCCGCCACGGCATCTCGCGGCGATGGGCTTTGTACCACAGTACAAGTCTATGTGCGTATGAAGTCATGTTTCCCCTTCCTCGTCCTTCATCCAGCGCGGAGAGTATCAAACGCCCGCCATCCACCGTTCGACTTTGCCTGCCTGCTTGTCCAATCCGGCGATGGCGACTATGCCCCCGTCCGTTTGAATCAGTCCCGCATTCGACCGCGTGCAGCACGGACACGCGGGATGGAGGACGGAAGCTTTCCATGATTTCCTCGCTCCTTTCACAGAGACCGGCGATTGAACCCCAGCGTTTGTGGTTACAATACGGTTCACGGGAGGTGCTTGCCATGTGGGAATTCATGAATGGCATGGCGGCCGGCGTGCGCAGGCGCATAATGCCCAGACGCCGGAACGGCATGGGCACGATGACCGCAATGCTGGTGGGCGCGAGTGTTGGGATTGCCGCTTGGGAAACCATGCGACGCAGTCGGATGGTTTCAACCGGAAACCACGTTGATGCGAACCAAATCGCAGACGACATGCTGGAAAGCCTGAAAGAGTAAACACAGTCCACTGTGTGCGTTCATGAGCCACACAGGCAGCAACAGCAGAGGCGGCGCCCATCCGTGCCGCCTCTGTTTCCCGTGAAGATGAAGGGGGTTTCCGCTTCGCTCGACACTGAAGCGAGCCGCTTCGCGGAGACAACCGCCATCATCGCGAGCGCAGCAGCAACCAACAGCGACACTGAGTTGCCCCGAGAACCTTGACGCCGCCGCGCGTTCAGGGATAGCGCCGGTGTGTGCCGTACTTCTGCTTCCATACCGCGTACGACAGGCGGCTGCGCTTCATGGAATCCACGAATCGCTGCGTATTTTCCAACACTCGGCGCGCTTCCGCCGTACTGATGTGGCGCAGGGCCACCGCTTCCCCGAACTCCTCCATATCGATGATGTGGTAGTACGAACGTTCGTAAATCAGGACATCAACGTACATGTCCTCCACGTATATGTATTCCTGGTCTTCCCACACCTTCACGAGGTCCACGTAGTGATCGAAGCGGAGACGCGGGTGCTTGACTTGCACACCGTTGTTCAGGCATGAGCTGACGCCAATTCCCCACTGCGGATAAATCTCCCGAAGATGATGTGTGTACCCCTGTTCAAACGCAGGACGCTGCACCGAGATGAACCCAGGCCGGCGGATCAGTCGGTCAATGGTAAACGGTTCATTGCTGCGATCAATGCCACGGTCTTCACGCTTGTGAATTTGTTGGACACGGCCAGGTCTCAACGCCATTCCCTGTTTGGTTCCTCCTCTGTTGCAGACGCGTTGCTCCATCCGCATGCCAGCGCACTGCGTACGTCCTTTCTCCTTAGCGTATCACTTGTTGCATATGGGAACAACACAGACGCCCGATTCCGCGCAAACCTACCCTTTGGAGGATCTGTTCGCGCGGAACCGCTTCTTCCTGAACGCGATGGCTTCGGCGAAACCGCGTTGCCCGCGCCAATCACGGGGCTTTTGCGAGCGCCAGGTGGGACGAATGCGAACGGATTGGCTCCGTTTCAGGCGTAATCTGGGCCCTCTCGCCCGCCGACGCAACCACAGCACCATTCCGCCGAGGCAAAGGACAGCTGCGCCGGATATCAACCAGCGCGCCGGAATGGCCTCGTATGGGCTCGCAAAGGTCAACGACGACGCCGTATGACCTTCCAGCACCACAAATTGCCCATCAGCGTCAAACGTGTGTGCGCTGGGCGGCAGCAACGCCGTTTGTCCATTGTTGTAAAACCGTAAATACCCTTCTTCGTCCAATCCGCCGTATCTCCAGCTGTCAATCACCGGCTCACCCACCGTGACCTCTCGCCACAGCGGATTGGCCGATTGGAAAGGGATGACCATCTGATACAGTTCAAACAGCGCCAGCGCTCCTGCCAGACCGGCGCCCACGAACAGCCAGGCGGTACCGGGCAGGCGGCGCTTGCGCGGACGGAACCGCGTCGCCATGGAACTCCCCCATTTTTCGCCGTCTTCCATCAGCCTATGACAAGCGAAAAATGGACAGAACCACGGGACGGCGCTGAGGCGCCCGCTCTTCCATCGGGAAACAGCACACTGAGGGGATTTGCCGTGCGGAGAGAATGCAGAAATTCGGAGTGGGTGAAACAAAAACGGTGCCCAGCTGTATCCGGACACCGCTTTACGCCATGGTCACACAGGTCACGCCTCCTGTGCCACCATGTCCGCCAGGCGATGGACCGCATCCTGCGCGTCGGTGCCTTCCGCTCGAATTGTGATGGATTCGCCGTGCGCAATCGCCAGCGACATGACGCCCATAATGCTCTTTGCGTTCACCGATTTCCCGTCTTTTTCGATGAAGATCTCACTGGAAAATCGATTGGCCTCCTGCACAAACAAGGCCGCCGGCCGCGCAAGAAGCCCCGTGGACAACCTGACCTCGACAGTACGTTCTGCCATCCTAATCCCTCCCTCACCACGCCGGACATCCTGGCCTGTTGAATTACGGAAAGTATACCACGCTAAGAAAGCGCTTCCCAATGTGCACATCGCACACACCCATCAATGGGTTGCGCGCAACTTGTCGGCCATTTCCTCCAATTTTCGAAAACGGTGATTCAACCCCGACTTGCTCACCTTGTGCGGCATGCGTTCGCACAATTCCTGCAGGTTGACCTCCGGATAGCGGCGGCGAATTTCCGCGGCTTCGCGAAGTTTCTCCGGCAGATTGGAGAGGCCGATGCAGTCGTCGATAAACTGTATGACCTCGAGCTGCCGCACCGCGGCGCTGATGGTCTTGTTCATATTCGCCGTCTCACAGTTCACCAGGCGATTGACCTGATTGCGCATTCCCTTGAGAATACGGACGTCTTCAAACTTCAACAACGCCTGGTGGGCGCCGATGAGGCTGAGGAAATCCACAATCTTTTCGCCTTCCTTGAGATACACCACGTAGCCCTTTTTGCGCGAAATCACTTTGGCATGCAGAGCATACTCGTTCATCAACGCGCGGATGACATTGGCCCACGCCTCGTTGGCCGCCGTGATTTCCAGGTGATACGAGGTGCTCCCCGGATCGTTCACACTGCCGGAGGCGAGAAACGCACCGCGCAAGAAGGCGCGCCGACAGCAACTTTTGCGAGGACGCTGCGGCGCAATCGTCAGGGATGCGGCCGCGGCATCCATCCAGCCAGCGGCCACGAGAGGGTGCTGCGGAAAAATCGGCACGCGAACGGCGTACACGTTGTTTTTCTTCAGACGCATCTTTTTGCGCACGAACACTTCCGGATGGATGTCGAACTGCTCCCGCAACTGCGTGTAAATACGCCGCGCGGTCGCGACATTTTCCGTTTCCACCTCGAGCAGACGGCGGCTGTCGGTCACCGTCACTCGGCCAAGCAGGCCGACAATGGCCTCCAACTCCGCCCTCTGACAGCAGGCGTCCTCCTGAATCAGGGTCAATTCCTTCTTCGTCTGTGCTGCAAAAGACACGGTCTTCCCTCCTTGCCGCATCCCATCACACCGCGTTCAACTCTGGCGTTCGAAGCCAATCAGACTGACGATTTGCTCTGCAACCAGCCGGCTGTCGTGGCGCGCATAGGTCGCGTAGTGCACAAAATTGCGGGCAATCACCCGCAAACCAAGCCGATGCAGCGCCTCCACGTCCACCAGAACGGGGTACGACTGCTGAGCCTGGTACTGTTCAATCGCTTCGGGCGGCAGTGTCGCCGCATTGACGATGATGTAATCGAACAGCCGGCGCCCCACATGGCGATAAATCACATCCACGTGGTGAGAGGCGGAGAACGTGTCGGTCTCCCCCGGCTGGGTCATCACGTTGCACACAAAAATCTTCTTGGCCGTGCTCTCCGCCACGGCCTCCGCAATCCCCGGCACCAGCAGGTTCGGAAGGATGCTGGTGTACAGACTGCCCGGTCCAACGACGATGGCGTCCGCGCCGCGAATGGCCTCCAGCACCTCCGGCAGCGGCTCGACATCCCCCGGAACCAGTTCCACTCGCTCAATGCGCTTGTGCAATTCCGGGATGTTCGACTCGCCCTCCACCACCGTGCCGTCTTCGAAGATCGCCCGGAGAATCACGTCTTCCTGAACCGCCGGCAGCACCCGGCCGCGCACCGCGAGCACGCGACTGGTTTCGCGGATGGCCGATTCAAAATCGCCCATGATGTGCGTCATCGCGGCCAGAAACAAATTCCCAAAACTATGGCCTGCCAACCCTTCGCCCGCCGGAAACCGGAACTGCAGCAGCCGTTCGAGCAAAGGTTCCGTGTCCGCCAACGCCACCAGGCAATTCCGGATGTCCCCCGGAGGCGGCATGGCAAAATCGGATCGCAGACGGCCGGAACTGCCACCGTCGTCCGCCACCGTCACCACGGCGGTCAGATCCACGTCGAATTCCTTCAGCCCGCGCAAGATCACCGACAGACCGGTGCCGCCGCCAATCGCGACAATGCGTGGTCGCCGCTGCAGCCGCTGCAGTTTTCTGCGACTGGCGCGAAACTCCCGCCACCATCCGTAGCTGAGCAGGGCCATCGCGAAGATCAGCACGGTCCCGCCGAGCCAAAAGCCGTGGCTGCCAAAACGCTGCCAGCCGAGAGAACCGGCGAGGATGCCGCAGCCGAAACAACCGATGGTCCACGCCCATAACCACCATGTGCGCACCCGTCAACCCTCCCGCCGACTATCGCGATGCGTCAGCGACGCGTCCGTTCGGTCCTTGATGTGTTCGTGCAGGTGACGGCTGACAGCGACGGATCGATGCTTGCCGCCGGTGCAGCCGATGCCGATGACCAGGTGCGTTTTTCCTTCCTTAGTGAATTGAGGAATCAGAAAATCAACCAGATCCTCCGCCCGCCGCAGAAACTCCTGAGTGGCGGGCCATTGCATCACATAGTCGTACACCGGCGCGTCTTCCCCGGTGAACGGACGAAGCGACTCCACATAATGCGGGTTGGGCAGAAAACGAACATCGAGAATCATGTCGGCATCGATGGGGATGCCATACTTGAACCCGAACGAGATGATATGCACCGGAAAACGCGTGCTGGTGGCGGCAAAGCGCTGCACCAGCTCCTGCTTCAACCGTCCCGGCCGCCAGTCGCTGGTGTCCAGCAGAATGTCCGCCTCGGCCCGCACCTGCGCCAAAGCCAACCGCTCTCCCTGGATTCCGTCCAACAGGCGGGCGCCGTCGACGAACGGGTGGCGACGGCGCGTCTCCTTGAACCGACGCACCAGTGTTTCATCGTTCGCCTCGAGAAACAGCACGGTCACCTGTACCCCGGGGTGGTTGCGCAGCTGTCGTACCGTATCCACGAGCGGCTGAAACAAATCTCCGCCGCGCAGATCGCAGGCCAGGGCCACCTTGGCCAGCTTGCCTCCGGACTGTTTCGCCACGTCCACAAACTTGGGAATCAGCGCCGGCGGCAGGTTGTCAACGCAAAAGTAGCCGATGTCCTCGAGCGACTGCATCGCCACCGTCTTCCCTGCGCCGGACATCCCGGTGATAATCAGGACTTCCATCTTGTCCGCCATGCCCGCCGCCTCCTCCGCTGAATGATGGGGGTCAACCACGATTCAGTCGCTGTTGCGCCAAACGCGCAGCCCCAACAACTCCCGCGTCGTTGCCGAGCTCTGCCGGCACGAGCGGCGCTTCATGAATTCGCTCCAGCGAATACCGGATGAACGCTTGCCGCACCGGCTGCAGGAACAGTTCGCGCGCCTTGGAAACGCCGCCGCCCACCACGATGCAGTCCGGATTGAGCGCGGTGGCCGTCAACGCCAAACCGTACCCGAGCCAGTCGGCCGCTTCCGCCACAACCGCCTGCGCCTCGGCCGAGCCCTGTTCCGCGAGACTGAACACGTCGGACGCCCCGACGATGTTCGCTGCGCGCTCCGGCATCCGTTCCTTCGCTTGACGAATGATGGCCGTCGCCGACGCCACCGTCTCCAGACATCCCGTCTGACCGCAGTTGCAGCGAATTCCTCCCTGACGCTGCACCACAAGGTGGCCGATTTCGCCAGCCATCCCGTTCATGCCGCGGTAGATGATCCCGTTCAACACCAATCCTGCGCCAATCCCGGTTCCCACCGTGACGCACAGCAAATGCTGCCGACCCTTGCCGCCGCCGACCCATGATTCGCCGAGCGCAGCGAGATTCGCATCATTTTCAATGGCGGCCGGAAGTTCAAGACACGCTTCCAATCGATCCCGCAGTGGCACGTCTCTCCACGCCAGATTCACCGCCTCGACAACCACAGCGCACGCATCGTCCAGAAAACCGGGGACACCCACCCCCACTCCTGTAACATCCTGAATGCGTATGCCGGCTGACCGCGCCTCCTGCTGAAACAGTGCCCGCAACCGCGCGAAGAAATCATCCAACCCGGTTTCCGGCCGGGTTGGCATTTCGGCTCGATGGAGGATCTCCCCCTCCGAACTGACAAACGCCGTCTTGACCGACGTTCCTCCAATATCAATCCCAAACAACACTGACAAACTCGGTGCCTCCTCACGGTCCGTCGCTGCGGTTGCGACCTTAAGCGCCGGGACTCATAGTCCATTCCAGCAGCCGATGATCCGCATCGTACGAAAAGCGCCCGAACGACACCTGATGAACACCAGACGCAACCTGCTCCAATGTGCGCCGCACCATCAGGCGGTCTCCTTCATCCATCGGCAAGTCGTTCAGTTCGCCGGGACGAATCACCGACAGCTTCCCTTCCTTGCATGACTCCAGCAGTTCTCCACCGACACAGTCCGCGGAAAACTGGACAATCAATCTATCTTTCGCCGCCTCCGTGTCCGATGCGGCGATGTGCAGGTGATAGATCCCGTGCAGAACGAGATGATCCACCACCAACCCAGCCTCTTCCATCATTTCTCGCTTCGCCGCGTCCGGCCAAATCTCTGCGGCATCCACCTTTCCCCCAGGCAGTACCCACCAGCCCCGGCGCGGTTTTTGCAGCATGACAAAACCATCCCCATATGGGGTAAAACAATTCACGATGATCTGCACCTGATTCACCTCCGGCGTTTTGCAGCGCACCGTCCAGCCGACTGCGGTTGCTCCCATCCCAACCGGCTGCCGCCAGTGCCGTGGACCGGTGACCGACGTGAATCTCCGTCAACGAATCGCAAAACGCCAACCTCTATAAAGTAGCATAGCATGGAAGCCGTTGAGAAAAAAATTGGCGCCGGTGGACGGCGCCCAATGTGGTTCTATCGAAAAGGGGGTCAAATGTGATGCACCTGTATCGTAGCGCCCTCAGATTTCATTTGTGTTACAGTCCGTTTAAGAAAATGTGACAGCAACTATTTTCCATCCCAGCGGATGCACTGCCGCCCACCCACACCCCGTCACGGCATCTTGACAAAGAATTGAGTCAACCGCGCGGCGGCCTTGCTGAGGGACGAGACGGACACGTGGAACGCCTCGGCAAGGTACTTCTGGCGAATCGGTTCCTTGTGGCGTTTCAAGACAACATACAGCAGTGCAGCCGTCCAAATATCCGGCTTTCCGAGATGCCATTGGGCCCGCTGAAACGCGTGTTTCAGAAAATCGCACCACACCTGTTTAGCTTCGCGGACGTAGCGGGATTTGTGCGCCAGCCGCAGCCACTGTTCCGCCGCATTGTAGATCTCCCTCCACTCCGAACGCACGGAGAGAATGATGTCGCGCGGCACCTCCGACATGCGCAGGGACGTCGGCACTCCGTCTTGCATCCATTCGATGCGTCCGCGCGCCCCCATCCGCTGCAGCGCGTAGAGCGCGGCAGCCTGAACCCCAAAGGAAATGTCCGAACGTTTCAAAAACGAGCGCAGCGCCTTTTCCGCATCGTCATCCGCCAAGTGACAGAGCAACCGAATCGCGGCGTACTGCGCATCCTCCTCGCCGTTGCGCAGCGCCCAGTACAGCATCGCGCGCAGCAGCGGATGATTGCGCCACTCCTCAACATCGATGCTGCTCAGGCGGCGATGCATATTGACCCACTGAGTCTGCGCCGGAATTTCGTATTGGTAGCTGAAGCGCAACGGCTTGTTGCTGCGTTCGGCTTCATCCAGGCACGCAAGAAAGTAGGCGGCTACATCCTTGACTTCGTCGTCGCGCTGCAGCTGACGCCACCAATAGCGGGCCATCCGGTACTGCCGAGTGTTGGCCGCCGCAGCCGCCAGACAATGCACCAGGGTCGGCTCCGGCGTGCCAACCATCCGAGCCAGTTTGCGGAACACCTCGAGCGCTGCCCGGTGCTCTCCTACCAATCCCAGCGTCGTACCCAGTTTCATGGCGTGATCATAGTGCAACGGAAAGAGGTTTTTCACTTTGCGAACGCACTCAAGAAACGCTTCCCGCGGCCCGAGATGCGCCAGAAAGACCGTGAGATTGCAGAGCGCGTGCAGGTTCCCTGGTTCCTTCGCGAGCACCTGTTCCGCGCAGGCCACCGCCCGCTCATACTGGCCTGTGTAATAGTAGGCCAGGGACAGGTTGTTGCGCGCTGCCATATTCTCCGGTTCGCGGTCGATGGTCCGCTCAAGCCACTCCATGGCTGCTTCAAACTGCCCGTTTTCCAGCAGGTGGCGTCCATCCTTCAACGCGGACGCGCGCTCCTCCTGTCGGCGCCGCTCCTGCCACCGCGCGTACGCCTTGCCGCCGCCGAACTCGTCCAGCAGAATGTCGAGCATCTCCTCCGCCTCTTCGGCGAATTCGCCGTCCGGACAGGCATCCAAATAGCTCAGGACGCACTCTTCGGCCGCTTCGTACTGTCCCATATTGGCGTAGTTGTTCGCCAGATAGAAGCGGCACTCGGCCATGTCGGGATCGAGATCCTGCAGAACATGCAACAGGATCTCATTGGATGCTTCAAAATCGCCCAATTCGGCCAGTACGCCGGCCAGATTGCAATGATTCACCGGATTGTCCGGTTCGTATTCAATCGTTTTGCGAAACGCTTTCAGCGCTCGCTTCATGTCATTTCGCTCCAGATAACGCACACCGCGTTCGAAGAAGAACGCTGCATCCAGGCGCATGGCAATCACGTTGCCGTTTCGACGACCGTTCCGCGCGCCCATTTGCCGCTGCGAGTCCACGCAGACACCTCCAGTTCACAGCATCGGGGTGTCAATCCCGAATTTATCCCATTGCTCAAAGGTCACGAGTCGTGATTATGTGAACTTCGCGGTACGTCGAGTATACCATATGGGCCAGACCACATGAAGTTCACGGGCCATCTTGGGCATGATATAATAATTCAATTCCAGCGTTTTGCACTGCGTCTGTCGACGAGAGATTCAGCAAAACGCTTCATGTCATGACCGGAATTGGAGTGAATCAACCGACAATGCTGCAGCAGAAACTGACGTTTGCCGAGCAGGTCGCCGACGTGCTGAAAGTGCCTGCGGAGGACATTGTGGAACATCTGGAATACCCGCCGAATCCAGATCTCGGAGACCTGGCGTTGCCGTGCTTCCGGTTTGCGAAGACATTGCGCAGGAACCCAGCGGACATCGCCAAGGACGTAGCCTCGGCATTGGCGGAACACCCTGCTTTTGCCCGTGCGGAGGCAACAGGGGGCTACGTGAATGTTCAACTGAACCGGGATGCGCTGATGCGGGACGTGGTTCGCACCCTGCAGAGCCATCCCGAGCAGTGGTTTTCGCGCCAACGCGGGCAAGGGCGCACCGCTGCCATCGACTATTCGTCGCCGAACATCGCGAAACCGTTTGGCGTGGGCCATCTTCGCTCCACCGTGATTGGCCAGGCCATTGTTCACCTGTTGGAGGCGGATGGCTGGCGCGTCGTCGGCATCAACCATCTCGGCGATTGGGGAACGCAGTTCGGCAAGATCATCGTCGCATACCGCAAGTGGGGAGACGAGGCCGTGGTCCGCGCGAACCCCGTGCGTGAACTGTTTTCGCTGTACGTCCGCTTCCACGACGAAGCAGAAAAGCATCCTGAACTGGATGACGAGGCCAGGGAATGGTTTAAGAAGCTGGAAGAAGGAGATGCCGAGGCCACTCGCCTGTGGCAGTGGTTCATCGACGAAAGCCTGAAAGTGTTCCGCGCGATGTACCATCGGCTGGGCGTCCAGTTTGACCATTACTTGGGCGAAAGTTTCTACAACGACATGATGCAGGTCGTGGTGGACGAGCTTCGGTCGAAGGGGCTGCTCGTGGAAAGCGATGGGGCGGAAGTGGTTGATCTTTCCGCTTGGAACATGCCTCCTTGCATCATCGTGAAATCGGACGGTGCTACGATTTACGCCACTCGCGATTTGGCAGCGGCCAACTACCGCCACGACCAGTTCGGCGCGGACACCCTGCTGTACGTGGTCGGCGCCGAACAGACGCTGCATTTCCAACAGGTGTTCAAAGTGCTCGAGTTGATGGGACGCTCCTGGGCCGCCAACTGCCAACACGTAGCATTCGGCATGATGAAGTACAACGGCGAACGGATGTCCACGCGCCGCGGCAAAATCGTGTATTTGGAAGACGTTTTGGACAAGGCCGTCGCCGAGGCCAAGCGGATCATCGAGGAGAAAAATCCTTCCCTGGAAGACAAGGACTCGGTGGCGGAAGCCGTTGGCATCGGCGCGGTGATCTTCAATGATCTGAAGTCGTACCGCATGCACGATGTCGATTTCCGATACGAAGAAGTCCTCAACTTCGATGGAGAAACCGGTCCCTACGTGCAGTACACCCACGCCCGAGCCTGCAGCGTCCTGCGCAAGGCGGAAGCCACGCCCGGCCAGGCGGGCAGCGTGGACAACCTGGTGGACGTGCACGACGCCGAATGGCGGCTGATCACCGTTCTGGCGCAGGCCCAGGAAGTGTTGGAACGGGCGGTGGACGAGCTCGATCCGTCCCTCATCGCTCGCTTCCTGTTGGACGTCTGCCACGCCTTCAACCGGTTCTACCACGACTGTCCCATTCTCAGCGCGGAAGCGGCGCGCGACCAGCGCCTGGCGCTGACCGACGCGGTGCGCAGCGCACTCGCGTACGGGCTGCATCTGTTGGGCTTGAAGGCCCCGACCGCGATGTGAGTCTCTGAGGCAATCCACCGATTTCGCCTCATAAATACAAGAGCCAGAGGAGGCCGCCTCCTCTGGCTCTATCATTTCCGATGCGGTTTGAACGACGCTGCGGACTCCTGGCACGCAGCCGTCACATGTACGGGGTTGGTTCCACCGGTCGGCCGTTGATACGCACTTCGTAATGCAGATGGGGCCCCGTCACATGGCCGGTATCGCCGGAATAGCCAATCAACTGGCCTTTGCTGACCGTCTGTCCCGCGTGCACCACGGGGCGCGACAAATGACCATATACCGTTTCAATGCCATTCCCATTGTTGATCTTGATCCAGTTCCCGTATCCCCCGCTGTTCCAGCCGGCCTCTTCCACGACGCCGTTGTTCGACGCGTACACCGGCGTACCGATGGGGCATCCAATGTCCACCCCCGGATGCATCTCCCCGCCGTCGAGCGACCGATAGCCGAACGGAGACGTGATATCCGTGTATGGACTCGGCCATTGCCAACTGCCGGAAGCCACCCCGTTGTTGATTCCGAGCAACGCCACCTCCGGTTGCGGAGATTGCAGAACCGTCTGTTGAACAACCTTTTGTCCAACCGGCTTCCCGTTCACGTAGCGAACCTCCACTTGCTCTCGCTTCTTCCCCGGCTGTCCGTGACGTTGTACCTTCACCGTGCCGGCCGCCAGTTGATTGGATTTAACGTACTGGATGGTGTACGGCACCGCGACTTCTCGAGACACCGTCACATCCGCCTCCACCGCCATCAGCGGTGCCTCGGCGGTCGACGGAGGTGAAACCGCGCGCGATGCATCGGCGCCGTCCGCAATCATGCGCAAACTGATGCCGCGGCCCACCAGCGTGGTGCGGGAAGGGTGTAAAATATAGCGCACCGCAGAATCCGGACTCATCACGTTGGCCACACTGACCACCGTCGGTTGCAAGGCAACTTTGCCGGCGAACTGCACATCATCCGCCGCGACGCCGGTCGGGGCCAACGCCTGTTGAACCCGTTGCAGCACTTGGGTGGCCGACGCATCGTCCGCCGTGTAGACAACGGGTTTCCCATTATACATCACCGCGACCGCCGTCACCGGCAGGCCCGCGGCCATTTGCCAATCATACGTGCTGGGAACGCTGGTGTGCACGTCCTCCATACGCACATCCACATGGTACCCAACTGCCAACCGCTGAACGGAGGCGACCACTTCATCATCGTTGGGGATCATGCCAACGTACGTACCGTTGCTAAATACCCGTTTCCAGTCTGACGTGCTGTGAATTGCGGAGACTGCGAGGTAGGATGCACCGAAAAACACTGCCAACGAAACTGCAGAAGCGAAGTACAATCGCGTGGGTGAAATCCGTTGCCACTCTCGCCGCCATCCCGAATACCATCGCTGCCATCGAGAATTGCTGCTTGTCCCTTTGCTTTCCGCACTTGCCGCAGGCAATCGCGCGGGCGCTCTACGCGCTCGGGCGAACCAGTTCACTCGACCGACCCCTTCCCCATCTTGCCCTTCATATCACACTGAGCCAAGTGGGGTAATTCGACGCAAACGTCAAAATTCCTTCAATCATCGCCACGATCCACGCTTTCCCAACAACATGAAGCCCGCGATCCGGTCGGATCACGGGCTTGCTTTCATCCAGCGTCGGGATGGTCATTCATGGTGTTGCCCAATCGCCTGAGCCAATTCCTCGGAGAACGCGCGCGCCGCATTGTACCCGATTCGCTTCAAGCGATGGTTCATGGCCGCGACCTCGACAATGACCGCCAGGTTTCTCCCCGGTCGAACCGGCACCGTCAGAGAAGGAATCTCCGTGTCGAGAATGCGCACCGTTTGCTCGTCAATGCCCAGTCGATCATAGGCCACATCGTCCTGCCACGCCTCCAGGTGAATCGTCATCGCCACCTTCTTATGGGTGCGGACGGAGCCGGCGCCGAATAGCGTCATCGCATTGAGCACGCCGAGCCCGCGAATCTCGAGCAGGTATTTGAGCAGCGGCGGCGGACTGCCCACCAGAGTGTCGTCCGCCACCTGCCGGAGAATCACCGCGTCATCCGCCACCAGTCGGTGACCGCGCTTAATCAATTCCAGCGCGGTCTCGCTCTTGCCTATCCCACTCGATCCGGTGATGAGGATGCCAATCCCGTACACGTCGACGAGCACGCCATGCACCATGATTTCCGGCGCAAGTTGTTCTTCGAGAAAGTTGGAGAGCACCGCAGCCGCCCGCGTGGTCACCATTTTGGTTCCGAGCACGGGCAGACCGCGCGACGTGGCCTCTTTCAACAACAGTTCTGGCGGAGCCTCTCCGCGCGTGACAATCAGGCACGGTGTCTGTTCATAGGAACAGAAGGCAAACAACCGCAACGCCTGTTCTCGCTTGTCCATGCCGTTGAGGAAAGACAACTCGGTGCGTCCCAACAGCTGGATGCGCTCCGCCGCATGATACCGAAGGTAGCCGGCCAGTGCCAAGCCGGGGCGGTGGATGTCTACCGTTGTAATTTTCCGCGACATGTCTGCTGACGGGGTGAACACCGTCAGCCCGACGCCTTCCACCAGTTCCTCCACGGTCACCGACCGCAACTTACTCATTCGCTATCACCCCTGCGTTGGATGGGGGATCGCTGCTTCCGTTTCTGCATCGAAGACGTGGATCTTGTTCAGGTCGAGCGCCAGCGACAAATTCGTGCCAGGACGCACATCGAAGCGCGCGTTGACGCGGGCCACCACCGTTTGACCGCCCACATTCACGTGCAGATACAATTCGGAACCCATGTGTTCGACAACTTCGACATGAGTTTGCAGCGTCGCCTCCGGATACGTTTGCAAAAACACCTCGTCGTTGTGCAGATCCTCAGGACGAATGCCGAGGACGACCGGTTTGCCAATCACGTTTGCGGCGCGAATCGCCTCATAACGCCCTTCCGGCAGTCGGATGTTGATCTCCGGCGCACGGAAGTACAGGGCACCGCCCTCTTCGGCCAGTTCTCCGCGCAGGAAGTTCATCGCGGGCGATCCGATGAAACCCGCGACAAACATATTCACGGGATGGCTGTACACGCGCTGCGGCGTGTCGGCCTGCTGAATGACGCCGTCGCGCATCACGACAATGCGGTCGCCCATCGTCATGGCTTCCGTCTGGTCGTGCGTCACGTAGATAAACGTGGTCTGGATGGATTGATGCAGTTTGCGAATCTCCGCCCGCATCTGCACCCGCAGCTTGGCGTCCAGGTTGGACAGCGGTTCGTCCATCAGAAAGACCTGTGGTTCACGGACAATGGCCCGCCCCAGCGCCACGCGTTGCCGCTGACCGCCGGACAGTGCCTTCGGCTTTCGATCCAACAGATGCGAGATGTCCAAGATGCGAGCCGCTTCACGAACGCGCTTGTCAATCTCATCCTTCGGCGTTTTCCGCAGCTTGAGGGCGAATGCCATGTTCTGATAGACCGACATATGCGGATACAGCGCGTAGTTTTGGAACACCATCGCGATGTCCCGGTCTTTCGGCGCCACGTCATTCACGCGGCGTTCGCCAATGTACAGATCGCCGGACGAAATATCCTCCAACCCAGCAATCATGCGCAGTGTTGTGGTCTTGCCGCAGCCGGACGGACCGACAAACACCACGAACTCCTTGTCCTGAATATCCAGGTTGAAGTCTTTGACAGCCGCCACTTCATTCGTGTACTTCTTCCATACATGCTCCAGTTTCACGCGAGCCATGTCAAGCTCCCCCTCACATCGTCTGCATTCTCTCATCCATCACTGCCGAGTGAATATACAGACTCAGTATACCGGTGGGCCGACAGGCCACCGACGGGCAACGTGCACGGATTTCCACCCGAGGATTGGGCACTCCGCACTCAGGCGTCGGATGCTCCCGGCACCGACTCGAGCACGTACAGCAACCACAGGGCCAAAGCATCGGCAAAATGGCGGATATCGTATCCCGTGTGTTGGCGAATGCGCTCAATCCGGTTGAGCAGCGTGTTGCGATGCAGGTACAGAAGGCGCGCGGCCTCACTGACGTTCAGATCCGCACGAATCACGCCGAGCAGCGTTTCCAACAGTTCTCCACTCAGTTCCACCGGCGGCTCCATCGTTCGCAACTCCACCATTTTTCGAAACTGTGACCGACTGTGCCCGGACAGGGCCAGCAGCAGATGCTCGACCGCAGCTTCGCCCCAGCCCAATACGCGTTCGGCATGATGCGGCATGGACGCCACGCGCCAGGTGTCCCTCAGCGACTGAATGGCCCATTCCACATCGCCCGCGTGCCGAATGGAAGCCCCCACCACCGCGCGCGCCGGAAAATATAGATCCGCCTCCAATTGAACCAACAGCGCCGAGACCCACTGCTTGACCCGTTGCAGCTCGCGAAACGCCGAGACGGTGTCCGGTTCACCGTCGGGAAGCATGTCATCCAGCGCCGTGTCCAGTGCGTTCAGCGTACAGTACACGAGCCCCGTTGTGTAGGGCACCGTCCGTCCCGGGTCCAGCCATCCGAGCCAACTCCCGGCGGCCAGGGCATTCGCCACGTCGGCGACGGACGGCCGCCCGGCAGGATGATGCGTCCCGGAAGCCGCCTGCCCGCTTGGAGACCACGGATGCAGCCACACCAAGTAGCCGGCCGGGAGCGATGGCGTCACATCGCTGAATCCAATCTCTACGCCACGCTTGCCGTCGCCGTCCTGCAAACGGAGTTGAACCCGTTCCCGCAACCACGACTGCCAGCTCTGCCGCGAGGAGCGACGCGCCATGTCGAGCGTCCAGCGCAGCGCCGCCCGTGTGGCGTCCGAGAGGTCCGAGCGCGAGCAGACAACACAATACTCTGCATCGAGCCGCAGCCTCCACGTCCCGCCTTCGAACCGCCATTCTCCCACCGGGAGATCCGCATCGTTGGGAGAAAGCCGCTCGACCGCGAGTGGAATGTGCAGCGCCGCCCCCCAATGGGCAATCACTCCATTCCACCAGTCGCTCATGCGCTGCTTCCCTGCGCGATTGCCGCCGGCACCCGCTCACCGCGTGCCCGTGCTTTATCGCGCTCCATGATGGGTTTGAGGAATTTCCCAGTATACGATCCGTCCACGCGGATCAACTCTTCCGGCGTCCCTACACCGACCACCTGTCCGCCCCCGGCGCCTCCCTCCGGACCGAGGTCAATCAGATAGTCCGCCGTTTTGATGACGTCCAGGTTATGTTCGATGACCAGCACCGTGTCACCGCCGTCCACCAACCGATGAAGCACAACCAGCAGTTTTTCAATGTCGGCCACGTGCAGACCGGTCGTGGGCTCGTCAAGAATGTACAGCGTGCGGCCGTTGGACCGCCGGTGTAGCTCGGACGCCAACTTGACGCGCTGCGCCTCGCCGCCGGACAGCGTCGTCGCGGGCTGCCCCAGTTTCATGTAGCCCAATCCCACGTCCACCAACGTTTGCAACTTGCGCGCGACCCGCGGGATGTTCTCAAAGAACTGGCAGGCGTCCTCCACCGTCATATCGAGCACATCCGCGATGCTCTTCCCCTTGTATTTCACCTCGAGCGTTTCGCGGTTGTACCGCTTGCCCTTACAGACTTCACAGGGCACGTACACGTCCGGCAGGAAATGCATCTCAATTTTGATAATCCCGTCGCCCTTGCAGGCCTCGCAGCGGCCCCCGCGCACATTGAAACTGAACCGTCCCTTTTTGTAACCGCGCATCTTGGCCTCGTTGGTCGTGGCAAACAGATCCCGGATGTCATCGAACACCCCCGTATACGTCGCCGGGTTGGAACGCGGCGTCCGGCCGATGGGCGACTGGTCAATGTCCACCACTTTGTCCAGATGCTCCAACCCTTCCAGGCCCGTGCATTGCCCCGGACGGACCCGCGCCCGATTCAGGTCGCGAGCCAGCGTCTTGTAGATGATCTCGTTGACCAACGTGGACTTCCCGGAGCCCGACACGCCTGTGACGCAGGTGAACAATCCAATCGGCACCTTGACCGTCACGTTCTTCAGGTTGTTCTCCTTCGCGCCCTTCACTTTCAACCACCGGCCATCCGGTTTCCGGCGCTGTGTCGGCACTGGAATGAACCGCCGGCCGGACAGGAACTGACCCGTGAGCGAGTTGGGATCGGCCATGATTTGCTGAGGCGTGCCCGCGCTGACCACCTCTCCGCCGTGCATGCCGGCCCCCGGCCCCATGTCGATGATGTAGTCCGCGGCCAGCATTGTGTCTTCGTCGTGCTCCACCACAATGAGCGTGTTGCCGAGGTCCCGCATGTGCTCGAGTGTGCGGATGAGCCGTTCGTTATCCCGCTGGTGCAGCCCAATGCTTGGTTCGTCGAGAATATACAACACGCCCATCAAGCTCGATCCGAGCTGCGTCGCCAGCCGAATCCGCTGCGCCTCCCCGCCGGACAGCGTTCCCGCCGACCGCGACAGCGTCAGGTACTCGAGCCCCACATCCCGAAGAAATCCCAATCGCGCTGAAATCTCTCTCAGAATCAGCCGGGCAATGGCCTGTTCCTTTTCGGTCAAGGTTAACGACTCGATGTATGAAAGCGCCTCGGTCACCGACAGGTCGGTCAGTTCGGAGATGTTCAATTCGCCCACCCGCACGGCCAGACTCTGCGGCTTCAACCGTCGCCCGTGACAGCTGGGGCAGGCTTTGGTGGCCATGAATTCCTCAATGAACTCGCGGATTGAGTCAGACGTCGTTTCACGGTGCCGCCGCTGCAGATTCGGAATGACCCCTTCAAACAGGACCTCTGCAGTCTTGACCTGTCCAAAGTCGTTTTCATACACGAAGCGTATTTTTTCTCCCGTCCCGTACAAGACCTTCCGCAGTTGATCGCTCGGAATATCCTGCACTGGCACGTCGGTCGGAATGCCAAATGTCCGACAGGCCGATTCCAACAACTGAGGATAATAGGTAGAGGTGGAGCCGGCCCAGGGAACAATCGCGCCCTCCGCGATGGACAAGCTGGGATTTGGAATCACCAGTTCCTCATCCACCTCCATCTGCACGCCCAGTCCATAGCAGGTCTCACACGCGCCAAACGGACTGTTGAACGAGAACATGCGAGGCGCCAGTTCCCCCACGCTGAATCCGCAATTCGGGCAGGCGAAGTTTTGGCTGAACAGCAACTCCTCCTGGCCAATCACGTCGATGATCACAAGCCCTCCCGACAAGCCGAGTGCGGTTTCCAGCGAATCGGCGAGGCGGGAATGGATGTCGGATCGGACCACAATCCGGTCCACCACCACCTCGATGGTGTGCTTGCGATTCTTCTCCAACGCGATGTCCTCGGTGACCTCCCGCAGCACGCCGTCCACGCGAACCCGGACATACCCGTTCTTCCGAATGTCTTCGAGAAGCCTTTGATGTTCTCCTTTTCGTCCCCGCACCACCGGCGCCAGCACCTGCAGACGGGTCCCTTCCGGATACTCGAGAATCCGATCCACCATTTGCTCCACAGTCTGCGAAGTGATGGGAATGTTGCAGTGGGGGCAGTACGGTCGCCCAACGCGGGCGAACAACAAGCGGAGATAATCGTAGATTTCCGTCACCGTGCCCACGGTGGACCGGGGATTTCGACTTGTTGTCTTCTGGTCAATGGAGATGGCCGGCGACAGCCCTTCAATCGAATCCACATCCGGCTTGTCCATCTGACCGAGAAATTGGCGCGCATACGCGGACAGCGACTCCACATAGCGCCGTTGCCCCTCCGCGTAAATGGTGTCGAACGCCAACGACGACTTGCCTGAGCCGCTCAGTCCTGTGAGCACCACAAATTTGTCCCGTGGAATGGTCACGTGGACGTTTTTCAGATTGTGGGCCCGGGCCCCTTTCACGACAATTTGGTCAAGTGACATGGCTTTACTCCCTTCTCGCATCCCATTCAGTCCATCATCCCGCGGATTGGCGCCGTCTTCTCGCATCCGGCAGCTGACCGCTCCCGTCGCACGCGAACGACGTTCATCAGGCGCCGGTAATCTCCAGCAGCAGATCACGCAATTCTGCGGCGCGTTCAAACTCGAGATTCTTCGCCGCTTCTTTCATCTCTTTCTCCAGTTTTTCCACCAACGCCTTGCGTTCAGACTTCGAGAGCTTTTGCGCCCTCTCCGCGGCGGTCAGGTAATCGGCTTTCGACTCGGCAGCCTTCGTCGCTTCGATGACGTCCCGCACCGCCTTTTGAATCGTCTGTGGCGTGATTCCGTGTTGTTCGTTGAAGGCCATCTGCTTCTTGCGTCGACGCATCGTCTCGTCAATCGCCGCACGCATGGAGTCGGTGATGGTGTCGGCGTACATGATCACCTGGCCGTTGGCGTTGCGCGCCGCCCGGCCAATCGTCTGAATCAGCGAACGCTCGTCGCGCAGGAAGCCTTCCTTATCCGCGTCCAGAATTGCGACCAAGGACACTTCCGGCAAGTCCAGTCCCTCTCGGAGCAGGTTGATGCCCACCAGGACGTCGAACGCCCCCAGCCGCAGGTCGCGCAAAATCACCATGCGTTCAATCGTCTTGATGTCCGAATGCAGGTACCGGACTTTGATCCCGAGTTCTTTCAGATAGTCGGTGAGATCTTCCGCCATCTTCTTGGTCAGCGTGGTGACCAACACGCGCTCGTCGCGGCGGATGCGCTGCTGAATCTCGCCGACCAAATCGTCAATCTGCCCTTTGATGGGACGAACAAAAATTTCCGGATCGAGCAAACCGGTGGGTCGAATGATCTGCTCGGCCCGGTTCTCCTCGTGCTCCGCTTCGTACGGGCCGGGGGTCGCTGAGACGTAGATGACCTGCCCGACCTTTTGCTCAAACTCCTCGAACGTCAGGGGGCGGTTGTCCGCCGCGGAAGGCAGGCGAAATCCGTGCTCAATCAGCGTCAACTTGCGAGAACGGTCCCCACCGTACATACCGCGAATCTGAGGTATGGTCACATGGGATTCGTCAATGAGTGTGATGAAGTTGTCGGGAAAGTAATCGAGCAGCGTATTCGGCGGCTCTCCGGCGGCCCGGCCCTCGAGATGCCGGGAATAGTTCTCGATGCCGGCGCAGTGCCCGATTTCGAGCATCATTTCAATGTCATAATTGGTGCGCTGTTCCAGCCGCTGCGCCTCAAGCAGCTTGCCGTTGGCGCGCAGTTCCTCCAACCGCTCGGCCAGCTCGTCGCGGATGCGCTGCACCGCCCGTTCCAGACGTTCTCGCGAGGTCACGAAGTGGGAGGCCGGATAGATGCCGACACTTTCACGCACACCGAGAATCTCCCCGGTCAATACGTCGATTTCCGTCACGCGTTCAATCTCATCGCCGAACATCTCCACCCGAATCGCCTGTTCTCCGCGGGACGCGGGGAAGATCTCCACAATATCGCCACGAACGCGGAAAGTTCCGCGCGTGAAGTTGATGTCGTTCCGTTCGTACTGCATGGCCACCAGCCGCCGCAGAATGTCGTCGCGGCTGCGCTGCATACCCGGCCGCAGCGAGAGCACATGGCCTCGGTACTCCTCTGGACTTCCCAAACCATAAATGGCGGAGACACTGGCCACCACCAAAACGTCGTTACGTTCCAACAGAGATGCCGTGGCCGAGTGCCGCAACTTGTCGATCTCATCGTTGATTTTGGCGTCTTTTTCGATATAGGTATCCGTCGACGGAATGTACGCCTCCGGTTGATAATAGTCGTAATAACTGACGAAATACTCCACCGCGTTGTGCGGGAAAAACTCCTTGAATTCCGCAGCCAGTTGCGCGGCCAGCGTTTTGTTGTGGGCAATCACCAACGTCGGCCGATTCAGCTTCGCGATGATGCTGGCCATCGTGAACGTCTTGCCAGATCCGGTGACGCCGAGCAGGGTTTGATGTTTCAGTCCTTTCAAGGCGCCCTCCACCAACGACGCAATCGCCGCAGGTTGGTCCCCCTGCGGTTGAAACTCCGAAACCAGTTGAAACGAGCCGTTGCGCACGATTTGGCCCCCTTATTTGACGTTCTGCTTAGCTTGAAGCTGGGGATCTTTTGTCACTTCACCAGAAGTGAGCTAGCCGAGTATGAGGTGTATACCTCCACTCAGCGGGGGGCGCCATAACCCCGACCATCGGGCTGTCGCCCACATACCTTTGGCTAACACACAACTCCATGGTAACACACGCCGCAAAACAAGAACAAGTGTTCTGGTTGTGTTGACCTGCATCGAGCGCTTATTCGTGATTCACTTATCGTTCAGTCAAAGAGGGTGGTTGTCGTGCCGCGGACGGAGAAGGAAATTCAACAGATTCGGGACGAGCGCAAAGAGCAAATTCTTCACGCCGCCAAGGTGTTTGCCCGCAACGGCTACGTCGGCACGCGCATTGACGACATTGCGGCTGCCGCCGCTGTCAGCAAGGGGTTGATATACCACTATTTCGATAGCAAGGACGTCACCTTCGTTACACTCATCGAACGCTCAGCCCGCGGAGCCCTTCGTTTGTTGGCTGAATCCGCCGAACAGCCTGGGGGCACCGCGGATCGGCTGCGCTGGCTGATTCAGCAGGAACTGGACGGATCAGCCCTATCTGTTCATGGTGGTCATCCAAGCGTTGGTGAGTGATGCCGTCCCGGCGGAAGCCCGCCATCTGGCCAGCGAACTGATGAAGGAGTCCCAGTCGCTCATGACCCAGTTCATCGCCGACGGCCAGCGGCAAGGGCAAATTGTGTCCGGCGATCCGGAACATTTGGCTTTTCAACTGGGCGCCAGCATGCAAGGGCTGGCATTTACTGCGGCGGCGGCCACGGATCTCGATGCCCAGCCTTCTGCCGACAGCTTGACACGCCTGTTCATCGCATCGGTTTGATGCGTTCTGCCGTTCACGGCAGACTTCTCCTTGTTTCGTTTTTGACCGTACGGTCAGTCAAAAAATTAAAAGGGGAGTTGAACTCGTGCTCCCCTCCTCAAACACTCCGCCGACTTCTTTGGAACAGCACGCTCGGATTGTTGATGGTCTCCGCGACCTCGCCCGCGTGGATGACCACATGGTTCCTGTGCTGCCGGGGGGGGGGGGGATGTGCGATAGGCTTGGTCATTCAGCCACTCCTGAACGGGATGATTCGGAGCCTGCCCACCAACCGGGTTGCGGACGGAAATACTCTGTTCAATCTCGTACAGCGACTCGGTGAAACACTGGGGATTTCGTTGGTGGTGACGTTCTTCCAGGAACGGATGCGACTGCGGGTGGCGGAGGCAATGCATCTCCCGTCCTCATCGGGGCTCCCTTCGCTGCCGCCATGCCAAGCAACCACGACCAACCTGGCAACGGCGGCACGAAGTCACTGGTCCTCCGCGGCGACCGCCGGATGTCATGATGCCATCTGGCTGATGCTGGGCGTGTCCCTCGTGGGATGTTTCATCGCCCTGTGGCTGAGGAACCCCACTGCCGCATCCGCCCGCTCGAAGACCGGTTCATCCTATGGCGGCGATTGAAGATTCGCCAGTCTCGCCTGCGCCTACTGCGGGGTGTTCTGGACCTGCGCGGTACTCTCGGGGGTATTCTGGGCCGCCGTCAGATCGTCGCGCAGAATCACGATGTTCACGCGGCGGTTCAGTTGTCGGTGGGCCTCTGTGTCGTTCGGCGCCACCGGATGGTACTCACCGTATCCAGATGCCGTAAGACGGGACGGATCGATATGTTGCGTGACGAAGAAGCGCACCACTCCCGTTGCGCGGGCTGCCGACAATTCCCAGTTGGTCGGGTACTGCGGCGTGGAAATCGGCTGATTGTCCGTATAGCCCTCGACCACGATGGGGTTGTCCAAGGAGCGGAAGAACGGCACCAGTCCGGCCAACAGTTTCTGCGCATTCGGCTTGATGGTGGCCTGACCCGTGTCAAACAGGACCATGTCGCGCAATGTAATCTGCACACCGCGCGCCTGTTCAGACAGCGTCACATTGCCCTGCAGGTGATGCGTTTGTATGAACTGACTCACCTGTTTGTAGAGCAAATCCATTTTCTGATCTTCCGCGTTCTGTTGCTTCGTCGCGTTGTTGGCTTCGCCGGTTCCCGTTTTGTTTCCGCTGTCCTGCGGGTTGGCCGGCATCACCAGACTGGTGCTGCCGAGTCCCTTCAGGGGAATTTGGTCCTGGGTGTGCATGGCGGTCGCCAGAGACTTGGACAGCGTCAGAAACTTCGCTTGATCAATCTTGGACATGGCGTACATGATGACGAAAAAAATCATGAGCAATGTGATCAGGTCGGAGTAGGTGATCAACCACCGATCGCGGTTGTCTTTTTCGGGATTAACTCTGCGCCGTCTCGACATTGGCGTCACCCACCTTCGCGGCGACCTTCCGGGTCCGATTCGACGGAGCCAGGAATGCCCTCAGCTTCTGGCCGAGAATGTTCGGGTTCTCACCCGCCTGAATGGAGAGGATGCCCTCCATCATAATCTCGCGGATCAGCATCTCGTCCTGATCCCGTTTTTTCAGCTTCGTTGCGATGGGCAGCCAGAAGATGTTCGCACTCGCCACACCGTACAACGTCGCGGTGAACGCCGTTGCAATCTGCGGACCGAGCCTGGTGACGTCACTCAAATCCGCCAGCACGTGGACAAGCCCCATCACCGTACCGATGATCCCCATGGTGGGCGCGTAGCCACCGGCGCTCTCAAAAATATGGGCGGCTGTCAGATGGCGCTCCTGCACAGCGGACAACTCGATTTCGAGCATGTTTTTCACCAGTTCCGGATCCACGCCGTCCACCACCAGCTGAAGGCCGCCCTTTAGGAACGGATCGTCGTACTGCTCAATCTCCTCCTCCAGCGCGAGAATGCCCTCGCGGCGGGCAACGGTCGCAAGATGCACGAGTTGATCAATCGTGTCGAGCGCATCCCGCTTTTTTGTCAGAAATGCGATTTTCAGATATTTCACAATACCCGCAAACTGTTTCAGATTCGTCCCCACCATGGTGGCCCCGAGCGTACCGCCGAACACAATCAGCATGGCGGAGGGCTGCACCAATGCCGTGATACTGCCGCCGTCACTGGTAAACCCCAACACCAGGCTGATGACAGCCAATATGATCCCCAGCCCCGTTGCGAAATCCACCCGAATTCCCCCTGCCAGAATGATACTGAAGAAATCTTGCTTCTCTATCTCTGATTCCTACATGAACGAATCTTCGCCGATGGCCGTCTCCGGTGTACGAAGCCTCATTCCACCGACGCTTCGACCGATTCCTGTGTGCCCCCGCCGCCCGGCCCAACGCGCAGGTAGAGAGACTGGAACAGTCCGGGCGCAATCCGCTTGCACCCGGTGCCCATGTGCGTCGATGGCGCGGCAATCAGTCCCAATTGGTGACGTTCTCCGTCATACACCGGAGCCCCGACGAAACGCGCTTCGCCTCGCGTGTCGACCACCTGCAGCTTCGCGTACGCCGGATTCTGATCCAGTGCAAAGTGCAGATCATACGAACTGTGCACCGGCACTTGGTTGACGTGGGTGATCACTTCTCCAGGCTGCAGGCCCAGTTCGGCCGCGCCCGATTTCGGCACCACGGCCAATACCCGAACACCGGCGGGCGTCTCCGCATACCGCCCGTCCTGACGCTGTTCTTGGCGCAAGAACAGAATGACTGCGCCTTCCAGGACCATCCACACCGCGAACGCCGCAACGAGGGAAGCGGGTGCATCTTGCCACAGTCCCCACGCCGCTCCGCCCGCCAGGCAGACGGCGAGCAACAGGTGCACGCCTGCCTGTCGCACGACCGCGCGCCGAACCGGTTGAACTGTGACCAACAGACTGCACCCAACGAACAGCGGAACGGCCGTGAGCGTGAGTCCGTCTCCGTTGGCCTGCCACCACCGCCAGCCTCCCAGCTGCGCCGCGTCGTGTGCCGTGGGTATCCAAACCGCCGCCAGAAACGCCGTTTGAAACACAAGTCCACCCATCACGCCACCGCGTTTGCCGTGAACGGCTGTGGGAGCTCCCCCCTGTCCTCGATACAGCCAGAGCAGCGACGCGTTCAACAACGAGGCCCCTGCGGCCAGGGCCAGCCAGTCGGTGCTGTGGAAATCTCGAAAAAATCGCAGCACACTCGCCCAGACGCTCCCCGTTCCGACTTGGGGCAACACGCCCACCACCGCGTGAACCGCCGCCAACAACGAGACACTGTATGGCAGAAACCACCAACGCAGACGCAGCACCGCCAGCCCGAGACTGACGCCGCTGACGGCCCACACTTCCGAAGGCGTCACGGCCACACCGGCTGCGCACAAGCCAACCGATAGCACCACCCCGGCCGCCAACCCTGCGGCAAGCTGGACAAACAGCGGGCGGCGCACCCGCGTCCAACGCACGCCGAACAGCATGCGCTCCGGCTTCGCGTTCCGTATCCGTTCCCAAACCCAGAGAAAGGCGCCGATGTACAGCAGCGGATTGAGCGCGAGCATGAGGAAACCATGCCCTGCCGCCCACCCCAGTTGCAGTTGTTCCAATGCATTCACCACGCGGCTTCCCTTCCTTAGGTTGGTTCAAACACGATACCTTTCGGTTGTCATGACTGAATTCGACAGATTGCGCGTTTGTCCTGCTATCCACCGTGCTGGCGCATCAGTGCGTCATCGCCAGCACCGCGCGTTCCGCAGCCGCCAACTGCGGGTCGGGAGCGGGGGCGGCGCTGGTGGCCGCGGCCTCCGAATCAGCCACCGGCACAGTCGGCTGCAGTCCTTTGCCGTGAATCCACTCCCCATTCGGCGTCAACCACTTGGCGACGGTGTATTTGAACGAGCTTCCATCGCTGAATTGCACGGTCGTTTGCGCCGTTCCCTTGCCGAACGACTTGGTCCCCACCAACGGAGCGCCGAGGTCCTCGTGCAGGGCGGCTGACAAGATTTCAGCGGCACTGGCCGTATTGCCGTTCATCAACACCACCACGGGCAGACGGATGCCAGGGCCGGGCGACTTCAGAATGTTTTTGTGCCCCGCTCGATCCACCCATTGCACCACGACTTTCCCCTTGGGAATGAAGCAGCCCGCCATGGCGACGGCCTGATCCAGGTAGCCGCCAGGATTGTCTCGCACATCCACGATGAGTCGCTCGGCCCCCGCTTTCTCCAATGCCGCCAATTGTTTTTTCAATTCATCGGGCGTATGCTCCGCCACCACGGCAATTTGCAGGTAGCCAATGTGATGGTCCAGCATTCGGCTGTACACCGTTTGTCGATTGACGTCGGCCCTCTCAACAGAGAACGTCAACGGCGAGTCCGCGTGGCCGGGACGCTCAACGGTCAGTTTGACCACCGACCCCTTCGGGCCGAGGAGCAACGTCGAAGCTTTCTCGAGACTGACGCCCTTCAACGACGTGCCATTGACCGCCGTGATAATGTCGTTCACCTTTAACCCCGCCTTGGCCGCGGGCGCATTCGGCGTGACGGATGCAATCTTCAATTGTCCATTCTCTTCTGTCACTTCAATGCCAATCCCGACATAACTCCCTGCCAGCAGATCCTGCAGCTGGGTCGCGTCCGCTGGCGGAAGGTACTCGGTAAACGGATCTCCGAGCGCTTTGGCCATGCCGTCCACCGCCCCGTTCAGCAGGAGGCTGTCGGATTCCGACTTGTAGTAATTCTGGTGCAGATCGTTATATACCGTAAAGAACTTCTGGAAAGCCGGACTGTCCAGTCCCGGCTGCAAGCGCACCCCCGCCGCCTTCATCCCAACCAGCGTGCCGGCCACTCCAATGGCGATGCCCAGCACGACATTTGCGGCGGCACTGCGGAATCGAGTTCGCGTCCGTTCCATGCCTCGAGCCCCCTTCGCCGGTCATATCTTTGTGCCAACCTCAGTATGCCTGCCCGAAGCCAACTTCAACACCCAGCGCCGTAACACAAACAGGGCCAATCCCGCTCGGATTGGCCCCAAGCTCAGCGCACTACACGCGAAGAAATCTGCGAACGGACATGATACCGCCCCAGATGCCGATGAAAATTCCCAGTCCAAACATGACCAGCGCCAATTTTTGCGCCAACGCCCCCGTTGGAATGAGCGGAAACGCGACGGCGAGAAACGTACCGCCCATGCGCACGAAGGCGCTGTGATAACCGTACACGATGAGCGCAAAGGGCACGAGGGCACCAACCACCCCAATGATGATCCCTTCCGTCAGGAACGGCCAACGAATGAACCAATCGGTCGCCCCCACCAATTTCATGATCTCAATTTCCCGGCGACGCGAAAAAATGGTGATTTTAATGGTGTTGGAGATGAGAAACATCGCCATCACCACCAGACCGACCACAAACACCACGCCGATGTTCCGAACCATGTCCAGAAACCGGAACAGCTTGTCCACGACCTGCTTTCCATCGTCGACCTTGTCGACACCGTCCATTTGCCGAATTTCTGCGGCAATGCCCAACGTCTGTTTGGGATCTTTCGCTTTCACGACAATCTTATCGGGAATGGGATTGTTTTTGGAGAACCCTTGCAACACTTCCTGGTACTCCTTCCCCAGGCTCTGCTGCAATTCCTTGAATCCCTGATCCTTCGGAACATAGATCGCCTCCTGGACCCCGGGCAGCGCTTTGATTTCGGCATCCAGCGCCAATGCCTGCTGTTTCGTCACGTTCTGCTTCAGAAATGCGTTGACCTGCAGCTGTCCAGCCATGTAGTTGGACAATTGCTGCGCATTGAGCGCAATCACCAGGGTCACGCCGAGAATGAGCAGCGTGATGGCGACCGCGCCCACCGACGCGATGCTCATCCAACTGTTTCGAAGCAGGTTCTTGCAGCCTTCGCGAATGTGGCGTCCCAGCATACTAATCTTCATATCCGTACATCCCTTTTTGTTCGTCTCTCACAATTTGACCGCCCTCAATCGCAATCACCCGCTTGCGCATGGTGTTGACGATATCTTTGTTGTGTGTGGCCATCACAATGGTCGTGCCCCGATCATTGATCCGCTGAAACAGTTTCATCACGTCCCACGACGTTTCCGGATCCAGATTGCCCGTGGGCTCATCTGCGATGATGACCGCCGGATTGTTGACCAACGCCCGCGCCACCGCCACGCGCTGCTGCTCGCCCCCCGACAACTGTGACGGAAGCATGTCCGCCTTGTCGCTCAATCCGACCCAGTTCAGCGCATCCGCCACGCGACGCTTGATCTGTCGTTTCGACGTCCCGATGACCTCCAGCGCAAACGCCACGTTCTCATACGCGGTCAGGCGCGGCAGCAGCTTGAAATCCTGAAACACCACGCCGATGCTGCGGCGCAAAAGCGGCACTTTCCGGTCCTTCAACCGATCAATATTAAAGCCGTTCACAAAGATGTGTCCTTTGGTCGGCCGCTCTTCCCGATACATCAATTTGATAAACGTCGATTTGCCTGCCCCGCTCGGCCCCACCACGTACACAAACTCGCCCTTCGTGATGTGCACGCTGACGCCGTTCAGTGCCCGCGCCCCGTTTGGGTACTGCTTCCAAACGTCTTGCATTTCAATCATAAAAGCACTCCCCATACGTGGTATCGCTCATACCCTTATTGGTCAGCCCACAGGTTTTGCAAAGCATGCAAACCGCATCCCAAGCTCCTATCAACCTGCCCTCGTGACGTTTCGACACGAAATGCCAAAATCCTGTTGACAAAATCAAGAACGGTGCAGCCTCGCCATGACCGCACCGCTCCATCGACACTTTATCGCAACTCCGCCTGTCCCGTTCGAATCGCCCACAGCACAGTCTGTGTGCGGTCGTTGTAACCGACTTTATCAAACAGAGACGACCACACGTTGCGAACTGTTTTTTCCGCCAAACCCATCACTTGACTAATCTGTCCATTGCTCAACCCGTCCGCAGCCAATTGCACCAACATGCGTTCCCGTTCCGTCAGCGGCACCTGAACATCCAGCGCCTGCATCGCATGCAGCGGTTTGCGAAGTTCCTCGAGCACCGCCGGGGTCATCTGCGAATCCAGGTATCCGTCGCCGCGAACCACGTTGTCCAGCGCGTCGAGCAATACGGATTCCTCGACACATTGCAGCAAGTACCCGTCTCCCCCGGACCTCAGAGCGCTGCGCAACACTTCCTCGTCAAACGTGTTAGGCAGGATAAACAGAACGCGCAGCATCGGATTGTGCGCCCGCAGGCGCTGCAAGAGCTGCGGGTAATCGGTGTACGCATGCTGGTACTCCAGAAGCAGCACGTCCGCATCCCGGTCTGTATCCGCAAAGGCACGAAGGAGCGGCCCCAACTCTTGATAGGCGCCACTGTAAACAAATGGATTTCTTGTGGCGAGCAGCGTACGCAACCCAAGATTAAACAAGGGGGGCAATAGCCATGAAAACACACGAACCACACGAGCCACGCACCGTTCCTCCTCCCTGTTTCAGCGCTCGCCGGCCAATGCCGCTGTCCCAGCCCAAGCAAGTCAGTGCTTCTGGCGCAGCGGAATTTCGCAGACCACACACGCCCCCTGCCGCACGTTCGGCACGCGCCACAGACGGCCACCCACCAATGCCATGCGCTCCTGCATGCCGAGCCAACCGTAGTGTCCATCCTCTCGCTCAGACGATGCAGGGGCCTCTGCCGGAAAGCCGTGGCCGTCGTCTGCAATGGATAAACCGCACACGTCACCTGCGGCGTACAGCGTCACCGTCACACACCGGGCGTGGGCATGCTTGTACACGTTGTTCAGCAATTCCTGAAACACCCGGAACACAGCCACATCCTCGGCTTCCCCAAGCGTGTGGGTCGGCCATTCGCCGCGCACGTCAACGCTCAGGCCAAAGGCCTCGGCAAATCGCTCAGCGTACATATGAATTGCAGCCTGAATGCCGTACTTGAGCAGGGACGGACGCAGGTCAAAAATCAGGCGCCGCACGTCCGCTATCGCCATTTTCAGACCGACTCGCAGTCGCCCCACTTCCCGCGCCGCCTCGTCCGCTCTCCCCGCCGCCAGCAGCCGCTGAACCACTTCCAAACGCATCGCCGTAGTGGTCAGCCACTGAGCCGGTACATCGTGAATCTCCCGCGCCAAACGGCGGCGTTCTTGCTCCAACATGTCGATGAAACGGGCTTTCTCGTTCTCTTTCTCTCCCATGGACGGTTCACCCTTGTTCCATCCCCGTGTCTGCTTGTCCGAACGCCTTGCGTGCAGGCCTCAGCTGGCGCACGCAGCGTCTGTGGACAACCACATCACCCCGATGTTCTCTACGGTTATCATACCGGATTCCCCACGTGGATGCTCGATTTTTTCTGAGTTGGATCCACGGTGATACGATGACTTCATCCATTGCATACAGATTCGCGAACGCCGGATAATAAACGGGAGCCGCGCGGTATTGCGTGGCACACGATTCGCCGTTGTGTCAAAGAACGAGCACCGACGTGCCAGACCGCCTTGTCTAATCCCTTGTAACTATATATGATATATAGGGTTTATGGTCTGTTACTATAGGAGTGGGGAGAGAAATATGAAAAAAACATTCGTCATCAGCGGCTTGATTCTGTCCATGTTCGCCATGACTGCCTGCGGAGCGAACACGTCGGGCACATCCGGGCAGGGCAACTCCGCCAACAGCAGCACGGCTGGCAGCGGCAACCTGTATCAAACGATTAAACAGCAGGGCACCATCACCATCGGTACCGAGGGGACCTATGCCCCATTTGACTATCACGACAACACAGGCAAGCTGACCGGTTTTGACGTGGAAATTGCAGAACAGGTGGCGCAGCGCCTGGGTGTCAAGCCCAAGTTCGTAGAGTCCCAATGGGATGGTTTGCTTGAAGGTCTGTTCAGTCACCGGTATGATATGGTGGCTGACGAAGTGGCCATCACACCTGAGCGCAAGGCCAAGTATGACTTTTCCACACCCTACATCGTGTCACGGGCAGTGTTGATTGTCCGCAGTGACAACAACACCATCAAGAGCTTCAAAGACCTCAAGGGCCACACGGCCGGTCAGTCACTGACCAGCAATTTGGCCGACATCGCGCGGCAGAACGGGGCCCACATTCAACCGGTCAGCGGCTTCAACGAAGCCATTTCACTGCTTGAGTCTGGACGTATTGACGCCACGGTCAACGATGAACTGTCGTTTCTCGACTTCAAAAAGCACCACCCCAATGCACCGCTGAAAGTGGTGGCCAGTTGGAACAACGCGGCCGAGGAAGGCTTCGCCATGCCCAAGGGGAACCCGGAGCTGGTCCAAGCCGTGAACAAAGCGCTCGCCGATATGAAAAAGGACGGAACGTACCTGAAGATTTCTGAGAAGTATTTCGGCGTCGACGTGTCCAAGTAAGGATGTTGAGCCCATGATGGACGGCATGACTTTTCCGCAACTGTTGCAATACTGGGCAGTGCATTTCCTGCCTTTGCTGATAGCCGGGGTGGAGTGGACCGTTCCACTCACCCTGGTCTCGTTTGCGTTCGGTTTGATTTTGGCACTGCTCACTGCGCTCGCGCGTTTGTCCGGGCTTGCGCCACTGGTGGCGGTGGCCCGCTTTTACGTGTGGGTCATTCGCGGCACGCCGCTGCTCGTGCAATTGTTCATCATTTTTTATGGGCTGCCCGGCGTCGGTATCACCCTGCCGGCATTTCCTGCGGCCGTGATTGGCTTCACGCTCAATGTGGGCGCCTACAACTCGGAAGTGATCCGCGCAGCCATTCAGTCCATACCGAAGGGACAGTGGGAAGCGGCGCAATCGCTCGGCATGACCAACCGCCAGGTGCTGTACCTCATTGTGCTGCCCCAGGCTGCACGCGTGGCTGTACCGCCGCTGGCCAACTCTTTCATCAGCCTGGTCAAAGATACGTCGTTGGCCGCAGTGATCACTGTCCGTGAGCTGTTCCAGGTGGCCCAGGAGATCACCGCCGCGGCCTACGCGCCACTGGCCACCTACCTCGAGGCGGCCGTGATTTACCTGCTGTTCAGCACTGTCCTGTCGTACGCGCAGGGATACCTGGAAAAGCGGTTTGGACGCTACGCGCTCTCCTGACGCCCCGGCCGCGTACATTGTCAGAAATAGGCCTACGGGCGCAGAAAGGAGTAGATGAAGTTGGAAGCGTACCGCAGCGTCCTGGAGCTGGTCGGCAACACGCCGCTGCTTGAAATCACTCAGTTTCCCCTGAAAAACGGCGTGCGTCTGTTCGCCAAGCTGGAATTTCTCAATCCCGGCGGCAGCATCAAAGACCGACTGGGCGTGGCATTGATAGAAGAGGCCCTGGCCACGGGCAAACTCCAACCTGGTGGGACAGTGATAGAACCGACTGCCGGCAATACAGGTATCGGCCTGGCGCTGGCGGCCATTCGCCACCAATTGCGGGTGATTGTCTGTGTGCCAGAAAAGTTCAGCGTCGAAAAACAGACGTTGATGCGCGCGCTCGGCGCCGAAATTGTGCACACCCCGACCGCCGAGGGGATGCAGGGCGCGATTGCCAAAGCCAAGGAACTTCTGCGGGATATCCCGGGCAGTTATTGTCCGCAACAATTCCAAAATCCGGCCAATCCCATGACCTACTATCACACCCTCGGTCCGGAAATTTGGCGGCAGTTGGACGGTAAAGTGGATATCTTCGTCGCTGGGGCCGGGACGGGCGGCACGTTCATGGGCACCGCCCGTTATCTGAAGGAGAAGAATCCGGCCTGCAAGACTGTGATTGTGGAACCGGAAGGCTCCATCCTCAACGGCGGACCGGCTGGACCGCACCGGACAGAGGGTATCGGCATGGAGTTTCTGCCCGATTACATGGACCCGTCGCACTTTGACGGCATCCACACCGTATCTGACGCGGACGCCTTTCGACGTGTGGCGGAACTGGCGCGCAAAGAGGGATTGCTGGTGGGCAGTTCGTCCGGCAGCGCCTTCCATGCCGCCCTGCTGGAGGCGGAACAGGCGCCGGATGGCAGCCATATTGTCACCGTCTTTCCGGACGGCAGTGAACGGTACCTGAGCAAAAACATTTATGATGCGTAACACCACAAACGAACAACGTGCGCGGAAACGCGCGCCACATTGGAGGTAGATTCATGCGCACCAAAACGCAATTGATTCACGGCGGTGTGAGCTCAGATCCACTGACGGGCGCCGTGTCCGTCCCCATTTATCAAGTGAGCACCTATCAACAGGAAGGGGTGGGGAAACACAAGGGCTACGAGTACTCTCGTACCGCCAACCCCACCCGCGCCGCATTGGAAGCGCTGGTGCGCGACCTGGAGCACGGTCATCGCGGATTCGCCTTTGCGTCCGGCATGGCCGCTATCACCAGCGTGATGATGCTGTTCAACCAGGGGGATCACGTGCTCGTCACGGATGACGTGTACGGTGGCACCTTCCGCGTGATGACCCAGGTACTGAACCGGCTTGGCATCTCCTCCACCTTTGTCGATACGAGCCGAGTGGACGCCATTGAGGCGGCGATTCAGCCGAACACAAAGGCGTTGTATCTGGAAACGCCGACAAATCCGCTGCTCAAGGTCACCGACATCCGCCAGGTGGCGGCCGTGGCGAAGGCTCACCACCTGACGTTGATTGTGGACAACACATTTCTGTCGCCGTACTGGCAGAATCCCCTGGATTTGGGCGCAGACATCGTGGTCCACAGCGCAACCAAGTACCTCGGCGGCCACAGCGACGTGGTGGCTGGTATCGCCGTGGTCAACAGCGAAGCGCTGGCAGACCGCCTGCACTACATCCAGAACGCCACCGGCAGCATCCTCGGCCCGCAGGACGCCTGGCTGCTCATGCGCGGCATCAAGACCCTGGGCGTGCGCATGGAGGAACACGAACGCAACGCTCGGCGCATTGTGGATTTTCTCGGCCAACATCCGTCCGTGTGCAAGGTCTACTATCCGGGGCTGCCCGACCATCCCGGTCACCACGTGGCCCGCACCCAAGCGCGCGGATTTGGCGGCATGATCTCATTCGATGTCGGAGAGGCGGACAAAGTGGATGCGGTGTTAAACAAAACGCGCTATTTCACCTTGGCGGAAAGTCTCGGGGCGGTGGAGAGCCTGATCTCTGTGCCCGCCCGCATGACCCACGCCTCCATCCCGAAAGCGCGCAGGGACGAGCTTGGCATCAGCGACGGCCTCATCCGCATCTCTGTGGGTTTGGAGGACGTTGAGGATCTTCTGGAAGACTTGGATCAAGCGCTGTCCTCGCACTGACCAGGGGCCCGGTGCACCGGCCCCGGCCCAGCACAAAGCCTCCGGGCACAAGCCCGGAGGCTTTCGCGCCATGCGCGATGAATCAGTCCTGTTCCGGCGTTTGCGACAGCGCGGTCTTGATGGCTCCGAGGGCGCTGAGCACACTCATCGCCTCGGACGGAACAAACAGCGTGGTCGCCTGGCCGTCGGCCATACCCTTCAACGCATCGAAAGACTGGTAGGTCAGCACCTTGCTGTCCAATCCGGCTGACTGCAGCATCTGAATCCGCTGCTTCTCCGCCTCCGCCACCAGGCGAATGGCCTGAGCCCGGCCCTCGGCCTCCAACTGCTGCGCCTGACGCAGACCTTCCGCTTCGCGAATGCGCGACTCCTTTTCACCTTCCGCGCGCAGAATCACGCTCTGTTTCTCACCTTCAGCTTTGAGAATGGCCGCCTGCCGCTCCCCCTCCGCCTGCAGGATGTTGGCGCGCTTCTCCCGCTCCGCCTTCATTTGCTTTTCCATCGCATCCTGAATTTCCTTCGGCGGCTTGATGTCCACAATCTCCACACGGTCAATGCGAACGCCCCATTGCTCCGTGACCTCGTCGAGCGCCGTGCGCAGCGAGAGGCTGATTTTATCTCTCCCTGCCAATGTTTCATCCAATTCCATGTGTCCAACCACCTGGCGGATATTGGCGGCTGTAATGTTCTGGATACCCTGCACCACATTGGCGATGTTGTACGTGGCCGTTTTCGGATCGGTCACCGTGTAGAAAAAAACGGTGTCTATCTGAATCTGCACGTTATCTCTCGTAATCACCATCTGCGGCGGCACCACCACCTGCTGCGTGCGGAGATCAATCGTGCGGGCCACGCGGTCGATAAACGGAATGATCAAATTGACACCGGGATTCAGCGTCGCGTGATACTTGCCCAAGCGTTCCACAATCGCCACGCGCTGCTGGGGAATGATGCGAATACTCCGCAGAATTGTGACCAATACCAGAATGACAATCAGAATCAGGATAATGGTCGGGATCATTGGTCAAACGCCTCCTTTACAGGTACCACCGTGAGCACAGCGGATGACACCGCCACCACCGCGACTTCCTGGCCTTCCTTCAGGGGCTGGTCGCATCGGGCGCTCCACAGGTCTCCTTTGACGCGCACCGTCGCGTATGCACCCGGCTCCACGGCGGTGACCACCACCCCGCGCTGCCCCACCATATGATCTCGCTGCAGCGGCAGGCCCCGCGGCGATCGCCACCGGCGCACCAAAGGCCGAGTCGCAATCAACGAGATCACACTGATTACGGCAAAAATGAGCAATTGCATCCACGGGGTTGGAACGAACGGTGTCAGGAACGCCGTGATCAACGCCCCAATGGCAATCCACAGCAGGACGAACGTCACGGTCAGCACTTCCACAATGCCGAGCACCGCTGCCGCAATCAACCATTCCCACCAAACCATGCATCTCACCTTCTTCGGCAAGATTTCGGAACGAGGTACCCATCCATCTCGGCTTTCAGACCGCTGTTGATTGGTGCATGTTCTGTCATCATTTCCAGCAAATGATATACCATTTCTACGATTATGAAAAGACGTACTTTTCTGGCGCCACTTCTAAGCTCCGCTCGCTGAATGATCCGGCGACACGCGCTCCATCCCCAGCATCCGGGCAGCCCGCGCCGCGGCCTCCGCCAAAATTTCCGCGCCGTCCAACAGGCATTCCCGATCAAAGTGCATCTTCGGATGGTGCAATCCCGGCGTCAGATTGCAGCCAAGCCCGAGCATCGTCGCTTTCACGTCCGGGCGCAACGCCGTGTAGTAATGAAAGTCCTCCGCCCCTGGTGTCACCACCTCGGGCACCAACGCTGCCTCGCCGAAGCAGTCCACAATGGCTTCCGCCAGCAAACGGCGGGCCGTATCGTCGACCTGTGCGGCCATCACCCGGGATCCGCGGTGAAATTCCACCTCCGCCCCCATCATGGCACACGCCTGGCGGACCCTGGATTCCACCTGGTGTACGAGCTGGTCCAGCAACTCGTTCGTCTCGGCCCGCAAATCAAAGGAAAACTGCGCAGTATCGGGAATGATATTGGTGCTCTGGCCACCGCCCTCCAGCCGTGTGATTTTGACCGAATGCGGGATCATGGGCGGAAAGTGCAGCGTTTGCACGGCCTGCCAGCCCGCGATGGCCGCCTCGATGGCGTTCACCCCGAGGTGCGGCCGAGCGCCGTGCGCGGCCGTGCCCGTGATGCGCCCATCGATTTGGATGGCGCCGCCGTTGCGGATGCACGCAGAAAACTGGCCACTGCTCAGTTCCTCCTTCGGCCGCAGATGCACCCCGAACAGAAACACCACGTCGTCCAGGGCACCGAGTTCAACCATTTGGCGCGCGCCTTCTCCGGTTTCCTCCGCCGGTTGATAGATGGCGCGGATGCGGACCGGCGAGGTGGGAAACGCCTGCTGAAGTAATCGCAGAGCGCCCGTCACCACGGTCATGTGCCCGTCGTGGCCGCACGAATGATTCGCCTGCCATTCGCCGTCCACCACCTGCCAGAGGGCGTCGATATCGGTACGAAGCGCCACCGTGGGACCTGTATCGGGTCCCCAGTCAGCCGTCAATCCCGTGCACGTTTCGAATCGTCGAACCCGGAATCCCCAATCCGTTAGGCGTTCGGCCAGGTAGCGTGTGGTGTCATATTCCTGCCAACTGATTTCCGGATGGGTGTGCAGATGCTGAAACAAGGCTTCCAACTCTGGCCGCATGGCCGATAGCGCGGTTTTCCAGCGTGTCATCAGCCACCGACTCCTTCACGAGACGCTTCGTACGTCTGCACCTTGACCGTCCACGCGTCCAACCGCTCTCGCCGCACTCTGTCCGCCACTCCACACAGCGGTTCGACCGCGAGAGTTCCCGGTGCCGAGAACGTCACAGGAGGATGGATGATGTCTTGTTCAAAATAACGGGCACTCGGCGCCGTGTCCCCAGGCAGTGTGAAGCCAGGCAGCGAGGTGATGGCAATATTGTGCAGGCGACCAATGCCGGTCTCCAACATGCCGCCGCACCACAGATCAATCCCCTGTCGCCGGCAAAGCTCGTGAATCTGCAGCGCTTCCGCGAACCCGCCGACGCGCCCCAGCTTCAGGTTGATGATTTTACATGCGCCAAGCTCCATCGCCTTGCGCGCGTCTGCGGCGCTGTGAATGCTCTCGTCCAGGCAAATCGGGGTTACTAAGCGGCGTTGCAACGCGGCGTGGTCAATGATGTCGTCGTGCGCCAGCGGCTGCTCCACCATCATCAGGCCAAATTCGTCAAACTTTCGCAGATGATCCGCATCGTCCAAGCGATACGCGCTGTTGGCATCCGCCATCAACGGGATGTCCCCAAACGCTTGCCGGATGGCGCGCAGAACGTCCACGTCCCAGCCCGGTTTGACCTTTACTTTGATTCGCTGGAATCCCTGCTCGAGATAGCCCTCGATTTTTCTCAGCAAATCCGGAATGGTCGGCTGAATGCCCACACTGATGCCCACCGGAATTTCTCTCCGTTCACCGCCAAGCAGTTCGGGCAGAGGAGTCTGTTGTTCGTTTGCCCATGCATCCCAGACCGCCATCTCCAGCGCCGCTTTGGCCATGTTGTTGCGCTTGATGGGTGCAAACGCGATGGATACCGACCGCAGGTCGGCTGCGGATTGGATGTCCAGTTCAAACAACTTTGGGATGAGAAACCGTTCCATCACATGCCACGCGGTGTCATTGGTTTCCTCGCTGTACAGCGGCGCGGTGCTGGCGACACACTCGCCGAAGCCCACCCCACCGTTCGCGGTCCGCAGTTCAACAATGACGACATCTTTGTCTTCCTCTGTCCCAAACGACGTCTGAAACGGCTCGCGCATGGGCGTCAGCAGGCGCCGCAAGGTCACCGATTGTATCTTCATCATACGACCCCTTTCTCCCAACAATACACGGCATCTCGATGGCGCCGGATGATCTGCGTCGGCCGGTACCCGCCCGCCCACAGCCGCTCCGCCGCAGTGCGGAACGCATAACGCCACGCCCATGCCTGCGCGGTTCGCGTCTGCAGCATCTGCTCAAACCGAAGTGGAATGGCGGTCCCAACAACGTCCGGCAGGTCACCGGTGACATCCGAATCCAACGTCTCCGGATTGGCCAGGGCAGTCACCAGCGGCTGCAGTTGCGGTGCCTCGTCCTCCGCCACCGCCAACACCAGCGTCTCGGGTACCCTGTCGCTCGTGACCTGCGGCACGGCTTCGGGTTCAACAGCCGCAGGCCAGACCGCAATGAACCGGTCCGTCTCAATCCCACGATTGACCCTATCCCCCGGATCCTGCCCATAGACGTTGCGCTGGAACTCCGCCACACTGGCTCCGAGCTTGCGCAAATTGAAGTGAGCATTGCGGGCGATGAGCGGATCGAATGTCCAGGCAATGGTCCGGTACCCGAGTTCTGCGGCCAACCGACGTTGGGTCCGCTTGAGCTCGCTGCCGATGCCTCGATGCAAAAAATCCGGTAGCACCGCGGTTTCGTGGGACCAGAGCACCCACTCTCCGCGATACAAAACCGGAAAACTGAATAGGAAACCGACGGGTTCACCGGAATCATAGGCAATCAACACGACACCGCCGTATTTGGCATGCACCAGCAACTGCGCGGTCGAGCAGGCGGCACCCTCGCCCCATACGGCTTCTGCCAGAGACCTGCAGGCGGCGCACGCCTCGAGTGTGGTCACGCGCTCAATGTGCAACATGGAGAACCCACCTTTCGATGTCATCATCATACGGTGTCGCCGGCCATCCTCGCAATGAATCCATGCGGGCAAGGAGACAATGGAGCATCGATAGCCTGATCTCGCGGGGGCCGGTGGGCAGCCGTTTTGATGCATTCATGGAAGGGCTTCCGGATGGGACGAATGGCGAAGGTCAGAGAGGTTGTCGGATAGGAGCTCCTTTACAGGCGATGTGTTTGGTTGTAGTTTTGGTGATATGGCGTCTGCTCAGGGGGAACCATGAAAACGTTCATCCTGTTCATTTTCGAACCGATGAGAATGTTCATTGTTTTGTTGTTTACGCTGATGATGACTGGGCTGATCACCGGATTTTTTATCCGAAAACTTTACCCACATTCAGACTCGGACATCGTTTTTGTCATTCAAGTGAGTCTGGGGTGTGTGGTTTTTTGTCTATGGTACAAAATGAGGGGCAGGAAATCAGGGGGAGCTCCAGCTTGTGGATAAAAAGTCGGATCGTTCAGGAGATTGAAAACGGAGGGAAGAGTGGCTTCGGCACTGCAACCATGCGACGAACGGATGCGCCGCCCTCCTCCCGCTGATGCCAAGACCCCGGGGCCCGGGCGGAGCCCCCACGTGGAACACCGTCATTGCAGCGGCGGCTTTGTGGGGGTATCCGCGTCGTCCACCCACTCAATCTGTTCCAACTGTTCGCGAAACGCCTTGCGGAAGGCAGCCAGGTATTCCATCCGCAGGGCCTTCTGTTCTTCGACTTCGCTGGGCGTTAACCCCGTCTGCTTCTGTTTGCGCGCCAGGGCATTGATCCGGTCCAACTTCGCTTTCGGCAGCATGCCATCGATCCTTTCCTTACACAACAGTCCAGTCCCCGTTATTATAGCCGCAGCGCAAGACTCTGACGAACTGCTTTTGCATGAAGTTGGGTTCGGTAACGGAGCTCCCACGCGGTCTATCGGAATTGTCTATTGGCCTCAGTGGAATAGGTCGTCTTTTCTTGCAAATCCTTTACGGCGTAACGCGCTCCAAAATGGTGGCTACACCTTGGCCAACGCCCACACACAAAGTGACAAGGCCGTAACGCGCTTCGGTCCTCGCCAGCTGACGGGCGAGCGTTCCCACCAAACGGGCGCCTGAGCAACCAAGCGGATGGCCAAGGGCGATGGCCCCACCATGTGGGTTAACGCGGGATTCATCCATCCCGAGTTCACGGATGCATGCGACAGATTGTGAAGCAAACGCTTCATTCAATTCAATCCAGTCCATATCGTCAATAGCGAGTCCAGTGCGGGCAAGCACTTTGCGGGTGGCGGGAATCGGCCCAATCCCCATGAACGACGGACTGACCCCGGCGCTGGTGCTGGCCACATAGCGGGCGAGCGGTTTCAGGCCGAGTTCCCGGCCCCGCCTTTCCGAGACCAGCAGCAGCGCAGCAGCGCCGTCATTGATGCCGGATGAGTTCCCGGCCGTCACTGTGCCGTCTGCTTTAAACACGGGCCGTAATTTTGCGAGGGTTTCCAGCGTGGTGTCCGGACGCAGATGTTCGTCCTCTGTGACCCACCGTTCCTGCTTACGTTCGCGGACCAGCACCGGCACGATTTCCTCTGCGAAAATTCCGTTCTCCTGCGCTTTCCGCGCTTTTTGCTGGCTCCGGAGAGCAAACGCATCCTGATCTTCCCGGCTGATGTTGTATTTCTCAGCAACATTTTCTGCGGTCACGCCGAGAGCTTCCGTGGGATAGGGAAAGTTGGGATTCTCCATCCGCCAGCCGAGTTGAGTATCCCACATCGTTTGGTTACCGCGTACAAATTCGGTTTCTGGCTTTTGCAGGACAAGTGGTGCCCGGGTCATGCTTTCCACGCCGCCGGCAATCATGATATCGGCGTCACCGAGGGCAATCGCTCGCGCCGCCTGATTGAACGCATCCAGCCCAGAGGCACACAGCCGGTTGACCGTCACCCCAGGCACGGTTTCCGGCAGTCCCGCGAGCAGTGCGGCCATCCGCGCCACGTTGCGATTGTCTTCCCCCGCCTGGTTCGCACAACCGAAGACGACATCATCCACCTGTGCGCCGTCAATCCCGGATCGCTTGACGACTTCCGCAATGACGATGGCCGCCAAATCATCCGGGCGCACGCTCTTCAAGGCCCCGCCAACGCGGCCAATCGGTGTTCGAACGTATTCGACCAGCCATACGTTCTCTGACATGTGGCTCACTCCTTCACGTGTCTTGGGGCTAGGCCCAGTTTCGGCAGCGCCGATTGCTGATAACGCTGATAAGCCACCCGCAGCGCCATCACGACTGCTTCGGTGGAGGGTGTGAAATAGTGGGTTTGAATTCGTTTGATGAGCGGATCAATCCCCTGGCTCAAGTCATAGCCATTGATTAAACGGGACACGTAATCCTTGGCCAACCCGGTTACAAAGGTGAATTCCGCCCGTATCAAGGTGTTCGTATGCGGGTTGATCTCCAGCACCACACCGGCAGTCTTGTACGCTTCATACATGGAACTTCCCTGCGGGGCCGGCGCGTATCCCGTTACGAGAATGGTATCCATGTCACCATCTCCTTAAGGCTTTAGAACAATCTTGCATCCTTCCTTACTATGCGCGTAATGAAACGCCTCGTCCACCTGCACAATGGGCATGACGTGCGTAACCATTGGTGTAAGGTCAACATCCCCATCTGCCACATATTGAATTGCTTTGGCAAAGGCGCCAGGCGTGGTGCCGTACGTGCCTTGAATGGTGAGTTCCCCACGAACGAGCGCATTTGCCGGCAGTTCCGCAGGCCGCCCGTAAATCCCAACCAGCACAATCTTACCGCCGCGTTTCACAATGGCGATGGCTTCGTTCAATCCCTGCGGATGGCCGGTGCAGTCAAACACAACGTCAACTCCGCGCCCGTCCGTCTCGCTGATGACGACATCCTTGTACGGCTCTTGCGACGCATCGAACACTCGACTAGCTCCGAGAGATTTGGCAATCTGAAGCCGTTTTGCGTCCGGCGTCAGGCCGGCCACGAGGATCTTTTTGACGCCGAGTGCGTGCAGGGCCCCAACAACGCCCAGCCCGATGGGGCCGGGGCCAATCACGAGAACCGTTTCCGCCCCTGTAAATTCCACGTGTTCGGTTGCGTGAACACTCACTGCAAACGATTCCAGCATGCTGGCCACATCGTCCGGTACACTTTCCGGCAGCGGCAGGACATTGGCTGCCGGCACGGCGACGTACTCCGCCATGCCCCCCGCCCGGCGAAAACCAATCTGCAGAGCCTCCGATGGGATTTTGTCGAGAACCATCTGCCCACCGTCACACAGGTTGGGATGCCCTGACTTGCATTGTTCACAGTGGCCGCAAGGCATGTAGGGGTTGACGACGACGCGCGAGCCGATGAGTCCCGCATCGACCTCAGCCCCAACGGCCTCCACGATGCCGCACAGCTCGTGGCCCGGTATCATAGGCAGGTTCAGCCACTCATAACCGGGGGCACTCTCATAGATGTGCAGATCGCTTCCGCAAATGGCGGATCCGATGACGCGAATCCTCACTTCATCCGCCTTCGGCGCGGGCATCTCGATGTCTTTGACCGCCATCCCATTGTCCCAGGTTTCCTTTACAATGGCTTTCATCGTCCATCCTCCGTTGATGTTGCAAAGTGCTAGTCAATCAGGCGGCCGCCGTCGACGAACAATATCTGGCCGGTAATGTAATCGGCGGCCGGGGAAGCCAAGAAGAGGTAGGCGCCAACGAGATCGGACGGTTCACCAATCCGCCCCATCGGGATCTTTTCGAGAATGAATTGATGCGACACATCATCGGCCAGCAAATCTTTCGTCTGGTTGGTGTAGATATAGCCAGGGCCAACGGCATTGACGTTCACGCCGTACTGCGCCCACTCATGCGCGAGCACCTTTGTCAACTGCGCCACGCCGCCTTTGCTCGAGGCGTACGCAACTTGTCGTTTATGCCCGCGAACGGCCGAAACCGACGCAGTGTTGATGATCTTGCCGCCGCCTTGTTCAATCATGTACCTGCCGGCTTCACGGGCCATCAGGAACATCCCTCCGAGGTTGACGCCAAGCACTTTGTCGAAGTCTGCCTTGTCGTACTCCACAGCTGGCTGACGAATGTTCATGCCGGCGTGATTGATCAGGATGTCGACGGAGCCGAACTGCTGCTGAATGTCGGCCATCGTCTCTTTCACGTCAGTCTCCTTGGTGATGTCGATGGCATACGAACGGCAGGTCCGGCCCATATCGGTGATAACGCGGGAGATGTTTTCCATAGATGCCGCATTTTTATCAATCAACGCCAAATTCGCACCATAGTAAGCAAAGGCGTGGGCGAGGGTCGATCCGATGCTGCCGCCCGCCCCAGTAATCACCACGGTTTTCCCGTTCCACTCGAACAGATGGCCAATGGTTAACTCGTTCATTGCAGTGCACTCTCCTTGTCTTTTATGGCGACGGCGCGGATGGGAGACGCTGTTGCCCCTTTGATGTTCAGCGGCAGCCCGATGAAGAGGAAACGAGAATTGGCGACCTGGTCTAGGTTGACAAGATTTTCAATCAAGAGAATTTCGGCACCAAGCATCCGCATGTGCACCGGGCGATGCGGGTTGCCGACCTCATCCACGACGCCCAAATCCATTCCGAGGGCCTTGATGCCTTTGGCCTGCAGCCAAGCCGCTCCGTCGTCATTGATGCCCTGCCACTGATGGAATGCGCCTTCGCCCCAGGAACCCGGGAATGAGCGCAACAGCACAATGTCCCCTTCGCGGATTTCCAAATTGTGCGCTTCGCATTTTTCGGCAAGCAAACGGCTGTCAATCACGGCGTCCTGCGCCTTGTCGGACACGTCAATGCAGACCGCGCTTCCAATCAGCTTGTCGAGCGCGACTTCGTCGATGTTTTTGCCACCTTTAATGAAATGGCTTGGGGCGTCTACGTGGGTGCCGCCGTGATCGGACACAATCAAGAGCTTCGACTCGAACCCTTCACATGGCAGCTCGTAGCGAGGCGCGGAAAAGTCAAAGGTCACCTGGTCGAGCAGAGTGAACTTCGGGTGAGAGGAGAACGTCTTCAAGCCGTCGTAAAGGTTCAGCGTCAAATCAACGATTTGCATATTCATTTCACCTCGTACGTAAATTTTGCTGTGGTCTTCGTGCGCACTTCGTCAAGTGTGACGCCCGGCATCAATTCTTCCAGGACAAGCCCTTCGTCCGTGACGCGAAAGACGGCGAGTTCCGTGATGATTTTGTCAACACGGCGTAGAGCTGTAATGGGCAGTGTGCAGGTATCGACCAGTTTCGGCTCGCCGTCGCGGGTCATGTGGCTCATGGTGACAATCACTTTCTTGGCGCCAATCAGCAAGTCCATGGCTCCGCCCACACCCAGAATGGCCTGACCGGGTACCGACCAGTTGGCAACATATCCCCGAGAGTCCACCTGGAGCGCGCCCAGGATGGCCACATCGATGTGCCCGCCGCGGATCATGGCAAAGGAATGGTCACTGCTGAAGAAGCTGCTGCCAACCACCTCCGTGACGGGGAGTTTGCCGGCGTTGACCAAATCGGGATCGACCTCGTCCGGACCCGGCGCCGGGCCTACCCCGAGCAGCCCGTTCTCTGTGTGCAGGAACACATCCACGTTGTCCGGCAGATGTTCGACCACGAGCGTCGGGATGCCAATGCCGAGATTAACGATGTCGCCGTCCTGCAATTCCCTGGCAGCCCGCGCCGCAATGAGATGTTTAATGTCTGCCATCCTCGTGACCCCTTTCCACGATGTAGTCCACAAACAGATGGGGCGTCACAATCGCTTCTGCATCCAGTTCGCCTGGTTCGACGATCTCATCTACTTCCACAATCACGGTTTTGGCCGCCGTGGCCATGACCGGATTGAAGTTACGCGCCGTCTTGCGGTAGACAAGGTTGCCCAGTTTGTCTGCGCGGTGAGCACGAATCAGCGCAAAGTCAGCTGTCAAGGGCTGTTCCAGCACGTACAGTTCGCCGTTAATCTCCCTGGTTTCCTTTCCTTCACCAATCAGGGTGCCTGCGGAAGATCTCGTGTAGAAACCGCCAATGCCGGCACCACCCGCACGAATCCGCTCCACAAACGTCCCCTGCGGCACGAGTTCGACGGAGAGCTTCCCTGCGAGCACGTATTCGCCCACAGTTCGGTTGCTAGTAAAGTACGAGCCGATGGCTTTCTTGAGTTGCCCGTTTTCCAATAAGCGGCTCAGACCTTTGCCAGGCTCACCGACATTGTTGCTGATGACGGTCAAGTCTCGATATCCCTGGCGCAGCACCTCGTCAATCAGGACGAGGGGGGTTCCTACCTGCCCAAATCCTCCAACCATCACGACAGCGCCGTCGTGCATGGTTGCAATCGCCTGCTCCTTGGAGACAATTTTGTTTTTCAAGCCACAGCCCCCCGTACGTCAAAAAAGCCAAGCTTTCTGTCTGTTCAGCAGCATTACGCTAAACGACAAAAAACTTGGCTTTCCTTGTTTATTCGCAGTGATTCATCATCACTGCGACGCAAAGAAACCGTTTTTTGTTTGCGGCAGCAGTATAGCGCTTTCAGCATCAAGAATCAAGACTTGCTAACTATCGACCGTTCGGTTAGAATCTGCATCAACAAAAGCAAAAGTATGCAGACGGGTTGTCCTTTCGTTGTCCCAATTGTGCCAATGAACACATTTGGACAAACATCGTAAGCCAAGCAATCTGTCATCTCGAGCACGCGTGCGGCGTTTTGTGGACGCTTGTTTCAAGGTGGCAAAATGCTTGGCTTTCTTTGTTGCCGCAGAACAGAAAGCGCTGTCGGCACGAATGAAACCGTTTGCATTCAGCGCTTTATTCTAGTGATAAGGAGGATTCTCGTGATTAAGGGCCTAACCAATCTGTTTGTACGCTACACCCAAAAACTTGTACCCGATCCGTTTTTATTTGTAGCCGTACTCACTGGCATTGTCATCATCTGTGACTTCATTTTCGTACGCGGCACCTCATTCAATGGCCTGGTCTCGACTTGGTTCACCGGCGTGTGGGGCGGTGGCATTTTTACCTTTGCGTTGGAAATGATCCTCATTTTGGTCACCGGCTATACGCTGGCGGAAGCCCCTATTATCAAGAAAGGCCTGAAATGGCTGGCCAGCAAGCCTAAAAACCAGACCCAGGCTGCCATTCTCGTATTCCTCGTAGGCGGTATCGGATCCATTCTTAACTGGGGCCTCGGCCTCGTCATCGGTACGTTATTGGCGAAACAAATTGCGAAGCGGATGCAAGAGATTCACTTCGGGTTTATCGTGGCTGCAGCCTACATGGGATTCATCACCTGGGCGTCCGGTTTCTCCAGTTCCATTGGCCTGATTGACACCGCCAAAGATCCGGTCACGAACATTATTTTCAAAATGACCGGACAGACCGTACCGCTGTCGAAAACCATTTTTGAACCGTACAACTGGATACCGGTCCTACTCATTCTCATCGTCGTACCGTTATTGCTGAAGTTTATGTCTCCTTCGGAAACGACCCCAATCGATCCCGAAGCCCTAGAAGACGCCGAGGTTGAAGTTCCAGTCACCACCAAAACGTTTGCGACCCGCCTGGAGAATGCCTGGATTGTCAACGTCCTGTTCTTCGTGCTTGGGCTGTACGTCCTCTTCTTTGTCATGCACGGGAATTTGAACCTGAGTTCAGTCATCATGCTTTTTACGGTCATCGGCATGCTTCTGCACTGGACACCGACTCGCTTCATCCGGGCGTTCAGCAACGCAGCCAAGGCCTCGGGACCGCTGATTCTGCAATACCCGCTGTACGGCGGCTTGATGGCCCTCATGACCTATACACCAGACACACATACCCATTCACTCGCGACCATGCTGGCTCTCGCTTTGATTAAAGGCTCCAACGAGGCGATGCTGCCCTTCATGAACTTTGTCGGCTCCATGATCATCACGCTGTTTGTGCCTTCCGGCGGAGGCCACTGGACCGTGCAAGGCCCCATCGCCATTGAAGCAGCCAAGCACTTCTCGCAAAGCCCGATCTACCTCGGTAGGGTCTCGATGGCTGTTTCCATGGGCGAAGAAGTCGCCAACATGATTCAGCCGTTCTGGATTCTGCCCTTACTTGCCATTGCCAAACTGAGCATTCGCGACGTCATGGGCTACTGCGTCGTCACACTTTTCGCCGGCATCATCATCTTCGGCGGCTGCTTGCTCCTGATTCCCGCGATCTAAGCAGATGGTTCTGGATTGTCCATGAAGGGGTTGGTCGCGGCCCCTTTGTGGACAATCCGCAGAAAGTTTGGATGGCCTGGGGATCCGAGAATGGCCACGATTGTCGATGGACGGTCAGATTGGACAGAACAAAAACATGGAGGTAGATGGACATGGATCCCTTGCAGGTATTCAAAGAAATCTACGGCAAGGTACCCGATTGGGTTCAGGCCATGCACGACTTTGTGCCGGAAGGTTTGCATCACTATACGGCACTGCGCACGAACGCCATGAAGGACGGTGCACTCACCCGCAAAGAGAAGGAATTGATTCTGGTCGGGGTGAACGCTGCCCGCCGCTATGAGACCAGCATGATTTACCATACACAAGGCGCCCTGGACGCTGGCGCTACCGCTTTGGAGATTGCGGACACCGTCCTGGCCACCGTAATTTCGCGCGGCTTGCCAGCGTGGCTGGAAGGCCGGAAGGCGGTTCAATTTGCACTGGAGCACACCATTAGCGGCGTTACAGCCGGGCCTGACGGAAGTGTTGAGGGCGGCGCTACAACGACAGCGATCGACCATTTATCTCTGCCAACTCTAACCACCGTAGAAGAATGCGATTCCTACTACGTGCAAACTTTTTCCGCCATCCCAGAATGGGCGGCCTTGATGAGATCCTTCAGCCCGGATATCTACGTCAGTTACACAAATCTCCGCAACGCCGCACTTGCCGAACAATCCATCCCGCCCTACCTGAAGGAACTGGTGCTGATGGCCATCAACGCATCCGAGCGCTATCCACTCGGTGTCGACATCCACGTCAACGGCGCAATGGCAAAGGGCGCCACCAAGGCACAGTTGGCCGAATGTCTCCTGACCGCTGTACTCACCGCCGGGATCCCGGCCTGGTTCACTGGGTACGAAGCGCTGACCCGCCTGAAGTAACAGGCGGGTTTCACCACACTCTAGCTTCCCGTAGTTGTACCAGAACATCGCCTCACACTATCGAGAATGATGTGCATGTCTCCAAGAGACGAGAGTTCCTTCATCGCTGAACTTCGAGAAAAGAATCCGATAATCCAGGTCCATGTATGAGTGCCCGCGTTCGGAACACTTTCAAATCGATAAGGATCCCATGGTGGTGACGGGATCATGTCACGCATGGTAGAATCGGCAAAACGAAAGAGGGGTGTGCTGACGTTGCTGAACATGAGCGATCAGGTGTTGACGACCCACCGGTTGCGACTTCGGCCGTTCGTCTTGGAGGATGCTACCACAGTGCAGCAGCTGTGCAACGACAGACGAATCGCGGAAACAACCCTCCACATCCCTTACCCGTATCCCGATGGGGCAGCAGAGGCGTGGATTGCTGGTCATGCGCAAGCTGCGGCCGAAGGCAAGCAGTACACGTTCGCCATTACGCTGCGTATAGGCCATACATTGGTGGGAGCCATCTCTTTGCGTGTGAATCGGGAGTTTCAACACGCGGAGATGGGTTACTGGCTAGGCGCTCAATATTGGAACCAAGGTTACACCACAGAGGCAGCGGCCGCCGTACGTGACTTTGGTTGGCGAGACCTCCAACTCCATCGGCTGTACGCCTATGCGATGACACACAATCCAGCATCCACGCGGGTCATGGAGAAGATTGGAATGCAATACGAAGGTACATTGAAACACCATGTTGTGAAATGGGGGAAATATGTGGATTTGGCTGCGTATGGCCTCGTCCGGCCGGAAACGTCGGTCATCGGTGGATCCGTATAGTTGACGATCCGTGAAAGCCCTGCGCTTTCAACGCCACAAAGACGCTCTCACCACATCATGTCCCCGGATTGAGACGAGACAGACGAAGGCTCTGGCTCTTTCGTCCACTCCTGGTCGATCCGAGGACAATACAAAGAGCCCAACAGGAGATGACCTGTTGGGCTCATGTTCCTTCGCCTGGCAGCGTCCTACGTTCCCAGGGGCTCCCGCCCCAAGTATCCTCGGCGCTGGAGGTCTTAACGGTCGTGTTCGGGATGGGTACGCGTGTTTCCCCTCCGCTATCGCCACCAGACCCGGTTCGTGGGTGTCTGCTCACTCCTGC
>NZ_AUCA01000006.1 GCF_000429525.1 Alicyclobacillus contaminans DSM 17975 | reverse complement strand
GTTCGCGAATACACCGCGCGGGGCAAGGGCGAGCGCCATTGCCTACAGCCTGGTGGAGACAGCCAAGGAGAACGGGCTGGACCCGTATCTGTACCTGGAATACCTGTTCGAGCGGTTGCCCAACATCCGAACGGACGACCGGGCGGCGATGGATGAGTTACTCCCGTGGTCGGACCGCCTGCCGGAACGGATCCGCAGGCGCGGGAAAAAAGCATAGCATGAGAAATCGCCCCGCTGGGTTCCCTGGCGGGGCTGATTGTTGCTGTGCATGACTCTCGCACGAAGTCTGGAGAAGCGCAAGGTGTGAGGGGTTTGACGCTTACGTTGTTCAACATCAAACTTTGCATAGCCGGGGCGAACTCTGACAGGTTCTAGCCCGAAAAAGGTACGGTAGAACGTGAGCGACCTACCGAAATCGCGCACATTGATGGCCACATGGGGTTTCAAAGCGGTCATGGACAGCATCCTCCTTCGTTACAGTTTTCCGATGGGTACAATTCAACTCTCAGTGTACTGATCAATTCATCAATGGCCTCTGGGTTGGGAAAGTAACAAGTCCAAGGGCCTCGTACTTCCTTGCGAACCAGTCCAACCTTCTCCAGCGTTTTCAAATGATGCGAAACGGTGGGTTGTGAAAGCCCTGTGACCGCGACCACGTCGGCGACACAACAACCATTCTCATACGCTTCGATCCGATCACAGCATGTGCCAATTGCCCCCTTCGCCATAATTTGAAGGATTGTGAAGCGGCTCTTGTCAGCTAGCGCACTTAGCCGATCAAGCACAGACTGAGTATTCATATCGACCTCCATCAATATCGATGATTGTGAATATCGTAATCCGGAATTATTCTATCGTCAAGCCCTTTGCAAATCAGATTGCAAATCAAAATGCAGTCATAGGTGAGTCATGACAAGTCACGAAGAGTCACAAAGAGGGGCAAAAAGGCCGTCATCACAGAGATTTCGGGCATGTAAAGTCTCGGCAGATCACGAGGAGTAACAGGCCAACTCGATTTCCTAAACCGCGTCTTGCGGGGGTTCGAGGCCCTCCGGGTGGACCAGAAAACAAAGTGTGGCGCGGATTTTCCGACCGCGCCATTTTGCATCTGCTCAAGAGCTTCTGCCAATGATGTGAGGAGAGACGATGAACAGCCCCGCTGTGGCGGGTGCATTTCGTTTTGATGTGGTGCGTTCGCTAATCTATGTGGGCGTCAGACCGTACACATCTCATCCTAAGGCGTTGGAGACGGGAGCGTGGTCCAATACACCGCGTGGGGCACTCTCCAGCGCGACTGCCTGCAGCATCGTGAAAACGCCAAGAAAATGGTCTCAGCCCATATGCTTATCTGGAGTACCTGTTCGAACGGCACATCGACACAGACGATAAGGAGGTGATTGCCGCGCTGCTGACGTGGTCGGAGACACTGCCAACACGCGTACGTAACAGAAAATAAGGGCATTCTGACCAGCTCTGTCGCGCGGATGCAGTGGGGCTTTTTTATGCAGATGGTCGTCGAGTTGGCTGGTGATTTTCAAGGTGTCCACGATATGACGATTATAGACCGCTCGACAATGAGTCGGCAACTTGTTTCCTTTATGTGGTACGGCATTGGCCGATGACAAATCCCTCTGTCAAATCTGCACCATCACGTGGTGCAGGAATTTGGTCTATTACACTCTCGGAAGAAGAGTCTATAATTTCCGACAGGGAACGCGCGAGGGAGGGGATGGAATGCTGGCATCTCGGCCGAGAGAGATACTGCGGACCCTTGTAGCCTCAACCCACCCCGTCACGGTTCAGGAACTCGCAAATCGATTTCGGGTCAGTTCCCGGACTGTCAAGTATGATTTGGAATCCATCCGCGATTTCCTGAAAACGAGGGGGATCGAACTACACTCTCGCCCGAACATCGGGCTGTGGTTGGGTGACCGGCAACACTCCCGAGATATCCTCGGAGAGTTGTTGATCGATGCTGGACGTTATGAAAGCGTTCTTTCGAGAAGTGAGAGGATCAGCTACATTGTTGCGTGGCTGCTTCTGCGCGAGGAATATGTGACTTTTGGAGAACTTGCCGAGGAACTGCTGGTAAGCCGGAATACGGTTATCATGGACATCAAGTATGTTGAGCAAGCTTTGGCGAAATGGGATGTGTATCTGGAGAGGCGGATCCGATATGGCATTAGGGTTACAGCCCCGGAGCTCCAGCGCCGAAGGGCCGCGGAATACACGGCACGTGAGTTCCTAAACGGTACTGACATGTTCCAGATCATCCAGAACGTGCTCAGTAACGGCGATGACAGATTGGACGTGACGAGGCTTGGGAATCTGTTTCTTTTGCCAAGTGAAGACGTAAAGCTTATTTTGCAGGCGATGGCCGGGTTTGTGCAAAGCGCAAAGAGCCACGGGCTCTACCTAGCAGACCGGGATATCATCGGTGTTTTCATCCGGATTTGCATTGCTGTCAGCCGCAGTCGACACACAACTTCCCAGGGCCTCAACTTTACCGACGATGTGGTTTCAACGGCTGAGGGAATGGCTTTTGCTCGACCCGTCCGTGACACACTGGACGTTTTGTCTGGAAGGTTGAGTATACGGTTTCTCGACGCAGATCCAGTGTATGTATGCCTTTACTTTGGGACCGGAGTTTCTGAGCCCACCTCCGCATTGACAGTCACTCGGCGTTTGATTGAAACCGTATCCCGACGGATGGGGGTTCCGTTTCAGACGGATCCGGACCTATTTGACAATCTCATGGCGCACCTGGGCTCACGCCTGCCCAAGCTTCGCAATGGTGTACCTGCGCCTAACCCACTAACTTCGGAAATCATCCGGAACTACGCGGACTTGTTCAATAGTGTGAAGTTGGCCTGTAAGGATGTGTTTGCGCGGGACGGGATCGATCTCGAGGACTCGGATGTTGCCTTTCTAGTACTACATTTTGCCGCGACACTTGAACGTATGGTCGGTGAAAAGGATTACAGGGCGCTGGTGGTCTGCAGCACGGGAAGAGGCAATGCCCGCTTCCTCAAGAGCTTCTTCGAAAACGAGGTCAGACATCTCGAAGTAGTCTCCTGCTGCTCGATTCGTGAAGTGGAGTCAGCGCTCGAAAACAATCCGGTCGATCTCGTGATCACCACTCTCTCGGTGCAAAACCTTGGTGACGTTCCCGTGGTTCGCGTTGGCCATCTGCCGACGAGGGATGACGTCGCCAGTGTTTACGCGAAGTTGTCCCAATTAAAGAGCCACAGGGAGATGTACAGGTCGAACAGTTATCAAGAGAAACCAAGCGGTCACCGAGACAAAGGACCTAGAGGCACAGGACTCAACGCCAACCTTCCGAAGGATGTCCTACAGTCTCTGGAACATTTCAACCACGACATCATCACTCGGGGATTTGAGCTGAGTCATCTGGTCATTGAACGGTTTAGGGACTATCTCACGGACGAAAGTGCAATTGGTTTAACACTGCACATTCTACTCATGGTCAACCGGTTGGCTTTTAGCGATCCCTACAGGTACCAGAACTTGTCCCCGCCGTGGGAAGATGCGTCTCCTTCCTTGCGGGATGGTTTGAAGGAACTGATGCGGGAACGAAACATCGATATTCCAGAGTCGGAAGTGGACGCCATCCTGAGGTATTTCTCAGAGGCATAGTTGTCGCATCGATAGGTAGGTGAGAGTTGTGAAGCATGAATTAATCATCAAACACGGCAGAGTCATCGACCCGGCGTCTGGCCTCGATGGTCGGTTCGACGTCGCCATCGACAGTGGGCGTATCACAAAGGTAGAGAGCCCAGGCGAGATTGGGATCGATGCGGAGAAGGTTCTTGATGCTACGGGTTGTATTGTGGCTCCTGGGTTCATCGATCTCCATGTCCACGTCTACGAAAACGACACCTATCTCGGTATTGACGCGGACCAGGTGGGCGTTCGCCAGGGCGTCACAACAGTGGTCGATGCGGGAAGCTCCGGATCGGCCACGTTTCCACACTTCTTGCATCACCACATTTCCAGGAAGGAAACAGAGGTTCTGGCTTGGCTGAATATTTCAGAAGACGGCCTTTGTAATGGAAACACTGAGCTGGCGGATATGTCCAAATTGCGTCCTGAAGAGACAGGCCGGATGATTGAAGATTCACCAACGATTCGCGGCATCAAGGTGCGCATGAGCCGATCCGTTGTGGGAGGAAACGGCATCCAGCCGCTCGTCATCGCCAAACAGGTGGCGCGGGAGAGAAAGGTGCCGGTGATGGTACACATCGGCAACACACCGCCGGACTTAGCGGACATTCTCAATCTTCTTGAAGCAGGGGACGTGGTAACGCACGCTTTCCACGGGAAGCCGGGTGGAATCCTGGATTCGCAGGGCCAGCTAATTCCCGGGGCGGGAGCTGCCCTCGCAAGAGGGGTACTGTTTGACGTCGGACATGGGACGGCCAGCTTCAGCTTTCAGACCATGATGAGGGCAAAAGAACTTGGTCTGAAGCCGCACAGTATTAGTACTGACATCTACAAGACCAACTATCATGGGCCTGTTTACAGTCTGACGTTGACTATGTCGAAGCTGATACAGGTCGGGTTTTCGCTCACGGATGTGATCGAATGGGTCACGCTGGCCCCGGCCAGGATCCTTCGTTTGGAGGACGAACTTGGCAGTTTGAAACCCGGAACTGTCGCGGATATCTCTATTGTCCGTCTAGTTGAACGGCCGATTGACCTGATGGATTCGGAGGGATTCACAGTCAGGGGAGAGCGGGTGTTGCAGCCCGTCTACACCATAAAGAATGGCAGGGTGTTCGACGTTGCAGACAAGTGAAATCATCCATGAGCTGAGCCAACACACAGAGGTTCAAGCCGGGGAGCAGGCTAGGCTCGATGAGGTACTAACGCTTGTGAATGAGTACCTGGATAGGCGCTCGCTGACGGTAGCGAAGGAGCGGTATGTGGCCATTGCTTCACATTTGCTTGCCTTCGTGCGCCGCGTCGAGAACAGAGAGTTCCTGGACGACAAGGACCTAGCGATGTCCAGCGACATTGATGCCAGGTTGATTGAGGACAGCCGGAATCTCCTGCAAACGTATTGTGCGAATCGCAATTATTCCATCACGGACACCGAAGCATTCCTGTTGGCTATCCACTTCGCAGTCTGCGAACAAGGGTGTTAGAACAGGGAAACAGGACAAGGGTGTCAGTACAAGGAGGGTGAACATGGGAGAGCAGATTAAGGTAGTTATCGGAGACAGGCTCGGCAAGGGTCAGAAAGTCGCCAAGGGTGTCGAGGCGGCAGGCGGTATTCCCATCCTGATTCCTGGGGTTGCTGCTGACATGAAGGTCGGTGACTTTATGAAAAGGGAGAATGCGGACCTCGGGATTTCGTTTTGTGGAAGCGGCGGCGCGGGAGCACTGACGGCGAAAACGAAGTACGGATATGACTGCGAATTCGGCCTTCGCTCCATCGAAGCCGGAATTACCGCATTGCAGAAAGGTAAGCGTGTCCTCGGCTTCGGCTTTATGGATACTGAGGAATTGGGTCGAAGAATCACGGAAGCGTACATCCAGCTACGAAAAGGGGGAGCCCAATGAGGACGGCTGACTGCACGTTGACTCTGACGGGTCGGGGAGAAACCCGCGAGGCCGCGATAGGCAAGCTTTTGTCTCAGGTCCAAGGGGCCGTTCGCAAATCGGTAAAAGGTTTGCCTATTCGGATTGAGCCAAAGGGCATTGAGATTGTTTCAGCGGATGTCACCCGCTATACGGAGCGGTTTCTCGGATTACTGTTCCCCCGGGAGCGCTCCCTGTACACGCTGAAGGCAAACGTTACTGTACAGGTTACGATTTTGGACCCGGATGAAATTGAATTCAAGGAGTATAGGGAAGCTTTCCGCCGTACCCAGCGACTCCTAAACCTACGGTAAGGAGGTGGATTACGCAACGTTGAGGCACGGGTCACGAACTGATTGATTCCTACAAAGGGGGGTAGTCAATGCACACCTTAAACATTCTGTTTGAATCCATCGTCGTTGGGGCTTTGGTCGGATTCGGCGTGGGTGCCGGTGCGGCCCGTATGTTCCACGCGCCCACCATCCAGGCTATGGGTGCGTTCCGCACGTTTGGCGAGCTGAATGCCTGCGAAGGAGATCCCATTGCCCACTTCTCGTTTGGGTTAGGCTTTCTGTTCAACTCCTGGGCCTCGGTCGTAGGTGCCGGTGCATTTACGCAGGATGTTGAACACCGTATCATTCCAAACTGGTCCGCAGCAGCTCTGCTGTTCAGGAACCGCAATGTAGCGGAAACCCTGCACAACCCGCAAAAAATGGCGTTTGTGGGCATGGTGATTGGGGTCATCGTGGTAACGGTTATGAATACCACCGCAGCCGCCATCCCGCAGAATCTTCAACAGGTCGCGACGGGAGTGCTCGTTCCCGCAGCGAACTGGCTGCTTAATCCAGTCATGCCGATAGTTTTCTGGATGGCGGCAGTTGACGCCGGGAAACGCTCCGGAACTTGGGGCACCGTCCTCGGTGGTCTCGGTCAGCTCATCATGGGGAACGCGGTCCCTGGTATTGTACTCGGCATTCTTATTGGCAAGGGCGTAGACGACAGTGGGTGGACACGAATTACCAAAACCTTGGCTGCTGCCGTCATCATCCTGTTCGTATTGAGTGGATTCTTCCGGGGGTTTGACGCTCAACTTCTGCACGGATTTAACTTGTCGGTGCCACATTGGTTGATTTCCTTCCATAAAATCTTCGGATCGGAGGTGAAGTAAATGTCCAGTGTCGATGTGGACTTTAGCACAGCGACTCAGGACGTCGCTCTCCCAACTGAAACAGCTATGAAGGGGTTCTGGTACTCCGAATGGGCATTTCCGATTTTCGTTGCGTGCCTCGCCGCAGGAATTTTCACTGGTACACACTTGTACTACGTGTACCACGTCGGTGCGTTTAACGATATTGCAGTGGTTGCGATGCTGGCAGCAGGAATCAAGGGGGGAAGCTTTGGCGCCGCTGCGGCTTTCGGTGCAAGTTTTCTATTCGCCCGCGTTCTCGAAGGTCCTTTGGTCGGTATCCTGGACATCGGTGGCTCCCTGCAGACCGGCGTTGGCATTGGTATCCCGGCTCTGCTGCTTGGGGCCGGGATCACGGCACCGTTGAAGTCATTCCCACTGGCGCTGCTAACCGGTGCGCTCCTTGGCCTGGTGATTGGCACCGTCATCATCGGCATTCGCAAGGTCACCATCAACGTCGCCGAATCCACTTTTGGGGCCGACGTCATGATGGGTGCCGGCAACGCTTCCGGCAGGTACCTTGGTCCATTGATCATCATCTCTGCGGCCATGGCTTCCATTCCGGTCGGGCTGGGAGCGACTGTCGGCGCAGCACTGTTCTACTTCTGGAAGAAGCCAATTGCCGGTGGCGCAATCCTTGGGGCCATGGTTCTCGGTGCATTCTTCAAAATCCCAGTCCCACCCGTCCACTGAGGCGGTTTGCGCGGAGTGACATGTTGCGTAAACTTCATACTTCCACAGGCATCAGGTTTCTACAGGGTGCTGATTTGATAGCGTTTCGGATAGATCTCGACAGACTTATGAAATGATTAGGGGATGGCAACATGAGTGTTTTCCAGAAGTGGGGTCTCAAAGAAATCATTAATGCCAGCGGGAAGATGACCGCTCTTGGCGCCAGCGCCATTACCCACACCGTGGCGGAAGCCATGGGCCAGGCGGCGAGCAGCTTCGTGAAAATTGATGACCTATTTGTGGCAGCGGGCAAACCGATTGCGGAAGCAACAGGGGCGGAAGACGGTTGCCCAACGACAGGGGCAGCAGCCGGAATCGCCATCTCAGTAGCCGCCGTCATCGCTGGGACCAACCTGAGCTTGATTGAACGGATTCCTGACACGGAGGGCCTAAAGAACCAGATCATCATTCAGAAAGGGCAATCTGTTAACTTTGGGGCTCCCATTCGCCAGATGATCGCCATCGGTGGAGGTCGGGTCGTCGAAGTCGGACAAGCCAATCTTGTGGAGCCGAGTCACATTGAGGACGCCATCACAGAAAATACCGCCGCCCTTATTTACATCAAATCTCACCATGCAGTTCAAAAAGGCATGGTTTCCCTGGAAGACATGATTGCCATTGCGAAGCGGCATGGGGTTCCCCTGATTGTCGACGCTGCTGCTGAAGAGGACCTTCGCAAGTATATCCGTCTCGGTGCGGACCTCGTACTCTACAGCGGCGGGAAAGCAATTGGCGGGCCTACGTCTGGATTCATCTGTGGGCGCCATGACCTGATTGAGGCATGTCGAGCACAGTACAAGGGCGTCGGCCGCCCGATGAAGATTGGCAAAGAAGGGATTGTTGGTTTGCTGACCGCCCTTGAGGAATACTTGGCGTGGGACGCTACCGGCTCCGTTCGTCGACAGCAGAATGAATCCATGAGGTGGCTCGTTGGGGAATTGCAGGGCATCCCGGGTGTAACCTGTGAACTCAGGCAAGATGAGGCAGGTCGTCAGATTTACCGAGCTTACATCCAGATTGATGCGACCATCGTCGGGAAAACTGCATTGGATGTGATTCGTGAGCTGGAAAGTGGCGATCCGGCGATTTACACCAGAAACCACTACGCGAACGTCGGATGCATCGCGATTGACCCAAGACCCCTGTTCCCAGGGCAGGAAAAGGTGATTGCCCGCGAACTGAAGCGGATTCTCGGAAAGGAGGGAAGCCCATGACACGGTTCCATCTGAATGTACTGGCGGCCAATCTGGACAACGCTAGACAGATTGCAGAGGTATCCGAAGGCAGAGTGCTGGTGGGCGTAATTGTTAAGGACTTCCCAACCACAGAGGAAGCCATCGAAGCGGTACGTTCCTACCAGGCAGCAGGAGTCAAAGTCTCCATCGGGCTGGGGAATGGAGATGCCAGGGCGTGGGAGAAGGTCTATGAAGTTGCCCTTGCAACCGGTCCGGATCATGTGAATCAGGTGTTCCCAGCTGCTGGATACACGCTCGGTGGACTCCGGGCGAAAGGTTTCCGGGATACAATTGTGAACGCTCTGGTCCGTCCATCCGGAACACCCGGGCAAGTGATTGTGTTCACTGGTCCGAAGAGTGAAACCTACGCGGAAACGGTATCCTGTGACGCAGCAGCAACATTGCTGGAAGACGTTGGAGTTTCATCCGTGAAGTTCTTTCCGATTCAGGGAGCATCACGCCTGGATGAAATCGCAGAGATGGTGAAAGCGTGTGTGCGCCATGGGATTACGACGTTCGAGCCCACCGGCGGGATTGATCTGGACAGTTTTGACAAAGTCGTTGAAGTGTGTGTAGCAAACGGGGCAGAGCATGTCATCCCCCACGTCTACTCATCCATCATTGACAAAGCAACAGGAAACACGCGCATCGAAGACGTGAGGGAACTACTTCGACGCCTAGGGTAATCAGCAGTAACCAGGGGCGCTCGCCATGTTGAGCGCTCCGATGTGTCAACATCTCTAAGAAATCCTCAAATTCTTCTCTGCACTATTGACCACGCTCATAATCTCGTGCCACAATCCTCACGAAGGAGGAAAGTGGAAAATGGAATGGTATGAAATCAAAGAATTAGATGCTTTGGGCCGCTTGGTAATCCCCGTCGGTATTCGACGCCGGCTTGGTATCACTCACAGCGAGCCGCTTGAATTCTATGTGGATGGCGATCAACTCGTCATCAATCGATATGTTCCATCATGTGTGTTCTGCGGGTTTCCTGGAGAAATGACGCGCTTTCGCGAGAAATGGGTATGCAGGTCCTGCAGGGAAGACATCAATAATATGTATGCCTTCGCAAATGCAGTCGATCGGCTACGCGTTTCTGTCATAAGACGCTGAGTTCACTGCCGTGCTGCCTTCAGCAGTACATGTGTCATGCGCTTCAATGCCGCATAACTCAGGAATTTCTCGCCATCCACTGGCATCTCCGCGCAATGCCATGAGTTGCGGCTCAAGTAGGGACTGCTGAACGATTGAAAAGCCCTTGTAGGACAAGGGTTCTGCGCGTCTGATGTCGAAATCAGGTGCATGGATTTTCGGTGATACCCGTCAAAAATCGTGCACATGAGGTGGAAGGTTTTGTATCGTTCGTCTGAGCGTGAAATCCTGTTGCCGGATGATTTCTTCTTGCCGTTTGGTGGGAAGTTGAATAAAGAGAATCGTTGGGTCAAGCTTGCGCAGATGATTCCATGGTGGCGTGTGGAAGAGCACTATGGCGAACAGTTCAAGTCATGGACGAAAGGCCAGAAGGCTTATTCCGTTCGCGTGGCGCTCGGTGCGCTCATCATCCAGGAACGCTTGGGCTTGAGTGACCGTGAAACCGTGGAGCAGATCACGGAAAACCCGTACCTTCAGTACTTCATTGGCCTGCCGCGGTTTCAAGAAGAACCGCCGTTTCATCCATCGTCTATGGTGCACTTTCGCAAACGGCTCGGGCCAGACATCATCAAGCAGGTCAATGAATGGATCATCGCCGAATAGGATCAACAAGGCGATTCAAATGATACAGACGACGATCAGAACCCTCCTTCAGAGAAAGAAGCTTCACCCAGTACGCCAGAATCTGCAGAGCGTCCGACCAACCATGGAAAGCTTCTGTTGGATGCTACATGTGCACCGGCGGACATTGCCTATCCAACGGATCTCTCCTTGCTCAACGAGGCGCGCGAGAAGCTCGAACAGATGATCGATGTGATGCATTCCGTGCGCGAATCTGACAAACAAAAACCGCGCACATACCGAGAGAAGGCACGCAAGGCATACCTGATGGTGGCGAAGCAGCGACGTGTGAGCCCACGTGTACTTCGCAAGGCCATTGGCAAGAAGCTACGCTTTGTGGCACGAGACCTTCGCATCATCGCCATGCTGCGTGACGAGGTTGGTTTGCAAGCGTTGAATCGCCGACAACATCGTGACTTGTTGGTGATTCACGAGCTGTATCGTCAGCAGGAAGAAATGTACCGCAAACGAACACACCGCATCGAAGATCGAATCGTGAGTATCTCGCAGCCCCACGTGCGACCCATGGTGCGTGGCAGGGCACGGGCGAATGTCGAGTTTGGCGCGAAAGCGGCCATCAGCCTCGTGGGCGGATACGCACGGATTGAGCATGTGAGTTGGGATGGGTTCCATGAGGGCCTCACATTGAAAGATGCGGTGGAGGCCTACTATGAACGCCACGGCTGCTATCCAGAGGCCGTGCTAGCGGATAAGGCGTACCGAAACCGAGAGAACTTGCGTTACTGCAAGGAACGCGGGATTCGCTTAAGCGGTCCACCACTGGGTCGTCCCTCGAAGGCAGAACGCCCGGAACAAGTCAAACTGGAAAGACAGGACGCGGCGGAACGCAATGCAATTGAAGGAAAGTTCGGCGAAGGCAAGCGTTTGTACGGTCTGGGTCTGATACGGGCGCGTCTGCGAGCCACGAGCGAGACGGTTATCGCGCTGCAACTGCTGGTGATGAACTTGGAGCGGCGACTCCGCCTTCTTCTGTACATTGTGTTTGCGTGGTTCGAGCGCTGTCCGATCTCAACTGCTCTGGCGAACTCGTGACCTGTTCAGCAGACCCTACATAGCTGGTCTTGACGCGACACTACCGTTTTTTCGGTTTTTGGTTGAACATACTTTTATCCTTCGAAATGGTATGCATACTGCTGTGCCAATGCCACTCTGCGTTCGACGCTTGCGTTAAAGTCTCAATTGGTGGTGTAAAGTAACCGTCAAATCGAGGACACCTTGAAAATCACCGGTCAATTAACTTCGGGATAACATGATCACAGACACACAAAACGAAGACATTCGGATAGTTGACAAGACGCCGAACGGATTGTATTTTATTGTCGAATAGTGTCGTAAAATAATCTGGATTCAGTCGTTTATTTTTCTTGAGTGACCGCAAAGTGATACGAATAAGGGCAAATCAGCGGAAACGCTGAGACGCAAAGCCACGGATCTACGGACAGGGGCATCTGTCTATGATCGCCGGGTTGCCGTATACGTCAAGAGCTTGTATGGAGAACTTCTTGGACAGGGGCAACCTTACCGTAGGTGTGGGGTTGCCCTTGGTCTTTTACGGGATATATTATTTTTTGGATTGTTTTAATAATTGATTTATTGAAAAGAGTCTTAGACAAGGTAAGACGGGCTTGGCGGTAAGAAATAGAGAATATATAACGAATAGAGTGATAGCGTGAAGGGTAATTGGTTACAAAACATACATAAAACCCCTCTTCGGGGGGGGGGGGGGGGTAAACTCCCTCTAAATGAATATTTATCCAGTAATACCTCTAATTCATCCTGGTGTGACAATCTGTTTTCCCGAACCATCGTGAACATGGTGTATCAACCAATTGTTGACCATGTCTCTCGGCGTGCTGTGGGTCACGAAGCGTTGATCCGTCCACAGGTGAACGGAGTGCCGGTGCGGCCCGACGAGTGGTTTCGCGAAGCATTTGCGAGACGCCGTTCCGTCGACGCGGATGTCCGTGTGTTGAAGATGGCTGTCACGGATATGCAGTTGGGCCATGAACTCTCCCGTTTGATGTTGTTCGTCAACATTCTTCCGACTACCATCGTTGACTTTGACCGTTCTTTCCTGCACGTGTTAGAGTTCCTGTTTCGTAATGGCCTCTGCAGACCGGAACAACTGGTGCTGGAACTGGTGGAATTCATCCCCTTCGATTATCATCTCCTGACACTCGCCGAATCGTTACACAATCTTCGGTCGTTTGGAATCAGGATAGCCATCGACGACGTGGGCGCGAGCGGGGCGAACCTGAACGCACTGGTCCAGCTTCAACCCGACTTTGTCAAGTTGGACCGTACGCTGGTTCAGGGCGTCTCCAAGTCTCGCGCGAAACAGGATCTGTTGTCATGTCTGGCGGCTTACGTTGACTCGACGGATTCCATCATCGCTGAAGGCGTCGAGGATGCTGCCGATTTGGCGGCCGTTCAGGCGATGGGGATTTCGTTGAGTCAGGGGTACTACTGGAGTCCTCCCTTGCCCTTCTCCAGTCTCCCTGACTGGCATCGTCAGACGGAGGGCTCAGATTTCTGACGGAACTTTTGAACCTCCCCGGCTGGCGCATGCCATTTTGCGTGCCGTCGAGGGCAGTGCACATTCGGGTGGCGCACGGTGCGTAGGCAAGACCTGCGGACGATGAGGAGGTGGGAGACAAGAACTGTGAAACAATGATTTGTTTAGTTCCCTATTAAGGGGTGATTTGGAAGGTGGTTGAGGTGGAAAATCAGTATGTTGTCATTGAATTGGGTCAAGAGAAGTACGCGATCCGAATTCATGACGTTTATGAAGTAATAAAAATGCAGACGATCACGGAGCTGCCAAACACCGTCTCGTTTTTCGAAGGTGTCATTAATCTTCGGGGGAAGATCGTCCCTGTGATTAGCCTCCGTAAAAGATTCGGAATGGAAGAGGCCCCTGTAACAAAATCAACACGTATTGTTGTGGTGAATCGAGATGAAGAACAGGTCGGTATCGTAGTGGACGGGGTCACTCGAGTCACTACATTTACCGATATTCAGCCTCCACCGAATGATTTTTCCGCGGTTGATGTCTCATATTTGAGCGGAATCGGTCACTCGGAACATGGTCTTATCAGTTTACTCAACATTCCACAAATCTTGATGGGGTAAGGTGAGGCCATGAATTTCGGGTTTGATCGTTCAGAACTGATGGGGGCATTTCTTGAAGAGGTCGATGAACAAATCCAACTCTTGGAACAAGGGCTTTTGCGATTAGAAGATCACGGTGATTCGCCGGAGGTCATTCAAAGTCTCTTTCGTGTTGCGCATACCTTAAAGGGTTCCTCAGCTGCCATGGGATTTGAAGAAATGAAACTGTTGGTCCATAAGATGGAAGATGTGTTGGAACAGCTCCGTCAGGGCCGTTTGTCAGTGACCAGGCAAATGGTCGACATACTTTTTCAGTGTTTGGACCGACTGCAATATATCAGGAATGAAGTTGTGAGTGGAGGTGGTATCCAGACTGACACGCGATCTGTCATCGAGGCGTTGCATAACCTGCTAACCGATGGAGTTTTGACGATTGTTCCACCCAGTGGACCAAGAGAATCGCTTGTGCTTGATGAAGAACAAGCGTCACAGGTGGATGACGCGATTGAGAAGGGGCGACATGTGTGGATATGTGAGGTAGACATTAACCCGGCATGTGAGATGAAATTCGCCCGTGCTCATCTTGTGTTGAGGCAACTGCATGATATGGGGACGGTCATTGCCACTTTACCTGACCTACATCATCTCGAAATCGACGATAGCCAGGTAGGGCAGGTGACCTATCTACTTGACACTCATTTGGATCCGGATGAGCTTGATCAAACTATCCGTGAGTTCGTAGATATCCAGGCGGTTCGGATCAAACCATTTATTCGACAGGCAGTAGGCACTGTAACTGCTGAGATGGTGACGATCGACCAACCTCCATCTGTTCCAAAAGACATCAAGCGCACGGTACATATGGTTCGGGTGGATGTGGATCGGCTTGAACAGTTGATGAATTTGGTTGGGGAGTTGGTCATTGACCAGACCAGAATTGCTCAGGCAGGGAAGGTACTGCGTGACCGCTACAGAACGGACGAGACCGTCGGAGATATGGAACAAATCTCGCATCATCTCATCCGGGTTGTTGGTGAACTTCAGGAAAGTGTGATGAAAATTCGTATGTTACCCATTGAGCAGTTGTTCAATCGCTTTCCACGGTTGGTACGGGACTTGGCGCATAGCCTGGAAAAGGAAGTACACCTTGAACTCGTTGGGCAAGAAACGGAGCTCGACCGAACGGTTATCGAGGAAATCAGCGATCCGCTGATTCACCTAATACGAAACGCGCTCGACCACGGAATTGAGCCGGTTGAGGATCGGAAGATTGCCGGGAAGCCGACCAAGGGCACTCTTCGGATCGCGGCATCTCACCAAGAAAACCAAGTCGTGATCACCATTGAGGATGATGGCGCCGGGATTGACCCGCAAAAGATCAAGGCTTCAGCAATTCGCAAGGGGATTATTTCCGAGCAAGAGGCGGAAGGGCTGACAGATCACGACGCGATTCAATTGATATACAGGCCAGGCTTCTCTACGGCGGAAAACATCAGCGATGTTTCTGGTCGTGGTGTGGGCATGGATATCGTCCGGGAGCACATTGAGAAGCTGAACGGGCTCATTGATGTCGAAAGTCGTGTCGGCAAGGGGACCAAATTTACGATTAAACTGCCACTCACACTGGCCATTATAACGGGTCTTCTGGTTAAATTCGGAAAACACACCTACGTCCTGCCCATGGGCAGCGTTGTGGAAATTGTCCGTGTACCGGAAGAAGAAATCAACTTGGTGAAGGGCCAACCCATGGCAGTCGTCCGAGAGCGGGCGCTTCCGGTCGTTTGGTTGCACGATTACTTTGGATTTCGACGAAGCGATCGACAGAAGAAACACCTTTCGATTGTCATCGTCGGTGTGGCTGAGAAGCGACTGGGACTTGTCGTGGATGAATTGATTGGTAATCAAGAGATCGTCGTTAAGCCCTTGGGTTCCTATATCGGTAAGGTGGAGGGGATTTCTGGAGTAACGATTCTTGGTGATGGCAATGTGGCGCCGATTCTTGACGTCGTTGGAGTCGCAAGATTGATTGACAGCCGCAACGCTGCGGCTGGACATATAACTGTCTGAGGGGAAGGGTGACAATTCAATGGCCATTTTTGCAGCAACGATGAAGAAAAAAGTTTCTCACGTACGCAATGCTTTTACAGGTATTGAGCAAAGCTTGAGAAATTTGTCTTCCATTGCCGAACAGATTTCTGAAGGAGTGAGTGAACAATCGGCGGCCCTAGATTCTACAGATATGATCCTCGATGGCATCAGCACGTCAATTAGCGATGCTGCCAAGAATGCGGGACATGTAAGTTCCTTAACACAAAAGGCCTTGTCCAACCTGGAAGAGGTCTCGGTGTCAATTCAACAAGTTACCGGTAATGCGGAGAGTACAGCTGCTTCCATCGAACAAATCTCTGCTTCGATCGAGGAAATGAGTAAATCTATCAAAGGCGTGGCAGGGAATGCCGAAAGTATGACTGCCTCCGTTCACGACACTTCGGCCGCAATTCAGGAAATGGCCGCCTCCATTCAACAAGTGGCTGGAAATGCTGATAGTGCGGCGAGCTCTGTCGAACAAATCTCTGCCGCGATGGAGGAGATGAGCCAGTCTATCAAAGGCGTGGCAGGAAATGCTGAAAGCATGACCGCTTCCGCTGAAGAGACGTCGGCGGCGATTCAGGAAATGGCTGCCTCCATTCAACAGGTGGCCGGCAACGCCGCCAGTGCGGCGAGCTCTGTCGAACAAATCTCGGCTTCGATTGAGCAAATGGGCAAGTCCATCAAGGGCGTGGCCGGGAATGCTGAAAGCATGACCGCTTCCGCTGAAGAGACGTCGGCGGCGATTCAGGAAATGGCCGCCTCCATTCAACAGGTGGCCGGCAACGCCGCCAGTGCGGCGAGCTCTGTCGAACAAATCTCGGCTTCCATTGAGCAAATGGGCAAGTCCATCAAGGGCGTGGCCGGGAATGCCGAAAGCATGACCGCTTCCGCTGAAGAAACTTCGACGGCGATACAGGAAATGGCGGCCTCCATTCAACAGGTGGCAGGGAACGCGGAAAGTGCAGCGGGTTCCGTTGAGCAAATTTCGGCTTCGATTGAACAAATGGGCATGTCTATCAAAGGTGTGGCGGGGAACGCCGAAAGTCTAACTGCCTCGGCTGAAGAGATGTCTCATGCAATTCAGGAGATAGCCGCTTCCGTTCAGCAAGTGGCCGGCAACGCTCAGAGTACAGCCAGCTCTGTGGAGCAAATCTCCGCATCCATTGAACAGATGAGCCAATCCATCAAAGGTGTGGCCGATGCTGCGGATGGACTCCAAAAAAATGCCACCGAGACCTCGGCCATCGTTCAACAAATGGCCGCTTCCATCGAGCAGGTGGCTGGCAATGCGAGAGCCATAAGCGAACTCAGCGACAAGATCCTGACCGATGCTCAAGAAGGACAAAAATCGGTTCAGCAATCCGTGGATGGGATGAAGGAAATTTCTGGTGTGATTTACTCCGCCTCGAATGTGATGAAAAATCTCGGGAAGCGCTCCTCGGAAATTGGGAGCATCATTGAGGTTATCGATGATATTGCAGAACAAACCAATCTTCTCGCCTTAAATGCGGCCATTGAAGCAGCACGAGCTGGTGAACACGGCAAGGGATTTGCCGTAGTCGCTGAGGAAGTCCGGAAGCTGGCGGAACGTTCGGCTACGGCGACAAAAGAAATTGCCGCACTCATCATGGGGATCCAAGAAGAAACGTCGGAAGCTGTCAAAGCCATTGAAGTGGGAACGCAAAAGGTAGAGCAGGGAAATCGTCTGGCTCACGAAGCTGGAGAATCCATCGTGAAAATCGTAACAGGTATCGAAAAGATTGCGGAAGAAATTCGACAGGTTACGTCGGCGACAGAGGAACAGGCCAAGGGCAGTGAACACATCGTCAAAGCCGTTGATAACGTGGCGAACCAGACTGCAATGATTACGCAAGCCACAAAGGAGCAGGCGGCGGGTGTTGATGAAATTATTAAAGGCATTCAGAATGCTCGAGAGCAGGTCCGACAGGTGACGGTGGCGACTGTCGAACAGGCCAAGCAGGCACAAGACATTGTCAATGCCGTGCAGGAAGTCAAAGACCAAACGGTTTTTGTGGCGCAAGCGACCACAGAGCAAGCCGCCGGTGTGGAAGAGATCATTCGAGGACTTACAAACGCTCGCGAACAGGTTCGTCAGGTCACGTCCGCGACGGTGGAACAAGCCAAGCACAGTCAGGATATTATCATAGCGGTTGAAGACGTGAGGAAGCAGGCGGCTCTGGTCACACAAGCGACGAAAGAACAGGCCTCTGGTGTAGAGGAAATCATTAAAGGAGCGGCCAACGCCCGCGGGCAGGTGCGCGAAGTGACCGTCGCCATCGCAGAGCAGGAGAAACAAGCGCAAAACATCACCGAAGCAGCCGAAAACGTGAAGAACCAAGCCGACCTCATTACGCAAGCGACCAAAGAGCAGGCGGCTGGCGTAGAGGAGATCGTGAAAGGTGTGACCAATACTCGGGAACAGGTCCGGCAGGTGACAGTTTCCATGGTGGAGCAAACGGAGCAAAGCAAAGTCATCATCGGCGCCATTGAGAATGTTACACGCCATGCAGACATGGTCACGCAAGCAACCAAGGAAGCCGCGGCGGCGATCGTGGAAATTGCAAGGAGCGTAGAGAATGCTCGGGAGCAAATGGGTCAGGTCGCGGAGGCAACGGTGAAACAAGCGAAACAGGCTAAGGATATTATCCAAGCCGTCGAATCTATTACGACTCAGGCAGAACTCGTGACGAAGGCCACCAAGGAACAAACGGTCGGTGTCGACGCGATTGTCAATGGCGTCGTAAATACTCGGGAGCAAATGCGTCAATTAAGTGTGGCGACAAAGATGCAAGGAGAACGGATTGGGCAGATTGTAGGATTCGTTGAGGACGCATCAAAGCAGGCTGGAGAGGTGACACGGGCCACGGATTCACAATTGAAGGAACTCGAGATCGTTGTACAGGCCATGGATCGGACAAGGCGGCTCGTGAACAAAAACATCGAAGATATGGAACGCGGTGTTGCGGTCACGCAAGAACTGACAAGTCGATCTTCCGAAGTCCGCAACTCGTTGCTTTCCTTGTAAGTATGATGATGGCTCGCTGGGATAGAGAGTTTCTATCCCAGCGAGTTGGACGGAATGCGAGGAAGTCTCCGATGAAGAACTTGGTCTTGCGCCAATTGGCGGAACTGATCAATAGGTTTTACGGACTGAATTACGTAGACAACGCGTCTGCTCTTGAAAGCAAACTCGCTAAACGAGTGGAGGAACTGGGGTTATCTTTTTGGGAGTATCATGGCTACCTCTTGCAACAACCGGAGGAATGGGACGTTGTGGCAGAGCTTCTGACCATTAATGAGACCTATTTTTATCGGGAACAGAGTCAACTGCTTGAATTCCAAAATACCGTTCTTCCAATGATAAAGGAAAATTTGGACGGTAGGCCAATCCGGATCTGGAGCGCCGCCTGTTCCAGTGGAGAAGAACCCTATACTTTGGCGATGCTGATTCTTGAGACAGGCCTCTTTTTGCCGGAGGAAGTAGAAATCGTCGGAACGGACATTGATAAGCGGATGTTGGAAAAAGCGAGAACGGGCTGGTACGGGAAACAGTCGCTATCATTTCGGCGGATTCCACAGTTTTTATTGAAACGGTACTTTGTTGAAGACGACGGCGGATTCACGGTCAACGACGTCGTGAAAGACATGGTGAAGTTTCAACACGTTAACCTCATAGATGAGGAAGAAACAAAGCCACTTGGCATGTTTGATGTGGTTTTCTGTAGAAACGTACTCATTTATTTTGACACAAAAACCATTCAAAAAGTCATCAGCAATATTCACCGTCGTCTCCATATGGGTGGGTACCTATTTCTCGGTCATGCGGAGACGATTACCGGGATGGGCCTTGGGTTCGAGACCATTCATTCGCCTGCGACGTTTTACTATCGAAAGGAGGCCTCTCCGGATGCCGAAGTACGGGGTTTTGGTGGTTGATGACTCCGCTTTTATGCGAAGAAGCATCAGTATGCTCATAGAGAGTGATCAGGAGCTATTCGTTGCTGGTATCGCACGCAACGGCCTGGAGGCCTTGGAGAAAGTGAAACAAATCAAACCGCATATTGTGACCATGGATGTCGAAATGCCTGAGATGGATGGAATTTCCGCACTGGCTCAAATTATGAAAGAGTGTCCTGTGCCAGTTGTTATGTTGAGTGTTTTTACAGAATCAGGGGCACAATCCACGCTTAAGGCGTTGGAACTTGGTGCGGTCGATTTCTTCCTAAAGAATGCGCTCATACAGGAGAATCCGGAACCACAAATTATCAAAGATTTCTTGGCCAGACTCAAATCGGTGATACATGCGAATATTCCCAAGCGGAGTTTAACCGAAACCATTCTCCCTAAATCGGAGGAGGACCGAGATTCGTTAGACGTTAAAAAAGATCTTCTCATTATCGGGTGCTCCACGGGTGGGCCTTCCGCCCTACAAGCGATTTTGCCGAGATTTTCGGCGGATTTTCCTATCCCGATTCTGGTGCTCCAACATATGCCGCCTGGCTTTACAAAGCCTTTGGCGGATCGGTTAAACACCATGTGTGACTTAAGGGTAATGGAGGCTGAAGATGGACAACGGCTGCTTCCAGGTACGATTTTCGTCGGACCTGCTGGTGCGCAAACCCTGTTGGCCAAACGCGGGGATCATGTCGAACTGCAAATTCGAACTGACCTCCCAATACAGTCTTTGTATAAACCTTGCATCGATGTCACACTCTCGTCCGCTGCGCCGCTCTATAAGGACCGATTGTTAGCAGTCATCTTGACCGGAATGGGTTCGGATGGTCTTGAAGGCTGTAAGAGTGTAAAAGAGCATTACGGTCACGTCATAGTGCAAGCCGAAGAATCCTGCGTGGTATACGGAATGCCGAAAGTCGTGTTCGAAGCGGGTTATGCGGATCGGCAAGGAGAATTGTCTACAATCTATCAACATATTCAAACATTCATTCGTTAAGTCGTAATTCGCTGTACCTTCGTAAATCACTTTGTCATCTGGGGATACATTCGAAAAGATAGGTGATGTCAATGATTAGCGTTCAGGGTCGATGGAATGATTTGCTGAAATTCTATGGACTGGATCAAAATGATTTGGATATACTTCATGAAAACAAGGAATTCTTTGATAAGAATGCGGAGGACATCGTAAATGCATTCTACGAACACATCATGCAGGTAGACCATCTTGAAGGTATCATTCACGAGCACAGTACCATTGAACGGTTGCGTAAGACGCAGATCTGGTACTTCAAGACCTTAAGTTCGAATGACATTGACGATGAATACATCGCCGGTCGTGAGAAGATCGGAGCGATTCATGCCAAAATTGGTCTTTCGGCTGTTTGGTTCCTTGGTGGGTACTCGATTTATCTTCACCACATTTCCAAGCATATTGATCGTTCGAATCTTACGGACGGATATCGTCTGTATCAGGCGGTTTCGCAACGATTTTTATTTGACTCTGCAATCATTTTGGAGCAGTACATTGGAGACATTTTAAAAGCAAACGAAGTATACAAAAGGAATATGCAAGAAGCGTCTCAGTCACTTTTGGAATCTGTCAACCAAGTTAGTGCAATCGCTAGTGATTTCGCTACATCAGCGACGGAGTTGGCTGCAACCCAGGAGGCTGTTGTTCAGTCAGTGAACGAATTGACCGCTGATAGTCGAACCATTGACGAACTCAGCGAGTTTGTCATGAATGTCGCCGCACAGACCAATATTCTCGGTATAAACGCCGCCATTGAAGCGGCTCGAGCTGGGAGCAGTGGATTGGGGTTCACGGTCGTCGCAAACGAGGTTCGTAAATTAGCGGAACGAGCCAAGAGATCATCCGACAATATCAAGCAGGCGGTAACGAGGGTAAGGGAAAGAATCAATACCATCCATCAGCAGGTGGAAGGTGCAATGGCAATCTCGGAGCAGCAGGCAGCCTCTGCGCAGGAGTTAGCCGCTCTCATGTCAGCTTTAGAGAACGAGGCAATCAGGCTGAAGGCATAATCGAAGTAAAGCCGTCACGAAAAGCGAGCTCCCACCCAATTTGGTGCCTTGGCAAAGTCATGTCCTTATAGGTTGGCCAAAACTTGTAGAGATTCTGACAGTTCCGGGGCACGACTGACTCGGAATTGTCAGAATCAAGAGGCCGCCTGGAATGGACTTACTACGTTCCTCTTCACACAGGGTGAAGTGTCAGACTGTGTGTGAAGGGGATGATTTTTTAAAGCGAAGAAATACGGATGGCTCGGCGTTCGACTTGGAGCACAGCGACCGCCGATGGCCGATATACCGGGCGTGGGATTGATCCCATATTCCAACTTCTTTTGAAGAAGTCCTCAAATTCTCCTCTGCGTTATTGACCACGCTCATAATCTCGTGCCACAATCCTCACGAAGGAGGAAAGTGGAAATGGAACGGTATGAAATCAAAGACTTAGATGCTTTGGGCCGCTTGGTAATCCCCGTCGGTATTCGACGCCGACTTGGCATCACTCACAGCGAACCGCTTGAATTCTATGTGGATGGCGATCAGCTCATCATCAATCGATATGTTCCATCATGTGTGTTCTGCGGGTTTCCTGGAGAAATGACGCGCTTTCGCGAGAAATGGGTATGCAGGTCCTGCAGGGAAGACATCAATAATATGTATACCTTCGCAAATGCAGTGGATCGGCTACGCGTTTCTGTCATAAGACGCTGAATTCACACATTTCGATAAATTTGCGAGCCGGTGTGGACAGGATTCGGTTGCGCAACCATACTACAGCAACCGTTGATTCGAAAGAGGGTTCAACGATTTTCCGAAACTGCAGGGCAGTACTCGTACGAAGATTCATCGCGGATACAGGCACAATCGTGACCCCGACACCGGACTCTGCCAGGCTCAACAGTGTCATGATGTCGGTGCTCTCACACACCACGCGTGGGGCTAGGTGTGTGTCCGAGTAATCCCCGGTTTTCCAAAAGGTAATAAAAGGATCGCTGTTGAAGTTTCCTGTAGCTCATTTATGGAGGCTTCGAGATGACCAAAAAGTTTCGTCTCTACGACCCGAACCAGAGCATGCTGCTGCCACCTTCTCTGGACGAATGGTTGCCTGAGGATCACTTAGTCCACTTCATCGACGACATCGTCGACAGTTTAGATATCTCCGCGATTTTATCCGTGTACGAGCGAGAGCTCAGAGGCTTTCCGCCGTACCATCCGACCATGTTGCTCAAGGTGCTCATTTACGCGTACTCCACAGGCACCTACTCATCGCGCAAGATCGCGAAGGCTTGTCAAGAGAATGTGGCATATCGGATGCTGTCAGCCAACCAATTCCCTGACTTTCGCACCATCAGTGATTTTCGCAAACGTCATCTGGTGGCATTCGAAAACCTGTTCCTTCAGGTGCTGCATATCTGCTCTGAGTCCGGCATGGTCAAACTCGGACATATCGCGCTGGACGGGACCAAGATCAAAGCAAACGCCTCCAAGCATAAGGCCATGAGCTACGGGCGGATGAAGCAAGACAGCGAGAAGCTGCGCAAGGAAATCCGTGACCTTCTGCGTCAGGTGGAGCATGTGGACGAGCGCGAAGACCGTCGGTACGGTTCCACCCGTGGTGACGAGTTGCTTGTTGAGCTTACTCGGCGGGAGCCCCGCCTGAAGAAGATCCAGGAGGCCATGGCCACTCTTGAAAAACGTGCCAAAGAACAAGCGGAACAAGAGTCAAAGGATAACAAGGATGACCCGGATGGTAAGGGTCCTGGCGGCAAGCGGCGTGGGCGTCACGCAAGCAACCAAAGGATCTACCGGCAGACAAGGCACAGATGAACTTCACAGACCCAGAGTCCAGAATCATGAAGACGGCGAATGGGTTCATCCAGGGATACAATGTTCAGTCAGTCGTCGATGAAGCATACCAAATCATCGTTGCAACGAAGGTCACGAACAGCCCGACGGATGCAGGTCATCTTCGAAACATGATGCGGATGGTCGAAGAGAACATTGGCAAGAAACCCAAGCGGCTTTCCTGTGACGCCGGATATTTCAAGCAGGATGACATCACCTGGCTGGAATCAGAAGGCATCGACCCATACATTGCAACCGGGCGACAGCCACACAACGCCATGCCAATCGCGGTCAGAGGTCGGATACCGAGTCACTACGGCGTCAAGGAACGAATGGCTCGAAAGCTGAGGACGAAGAAGGGACATGCCATCTACGCCAGACGAAAGGTCATCGTTGAAACGCCGCACGGGCAAATCAAGCATTGCCGAAAGTTCGACCACTTCTCCCTTCGAGGTCTCACCAAAGTCGAAGGCGAATGGTCGTTGGTAGCCATGTGCCACAACCTGCTGAAGTTGTTCCGATACGGAACGCCGAAGTGGGCTACGGTGTGAACCAGGCACCCAAGACTAGCTTAGACGGACCTGCTTGGTGTCAAAGAACAATAATCGAGTGATTTTGGCCTTTATCGGTTCAAGGATCCATCGATACTCGGACACACACCTAGGGCGAATCACACTTCACCACCCGCCGAACGTAAGACCGGGTAGTTCCTACAAGGCAGGAAAGGCTGTGACGAATGCACCGTTCAGGCCGCATTGCACTGCGCGAGGAGACCCCTATGCTGACGTGAGCAGGGGTCTCTATTCGCGTTCTAACTTTTGCGGGAAACGTTGAAGTTTATCCAGAGGTGAAGCGCTTGGTGGCACTGGGTGTGGACGTTGTTCCCATCTTTTCCAATACCGTGATGCAGGTGAGCACACGGTTTGGCGAAGCCGGAGAATGGGCGACGAAAATTGAGCAGGTGACCGGCAATCCCGCCATCACCTCGCTGCCTGAGGCAGAGCCGTTGGGTCCGTCGAAACGGCTCGACTGTCTCGTCATCGCTCCCTGCACCGGAAACTCGCTCAGCCGACTGGCCAACGCGGCGACCGATTCGCCGGTGTTAATGGCCGCTAAGGCCACACTGCGCAACGACCGTCCGGTGGTCATTGCGATTTCTACCAACGATGGGCTGGGGTTGAATCTCTACAACATCGCAAAATTGATGAATATGAAAAATATCTTCTTCGTACCGTTTGGGCAAGATGCACCGCATGTTAAAATGAACTCATTGGTGTCCTTGATGCGGCTCATTCCGGAAACGTGCGAGGCCGCGCTGGAGAAACGGCAGCTGCAGCCCGTGTTGATTGAGCGTTGGCGGGAGGAGCGCCCATGACTTCTTGATGGATTGAAGACAAAGGAGAATTGGCATGACGAAAAAGGATCGCTACAATGTCGCCATACTCGGCGCGACCGGTGCTGTCGGACGCGCAATGCTCCATACACTGGAACGCAGGAATTTTCCGGTCGGCGAGTTACGTCTGCTCGCCTCCCCCCGTTCTGCGGGCGAGGAACTGACCTTCCGCGGACGTGCGTACACCGTCCAGGCTGCGGAGGAAGCGGCGTTCGTCGGCATGGACATCGCCCTGTTCAGCGCTGGCGCGTCGGCCAGCCAGCAGTTCGCGCCGCTGGCGGTGCGGCAGGGGGCTGTGGTCATTGACAACAGCAGCGCCTTCCGTCTGGAGACCGACGTTCCTCTGGTTGTCCCGGAGGTGAATTCGGATGCCGCGTTCCGCCACCGCGGGATCATTGCGAATCCGAACTGTTCCACCATCCAGCTGGTGGTTGCTCTCAAACCGCTGGTGGAGTTCGGCATTGAGCACGTCTCCGTATCCACCTACCAGGCGGTCAGCGGCATGGGGCAAAAAGCCATCGATGCGCTGCACAAGGAAGTGAGCGGCGCAGCGGAAACCACCGTGTTCCCCACGACCAGCCAGGAAAGCCGCTATCCGATGGCGTTCAATGTCCTCCCGCAGTGCGATGTCTTTTTGGACAACGGATATACCAAAGAGGAAATGAAGCTTGTCAATGAATCACGCAAAATCCTGGATCTTCCCAATCTGCGGGTGAGCCCGACCGCAGTCCGCGTGCCGGTCATCTACGGACACTCCGAGACGGTGGCGGTGCAGTTCCGGTCCGAGGTGTCTGCTGAACAGGTGCGCGAACGGCTCCGCAGTGCGCCTGGGGTGGTTGTGGTGGACGATCCGGCCGCGGCCGTGTTTCCGCATCCGAAAATGGCGGAGGGAACGGGCGATACGTTCGTCGGACGGATTCGACAGGACCTGGCGGATCCTCGGACGGTGCTGATGTTTGTGGTGGCGGACAACTTGCTCAAGGGCGCCGCTTGGAATGCGGTTCAAATTGCCGAATTGCTGGCTGGGGTGGAGCGATGATGGCGCAGTTGGGCGAACTGGTGGAACCCTCGGTGCGTGATAAGGTGCAGTCGTTGAAAATCCTCGTACAGAAGTTTGGTGGTACCTCCGTTGCCACACGGGAGCGCCGGCTGGCGGCGGTGGCGCAAGTTGAGGATGCGCTCAACAAGGGCTACGCCGTGGTGGTGGTGGTTTCGGCCATGGGCCGGAAAGGCGATCCGTATGCCACGGACACCCTGCTCAGTTTGATTGAAGCGGACGATCCCGTGGATCGGCGCGAACTGGATATCTTGATGTCGTGCGGCGAGGCCATCTCGTCCGTGGTGTTTGCCAGTACACTGCGCGCCCGCGGACATGATGTGCTGGTCCTCAACGGAGCGCAGGCCGGGATTGAGACGGATCATCAATTCGGCAACGCCAGAATTCTGCGCATTCGACCACAGCGCATTCTGGATGGGCTTCGTGCGGGACAGGTGGTGGTGGTGACCGGATTCCAGGGCGTCACGGCGGACGGAGATGTGACGACCTTGGGCCGCGGTGGCAGCGATACCACGGCGACCGCGCTCGGTGTGGCGCTTGAGGCGGAGTTTGTCGACATCTTCACCGACGTGGAAGGGGTGATGACGGCCGATCCGCGGGTGGTCGCGGAAGCGCGCCGTCTGCAGCGCGTGACCTATGCGGAAGCCTGCAATTTCGCCTATTCCGGTGCGAAAGTTATTCATCCGCGCGCCGTCGAAATCGCGATGCAGAAAAATATTCCCATCCGCGTTCGGCACACCGAATCCACGGACGAGGGAACGCTGATCACAAACCACGCCCAAGTGCTGGAGAGTCACGCGGTCACGGATCGGTTTGTGACCGGCGTAGCGCACACGGTGGGCATCACCCAGTTGGTGCTGGACCGACCGTCGGTCGGGGCGTATGAAGTATTCCGCGCCATGGCGGATCGGGAAATCAGTGTGGACATCATTTCGGTATCGCCGGATCGAATTGCGTATACGGTGTCCGACGCGGATGCAGGGCGAGCGGTAGAGACATTGGCAGGCCTCGGCGTGCAGCCGATGGTGGTGCCGAACTGCGCCAAGGTCGCGGTGGTCGGCGCGGGAATCGCGGGCGTTCCCGGCATCATGGCACGCATCGTCGGGGCACTGACGGAACAGGGAGTGGAGATTCTGCAGACGGCGGATTCCCACACCACCATTTGGTGCTTGGTGCGCCGTGAGCAAATGCAGGTTGCGGTGCGGGCGCTTCACCACACCTTTGGTCTGGATCAAACCGACGACGAACAAGGGGAATGAACGATGGATTTTGGACGTTTGGTGACGGCCATGGCCACGCCGTTTGCGGCCGATGGCAGCGTGGATATTGCGGGGCTGGAGCGTTTGGTGAACCACCTGATTGACACAGGGACCACGGCGCTTGTGGTCTGCGGAACGACCGGCGAATCGCCGACGCTCACTCACGAGGAAAAGCTGCTGTTATTCGAGAAAACGCTGGAATTCGCGGCGGGGCGGGTGCCGGTGATTGCGGGAACCGGGGGCAACAACACGGCCGAATCCATCCGGTTGTCGAAGGAAGCGGAGCAGCTTGGCGTGCATGGGCTGCTGCTGGTGGCTCCGTACTACAACCGGCCGACGCAGGACGGACTGTACGCCCATTTTGCGGCGGTTGCCGAAGCGGTGTCCCTGCCCATCATGATTTACAACATTCCGCCTCGCAGCGCGGTGAACATTGAGGTTCCGACGCTTTTGCGGTTGGCCGAGCTGCCGAACGTAGTATCGGTGAAAGAGGCCAGTGGCGATTTTACGCACATCCTGCGCCTGATGGCGAACAAGCCGGACGACCTGTTGGTGTACAGCGGTGACGATAAGTTCACATTGCCCATGATGGCTCTCGGCGCGTACGGCGTGGTCAGCGTTGCCTCGCACGTGGTGGGGCCGGAAATGCGGAACATGATGGACGCGTTTGTGAGCGGACGGATGGCGGAGGCCCAGCGATGGGCGCTGGGGCTGCTGCCTATCTTTGAGGCGCTGTTCCGGGTGTCGAGTCCGGCGCCGCTGAAGGCTGCCATGGAATTACTCGGACTGCCCAGCGGTGGATTGCGCCTGCCTTTGGTGGCTGCGCCGCAGTCGGTGGTCGACGAACTGCGCACGGAACTACAGCGCTTGGGCAAATTGTAAGCACCGGTCTCGGGAAACGAGTTGGGTCGGGGAGGCAACCCCGGCCCTTTTTGCATTCTTCGGTTGTGTGATGGAGCGGGGCTGGGTATAATGGTGTCAAAGTGACTGGTGCGGCTTTGAATTTCAAAGAACCAACATCATCACTCGAACGCGTGATGACCAGGACAGATCTGCGTATCGAGCGGACGGACTCATGCGGGCGCAGTTCGAACAACTGGTCGGATAGCGGGACACAGAATTCGTGTGTATTCTTGAATTTACAATTTATGTAAAATTCGCAAGGTGCTCTTTTTATGCAATGGAGGTGCAACTTTGGCTAAACATCCAAAACTCATCATCATTCCCCTTGGCGGTGTCGGTGAAATTGGCAAGAACATGACCGCGTATCGCTATGGCGACGACATCATTGTGGTTGATGCCGGTCTCAAATTTCCAGAGGAAGAAATGCTGGGCATTGACGCGGTGATTCCCGATATCACGTATCTGTTGGACAACCGTGATAAAGTGCGCGGAATCTTTCTCACGCACGGGCACGAAGACCACATCGGCGGCTTGCCGTACGTGCTGAAAAGTCTGCAGGTTCCCGTGTACGGCACGCGCCTGACGCTGGGCTTGGTGGAAAACAAGCTTCGCGAGCACGGTCTGTTGGACTCGACCAAACTGATCACGCTCGACGGCAATACATCGGTTCGCGTGGGTGCGTTTGAGGTCTCATTCTTTTATGTGAATCACAGCATTCCTGACACGGGTGGTTTCGCCATCGATACGCCGGAAGGATTGGTCGTTCACACGGGGGACTTCAAATTTGATCACACGCCGGTGGACGGGCGCCAGGCGGACTTGGCCAAACTCGCAGCGTATGGGCAGCGAGGGGTGTTGGCGCTGGTGGCGGACAGCACGAACGCGGAGCGCGAGGGATTCACGCCGTCCGAACGCGTGGTGGGGAAAAAGATTGATGAAATTGTGGCTCAGGCGCCGGGACGGGTAATTTTGGCGACGTTTGCGTCGAACATTCACCGTCTGCAGCAGGTCATCCAATCGGCGGAACGGCACGGCCGCAAAGTGGCCGTGGTGGGGCGAAGCATGGTCAACAATATCCAGATTGCGTCGCAGCTCGGTTACCTGGAGATGCTGCCATCCACGCTGATTGACGTGGATGACGTGGCGAAAATGCCGCCGGAGAAAGTCGTCATTCTGTCGACGGGCAGCCAGGGAGAACCGATGTCAGCGCTGACGCGGATGGCTCGTTCGGCCCACCGCAAAATTGAGATTATGCCGGGCGACACGGTGGTGTTGGCGAGCTCGCCGATTCCTGGAAACGAAAAGTACGTGTTTCGGACCATTGATCAGCTGTTCCGCGTTGGCGCCCACGTGATCTACCGCGGTGTACACGTGTCCGGGCACGGCAGTCAGGAGGAATTGAAGCTGATGCTCAACCTGACCAAGCCCCGGTATTTCGTGCCGGTGCACGGGGAGTACCGGATGCAGCGGGTGCACGCGGAGTTGGCCATGAGCGTGGGGATTCAGGAAGAAAACATCTTCATCCTGGATCTCGGGGACACTGTGGAGTTCGACAACGGCGCGGCTCGGTACGGATCGAAGATTCCTGCGGGTACCGTGATGATTGACGGACTGGGTGTCGGCGACGTGGGCAATATTGTGCTGCGCGATCGGAAGCTGCTGTCGCAGGATGGTATTCTGGTTGTGGTGGTCACGCTGTCGAAGACGTCGGGCAACATTTTGTCCGGACCCGACATCATCTCGCGCGGTTTCGTGTACGTGCGGGAATCGGAGGCGTTGCTGGACGAGGCGACCAAATTGGTGGAGTCGACGCTCACCAAGCTGGTGTCCGATAACATCAGCGAGTGGTCTTCCTTGAAGACCGCGGTGCGGGACACGCTCGGCCGTTTCCTGTATGAACAGACTCGACGGCGTCCGATGATTCTGCCCATCATCATGGAGGCGTGAGCCGGTCCGCCCATGGGCGGACCGCTTTTCTGTATGTCCGCACAGTGAACGTCCATACTACCCAACATCCGGATGTGAGGGAAGGAGTCGTTGGGAGTTGGACATGCGGGATCGCATCAATGCGGTGTTGCGGAGTACGGGAGGGACGGCCCCGCGGGCGGCGGCTTCGGAAACGGCGGAACCGTCGGAAGGAGCCATCGTTCGAAACGTTGAATCGTTGGGGCAGACCAATCCAGTCGAAGCGGATTCGAGCATTTATTGTCTGACCATCATTGGACAGGTGGAAGGGCATCTGGTCCTGCCGCCACAGAACAAGACGACCAAGTACGAGCACGTGATTCCGCAGTTGGTCGCCGTGGAGCAAAACGACGCCATTGAGGGATTGTTGCTGGTGTTGAACACGGTGGGGGGAGATGTGGAAGCGGGACTCGCCATCGCCGAAATGGTCGCGAGCCTCAGCAAACCGACCGTCTCCATCGTCCTCGGCGGAGGCCACTCCATCGGCGTACCCATCGCCGTCAGCGCCGACTACAGCTTCATTGCCGAAACGGCCTCCATGACTATTCACCCAATTCGACTGACCGGCATGGTGATTGGCGTACCCCAGTCCTTCGAGTATTTGGAGCGCATGCAGGAACGGGTGACGCGCTTTGTGGTGGAACATTCGCGCATCAGCGAAGAGGTGTTTCGCCGCCTCATGCTGAACACGGGAGAGATGGCCCGCGATATCGGCAGCACGGTCGTCGGGCGGGACGCGGTGAAATACGGATTGATTGACGAAGTGGGCGGACTCGGGCAGGCAATGGCCAAACTGCGGCAGCTGGTGGACGCCAAACGGGTGGCAAAGCCGGAGGGCGGAAAGGAAGCGGTCCAATGACACTGTTGTGGTCGGTGATTCCGTCGGAGTGGGTGTTCATGGACGCGGCGTCCGATCGGCCGTCCCGGTTTCGTGAGGTGACGCTGGAAGGGGCCACCATGGTCGTGGAACCGGTGGAAGGTGGAATGGCACGGATTGAACGCGTCATCAGCGGAAACCCCAAGCATTACCTGAAACCGGAGTGGCAGCCGGGGTGCCTGATTCAACTGCCATCCGGGCAACGCGGATGATATCGGAGTCGTGGGCCGGCTGAGCGCCGGCCCTTCTTTATTGCAGGAATGATCCGTTCAGACACGAATTGTTTCATAAGACGGCGCACGGCTGCGCGGCAACGCGGAGGAAGAGCATGGGAAAAAAGAAGCAACAGCAGAACATCTTCTACTTTGAATTGGTTGGATTGATTATCCTGACGATGAGCATATTGACGTTGGGCCGTCTCGGCGTGGTCGGGCGAAATCTCGATGTGATCTTCATCTTCCTGGCCGGTAGTTGGAGTTTTTTGCTGCCCATTTTCACCGGCTATGCCGGGATTTACATTATGGTGCGGCGCACTTCTTTTCCGTGGACGAGTCGCCACATGGGGATGTTGATCCTGTTCATCACGTGGCTGACGTATATTCATCAGGGGTTTTACGCGGACATCGCACAATACACAGAACCTGGCCAGCCGGTGCCGCTGTGGCACGCCACGTGGACAGCCATCATTGAATTGCGCAATGATGTGCTCAATGGCCACGCCACCGGTGGAGGCCCTCCGGAAGCCGGCGGCGGACTGGTGGGCTGTGCGGTTTTTTCGGTGTTTCACTACCTGTTCGCGGGGATCGGTATCCGCGTCGTGCTACCGGTGTGCGCGATCATCGGTTTGGCGCTGCTGCTGGAAGTTTCGGTGGTGGCCGTGGTGCAGCGAGGCACGAAGTGGATGGAAGCCCGCTTGACGGGCCTGTGGAAAGGAAGTCGGCAGTATGCGTCCCTGCTGTTCGGTACGGAAGAACAGAAAGGCAAACTTCCTGCCGAGAAGGGGCGGCAACAATCGAACCGATCGCGTCGCGGACAGAAGCAGACGGGGGCGCCCGAAACGACGGAATCGGCGCTGGAAGCGGGAGCGCTGCCGTGGGATGTGGACGGTGACCAGCCGCCGGTGGTTCATGACTTCACCGCAAAACTCCGCGAGAAACAGGATGTGGAGGAAAAGGAAGGCACCTTGCCGCGCATGGAACAATCGGGGCGCACCATCACCGTGAAGTTCCCGGAACAGAAATCGGAATTGAGTCCGTCGCCGCGCCCCACCCAAAAGGCCGACGCCTATCCGGTGGGGGCGCCGGTGCGGGATGAGAATTACCAACTGCCACCGCTGCGGATGTTTTCTCTGCCACCCGCCGGATCCGGCGGATTTTCGCAGAAAGCTATCCAGGAAAACGCGCGCAAGTTGGAGGCGACGCTGGAGAGCTTCGGTGTACAGGCGAAGGTGCTGGAAATCAGCCGCGGGCCGGCCGTCACGCGGTACGAGGTGCAACCGGCGACTGGGGTGAAGGTGTCGCGCATCGTCAATTTGACCGATGACATCGCGTTGGCGCTGGCTGCGCGAGACATTCGGATTGAGGCGCCGGTACCCGGCAAACCGGTGGTGGGGATTGAGGTCCCGAACGAAGAGATTGCCGTGGTCACGCTGCGGGAGGTATTTGAGTCGACCGAATTCCAGCGTGAAGCCAGTCGCTTGACGCTGGCGCTCGGACGGGACATATCCGGGGCCGCCATCGTCGGCAATCTGCAGAAAATGCCTCACCTGTTGGTCGCGGGCGCGACCGGATCGGGCAAGAGCGTGTGCATCAATGGGATGATTGCCTCCATCTTGATGAAGGCGAAACCGCACGAAGTGAAGTTTTTGATGATTGACCCAAAAATGGTGGAGTTGAGCGGATACAACGGGATCCCCCATCTGTTGGCGCCTGTGGTGACGGATCCGCGCAAAGCGGCGTTCGCACTGAAGAAAATTGTGGAGGAAATGGAGACGCGCTACCGCCAGTTCGCGGAGCGAGGGGCGCGCGACATTGAGCGGTACAATCAGTTGGTGCAAGGGGACGGACTCGATCCGCTGCCGTACATCGTGGTGATTGTGGACGAGTTGGCGGACCTCATGATGGTTGCGCCGGGGGATGTGGAAGACGCCATTTGCCGGATTGCGCAGATGGCGCGCGCGGCAGGCATCCATCTGATTGTGGCGACGCAGCGCCCGTCGGTGGATGTTATCACCGGCGTCATCAAGGCCAACATTCCCAGCCGCATTGCGTTTGCTGTGTCCTCGATGGCGGATTCTCGGACCATCCTCGACGGCGGGGGGGCGGAAAAGCTCCTGGGCCGCGGCGATATGTTGTATCTGCCGGTGGGCGCATCCAAACCGGTGCGCGTCCAGGGGGCGTTCGTGTCCGAACAGGAAATTGAGGCACTGGTGGACTATGTCAAGCAACAACAAAACGTGGTATATACCGTGGACCTCAACCACCTGGAAGAGACGGCCGAGGCTGCGGTGCAGCATCAGGAAGTGGACGCCCTGTTCGCGGACGCGGTGGACCTGGTGGTGGAAGCGGGGCAGGCGTCCGTGTCCATGGTCCAGCGTCGGTTTCGCGTGGGATACTCGAGAGCGGCCAGAATCATCGACCAAATGGAGCAGGAGGGGCTGGTGGGGCCGTTTGAAGGCAGCAAACCGCGCGAGGTTTTGATCACGGCGGCGCAGTGGCAGGAGCTGCGCAGAAAGTACGCGCCGGGTGGGACTGTGGCGAACGACGGAGACTAATCGGGCGGCCATCGACATACAGATGTAAGGACAAGCGCTGGAGGTGTCCGAAATGTCGATGGCCAGCCCGTTTTTCGATCCGCGCAAAGTGTTGATGTCCGCCATCATCGTGTGCGGGGCCGCCTTCACCGCCTGCGCGGCCAGTCTAAACCTGCAGCCGACCAGCGCCGCGGGATTGGGTGCGGCGCAATCCGCGCCTCCGATTTCGGATGCCGACGTACCCGATTCGGTGTTGGCCGACTTGAAGTCGCATCTCAATCAATTGTCCGATTTACAGGAATGGGTGGTATTGCCCGCGGATGCGCCAAACCATTACACGGTCAGCGGCACTGTGGAGTTGGCGCTGGACGGCGCGACGGGACAGACCGACGCGATGGTGGAACACGATGTTCAGACGTTCTTTGAAAATGTCTATCAAAGCGGCGTGGCAGTGGATGATGCCCACCTGTACATCCTGCAGGATGGCCGCGTTGTGGCTGGCGCCGGTTTGGGCAGGGACGCTTACGCGAAACTGGGTGCGGCGGTCAGCACAGCGGAACCCGCCCAGTTCACGGACCTGCTGGCCACCCAGGCGTCCAGCGACATCGAGGGGCCCGAAGATTGTTGGTATCAATCCCTGTTGGACAATTCCGCACCGTAAAGGATTGGGGCACACAACAAAAGGGGCGCTGCCGCGCCCCCTATTTATGTTTGGCCAAGAATCAAGGTTTTTTTGGCAATCCAATCATGTATGCCTGCGTGAATACGATTTTGCGCTTCCGAACTTCCTTCATCAACGCACGGACAATGGGTTCGTGACCGGTCCGCATGAGGGTCTCGATGATGGTCTGCGTCGTAAACGGCTCTTCAATGGAAGCCGCGACATCCGGATTCTCATGCAAGCACACGACCCAGCGGTCGTCGTAATGGTCTCCCCGGCGCGTCTTATATGCCCGTTCATACAGATCTACAACCGTCAGCGGCATGTTCAGCGTCCGAAGGTAGAAATCCAATTGGTACAGCGCTTTTGCAACGGACAGGTGTTCGCCACCCGTACTTGGCATGAGACTCCCCACCTCTCACCCATATTATCCGTACATTGTTCTTGAAAGGCAAGAGATGTCGAACCAAAAATGGTACAATGAGTCGGGAACGACAGGCGCCGGGTTCTGTGCGGTCGCCTGTTGGGATTGGCTCTGTGGAGGAAGGTACAGTCATGCATCGTCCGTTTCACTGGCTGGCACTCTGTTCCGCGTTCAGTTGCGTGGCTGTGGTGGGCTGTGGTGCGCCGGACCTGTCGGCCATGAAGCCGACCGTCCAGAAGTCGTCTGCGGAAGTATTGGTGGTTGGCAATCCACCGGGTTGGACCGCTGACGCCGTGCAGACGCTGGAATCGGCGTCCGGCCTCAATGTGCAGGTGAAGTTCTGCACGTCTGGGCAGCTCGAACAGGAGGTTGCGCAAGCCATTCGGAGCACCGGCGTGGGGCTGGTGATGGTGGCCTCGGCAGACTTGCCGGACAACGCTTTTGCAACCATGGTCCAGCAGCATCCGCAGGTGATGTTTGAATGGTTGTCCACAGCGGGCAATCGTCAGCTGGGGAACTTAGCGAACTTCCGGCAACGCGTACCGGATGAGGCCATCACCGGCTACGGCACGGGGTGGTTGGCAGGTACCCTGGAAAGCGCCGGATGGACGACCTCGGCGCCAGTGGTCGGTTGGCTGTCGGGACCAAGCGGCGTGCCGGCGTCGGCGGAGCAAGCGACGCTCGGTGGGTTGTACGCGGCCGCTCCGAACGTGCAACTGCAGGCGGTGAACGCATCCGCGCCGTCCCAGAGCGCGAGCGGGCCCGTGCCACCCATTGTCATCACCAATCACGTGCTGAGTGCTGCGGAAGCGTCGACCCTGTCCGCGGCGCGCGCCGTGCTCCTGTCGCTCGTACCTCAACCCGGCGTATCCGGGATCAGCACACAGCCGGCGATGCCCGATGTGCAGGCGGCGGTCGAGGACTTGTTGGCATTCGCGAATCACACGTGGAAGCCGGGCGTGGTTTCCGCCACGCCTGACCAACTGCTGCAGGTTTCTACGGGTGTTCTTTCGCCACAGGTCCAATCGAGCTGGCAGGGGATGGCGTCCTCCTTGGCGAACAACGCTATCAATGTCACAACAGCCTGGTCGAATGTACCGTCGCCTATCCGGACGGCATGGAGCGCCGTCGCGGGATTGGCCACATAACCGTTGCCGTGCGGCAAGGGAGGAGTCGGGACCAGCATGTCGAAAATGCAGCAGTGGCTGCAGGGGGACCCTGCAGACATCTACTTCGAGTATCGCATCCGGAAAGACCGGCCCGGGTTGTTGGGCGATGTGGCGTCGCTGTTAGGCATGCTCGGATTCAATATTCTTCAACTCGGCGGTGTTTCCGAGACGGGACGCGGCTTTTTGCTGCGGACCGAGCGGCCGGAATCCGTGGACTTGTTGCGCTCCATGGTGGCGTTGTTGGAGGATATCGAGCTGACGGCGCTGCGCCGTCCGTCCTTGCGCGACCGGGTCGCGGTCCGGCATGGCAAGTTCATCGAGCGCAGTGACACCGAGACGCGCACCTATCGCTTTGTTCGCGACGAACTGGGCATTCTCGTCGACTTTCTCGGGGAATTGTTGAAGCGGCCGGGGAGACAGGTGATTGGCATGCGAGGGCAACCGCGCGTGGGCAAGACCGAATCGATTGTGGCCGCCAGCGTTTACGCCAACAAGCGCTGGACGTTTGTATCTTCAACCCTGTTGAAGCAAACGATAATACGAGAACTTCGGCGGGAACAGCTTGAGTCCAACGAGTTGGTGTACATCATCGACGGCGCGGTATCAACGCTGCGCGGAGATGAGCGGCATCTGATGCTGGTGGATGAGGTGTTGCGCCTGCCGGCACCGGTCGTCATTGAGCACCCGGATATTTTTGTAAAACATTCCCATTTTGGCTGGCAGTTGTTTGATCTGCTGATTGAACTGCGCCGGGATCCTGACGAGGCGATTCAATATGAAGTGTATGAACAGGAGGCGGCCAGGTGGCATGAGGAATAGCGGCCGATCCGGACTGGCGTGGCGGCCAGAGGAGGGTTTACTGCGTGAAAGAGTTGGGAAGGGTTTTGCGGAATCGCCGCGAACAGTTGAATATCACGCTGGATGAACTGCAGGAGAAAACGAAGATTCGCAAGCGCTACCTGATTGCTCTGGAAGACGGAGACTGGGACTTGTTGCCCGGTGATGTCTACGCGCGGGGGTTTGTGCGCAGCTATGCGGAGGCGGTGGGTCTCGACGGAAAACAACTGTTGGAACAATACATAGGTACGGCGGGCGAAGCCGACGGTGTGGAGGAAGGTTCGCAGCCGACGCCCGAGCCGGTGCAGGAAGCGGATCCGACGCCGCAGCGTGTAAAGCCGAGCCGTACGGCAACCAAGCCCACGCGTCTGGAACGACCGACTTCCGTGCGTCTGGGTGAACGGAGCGCAGGCCGGGGCAAGACCTACTGGGGAGAGACGGCAGCCGTTGTCGCCATTCTCGCCGTGGTTGGCGCGGCCTGGTGGTTGATTGGCGGACCCGGCAAGGGACATTCGGATAACGCGGGTTTATCCACGTTGAATCAAACGGACACGGTTCATTCCGGCGCTTCCAATGCGTCGTCTTCGTCCAACGCGACAAACGCGCCGGGGAACACGTCGAATCCAGGCAACCAAACGGGGAATGCGCCGGGGAGCACATCACCTGCGTCGAAGCTTCAGGTGGTGTCGCAGACCTTCTCCGGGGGTGAGCAGACGTTCGTGGTCGCCACCGCGGATCCGTTGACCGTTCAGCTTCAGGACACGCAGAGCTGTTGGCTGCAGACGTGGGTGGATCAAAAGTTGGTCGATCCGAGCGAGACGCTGAATCCACCAGCGCAGCGGACATGGACCGGGAATCAAACCGTGCGCATCCGCCTCGGGTTTCCGCCTGGGGTTCGTTTGACGGTGAACGGCCAGTCGCTGTCATTGCCAAATACAAACAGCCCGATCTATGTGACCGTCACCAAAGGACAGGCGCAGTGAATCGATGCACGGACTTCGGCGATACACCATCGGGAGAAAGGAGAAACGTTCGTAATGGCCAAGGACGCATCCTTTGACATTGTGTCAAAGGTTGAATTGCAAGAAGTGGACAATGCGGTGAATCAGACCCTGAAGGAGATTCAGACCCGCTTCGACTTCAAGGGCAGCAAGAGCGACATCCGGTTCGACGGAGAAACGCTCGTCCTCGTCTCTGACGACGAGTACAAACTGGCTGCCCTGACGGATGTGTTGCAGACCAAGTGTGTGAAACGGGGCATCTCGTTGAAAGCCCTGAAAATGGGGAAGATTGAACCGGCCTCGGGCGGCACGGTGCGACAGGTGGTCACGCTCCAGCAGGGCATTGACCAGGATACGGCCAAGAAAATCACGAAGCTGATTAAGGACACGAAGCTGAAGGTGCAGGCCAGCATCCAGGGCGACCAGGTCAGGGTGACGGGAAAGAGCCGCGACGACCTGCAGGCGGTGATCCAGATGCTGCGGGAGGCAGACCTGGATGTGCCGCTGCAGTTTACGAATTATCGCGGATAGGTCGGATGGAGGTGAGGCCCGGTGCGGGAAGCTGTTTTGACAGACTTCCTGACGCTGGGCTATACTGTATTGTGGCGAAGATTGGTTCCTGATGCGTACAGTGCATCGGCGGCTGTAGACCAGTCGAACAGCAATGAATTGAGCAGCGGGATGGGGAGTGTTTTGATTGAATCTGGCTAACCGGATTACGATAGCCAGAATCTTTTTAGTGCCAGTGGTGATTTTCCTGCTCCTGGTTCGGTTTGATTTCTGGACTGTGACCATCAATCACCGAACCACCACGGGGAGCGAGATGATAGCTGCGCTCGTGTTCATCCTGGCCGCGAGCACGGATGGACTGGACGGATACATCGCGAGAAAGCGTAAGATGGTGACCACGTTCGGAAAGCTTTTAGATCCCCTCGCGGATAAATTGTTGATTTCTGCTGTGCTCATCAGTCTGGTGGAGATGCAGCGCCTGTCCGCGTGGGTGGCGATTCTCATCATCAGCCGCGAGTTCGCCGTCACGGGTCTGCGGCTGGTCGCCGCTGGCGAGGGACTCGTCATTGCAGCGAGCCGGCTGGCGAAATGGAAGACGGCGTCGCAGATTGTTACGATGGTCGCTCTGATTATCAACAATTTTCCGTTTTCTTACGTTGGTTTCCCTTTTGACACGCTGATGGTGTACGTGATGGTTGTCGCCACTGTCGTTTCAGGGATTGACTACTTCGTCAAGAACAAACGCGTGATTGAGAATGTTGGGTAGCCTGTGAGTCGACTCCATGAGAATGGGGCGGGGTCATTGAACCAGAGATGTATTGCGGAACACATTGCGGTTGGTACGGAGATACTGCTTGGGCAGATTCTGAATTCGCATGCGCAGTCCGTTTCCAGGATGTTGGCCGAACACGGCCTGTTTCTCTATCATCACCACGCGGTGGGAGACAACCTGGAACGCATCGTGCAAGTCTTGAAACAGGCCTCCGAGCGGTCGAATGTCGTGATTTTGACGGGCGGCATCGGCCCCACGAATGACGACTTGACGCGGGATGCGGTGGCCAAGCACCTCGGATTGCCGTTGACACTGGATCCAGAGGCGCTGGCGATGGTGGAATCGTTCTTTCGGAGCCGGTCGCGGACCATGCCGGAGGAGAATCGACGGCAGGCCATGCGCATTCAGGGAGCGGAGATATTGCCGAATCCGAATGGAACGGCACCCGGCCAGTACGTGGCACATGAGGGAGTGCATTACTTCCTGCTGCCCGGGCCGCCGCTGGAAATGAAGCCGATGCTGAAAAATGAAGTGCTTCCCCGATTGTTGCGCTTGTTTCCATCTCCACAGGTGCTGATTTCCCGGATTCTTCACTTCTGCGGCATTGGTGAATCTCACGTCGATGAACAGCTTCACGATCTGATGCAAAGCAGCAATCCGACGCTGGCTCCATTGGCCGGAGAAGGGGAGATGCTGCTACGCATCACCGCGAATGCGCCGTCCGTCGGTGAGGCCGAGGGATTGGTTCGTGCGATGGAATCGGAAATTCGCCGCCGCCTGGGGTCGTTCATTTATGGAACGGATGAGGACACGCTTCCTGTGGCCGCCTATCGAGGGCTTCAGGCCTGCGGGGCGACGGTGGCGGTGGCGGAGAGCTGCACGGGGGGCATGGTCAACGCCATGATGGCGGAAGTCCCCGGGGTGTCCGCAGTTTGGAAGGGCGGCGTGGTCGCCTATGAGAATGCGGTGAAAATGGAAGTCCTCGGCGTCTCTCCAGAAACGCTTCGAGAACACGGGGCGGTGTCTGCGGAGACGGCGAAGGAGATGGCAGAAGGCGTTCGCCAACGGCTTGGCTCGACGTACGGCCTGGCCACCACGGGCATTGCGGGGCCGAATGGAGGCACGCCGGATAAACCGGTGGGTTTGGTGTACATCGCCGTGGCTGGGCCAACGGGTTCGGTGGTGGAGCGCGGTTTGTTCCGCGGATCGCGCGAGCAGATTCGGATTCGGTCGAGCAAAAATGCGCTCTGGCAATTGGTGAAGGTTTTGAGTCAGGATGCGGCGGACCATGCATAATCGCCGGTTCACGCTGCATCATGAGTTCAGCCCGACAGTGGTTTGCGGGAATTTTTGAGACAGGTGAGATGATACAATGACAGCTTTTCAAGAGTTGGATCTAAATCGCAAGGTGCAGCAGGCCATTGACGAGATGGGATTTGAAGAACCGTCTCCGATTCAGGCCGCCTGCATTCCCTTGGTGTTGGAAGGGCGAGACGTGATTGGACAAGCGCAGACCGGTACAGGCAAGACGGCTGCGTTTGGTATTCCTTTGGTCAATATGGTCAGCACGGAAGGGAAGGTCCAGGCGTTGGTGTTGACGCCGACGCGCGAACTCGCCATTCAGGTGGCGGGGGAGTTCCGGAAAATCGCCAAGTACAAGCGGGTTCGGACACTGCCGATTTACGGCGGGCAGTCCATTGGACACCAGATACGTGCGCTGCAGCAGGGTGTGCAAATTGTCATCGGCACCCCTGGCCGCGTGCTGGATCATATTCGGCGGGGTACGTTGAAGCTGCAGAATCTGCGCGCCGTGGTGCTGGACGAAGCAGATGAAATGCTCGACATGGGCTTCATCGACGACATTGAGACAATTCTCCGGGAGACCCCGGAGGACCGGCAGACCATGTTGTTCTCGGCGACGTTCACCACGGATATCAAGCGGCTGGCCACGCGATACATGCGCAATCCGGAACACGTGACGGTCAACCGCGGCGAGGTCACGGTACCGCTGATTGATCAGGTGTATTACAAGGTTCTCGAACGGAACAAGCTCGAGAGTCTGTGCCGGATTGTCGACAGTGAGGACGTCCAGTTGGGCATCATCTTCTGCCGGACGAAGCGCGGTGTGGACGAACTGACCGAAGCGCTGCTTGCGCGCGGCTATCTGGTCGACGGTCTGCACGGTGATCTCAGCCAGGCTCAGCGGGACCGCGTGATGAACAAGTTCCGCAAGAACGAGGTTGAGCTGTTGGTGGCCACCGACGTGGCGGCGCGCGGCATCGACGTCGACAATGTGACACACGTCATCAACTACGATATCCCACAAGACCCGGAATCCTACGTGCACCGCATTGGCCGCACGGGCCGTGCCGGCAAGCGGGGGTTGGCCATCACTTTGGTGACCCCGCGTGAGTTTAAGCTGTTGAAACAGATTGAGCGGGAGACCAAGGCGAAGCTGCTGGCGCGAGAAGTGCCGTCGCTTGCGGACGTTGCCGAACGGCAGGCGGAAATGTGGCGAAATCGGATTATTGAAGCCATCCAGGACGGCGGGTTGGCACACTATCGTGCAATTCTCGGCAACATCATCGATGAGCACGATCCCATCGATGTCGCCTGCGCCGCGTTGAAACTGGCCTCCGCAGGTGAACTGGAGAGCCAGGAAGAAGCGGACTACGACTTCGGCGATACCGGCGCCAGCCCGGGCATGGTTCGATTCTTCGTGAACATCGGACGCAGCGCACGCGTCAGCCCGGGAGACCTGGTGCGCACCATCTCGGAAGAGGCGGGTGTACCTGGCCAAGTGGTCGGGAAGATTGATATCTTTGATCGCTTCACGTTCGTGGAGATTGAGGAGGAATCCGCGCCATTTGTCTACGAGGCGCTGCGTCAAAGCCGCATCAATGGCGCGCGCGTCAATATGGAGCCGGCGAAACCTCGGCTGCGGACGCGGTGAATCATTGCGGCGAGGGGGCGAACGAGCCGCCCTCGCGCGGGAACGGAAATGTCTGTTCAACCACAACGGGCGAACGGGAACGAGAACGGCGTGGCCAGAGGTCACGCCGTTCTGCATGTAAGCCGGTGTGATTTGGCGAACAAATGTTTGCATTTTGTGCTGGGATTGATACAATAGGGAGCAGGAATCGAGGGGCGACAGCGCGAAGCTAGTTCCACAGGTTGAGCGGCTGGGCGTTTGCGCCGGTGGTTCGATGCCGATTTGGGGATGCAGATAGGATGGTGTATATGAGCGACCGTCGTGCGGCGTTGGAGGTTGCGTTAAAGCAAATTGAGAAACAGTTTGGCAAGGGTTCCATCATGAAATTGGGAGAAGCCACCGCCAACATGAATGTGGAAACGGTGCCGTCTGGATCGATTGCATTGGACATTGCGCTCGGCATTGGTGGTTTTCCACGAGGCCGAATTATTGAAATCTACGGCCCGGAGTCCTCCGGGAAGACGACGGTGGCCCTGCATGCGGTGGCTGAAGTTCAGAAACGAGGCGGGCAGGCGGCGTTCATCGACGCAGAACACGCGCTGGATCCGGTGTACGCGGGAAAACTCGGCGTGAATATCGACGAGCTTTTGATTTCGCAGCCGGATACCGGGGAACAGGCGTTGGAAATCGCGGAAGCGCTCGTGCGAAGCGGAGCGGTGGACATCATCGTCGTGGACTCCGTTGCGGCGCTCGTTCCGAAAAATGAGTTGGAAGGCGAAATGGGAGACTCCCATGTCGGTTTGCAGGCCCGGCTGATGTCGCAAGCGCTGCGCAAGTTGGCTGGGGCCATCAGCAAATCGAAGACGATGGCGATTTTCATCAACCAACTTCGGGAGAAAGTCGGCGTGATGTTCGGCAACCCGGAGACCACGACCGGTGGGCGGGCCTTGAAATTCTACGCGTCCGTGCGCCTCGAAGTTCGCAGAGGTGAGGCCATCAAACAGGGAAATGACGTGGTTGGCCACCGGACGAAGATCAAAGTGGTGAAGAACAAGGTTGCCCCCCCGTTCAAACAGGCGGAAGTGGATATCATGTTTGGCGAAGGGATTTCCCGCGAGGGCAGCATGATTGACATCGCGACGGACATTGATGTGATTCAGAAAAGCGGTGCCTGGTATTCATACAATGATGAACGCCTCGGGCAGGGACGCGAGAATGCCAAGCAGTTCTTGAAGGAACATCCGGAAGTGGCGGATGAGATTGAGCAGAAGATTCGCGAGGCATTCCAACTGGGGACTGCAAATTTGGTGAGCGCTGCGCCAGTGGATGACGAGGTGTTTGATTTTGACGAATAGCGATGAGATACAGCCGGATCGACTGATGGGGATGGAGGACATCCCGCGCCGTCCGAGCTGTGTTCGGTTGCTGTTCGCCGTACATGAGCCGCTGGAGGTTCCGCTGCGCCTGGTTGCCGATTTGGGCCTCCGCCGCGGTGAACCGGTGTCCGCTTCCGACATGCGCCAGTTGGAAGCGGCACAGAGCAAGGCGCTATATATGGATAAGAGCCTGCGCTATCTGCGACTGCGTCCGCGTACGAAAGAGGAAGTGCGGCGTTATCTTGTGCGGTTGCAATGCCCTGTGGAAGTGGCGTCCGACATCGTCGATGACCTGCAGTCATTGGGTTACGTGAATGACGCGGATTATGCCAGACAGTACATTCTGGCGTGGCGTGAGCGGGCGAGTCGCAGAGAAATCTCGTGGAAGCTGAAGCAGCGCGGTATCGCCGCGGATGTGATGGAATCTGTGTGGCGGTCGTTGATGCAAGAGGACGACCGAGACGACGAGCGCGAAGCGGCTCTGGCGCAGGCCCGCCGGATGTGGAGTCGCAAGCGGAACGTTCCGCCGTCCAAGCGTCGTGAGCAGGTCGGCGCAGCGTTGCAGCGAAAGGGTTTTCCAGCCTCACTCATCCTCCGGGTACTGAACCAAATGGATTCATCCGACGACGGGTGAGCACGCCATGCTCCAAACGCCTCTGAAAGACACAGCGTGGCGCACTCGTCCTCCCTGCCAGGTTTCTTGACAACGATTGGTACAAAAAGATACAATTGAACTGCGTATCATTTACGGCCTCTAGCTCGAAAAAGCGGTTCCCAGCAGTGTTGCCTGGGTTGAGCAGGGAGGCAGTTTCATGGAACCACTTGTGTGGATTGTTGTTGTGATTGTAGCCTTTCTGGTCGGTTCAGGGATTGGGTACGCGGTTCGTAAGTCGATTGCGGAAGCCAAAATCGGTGCTGCGGAAACGCGGGCATTGCATATCATTGAGTCGGCTCAGAAGGACGTTGAAGCAAAGCAAAAAGAAATGTTGTTGGAAGCCAAAGATGAGGCGCATCGAATTCGCCAGGAAGCGGAACGCGAAGGGCGAGAGCGACGCGCCGAACTGCAAAAGTTGGAACGCCGCATTCTCCAGAAGGAAGAAGCCATTGACAAAAAGTTGGAGTCTTTGGACAAACGTTCTGAACTTTTGCGAGAAAAAGAGCGGTTGCTTGAGGAAAAGCAGGCAGATATTGAGGCTCTGTATCAACAGCAGGTACGAGAACTGGAGCGTATATCCGGTTTGACGCAGGAAGCGGCGCGGGAGCACATCCTGTCCGCCGTGGAACGGGAAAGCCGCCATGATGCGGCGGTACTGATGAAAGAGATTGAACAGCAAGCGCGTCAGGAAGCGGAGAAAAAAGCTCGCGACATCATCGCGACAGCGGTGCAGCGCTGTGCGGCGGATCACGCGGCGGAGATCACGGTCTCCGTGGTGAATCTGCCGAGCGATGAGATGAAAGGGCGCATCATCGGACGAGAAGGCCGGAACATTCGCACGCTGGAAACGTTGACCGGTATTGATCTGATCATTGACGATACGCCGGAGGCGGTCATCCTGTCGGGGTTTGATCCGGTCCGCAGAGAGGTTGCCAAAGTGGCATTGGAGCGGCTGGTTGCGGACGGTCGAATTCACCCGGCTCGGATTGAAGAGATGGTCGAAAAGGCTCGCCGCGATATCGATGATTTGATTCGCGAGGAAGGCGAGCAGGCCACGTTTGAAACAGGCGTGCACGGCATGCATCCGGATTTGGTGAAGCTTCTTGGACGTTTGCGCTTTCGGACGAGTTACGGACAAAACGTGCTGAAGCACTCGGTGGAGGTTGCGCACCTGGCGGGTCTGATGGCGGCGGAGCTGGGATTGGACGTCAATCTCGCGAAGCGCGGTGGCTTGTTGCACGATATCGGGAAGGCGGTTACGCACGAGGTTGAGGGATCTCACGTCGAAATCGGCGTAGACCTGGCTCGACGGTACCGCGAGCATCCAGTGGTCATCAACGCCATTGCCGCGCACCACGGAGATGTGGAGTTCAGCTCAGCGGTTTCGGTCATCGTGGCTGCTGCGGATGCCATTTCTGCAGCCCGGCCGGGAGCACGTCGAGAGACGTTGGATATTTACATGAAACGTTTGGAAAAACTTGAGGCCATTGCTGAGTCCTTCGAGGGTGTGGAAAAGTCATACGCCATTCAGGCAGGACGGGAAGTGCGCATCATTGTGAAGCCGGATGTGATTGACGATGCGGAGTCTGTACGCATTGCGAAGAGTATTTCCAAGAAAATTGAAAACGAGCTGGATTACCCAGGTCAAATTAAGGTGACAGTGATTCGAGAAACTAGAGCCGTGGAATACGCAAAGTAGAGTAGCCGTGTTTGGCTGCTCTATTTTTTCGTCGTGCGGCGGAACGTGAGGGATAGGCTTGAAGGTTGTATTCGTGGGTGACATCGTGGGCAGGCCTGGACAGGAGTACGCGGCGCAATGTCTTCGCGAGATGGCGGAACTGGGGGGCGCGGACCTCGTCATCGCCAACGGAGAGAACGCCACGCACGGCCGGGGACTCAACCGAGCGAGCGCTGAGTTTCTGTACGATGCGGGGATTGAGTTCCTGACGCTGGGCAACCACGCGTGGGATCAGAAGGACACCGAGTTGTGGATTGATGACGACGCACGGGTGGTTCGTCCCGCGAACTATCCGCCGGGAACGCCGGGCAGGGGATACACCACCTGTCAGGTGAAGGGCGTGCCGGTGATGATTGTGAATGTAATGGGCCGGGCGTTTCTCAGCCAGTTGGACTGTCCATTTCGCGCGGTGGACCAGATTTTGCAGGAGCAATCGGGTGTCCGACACATCATTGTCGACATGCACGCGGAAACCACGTCTGAAAAGCTGGCTATGGGTTGGTATCTGGATGGGCGCGTGTCAGCGGTTTTGGGGACGCACACGCACGTGCAGACAGCGGACGAGCGCGTGCTGCCGAACGGTACCGCGTATATCACCGATGTGGGGATGGTGGGACCCAACGACGGCATTCTCGGGATGGATCGGGTAGGGGTGATGCACAAGATGATGACGCAGAGGCCCGCGCGGTTTCAAGTCGCGGACGGTCCGCGACAGTTTTGCGCGGTGGTGCTGGAACTGGACGATGTCACCGGGACCGCGCAATCCATTCAGCGAATTCGGCGCGTGGAATCCTGATTACAGGAATATACCGGAATACAGCGAATATCGATATAGTGTGCTAGTCCAGTCCCGTGGTCATTGAAGGAGGTCGCCTTAGGGTGGATGTATTAAAGGTATCTGCAAAATCAAACCCCAATTCCGTAGCAGGCGCTTTGGCAGGTGTACTTCGCGAACGCGGCAGTGCCGAGATTCAAGCCATCGGGGCCGGCGCGTTGAATCAGGCGGTCAAGGCGGTGGCCATCGCACGCGGATTTGTCGCACCCAGTGGCGTGGATTTGGTCTGTGTCCCTGCGTTCACCGATATTGTCATTGATGGCGAAGAACGCACCGCCATCAAGTTGATTGTGGAGCCGCGATGAATCGACTGGCGGTGGCGGATGCCCATGTCGATGTGCTGTACCGCATGGAGCGGGAAGGATGTTCGTTCACAGATCCAGCTTCCCCGCTGCAGGCGAGCGCGGACAAATTGCAAAGAGGCGGCGTCATGGCTCAGGTATTCGCGCTCTACGTGTCGCCGCGGGAACCGGACGTATTCCAGTTGGAGACCGTTCTTCGCCAGATTGACTTGTTTTACGAGGAAATCGTCCAGGCCGGAGGTGTCGCCCCCATCCGGACGTTGGATGAATGGATAGCTGCCCGTCGGTCCCGGAACATCGCGGGCGTGTTGTCCCTTGAAGGCGGTGGCTGTCTGCGTGGCCAACCGGAACTGCTGCGCACGCTGTATCGGTTGGGCGTTCGCGGTATCGGCCTGACGTGGAACCATCCCAACGCGTTGGCCGACGGCTGCCTGGAGTCGCGGGGCGGAGGACTGACCGATGCGGGATGGCGCGTGGTTCGCGAGGCGCATCGGCTCGGCATGTGGATTGACATCGCGCACTTGGCGGATGCCGGAGTACGCGAACTGCTCACGCATACGAACGGTCCCATCATGGCGTCCCACGCCAATGCGCGGGCGATTCACGGACATCCGCGCAATCTTCCGGACGACGTAATTCGCGAACTGTACGCGCGGGGAGGCTGGATGGGACTGGTGTTTGAAGCCAGTTTCGTGGGCGACCCGGCGAACAGAACACTGGACCAGTTGTGCAGGCATTTGGATCACGTACTCTCGCTCGGCGGTGAGGATCATGTGGGGTTCGGATCGGACTTTGATGGAACCACGCACCCTGTGGCAGGCTTGGCGACTGCGGAAGATTACGCCTCGTTCACTGAGCGATTGGTGCAAAGGTATGGCCGTCCATTGGCGGAGAAGTTGTGCTTTCGCAATTTTGAATCCTTCCTTTATCGTACATTGCCGCGTCATGCGTAGATGCCCTTGGCGATACATCGGTTCGGAACAGGTCCCTGGTCGTTGTTGACCGGGGACCTTTTGCGTATGCCGGACGGGGCGGATGCTCCCTGGACCGTCGCACCATTGTTCGCAGCAAAGCATACTGATGCAGTACCGCAGGCTGGGCAGTCGCCTTCGGGCAACATCGTTCTGCGCCTGTGAACTCAGGAGGAGGTAGCCGCATGGTGCTCTCAAACAAAGATTTAAACTACCGCGAAATCATGGCCCACGCGGTTTGTGGGCGAGGTAGCAAGTACTCGCAGACCACGTACACGATTCGCCCGGCAAACCGGCCGACCACGATTGGCGGATGCTGGGTCATGAATCATTCGTACGAGGCCGAATTGGTCGGAGATTACGTGGAAGTGCGCGGACGATTCGACGTGAACGTCTGGTACTCCTACAACGGCAATTCGGAAACCGCCGTCGCCAAAGACACCGTATCGTACGTGGAGCAGATTGCGCTTCGTGACCTCGACCTGTCGGCAGACCGGGAGACAAGGGAAGTGGAGGTTCGGGTGCTCCAGAACCCGAACTGCCTGGATGCTGCAGTGACGGGGAACGGATCAGAGATCTTGGTCCGCGTGGAAAAAGAACTGGGGGTGGAAGTGATTGGCCGGACGAAACTGTGCATTGTAACCTGCGAGGCTGTGGAGAAGAAAGACGACGACTTTATGGAAGAGGAAGAAGATCTGCTGGAGGAAGTAGACATCGAGGACTGACGAATTTTACCGCAAGGCCGAATCCACGGAGAAGGCGGGGCGAAGAGGCCCCGCCTTTCTTGCAGGAGGGATGGTTGTGGCGATTTGGACGGGCATGCGCGGCGCCGGGAGAGCGAGCAAACCGCCATCTCGTGCGCGCAGGTCGACGCGGAACGGTACGGTGTTCGCCGTGTATGTCGACGGACCGGAGAAAAGTGGAGCCCTGTTTGGCGAACAAACGTCGATGTTTCGGGATTTGACGTCACTCGGCAAGGAACTGGACGTGGATGTGACGGTGCTGACTCCCGGCTATGCGCGCACGCGGAACGGATGGCGGTGGGATGAAAGCGGTGCACGTTGGGAATCGGTGGCCATGGCGTATCCGGATGTGGTGATCCGCAGATCTGGCAGCTTTCGGCATGCTTCGCCGCGGACGGTTCAGGCAGACTTGAGACACTTCGCTTCGGCCCAACGCCTTCACACCCTGCCGCGAGAGATCAGCAATAAGTGGACGTTCTATCAAAAAATGAATGACCACGCGTCCATCCGGCACGCGTTGCCGCACACCCATGTCGCCAACGGTCCCGAGCACGTGCTGCGGGCGCTCTCCCGGTACGAGGACGTGTATCTAAAGCCGCTGAACGGCGCGCAAGGGGTGGGGGTGGTGCGTGTGATGGTGGAGGACGGTGAGCCGGTGGCCTTGTACGAGCAGCGGATCCCCCCCGCCGGTAAAGGGCGTCCGGAGATTCGGGTGATGAAGCGGCGTTTGGCGGAGGACGCTGGATTGGCACAATTCTGGTCTGACATGCGGCTTCATCGCTGTCTGGTGCAACAGACCGTGGCGCTGCCGCGCACCAAAGACGAGCGCCCCATCGATTTTCGGTGGCTCGTCCAATGCACAGACAAGTTCCAGGTCATGGCGCGCGTGGCGCGCGTGGGCCGTACGGGCGCTGTGACCACCAATATCCACAGCGGCGGAGAGGCGATACCGGCGGAGCGCGCGTTGCAGCAACTTTGCCCCGGAACCGTGGCGGAGGCATTGCGGCGGATGGATACGGTCGCCCTCGCCGTGGCGGACCGGCTGTATGAACTGTATGGTCCTTATGCGGAAGTGGGGGTGGATTTAGCGATTCGGCCAACGCTGGACGTCACGCTGTTCGAGGTCAATCCCACGCCAGGGCGCCGCATGCTCCGAGCGCTGCCCGGCGATGTCCGTGAACTGTCACTTCGTGGGCTCCTTGAATATGCTATCAGGGCAACCGGGGTTTCCGCTGAATCAGATCGTTGAAAGGGGCCATCCGCATGGGCGAAGAGCGCACGTATCGGATTGTTGTGTTTCCCAATCCGCGTCCCCAAATCCGCGCCCATCCCCAGGCCATCTTCCCGGCAGACCGCCGGCGCATGGCGACCTGCCGGTGTTCCTTTGGCCGCCAAGTGATCGATGCGCTGTTGACCGTCGATCCCGTTGTGCCGGTGGACACGGTGTGGTTCAGCGAGGGTCTCATCCAGCAGGTGTTGTTGCATGTGCCCATCGACTGGGTCTCCGCCAGGTGGGCGGGGGACCGCGTGCATGTTGGGCCGACCATCGGTATTCTCTGCAATCCGCGCTGGGATGCCAAACGGAAGTGTCTGATGTCTTCCAAGCAGCTGCCCGGGTTGCGCAAAATGGCGGAAGCCGGCCGGAAGTTGGGCGCGCTCGTGTATCTGTTTGGGATTCAGGATGTGGATTTTGCCCGCCAACGCGTCCACGGCTACGTGTTGGATGGGGAAAATTGGAATCCGTTGCTACTTCCTCTTCCGGACGCCATTTATGATCAGGTGATTTCAAGAAAAGTTGAACGGAATCCAAAGTACATCGAAAAACGGAGAAAGCTCAGCAAATTGTACGAGCAGCGCATTTTTAACGACGGATTTTTTGACAAACGGCAGGTGCACGAGTGGTTGACCGCCGATGCACGCACGCGGCCGCATATTCCACAGACGTTGAAATACAGCGAACACGGAGATTTCGTCCCATTTGTCAAACAGCATCCCGTCGTGTTTCTCAAGCCGATTCACGGAAGCCTGGGGCTCGGCATCATTCGCATCACGCGTCAGGGGGACACCGGATACCTGTATGAACTGAAACAGCAGAACGGCAAGCAAACGGCGCGGGCCGCCACACCGGAGGCGCTGCTCGACGCCCTGAAGGGACGCTTGAAGTCACGTCCCTACCTGCTTCAGGAGGGCATTCCGTTGGCGACACACAAACAGCGGCCGTTCGACATCCGGATTGTGCTGCAGCGGGACGGCACCGGGGAGTGGAAACGCACCAAGATGTTCGCCCGCGTCGCCAGATCCGGCGAGTTCACGTCCAACTTGAGCAGCGGTGGCGAAGCGCTGTCCGTGGACACGGTGCTGCGTGAACTGTACGCCAAACCGCATCGGCGGAATCGGGCGAGGCGCATGATTCGCAAAGTGAGCCGTCTGGTGACAGACGTGATTGAGGCGCAATCCGGGAAGACGTTCGGAGAATTGGGGATTGACGTCGGACTGGATGATCGCGGACACGTTTGGATCATAGAGGTGAACTCCAAACCATGGAAATCGCCAACCACAGAAACGGGTCGCCAGGACATTGTGGACCTGGCGTTTTCACGCCCAATGGAGTACGCATTGCGGCTGGCCAAGGCGAAGGGGTGACCGACCCTGAAAGGAGTTGTGGGCCATGACCTGCTATTTGCTGCACGCTGGGCAACCATCGGCCAAGCGATTGTTGAAAAGGGTACCGTCGCTGAAGCCCTACCTCTCCAGTACGCATCTGGCCAGCGGGGATACGGTGATCCGCTGGGGACGGCACGCGGAGGCAGACCCCCCGGAAGCCGAGGCGCTCAATCCGCAGGACGCCATGGCGCGGACGCTCAGCCGCGCGTCCATGGCGCGGTTTCTGCGCCGAATGGGGATTCGCGTTTGGTCGAAGGACAGGAACGGAGCGCAGGATGTACGGCTGGTACGACAGTATCGCATTCCGCTGTTCGACCTGACACCGTTGGCCTGCTTTCGGTCCGACAATGCCCCCGTCTGGATCAACCAGCGAATTCAGCAGTTGCAGGACACGTTTCGAGAAGTGGCGCTGGACGAAGACAAAGCGACGATGCGCGCCGTGCGCTTGGCGGCCCGCGCACTGCACACGCTGGGACTGGACCACGGTCTCGTCAGCATCGGCATGGGGCAAAAAGGCGTCCTGTACGTCCTCGACGTCACCGGTGCCCCCGTGCTGCTAGGGCGATTGTTGGATTTGTACGCCGATGCGGTGACGTCGTTCGTGCGCCGAGAAGAGCAGCGTTCCGGCGTGGAGCCGGGGGCGTTCCTGCTCGGGGCGGACGTGGAATTGATTCTCCGGAACGCTGAAGGGAAGATGGTCCTCGCCAGTCGGTATTTCACACGCAAGGGGCGCGTTGGCTGCGATGACCGCAGCATCCAGTTTGATGGAAAGCGGCTGCCGCTGATGGAGCTTCGACCAGAGCCGGACAGCACACCCCTTGGACTGGTGGCCAACCTGCGGGAAGCCATGTTGGAGGCCATCGAAAAAATCAACCGAGCAAATGTCGAGTGGCGCGCGGGGAGCATGCCGTTCCGGCGCTACTGGACCGGTGGGCACATTCATTTTTCCAGCATACCCTTCTCCAGTCGCCTCGTGAAAGCTCTCGACAACTACGTGGGCTTGCCGCTGATGCTGGTGGAGGACGCTCGAACCGCCCGCCTACGGCGGCAGCGCTACGGATTTCTCGGAGACATTCGGCACAAGGACTACGGAGGGTTTGAATACCGCACCCCCGGCAGTTTCGTCGTTCATCCGGACATCACGATGGCCGCATTGTGTCTGGCCTACGTCGTGGCGGTTCACCATCGGGAACTGCCGTTGGTGGATCTGTACCAGGAGCGGCTGCAAACCGCATTCCTGACCGGAGATAAAGACCTGCTGCGCCCGATTGCTGAGCGGAACTTGCGCGCGCTCTCCGGACTGAGCGCGTATGAGCGGTACAAAGAATATATCGATCCGCTGATGGACATGATCCGCCGCGGACAAACGTGGGACGAATCGGTCGATGTGCGGACGGTGTGGGGACTTCCACTCACCATTCGACGGGCGGGATCGGCACGGCGACCACAGCGGGGGACGACGGCGCGCGCGGGCGCGGCTGTGGGGCGAGGATAGGCCGAAGGACGGGAGGGAGGCACGGTCGTGAGCCGAACATGGAATGGGGAAGTCGTGTGGCTGGACCGAGGGAACGGCAGATGGTCGGTGGTGATTCTGGTTCCTGAAACAGTTCGGAAACTCGGCGGGAATGCGCTGGTTCGTCTGTCGAACTGGCGGGTGCCGCTGGTATCTCGCCTGCCGCGCGGGCAGGTGCGATATCGGCAGCGGATTGGCGTTCATCGGACGGCGGGGGCTTGGACGGCGGGACCCGTCTACGCCATTCTGGCAGGCGCGGGGGGAGGCCAGTTCATTGGTTCGAGATCTTGCTTTCGCGACCTGATGAGCGTCGCGCGGCGACGCAACTGTCTGATGTACGTGGTTCCGACGAATGCGGTCTCGGAGGACGCGACCTGGACCGGGTACGTCCGGCTCGGGTACCGTCGCTGGTTGGCGCTCCCCGTTCCGCATCCCGAGGCAATGTACAACCGCATTCCTACCCGGTATTTGGAACGTCAACCGGCAACCGTGCAGGCGAAGCAGATTTTACGCTCGCTCGCCATCCCGATGTTCAATCCGGACTACTTCAACAAGGCGGAAGTCTACGATGTCATTCGGGCGGCGGGGCTCGCACAGTATCTGCCGGAAACCGTCAATCAACTGGCGGCGACGGCGCTGGAACAGATGCTGGTGCGGCATCGCGCCGTGTACTTGAAGCCTGCGGGCGGCAGCATTGGACACGGGATGATTCGAATTGACCATGCAGCGAGTGGCTTCACCGTCAGCGTGCTGAAAAACACCAGCTGCAAAACGTTCTCGGCACCGACCTTTCGCCGATTGCTGCAGATGATTCGCCAGGAACGCGTGCCGGGGCGCTACGTGATTCAGGCGGCGGTCCCGCTGCTGATGTGGAAAGGCCGACCCTGTGACTTTCGCGTGCTGCTGCAAAAGCGGGGAGATCTGTGGTCCGTGGTGGGGAAAGGCGTTCGCGTGGCCGGTCAGCATACCATCACCACCCATGTCCCAAACGGCGGCAGCATCGCCGATGCGACCGAAGTGATGACGAAGCATTTCGGCGAGCAAAGTCAAGCCGTGGATCAACGGATGGACGACATGCTGATCCGCTGCGCAAAAGCTATCGACGCACACTATCACTATGCGCTTGGCGAAATGTCGATGGATGTGGGCGTGGATGACGAAGGACATCCCTGGTTTTTCGAGGCCAATGCGAAGCCCATGAAATTTGACGAGGCGGATATTCGCTCGCGCTCTTTGGTCGGGGTGCTGAATCACCTGGACCACCTGCGGCAGGCGCAGGCTCCGCTCACCACCGGTGCCAATCGACGCGGCTGACGGCGGGGACGTCCAGGCGTGCCGTCATGGATTGAGCGGCCAGGGCAACTGGAACCGATGTGCGCCGCGTTCGATTTTGCGGATGGCGTGAAACGGCACGTACACCCACTGCCCCGCGTACACGAGACAGGCATCGTGCGCCTTCAGGATGTGGTGAATGGTCGTCAGATTGGTGGCGACCTCCGTCCGATCCGGACAGACCACCGGTCCCTCCAGCGGCTGCGCGTGCTCTGGTAAGTGAAGTCGAAACGTGGGTACCTGTCGTTTTTCGGACATGAGACACTCCTTTTTCCCTGTGGAAAACCTTTGACATGGACAAGCTTTCCACTGCGGAAAGACCGGTCTATAATGGGAGAGCCTGGCCGAGTCCGCTCCTCAGACGGGTAGCAAGACTTGGCTTTCGCGATACGATTGGGTTTTCTTATATAATGAAGGATGATGTATGCACAGACAAGTGCTCCAAGCGAACTTCTCCCGACAGGGTTTGAATATGGCCAGTTTGCGCATGACGTTCATGAATACGTGGAAAGCGAGTGAAGCGGAATGGAAAATTTGATCACCCAGCTGCGAGAGGGGCGCCTGCAGCCCGGAGCGGGCATGGTGTTTGGAACGCATCGGCCGAACACGGCCACGAGAACCTCGTTCGACGTCGAGGCACTGACGAGAAATTACCAGGTGGGATTGAAAGCGTCGGGCGAGCCGTATCGTTATGTGATTAAAACCTACGGATGCCAGATGAACGAACATGACACGGAAACGATGGCCGGCTTGTTGCAGGCCATGGGCTATCAACCGGCTGCCACAGACGCCGAAGCGGATTTCATCCTCTTCAATACGTGCGCGGTTCGCGAGAACGCGGAGGACAAAGTGTTCGGTGAAATCGGGCGGCTGCGTCCGCTCAAGTCGGTGAATCCCGAATTGATCCTTGGGTTGTGCGGCTGCATGGCGCAGGAAAAGGGTGTGCAGCAGCTCGTTCTTGAGAAGTTCCCGTGGGTGGACGTGGTCTTTGGCACGCACAACATTCACCGCCTGCCCCAGCTCCTCATCCAGGCTCGGCAGAGTCAGGAAACCATTCTGGAAGTCTGGGACAAGGCGGCGGAGACCGTTGAAGATATTCCGAAGGTTCGTCAGGATCGGGTGCGGGCCTGGGTGAACATTCAGTACGGATGCAACAAATTCTGCACGTACTGCATTGTCCCGTACACGCGCGGTGCGGAGCGCAGCCGCCTGCCCGAAGATATTTTGGCCGAGGTTCGGTCGCTGGCGGACGCGGGCGTGAAGGAAATCACCCTGCTCGGACAAAACGTGAACGACTATGGCGTCGACCTCAAAACCATCACGTTTGCCGAGTTGCTTCGGCAGGTCAATGCCGTGGAGGGAATTGAGCGGATTCGGTTCACGACGTCCAATCCGTGGAATTTCACGGATGCATTGATCTCCGCCATTGCCGACTGCGACAAAGTGGTGGAACACATCCACCTGCCGGTTCAGTCTGGGAACAACCAGATTCTCAAGCGCATGAACCGATCACACACCCGTGAATTTTACCTGGAGTTGGTCCGCAAGATTCGTGCGGCCATCCCGGGCGTGAGCTTGACCACCGATATCATCGTGGGCTTTCCCGGCGAGACGGAGGAGCAGTTCGAGGATACGCTGCGTCTGGTCGAAGAGGTGCGCTTCGACAATGCGTTCACCTTCATCTATTCGCCGCGGGAAAACACCCCTGCCGCCAACTTCCCGGACGACGTGCCGATGTGTGTCAAGAAGGCGCGGTTGCAGCGTTTGAACGACCTTCAGTACGCCATCAGCCGCGCGCACAATGAACAGTTGACGGGCGCCGTGGTGGATGTGTTGGTGGAAGGAGAGAGCAAGACCAACCCGGATGTGTTGGCGGGACGCACCAGGACCAATAAGCTGGTGCTGTTTCCGGGCGATGCGTTGCTGACCGGGCAAACGGTGCCGGTGCGGATTGTGGAGCCGAAGACCTGGACGTTGATGGGGTCGCTCGTTGCCGTCGCCGAGGAGGAATTGGCATGATGGACGCGTTGATGGCCAAAGCGGACACCATTGCGGAAATGATCTGCCAATCGGAGGCGGCCCACCAGTACTGGAAGGCCCGTGCCAAGATGGAGTCGCACACGGAGGCGCAGAAACTGTTTGAAACACTAAAGTTGAAGACGAACAACCGGATTGGATTGAGCCAGGCTCTCCCGGCGGACCACCCGAAGGTGCAGGAATTGGCCGCCGAAATTCAAGTCCTCGAAGAACGATTGTACGGCATCCCGGTGGCCATGCAGTACAAAGAAGCTCAGGCGGAACTGAACGACCTCGTACAAGGCGTCATGCATCTGCTCTTGGTTCGGCTCGGGGAACGTCTGCCGGTTGAACTGGGACCAAGACAGGGATGCGGCAAGGGTCCGGACGGCAACGGCTGCACCTGTGGGGAGAACGACTGACCGGCCGGTTCGCGAGTTTGTGGTGCAGGGGGTGTTTGTGTGGCGCTGACGCCGATGATGCAGCAGTATGTGGACATTAAGCGACAATATCCGGACGCGTTGCTGATGTTCCGGTTGGGCGACTTCTACGAGTTGTTCTTCGATGACGCCATCACCGCGAGCCGGGCTCTCGACATCACGCTGACGGGGCGGGACGCCGGCAGCCAGGGGCGCGTGCCGATGTGCGGCGTTCCGTACCACGCGGCCACGGCCTACATTGAGAAACTGGTGGACCAGGGGTACTGTGTGGCCATTTGTGAGCAGACAGAAGACCCCAAGCAGGCCAAGGGTTTGGTGAAACGTGAAGTCGTTCGGATTGTGACACCGGGGACTGTAACCAAGGAGGCAGGAGATCAGCGCCGGATTCTCGCGGCGCTGGTTCGGCGTCGGGAAACCTGTGGATTGGCTTTGGCCGATGTGGCCACCGGTGATCTGTGGTACGCCGAATCGTCCCAGGACCAGCTGCGGGATTGGTTGGCACAGTGGACGCCGGCCGAAATTCTTGCGTACAGCAGTCAGCAGGACTGGGTGGCAGGGAGTGCGGTGGACGAATGGAGCCGACAAAACGGCGTGCGTATCTCGTGGGTTGACGAACCCTTGGACGCACCGCTTCGCGCCGAGCGGACGGTGTGTGAGCAATTTCACCTCCCGCAATTGGCGGCCCTCGAGCTGGACGACGTACCGGTGGCCGTGGAAGCCTTGGCCGCGGTGATGGATTATCTGGCGGCGACCCAGAAACAACGGCTTGCGCATCTGCGGGTTCCGAAAAATTTGGCGAGCCGTGGGCACCTGGTATTGGACTACACGGCGCAGCGGAATCTGGAACTGTTGGAGTCGGGACGGGGGCGGCAAAAGAAAGGGTCGCTGTTCGGCCTGCTCGATGCGACGGTGACCGCGATGGGTGCTCGTATGCTGAGAACGTGGATTGAACGGCCATTGGCTGACGTGGCCGCCATTGAAGATCGGCTGGGTGCGGTCCAGGCGCTGGTGGACGACTTTTTTTTGCGCGAGTCGATTCGCGAGACGCTGCGGGAAATCTATGATCTGGAACGGTTGGCGGGCCGGCTCGCCCTCGGGACCGCGAATGCGCGGGACCTCCGCGCTGTGGGTCAATCGCTCGCGCAACTCCCGAGTCTCGAGGACATGCTTCGGGATGCGTCGAGTGATCTGCTTCAGCAATTGATGCGGGGACTGCCTGAGTTCGCGTCCCTGTCGGAAACCATTCTCCGGACCTTCGTGGACCAACCGCCGCTCGGAGTTCGCGAAGGCGGCTTGATCCGCGACGGGGTGGATGCGGAGTTGGATCGGCTGCGGACATTGAGCAGTTCCGGCAAGGAATGGTTGACGCAGTTTGAGCAGCAGGAGCGGGAACGAACCGGCATCCGGTCGCTCAAAGTAGGGTATAACAAGGTGTTCGGTTACTACATCGAAGTGTCCAAGGCGAACGTGCACCTGGTGCCGGACACGTACGAGCGCCGGCAGACGCTGGCCGCGGCCGAACGGTACGTGGTATCGGAGCTGAAGCAGCGCGAGGCGGAAATTCTGACGGCGGCGGAGCGCAGTGTGGAGCGGGAGTACGAGCTGTTCTGCGAGGTGCGGGATGGTGTGGTGGAGCGCCTCACCGATCTTCAGCGCGTGGCCGAGCGGATTGCGGTGCTGGACGCGCTGTGTTCCATGGCCACCGTGTCGGCAGAGTGTCGGTTCACCCGGCCGGTGATTCGGGCGGAGCGCGGCATCTTCATTCAACAGGGTCGGCATCCGGTGGTGGAATCGGCGCATCCCGGCACGTTCGTGCCGAATGACGTGCGGCTCGGCGACGACGCCGATTTGCTGCTGATCACCGGGCCGAACATGGCCGGAAAGAGTACATACATGCGCCAAACCGCACTGATTGTGCTGATGGCGCACATGGGCTGTTTCGTGCCTGCGGAGTCCGCTGTGATTGGACTGGTGGACCGCATTTTCACCAGGATTGGCGCATCCGACAATTTGGCCGAAGGCCAGAGCACTTTCATGGTGGAAATGGTCGAGCTGGCGCAGATCTTACGGCAGGCGACGAACCGGAGCCTCGTGTTGTTGGATGAAATCGGACGAGGGACGAGTACGTACGACGGGATGAGCATCGCCGAGGCGGTCATGGAGGCGCTGTTGTCGCCGGACAGTCGGCCGTTGACTCTGTTCGCCACGCACTACCACGAACTGACCGAAAAGGCGGATAGCCTGGATGGGGCAGCCAACTGTTCGGTGCTGGTCCGGGAGAGTCCGGATGGCATCACCTTCATGCACACCGTGGTGCCGCGCCCTGCCGACAAGAGCTACGGCATACAGGTGGCCAAACTGGCAGGGATTCCGGATGCTGTGATTGAGCGGGCAGCGGCGTTGCTGAAAGTGCGAGAGACGGCCGAGGCGGGGAAGTCCACGGTCGACGCTGGTGTGGAAACGGCGGCTGCGGTCGACTCCCATGGCGGCTCATCGAGTAAGATGGCGTCGCCAGATTTCTCGCTGCCCCTGTTCGCTTGGCGTGGGGAGTCGGTGCTTCAGGCGTTGGCCGAGCTTGACGTCAACACGTTGACGCCTGTGGCGGCACTCAATGAACTGCACAATTTGGTCGAACAGGCGAGGGAGGTCTTGCAGTGGGACAAATCCAAGTACTCCCGGCAAACCTAGCAAATCAGATCGCCGCGGGTGAGGTGGTCGAGCGTCCGGCCAGTTGCGTGAAAGAGTTGGTGGAAAACAGCCTGGATGCGGGCGCCACCTCCATCTTCGTGCGTTTGGTCGAAGGCGGGATTCGCGAAATCACGGTCCAGGACAACGGGCGTGGGATGGACGCTGAGGACGCGGTGTTGGCGTTCGCCCGTCACGCCACCAGCAAAATTCGCCAAGCGCGGGATTTGATGCGCATTTCAACGCTTGGTTTTCGCGGAGAAGCGCTGGCATCCATCGCGGCTGTGGCGAAGGTCACCCTGCAGTCGCGAGTGCCCACCGCAGAGCAGGGAGTGACCGTCCAAGTGGCGGGGGGAAAGCCGAGTGCACCGGAGCCCGTGGGCATGCCGCCCGGAACCCGCATTGAAGTGCGGGATTTGTTCTTCAACACCCCGGCTCGGTTGAAGTACCTCAAATCCGTGCAGACGGAGCAGTCGAGGTGCCTGGATGTGATCCACCGGGCGGCGCTGGCGCGGCCGGATGTGGGGTTTCGTTGCGCCATCGATGACCACGTGGTGTTTCAGACCACGGGCAACGGCAGTGTTCGCGATGTGCTGGCAGCGCTGTACAGCGTGGGCGAAGCGAAGCAGTTTTTGCCTGTGACGGCGGACACTGCGGATTATCGCCTGCACGGGTGGATTGGACGCCCCACACAGGCCAAGTCGAGCCGCAGCCATACATATCTGTACATCAATCAACGCCCCATTCGAAACCCCGCCGTGCACCAAGCCGTGGTGGCCGGATACGGCAACCGGCTCATGGTGGGCAAACATCCCATGTACGCCCTGTACCTGGAGATGGATCCGGGGCTGGTGGATGTCAACATTCATCCACACAAGGCTGAGGTCCGCTTCAGTGAGGAACGAGACGTGGTGCAGATGGTGCAGCGAGCCGTCCAGAGTGTGCTCGATACCACATTTCTGGTCCCGGGGGTTTCGTTCAGTGGGACGCCAGCCAGCGACCGGCGTGTCGTGTCGGGCCAGCAGGCGAAGCTGGAGTTGGCGACGACGGCGGAACCGGCTGCGCCCTACCAGCCGGGGACCGGATATCCCACCAGCGCCGGATCGAGGGTACTGACCGCGTCCCCGGGAAAGCGCGAAGGCAGTGTGCCGACCGTGTCCCGCACGCCCAAACAACCGGTGGACTGGCAACAATGGATGCCGCTGCAAAGCAGTCCGCCCGAACCATCCCACACGGATGTGCCCGTGGCGGATGAGCCCGCTGCGCCCGACGCGGACCGTGCGGCTGAAGAGCGCCCATCGAACTGGCGGCTGCGCCCCGTAGGGCAGGCGCTGGGGATGTACATGATTGCGGAGGATGGTCAGGACCTCTACGTGATTGATCAACACGCGGCGCATGAACGCGTGTTGTACGAGCGTTTCAGCCAGCGCATGCGCGCGGCTGAAGTGCCGGCCATTGCGTTGGTGACGCCGCTCAACCTGACCCTGTCGGGGGCGCAGTGGGACGCGGTTCAGACGCATCGCGAGCTGCTCGCGGAGATGGGGCTCAGTCTTGAAGCGTTCGGAGGCAGAGACGTGGTGGTCCGCACCATTCCAACCATTTGGGAGGGGCTCGACTACGGTCAACTGGTGGAAGAGTTTCTGGAAACCCTCGCTGCCTCCGCACGGCTGTCCAACGTTCGGGATGTATTGCGGGATCAGATTGTGATGCGCGCCTGCAAGGCAGCCATCAAAGCCAATGACTTCCTTCATCCGCTCGAGATGGAGGCCTTGTGCGAAGCGCTGTCGACCCTGGAAGATCCGTTTCATTGCCCGCATGGACGTCCGGTCTTTTTGCGGTTGACCGCGCAGCAATTGGAGAAGGAGTTTCGACGCATTGTTTGACATCGCGAGTGTCCACCGAAACGAAAGCGGGGCCCTGCGAGTCTGTTGCACCACACCGGTGAATGTGACGTCCGTGGCCAGAATTCGCGTGCGCCGGGCGGCGGAGTGGTTTACCTGCGACGTGGTTCGGCGCGGTAAGGACAGCCTGGAGACGCTGTTTCGAAAGACGGGTGCGGACGCCATCGTGGTGGCGGATGAGCCGCTGCGCGTGGTGTTGCGGGCGAATCCGAAGCAGCCGGTGTGGTTTCACCCGGGTATGGCGCTGCCTCGCATTGCTGCTATGCGCGGGGGGCAGCGCGATCGGCTGGTGCGGGTCGCCCGCATTGGCCGCGGGGATGTGGTGTTGGACGCCACGTTCGGGCTCGCGGTGGATAGCCTCGTGCTGGCGGCCGCGGTGGGGGATACGGGGCGCGTGCTGGCGTGTGATTCGTCGTGGCTGCTGGTTCGCCTGTTTCAATACGCCCAGCGTTACGAAGGACACCTGTACCCGTCGCTCCAGCCCCTGTTGGCTCGCATTGAAGCGCACTGTGGAGATCACGTCGCGGTGCTCCAACAGATGAGCGACAACGCTGTGGACGTGGTGTATTTCGATCCGATGTTTCGCCATCCGCTGCACAATCCCTCGTCAGATCTGGAGAGCGTGCGGGGACTGGCCAATCCAGCGCCTCTGGCGCACGATGCTTGGCGGGAGGCGCTGCGGGTTGCGCGGCGGGCGGTTGTGTTGAAAGAGCGCCCGGATTCCGGGGAATTCGAACGCTTTCATCTGCACCCGGACAAACCGCGCGCCAAATTCGCGTATGGTGTCGCGTGGAAGGAGACGGCGTATGAACGAACATAAGCCGCCGGTGTTGTGTATCGTCGGGCCAACCGCCACCGGGAAGAGCGATCTTGGCATTGCGTTGGCCAAAATTCTAAACGGAGAGGTGCTGTCCGCGGATTCGATGCAGGTGTACCGCGGCATGGACGTGGGAACCGCGAAGGTTCCTCTGCACGCGAGGCAGGGCGTGCCTCACCACCTGCTCGATTTGGTCGAACCTGATGTGCGGTTCACGGTGGCCGACTGGGTGACCGCCGCGGACGAGGTCATCGCTGCGTTGCACCGGCGCGGCAAGTTGCCAATTGTTGTGGGCGGCACCGGCTTGTACATCCGGGCCATCTGCGAGGACTTGGATTTTGGTGCTGCCACCGAAGCGCCGGAGGCGCGTCAACGGTGGGTGCGGTATCTCGAAGCCCATGGCGCGGAAGCGTTGCATGCGGCGTTGGCCAAGGTCGATCCGCCCACGGCGCAGCGCCTGCATCCCAATGACACGCGGCGGGTGCTGCGCGCTTTGGAGGTGTATGAGGCGGGGGGTGGACGGCCTTTGTCCGCATCGTACGATTGGCGGGTCAAAGGTGGCCGATATTGGACCGTGCAGTTCGGGTTGACGGTGGATAGGCCCATTCTGTATGAGCGCGTCAATCGACGCGTGGATGCAATGATGGCGGACGGGTTGGCGTCTGAGGTGACGCGCTTGTGGGAACGCGGCTATTCGCGCAGTCTGCCCGCAATGCAGGCGATTGGGTACAAAGAGTTGTTGGCCTGGCTGGACGGCGAGTGTTCGTTGGCCGAGGCGGTGGCGGCAGTGAAACAGAACACCCGTCGCTTTGTGAAACGGCAGCTTTCCTGGTTCCGGAGGGATCCGCGGGTGGAGTGGATTGAATTAGATCCCGAGGGACGGGTCGAAGATGCGGATCTGCAACGGATTTTATCGGTGGGCCAACGTATGCTGGCAGGAATCCAAAGCGCCTGCCGAGAATAAGTGTGAAGTACCACTTTTCTGAAAGAAGGGCATACAGATGAGCAAACAGCCAATCAATATTCAAGATACGTTTTTGAATCAAATTCGAAAGGACAAAATTCCCGTCACCGTATATTTGGTCAACGGGTTTCAGATTCGCGGCCTCGTCCGCGCGTTTGACAACTTCACCATCGTATTGGAATCGGAAGGCAAACAGCAGATGATATACAAACACGCCATCTCGACATTTACGCCGTTTCGCAGCGTCACGCTGAACCTGGAGTCGAACACGACGGAGGGATGACCGCTGGTCAATTTTGGATGGCTAATGGAAAGAAAATCCCGTTGACAATGCTGTTTTGGATGTGATACATTACGTCTTGTCGCGGCGCCAGCGTAGCTCAGCAGGTAGAGCAACTGACTTGTAATCAGTAGGTCGCAGGTTCGATTCCTGTCGCTGGCTCCAGTGCGGAGGGGTACCAAAGTGGCCAACTGGGGCGGACTGTAAATCCGTTGCGAAAGCTTCGAAGGTTCGAATCCTTCCCCCTCCACCAAGCCGCTGTGAGCGGCATGCAGGGGCGTAGTTCAGCTGGTAGAACGGCGGTCTCCAAAACCGCATGTCGTGGGTTCGAATCCTGCCGCCCCTGCCATGGTGAGTATGGCGAAGTGGTTAACGCACCGGATTGTGGTTCCGGCATTCGTGGGTTCGATTCCCACTACTCACCCCATATTGGGGAGTAGCCAAGCGGTAAGGCAACGGACTTTGACTCCGTCATGCGAAGGTTCGATCCCTTCCTCCCCAGCCAAACGGTCTTCGCGACCGGACCCATGTGCCCGTAGCTCAGCCGGATAGAGCGCTTGACTACGAATCAAGAGGTCGGGAGTTCGAATCTCTCCGGGCACGCCACGGAGCATAGCGCAGCTTGGTAGCGCGCCTGCCTTGGGAGCAGGAGGTCGTGGGTTCAAATCCCGCTGCTCCGACCACGCTTTCCTGACGGGGAGAGCGGATGTCCTGGGGGTATAGCTCAGTTGGGAGAGCACCTGCCTTGCAAGCAGGGGGTCGTCGGTTCGAATCCGTCTACCTCCACCATCCTGTCGTACCTGAATGGACGGGTACGGTATCCTTGTTCCTCGATAGCTCAGCGGTAGAGCATCCGGCTGTTAACCGGAGGGTCGTAGGTTCGAATCCTACTCGGGGAGCCATGCTCCCATAGCTCAGTCGGCAGAGCGCATCCATGGTAAGGATGAGGTCATCGGTTCAAGTCCGATTGGGAGCTCCACGGTGTTTTCGCTTCGAAGGTGGGCGCGAGCGCCTTCTTCGGTGCAGCGTCCGCAATTAGAATTTTGGGCGGTTAGCTCAGTTGGGAGAGCACCTGCCTTACAAGCAGGGGGTCAGCGGTTCGAGCCCGTTACCGCCCACCAATCACGCCTGGAGTGATGGCCGAGTAGGTCGAAGGCGCTCGCCTGCTAAGCGAGTATACGGGTAACACCGTATCGACGGTTCGAATCCGTCTCACTCCGCCACCGAACAAGGAAGGTTCCTGAAAAGGACCTTCTTTTTTTGTGTTGTCTCGCAGTCGGCGGGGTTGCATGATTTTCCCTCCGTTCGGGGATGGTAGACGGGAGACTGGGATGGAGGGGTATGGACTGTCAATGACAACCGCCATGGAGCGAGCCGAGCAAACCCCCATTTCGTCCCGAATGAGCGAAAATGTTGAGTTTGTCCACGAACTGTTGGGCATCGGGACGACGTGGGACATCATCCAAAAGCCATTCCACTACGACCACGTGCACATGACCACATACATCATGAACGGATTCTTTATGACCACGCACGTGCTGTTGCTGATGCAGAATTTCGAACAAACGGTGGAAGCGTTCGCCAAAGAATATCCGGCCGATAAAGGATACACCGCGCATGAGCTGATGGAGTACCTGAACACGCACCTGCCGTTTGTGCAGGTCCAGGTGTTGGACAAGATGTCGGACGTGATCCGGTTCATCCTCTCCGGTCCGATGGTCACGTTCATCGAAGGATGCAATCAGGCGCTGTTGGTGGACACGCGGGTGTACCCCATGCGCAGTATCTCCAATCCCCAGGTGGAGCGGGTGATTCGTGGACCGGCGGATTCGTTCACCGAGACAATGCTGCTCAACTGCGCGATGATTCGCCGACGCCTTCGGGATCCGCGGCTACGCATCGAACTGATGCAGATTGGCGCACGTTCTCAAACGGACGTGAGCTTGCTGTATCTGCAGGATGTCACCAGTGAGCAGTTGGTCGATGACATTCGCGCGCGATTGAAGGGGATTCGCGTAGATTCGCTGGCGATGGCGGATCAGGCGGTGGCCGAATTGATTGGCAAGGTACGGTGGAATCCGTATCCGATTGTGCGATATACCGAGCGCCCTGACGTCGCCACCACCGCTCTGCTCGATGGTCACGTGTTGATTGTGGTGGATACCAGTCCCGAAGTGATCATTGCGCCCGTCACCTTCTTTCAGCATCTGCAGCATCCCCAGGAGTACCACTCCTATCCGATGATTGGGACGTATCTGCGCTGGGTCATCCTGTTGTCGGTGCTGATGAGCGTGTTTTTGCCCGGAGTGTTCCTGGTCGTCAACGCACATCCGACTGCGATGCCCAGGCGCTTGAGTTTTTTCATCGCTTCGCGGGACGATCCGCTTCCATTGTTCGTGGAACTCCTGGTGGCCGAGCTGGCGCTGGACATCCTGCGCCTGGCGGTCATCAATACGCCATCGACCCTCGCTTCGGCGGTGGGGATTGTGGCCGCGATGTTGTTCGGTGATTTCTCCACGCACATTCACCTGCTTCAACCGGAAGTCCTCGTCTACATGGGGTTTGTGATGATTGCGCAATTCGCAACGTCATCCTTCGAGTTGGCCACGGCGAATCAAATGGCCCGTTTTTGGATCATTGTCTGGACGGGATTCTTCCGCGGTTGGGGATTCGCCATTGCCTGCATCACATGGTTCCTCCTGTTGTATCGAACCCGTTCCTTCGGCATCCCGTATCTTTGGCCACTCATTCCGTTTCAATGGCGAAACGGGCTGCGGGAGATTCTGTTTCGCCGTCCCACAGCGGTGGAATCCGGACGTCCACCCATTTTTCAACCGAAAATCGTTCGCCGCAAAGGGTGAGATACCTCGCCAGCGTCCTCGGTGTAAGCACCGGGGACGCTTTTGTGTCCACCTGTCCACTGGGCATTCACCCAGATCCGATTGGCTGCATACGTTACTTTGCGCACACATACTTACCGGATGACGATGTCCACGACGACCAGACGTTCCGGTACAACCCGAGGTGATGGATGTTGCCGTCTGACCACAGGCGCACCACGGTGCGGCCCATCGTTGCACAGCACGTGATTGATCAATATCGCCAGGGACAGATTGCACTGTCCGATGCACTGCGACAGTTGAGCGGTGAAGCGGCTCCTGGACCTTCCGTTTCCGGTCATCCGACCATCCGCCGCGAACGCTTGCAGGAAATCTTGGACGAATTGGATGCGCTGGTGGGATTGCATGAGGTGAAAGCGACCGTTCGTGAGATTTTCGCGTACCTGTATATGCAACAGCGGCGGCAAAGCTTGCAACTGCGTGCGGAGCCGGTGGTTTTGCACATGGTCTTCAAGGGTAATCCTGGAACCGGGAAAACCACCGTGGCGCGGTTGTTGGCAAGGATGTTCCACGAGTGTGGTCTCCTTGAAAAGGGCCACCTAGTGGAAGTGGAACGAGCGGATTTGGTCGGGGAGTACATCGGCCATACCGCGCAAAAGACGCGCGAGATGGTGAAGAAGGCATTGGGGGGCGTGCTGTTCATTGACGAAGCGTACTCGTTGGCCCGCGGAGGGGAAAAGGATTTCGGACGCGAGGCCATCGATTGCCTGGTCAAGAGCATGGAGGATTTTCGGAATCAATTTATCGCCATCATCGCGGGGTATGAACGGGAGATGGAATGGTTTCTTTCCACCAATCCCGGTTTGCCCAGTCGCTTTCCCATTCACGTGACGTTTCCTGACTACAGCGTTGCGGCGCTGCTCGAAATCGCCAGGCGCATCGCGGCAGATCGTCAGTACCGGTTGAGTCCGGAGGCGGAGAAAAAACTCCGGCTGTACCTGGAGGAAGCGCTGTCCTCGTGCCACCGCAGCAACTTCTCCAACGCCAGGTTTGTGCGCAATCTGGTGGAGCGGGCGATTCGGCGACAGGCGCTGCGGTTGTTCGAGGCGGCGACCGTGGACCGGCAGGCGGCCATGACGCTTCAGCCGCAGGACTTTCAGCGGGAGGGGATGGTGCTGTGAACCGAGGCTTGGTGATTGGGAAAACGAACGTGGGAAAGACGTTGTTCTGCATTCACTTTGCGAAATTTATGGGGATTCGCGAACTAAACTGGCTGGTGGAGCGCACGGACGGGCAGACGGAGCGCCGACGCATGAGCGTGAACGCCGCGGAGGTGGAATTGTCGGATGCGACACCGCACCGGACCCGCAACCTCCAGTCGCTGGCTGTGGAGTTTCCGCACAAGAAGGGGACGCACACGCTGTTGCTGTCGGACAGCACCGGGTTATGCGACGGCATTCACCCGGAGGCTTCGGTGCGCGAGGCGATGGCCCAAACCCTGGAGGTGCTGTTCTCCGCCCGGATCGTCCTGCACATCGTGGACGCTGCCCAGATTGGCCGGCGGTTGATGCAGGGGGTGGGCAGCGGGGACGCGTGGTGGGATCCGGTGGAGGAGCAACTAGCGGACTATGGAGGAACGCAGTCGGGGTATATCATCCTTGCGAACAAAATGGACCTTCCGGAAGCGCGGAGCGGATATGCCGCGTTGTCCAAGCGCTTCACCCGCCATCGCGTCATCCCCGTATCGGCGCTGTACGCGACGGGGTTCCGGGAGGTGAAGCAACATGTTTGGCGATTTGCTTGAAGGGTTCCGCATCTTTCTGTGTTTGGTATTGGCTGGAGCGGCGATCAAATGGGTGGACGATTATCTGGACGCGGAGTACGACATCTGCCGAGGAAAGCACACGCTGGCGGTTCGAATGTCGAGATCCGCGCTGCCGTACGGGATGGTGCTCGCCTTTTTGGCGGCGGCTGCCCAATTGCCGATGGCGTTGTCGGTTTTCTTCGGCAGCTATGCGGTGGGCATGTTGTCGGACTGGAAGCAAGTACTACCGACCAAGCTGCCGGCGTGGCTGGAAACCGTCATGGCCGTCGCATTGTCATTGGTTTTGACCGGTTGGCGGACTGCGCTCTGGGGGCTCCTGCTGATGGCGATGTTCGATTGGTTGGATGACTTGGTGGATAGGCTCGCCGACCAGCGGACGGGACAACACAACATCGCCCTGCGCTTGGGAGTGGTGGAGGCAACCCTGCTCACCATGCTCGCCTTGTGCGGTGCCATCCTGCTCAACGCTTGGTGGACCGCGATAGCATTTCTGGCGTTCACGGTGATTACGATGTGGTCGGAAGCGACCACCCGTTCGCTGTGGTCCGCTTCGGGAGAGGATGACAAGGAGGTGCCCTGGGGATGAACCTTTCATTGTGGTTGGCGTGGTGGATGGGTCTCTGCTTCATAGCGCTCGTGGCCTACATGGTGGGGCGGCGCGTTGGTAAAAAAGAGGGGCGGGCTCTAGCACAGGCGGCTGCGCCCTTGCAGATGCGGATGCGCGCGCTCAACGACGGTCGCTGTCCCGTATGCGGGACTGTGGAGGCAACCCGTATGTCCCGTGATACAATGGAGGCAACGAGGTGATGACGTGGCAGCTGCGGAAACAACGCGGATTGTTTTGGCTTGTCGGCGAAGCCCGCAGGAGACGGACGAGCAATTCATCACCCGACGGGATGAGTGCATCGGGCTTTGTGAAGCCGCGGGTGCGGCGGTGGTGGCGGTCTTCCAGCAAACCCGGTCCAGCATAGACGGCGCATGGTATCTTGGTTCTGGCAAGATCTCCGAAATGGCGCGTTATATCGAGGAGCACGAGGTTGAGCTTGCGGTGTTTGACGGGGAGCTGTCGCCCGGGCAAGTACGAAACCTGGAGCACCACCTCGGTTGTCGCGTACTTGACAGAACGCAGTTGATCCTCGATATTTTTGCCTTGCGCGCAAAATCGCGGGAAGGCCGGCTTCAGGTTGAAATTGCGCAATTGCAATACCTGCTGCCGAGACTGACCGGACGAGGCGCGGAAATGTCCCGGCTGGGTGGCGGCATTGGCACGCGGGGACCGGGTGAGACCAAGCTCGAAATGGATAGGCGGCGAATTCGGCAGCGCATTCAGCACCTGCGTCAAGCCCTGGCCCACGTGCGCGCACATCGGGAGACCGCGCGCCGCCAACGTGCCAAATCCGTGCCCGTCGTCGCCCTCGTCGGCTACACGAACGCGGGAAAATCCACGGTCATGCGGAGATGGTTGACGGATTGCGGCGGAACATCGGTGGAGGCGGGGAATGACCGTCTCTTTGACACGCTCGATCCGTTGGCGCGCCGCGTCCAAGTTGGCTCCACCGGCCAAGCGGTGCTGCTCGACACGGTCGGTTTTGTGCAGAATCTCCCGCATCTGTTGGTGGAGTCGTTTCGGGCCACCCTGGAAGAGGTCCTGGCCGCAGACCTCGTGGTGCACGTCGTCGACGGGACGGCGGCGACGCTGCAGCGAATGGAGACCACCTATCAGGTGCTGAGCGAGATTGGGGCTCTGGACAAGCCCATCATCACGTTGTTTAACAAAATGGATGCGGTCGGCGAGACGCCTCCCCCGGATACCCGGGCGATGGCCAGTCTGTACGGATCGGCAACCACGGGCGAGGGCATGCAGGCGTTGTACGACGCGGTGGCGCGCCATCTCGGCATGGAGAGCGTGCAGGTGACCGTTCGGGGAAATGCGCATGCCGTGCTGTCGGGATGGCTGCACCCATACGGTCGAGTGACGAATGTACATATCGGCGGCGATGCCACCGTCGAAGCCACGGTGGTGATGGAGCGCCGCAGAATCGTTGAATTGATGGCCGCCACGGAAACCATGACCGGCGTGGAAATCGACGCTGTCATTCGGACACCGGAAGGCGTCGTTGCCGACGATGGCGGAAGAGAGGAGAGGTTACGCGATTGGTGAAACAGCAAGCGCGGGCGTTGGTTGCGACATGTGAACAGGAAGTGCAATCGGCATTCGCGGTGGTGGAGCAGACGGCCCGTCACAATCAACGCAAAGTCCTGGAGGCTTTTTGGGCAGAACAAGTGGCCGCCACGGATCTGTCGGGGAGCACGGGGTATGGGTTGGATGATGGAGGGCGCGACAAGCTGGAGCGTGTGTACGCGCGCGTGTTCGGCACCGAACGGGCACTGGTGCGCCCTCAAATCATTTCGGGGACGCACGCGCTGCGGCTGATGCTGTTCGGGGTATTGCGTCCGGGAGATGAACTGTTGTTTGCAACGGGAGCGCCTTACGACACGCTCGAGGCGGTGGTCGGCATCCGGCCGGCGCCGGGCAGTCTGGCGGAGTGGGGTGTGACACACACGGTGGTGCCGCTCCTGCCGGACGGCGGTGTGGATTTGCAGAGTATTCTAGCCAGGATCACTCCGCGCACGCGCGTGGTCATGTTTCAGAAGTCCCGTGGCTACAGCAGCCGGCCCGCGTTGTCGAATCGGACGTTGGCCGAGGTGTTTGCGGCGATTCGAACGCAGTGGCCCCAGGTGTGCATCGCCGTCGACAATTGCTACGGCGAATTCGTGGAGGATGTGGAGCCCACCGAAGTGGGCGCGGACATCGCTGCGGGGTCTTTGATTAAAAATCCAGGCGCGGGCATTGCACCAACCGGGGGGTACGTGGTCGGCCGCGCGCGCTATGTGGAGGCTGCGGCAACCTGCTTGACTGCGCCCGGCGTCGGCTCGGAAGCGGGCCCGACGCACGATTTCCTGCGGCCGTTTTACCAAGCCCTGTTTCTGGCGCCGCACACCGTCAGCCAGGCGGTGAAGAGTTCGATTCTCGCCGCTCGTGTGCTGGAGGCGCTCGGGCTTGCGGTGAGCCCCAAGTGGTCCGAGCCGCGGGCAGACATCATCGTCACCGCTGCGTTTCCGTCACCCGCTGCGCTGCTCGCGTTCTGTCAAGCGGTTCAAGCCAGCGCACCAGTGGACGCGCACGTGCGTCCGGAGGCGGCGCCGATGGCCGGATATGAAGACCAGGTGGTGATGGCGGCCGGATCGTTCGTACAGGGCGGTTCGCTCGAGCTGTCGGCGGATGCCCCGATGCGACCGCCCTATACCGGGTTCCTGCAGGGCGGATTGACGTACGAACACGCATACCTGGCCATGGAGCGGATTGCAGAGTCATTAATGCTCACGACTTAATGTAATTTTTCGTTACACGGACGTTGTGAAATTTGCAGAAGAATGGTAATATGGCAGGTAACGGGGACTTGGAGGGGAACGCCTGTGGACCTTCATGCGAGGCGGCAGATGCCGTTGTTTCCAATCGGCATTGTTCAAAAGCTCACGGGATTGACCGCACGCCAAATCCGGTATTACGAAGAACATGGATTGGTTCAGCCTGCGCGCAGTGAAGGCAATCAGCGTCTGTTTTCGTTCGATGACGTGGAGCGCCTGCTGGAAGTGCGGAGTTGGTTGGACCGAGGGTTGAACATGGCCGGTGTGAAGGCGCAGTTAGCCCGGCGTGCAACCAGTACACCGGATACCAAGCGGCCGGAACCGTCGGACAAGGAACTGTACAAGTGGATGCAGCAGCAATTGGGACGCCCGGACGCTGGACCCAACGAGTTTCAGGGGGATCTGTCGCGGTTTTATCGACGCAAATAACTGGCGCTGGAAGTTTGGCGGAGGAGGACTGGAATGCGCAAGGAGTATACGAAGGAAGAGATTTTGGCGCTTGCCGAAACCGAGGATGTTCGCTATGTGCGCCTGCAGTTCACCGACTTGCTCGGGGTCATCAAGAACGTCGAAATCCCCGTGGATCAGCTGCCAAAGGCGTTGGACAACAAGATTATGTTTGACGGTTCGTCCATCGAAGGGTTCGTACGGATTGAAGAATCGGATATGTACCTGGTTCCGGACCTGTCCACCTGGCTCGTGTTTCCGTGGGCATCGGAGTTGGGCAAAGTTGCGCGTCTGATTTGCGATGTGTATCTGCCGGACGGACAACCGTTCCCAGGCGACCCGAGATCGGTTTTGAAGCGGGTGTTGGCAGAAGCGCGGGAATTGGGGTTTGACTCCTTCAACGTCGGACCGGAGCCGGAATTTTTCTTGTTTAAATTGGATGCCAACGGCCGGCCCACTTCCGAAGTGAATGACGAGGGCGGGTATTTTGACTGGGCGCCGTTGGATCTCGGCGAAAACTGCCGACGGGAGATTGTGCTGACGCTGGAATCGATGGGGTTTGAGATTGAGGCGTCGCACCATGAAGTGGCTCCTGGGCAGCACGAGATCGATTTTAAATACGCGGATGCGGTGGAAGCGGCCGACAACATCGCGACTTTCCGGCTGGTGGTGAAAACGATTGCGCGGCAGTACGGATTGCACGCGACGTTCATGCCCAAACCGGTATACGGTATCAACGGTTCCGGCATGCACTGTCACATGTCGCTGTTCCGCAACGGCACCAACGCCTTTTACGATGAGACGGATGAGCTCGGGCTCAGTGCCACGGCGCGCCACTTCCTGGCGGGCATTTTGGAGCACGCGCCGGCGTTTACGGCGATTTGCAATCCGCTGGTGAACTCTTACAAGCGGTTGGTTCCGGGCTATGAGGCGCCGTGCTACGTGGCGTGGTCTGCAAAGAACAGATCGCCTCTCGTTCGCATCCCGGCCGCGCGTGGCATGAGCACACGGATTGAGGTTCGCAGCCCAGATCCCTCGGGCAATCCGTACCTTGCCATCGCAGCCATGCTGGCGTCCGGCCTGGACGGCATTCGTCGTCAACTGCCCTTGGTGCCGCCGACGAATCGGAATATCTACATGATGACCGATGAAGAAAAGGCGGAGGCCGGAATTCACAGTCTGCCGGAGAGTTTGGGCAAGGCGCTCGAAGCGCTGGCCAAAGACGAGGTCATCGCCAATGCGCTCGGCGAACATGTGTTCACGCATTTTATTGAAGCGAAAACGATAGAGTGGAATATGTTCCGCACGCAGGTCACCGAGTGGGAATGGGAGCAGTACGTGACCAACTATTGAGGGACCGTGCGGGAAGTTGCCGTACATCAAAGGGGCTGGAGTGTTACTCCAGCCCCTGTTTCACTGGTGGTCAACGAGTTGGCGCATGTGCGCATGGGCGGTTCAGTGCAGGGCGCGGAACACCCCAATGACTTTGCCGAGCACGCGTACATTTCGGTAGCGCAGCGGTTCCATCGCGGCGTTTTCCGGCTGCAGACGAATGTGATCCGCCTCTTTGAAGAAACGCTTCACCGTGGCCTCGTCGTCCTCCGTCAAGGCCACCACGATATCCCCGTTGCGGGCCTGCTCCTGCTTCCGAACAATGACGAAGTCCCCGTCGAAGATGCCGGCCTCAATCATGCTATCTCCCTGAACGCGCAGAAGAAACACTTCGTCGTTATGTACAAGACTTTTCGGCAACGGGAAATAATCCTCCACGTTTTCGACCGCCGTGATGGGTTCGCCTGCTGTGACCTTGCCGACGATGGGGGCGAACACAGCCGTCTCCGGCAATGCCGCAGCATCCCCGCTGTCATCGGTTGCGTCCTCAAGCAGTTCGATGGCGCGTGGCTTCGTGGGATCGCGTCGCAAAAATCCTTTCAATTGCAGTCGTTCCAAATGCCCATGCACCGTGGAACTGGATGCGAGTCCCACCGCTTCCCCGATTTCGCGCACGGACGGCGGGTATCCTTTCTCTCGAACGTTCTGTCGGATGAAGTCCAGGATGGCCTGTTGCCGCTTCGATAGTTTCGTCACCGCGTGATTCCTCCGTTCCCTTTGCTGGCACCAGTATACCACGGGTATCCTTTGTTGCAAACAAATGTTCGCGTTTCTGTTGACAGAACATGCGTTCGCATATACACTGTACACAGAACACACGTTCGGGGGTGGGTGCTTTGCAATACGGTCAGGGTCTCATGCGCTCCAAATCGGTGAGGCGGGGAAGACGCTCGGCGTGGTTGATGTTTTACGCGATTTGTTGGACGCTCGGGATTGGTCTGTGCGCGCATTGGTGGGGTGGTCCAGCGTCCGCGCAGGCTCAGGCGGTGAAATACGTTGTACAGCCGGGAGATACGGTGTGGACCATCGCTGCGCAGGTGCATCCTCACGCAGATCCTCGGCCGGTCGTGGATGAAATTGAAAAGATGAACCACTTGAACACATGGCGCATTCATCCGGGAGACACGCTCTGGATTCCGGACGATGACGAATAACACGAAGGAGCGGCAGGGTGTCCGACGGCTACGCGGATTCCTGGTCATTGCCGTGGTAATGAGAAAAGGTGCTACGGTTCGTGGGTAATTGGCATTTTTCGTCGAGAAAACACCGCTGCCATGGTATTTCGGCAGGATTCATCAAATGATGCCGAGTTGGTGAAAGGCGTTCCATACTCCGTGCTCGGAGGCGCTGGTGGTTACCCATTTTGCATGCTGCTTCACTTCGGCACGCGCGTTTCCCATGGCAATGGAGTATCCGAGAACCTGAAACATTCCGACATCGTTGCCTCCGTCCCCAATATGGAGGGCTGACGCTGCGGGAATGTTCCATGCGTCGAGTAGGGCAAGGGCACCGTGAGACTTGTCGCTCCCGCGCACCTGCAAATCCACCGCGTGATCGTGCCAACGATATAACAGGCATTCTGGAAAGGCCGATTGCACGCGAGTGTCCCAGTCGCGTGTCATGAACAGATTCAACTGATACACCGGTTCCTCCATTCCGTTCCAAGTTTCGGGGGTCGTTTGCTCCAAGGGCGGATAATCGTACGCTTGCAGAATCGGAGTGAGCGCCTGCGGCAACGGCCGGAAGATCATGGTTCGATGCGCCGTGTGAAGTATCATCGGAATGCGATTGCGTTCGCTGAAGTGGATGGCGCGCTCCACCACATGAGGTTTCATGGGCGTGGAGTACACGGTCTCCGTATGCGTGACGGCCAACCCGCCGTTGAAATAGACGGCATCCGGGATGTCGAGCGTGTTCCGAATGGCGCGGGTGTGTACAGTGGAACGACCCGTGCAGAGGGCGACGCGAATGTTCCGTTCCTTCAGTTTGGAGACTGCCTCTTGTGCGCTTGTGACTAGCTGTCCGTCCACGAACAGCGTGCCGTCTATATCCAGAAAGACGGCTCGAATGTCATGTCGGGAATTACTGCGAAATGTTTCAGCCATTGGACCACTCCTCTGTCTGCCGCTTCACGTTTCACCCGATATTATACGGTGCCGCATTTTTGAGGGTCAAAATTTCACGAGAAACGGGCTGCGGTTAGACAGCCAATGCGAAATCAAGTATCATATCGCTATGTTCGTATTTGGAACGGAGGAACAGAATCAACATGACAGTTACGATGGAACAGCTCGTCGCACTCGCAAAACACCGCGGATTCGTTTTTCCCGGCTCTGAGATTTACGGTGGCCTGGCAAACACGTGGGATTATGGCCCTCTCGGCGTCGAAGTGAAGAATAACATCAAACGCGCATGGTGGAAACGATTCATCCAGGAATCGCCATACAACGTCGGGTTGGACGCAGCCATTCTCATGAACCGACAGGTGTGGGTCGCATCGGGCCACGTGGGCAACTTCAACGATCCCATGATTGATTGCAAGGTATGTAAAGCGCGCCACCGTGCGGACAAGTTGATTGAAGAAGCATTGGCCGCAAAGGGTATTGAGAAAGTGGTGGACGGGCTCTCGTTTGACGAGATGGAAACGCTGATGGCGGAGTACGGCGTGACGTGCCCGGACTGTGGTGCCAAGGATTTTACGCCCATTCGCCAGTTCAATATGATGTTCAAGACGCATCAGGGCGTGACGGATGAGGCGTCCAATGAAATCTTCCTGCGCCCGGAGACGGCCCAGGGGATATTCGTGAATTTCCGGCACGTACAACGAACGATGCGCAAGAAGCTGCCATTTGGCATCGGGCAGATTGGCAAGAGCTTTCGCAATGAAATTACGCCTGGAAACTTTATTTTCCGAACGCGTGAATTCGAGCAGATGGAACTGGAGTTCTTCTGCGCGCCTGGGGAAGACCTGAAATGGTTCTCGTATTGGCGGGAATTCTGTTACAATTGGCTGTTGGACATCGGACTCAGGCCAGAAAATCTGCGCCTTCGGGATCACGAAAAGGAACAGCTGTCGCACTATAGTGCGGCGACCACCGACGTGGAGTACAAGTTCCCATTCGGATGGGGCGAACTGCTCGGTGTGGCAGACCGGACCAATTACGACTTGAGCCAACATCAGTCGTATTCCAATGAGGATTTCACAGTGACGGAGGAGGGGCAGGAGCCTTTCATTCCGTACGTGATTGAGCCGTCCATCGGTGCGGATCGGCTGTTCCTCGCCGTTTTCGCAGACGCGTATGAAGAACAGACGCTGCCGGACGGGGATGTGCGGACCGTGCTGCATTTCCATCCTGCGATTGCACCGTACAAGGCGGCGGTGTTTCCTCTGAGCAAGAAATTACAGGAGGGCGCCCGCGAAGTATTTGCGGGACTGGTCAAAGAATTTCGCGTGGACTACGACGATTCCGGTTCCATCGGCAAACGGTATCGCCGCCATGATGAAATCGGTACGCCATTCTGTATCACGTACGATTTTCAGTCCGAGGAGGACCGGTGTGTCACCATCCGGCACCGAGACAGCATGGAACAAGAACGGATACCCATTTCCGACGTGGCGGATTGGCTGCGGGAGAAGGTCCGGATCTGAAACTTGGGAACGCCGTGGCCGCGGGCGCTCCCGCTTCTCGTTGCTGCGGAATGGGCGGAGTACGCAGTGTCGCATGCTACAGCGACGATGTGGGCACACCATAGACGGGGGTGGCTTACATGTCAAACCAGCATACGGATCAACACAACGATGCGCTCACGTTTCTGGGGGCGCTCCGCTCCAACGAACACTATGAGGCCATCGTCGAACGGCGGGATAGGGCGTTTCACGACGCGGTAATTGTGCCTATCCCGTGGAAACAGATCCATCGGGCGAACGTGCCGCATCTCGGACGCCGCTCGAATTGAATGGGACGTCGTGCAAGTTTCACCCCAGGGAGTCTTCGGACTCCCTTTTTTCGTAGGCGACAAGGTTCAGACCCAGTGCGTATGAATTTGGGGACAATGGGTCATGGTAACCCATGACACGTGAGGAGGGATGCCAAATGCGGCGTACATCATCGATGAGATGGATCGATGGCAATGAAGCTGACGAGTACGGAAGTATCGAGGAGTCCGTGGTGGACGGCGTGGATCGCATGCGGGACGAAGGCGGCATTGCTCCAGAGGTGCCGCGGCGGCCTGAACGAGTGGATATAGACAAGGGGACGACCAACCCGGAAAACTTGTGAATCAGGGCACCCATGGGGTGCCTTTTTGATATATGATATGGAAAATGCACGTGGTCTCTGCCGCGTCAACCTTTGCGGAAACCGTTCCGGTGTCACGGGGATGCGCATCTCGGCAACATGATGCACATGATGCAGACGCCGCGTGGCATCGTCCCACATGCATAAGGAGGATGGAAGAGTGGATTTCGGGTTGGCCGGAAAAACAGTCCTTGTGACGGCATCCAGCCGAGGCCTCGGCTTTGCCACCGCCTTGAGATTTGCCCAGGAGGGCGCGCGCGTGATGTTGGCGAGCCGCAATGCGGAGCACCTCGCGGCGGCTGCGGAGCGGATTCAACGGGAAGTGCCAAAGGCGGACGTCGCCTGGTGTGCTGCGGATGTGTCGAAGGCGGAGGAGATTGATCGGCTGTATGCTCAGGTGAAACAGCGTTTCTCAGGCGTGGATGTGCTGGTGACCAACGGCGGTGGCCCTCCGCCGGGCGGATTTGATGCAGTGGCCGATGAGGCTTGGCAAGCCGCGTTTGAACTGTCGCTGTTGAGCGTGGTGCGCTTGGTGCGTGGGGCGCTTCCGCACATGCGCGCGCAGCGCTGGGGGCGAATTGTACATATCGCATCTTCGTCCATCAAGCAGCCCATTGACAACCTGGTGCTCTCCAACACGTTCCGAACCGCTGTAGCGGGACTATCGAAATCGCTGGCGCTGGAGCTGGCGCCCGACAACATTCTGGTGAACACGCTTGGCCCCGGCAGAATCGCTACCAACAGGGTGGCTGAACTGGACGCCAACACCGCCACACGGGAAGGCATATCCGTAGCGGCAGTCGTCGCGCGCAGTGTGGCGCAAATTCCGCTCGGACGCTACGGGGAACCGGATGAGTTTGCGGCGTTGGCCGTATTCCTGGGATCGGCGGCCAATGGTTACATCACCGGTCAATCCATCCTGGTGGATGGCGGCATGGTTCGCAGTCTATGAACGGCGCTGGACAAATAGAAAAATTGTGATATACTCCGAATATATTGAGCAGAATGCAATGAACAAAACAAATCGGATACCTTATCCAGAGCGGCTGAGGGACTGGCCCTATGACGCCCGGCAACCTGTGCGGATGCACGAGGTGCTAATTCCAGCAATGTCGCCCCCCGGAACGGCGGTGCGGTATTGAAAGATAAGGGTGCGTCGTGATACGAACGCCCTTTTGGGCGTTTTTTTCATTGTGCAAACATGTCGAGAGACATCGAGATGAGGGGGAAGGCCGCATGGCCACGGTGCAGGAGGCGCTTCGAGAGCGGATTCTGGTGCTCGACGGCGCAATGGGGACCATGATTCAACAGTGGGGGCTGTCGGAAGCGGACTTTGGCGGCAGCGCCTACGATGGATGCAACGAGTATTTGACGCGGACGCGTCCGGACGTGATTCGCGCGATTCACGCGGCGTATCTGGATGCGGGTGCAGATATCATCGAGACCAATACGTTTGGTGCGACGCCGTTGGTGCTGGACGAATACGGGCTTGGGCACCTGGCGCGGGCGCTGAACCGCGAAGCTGCATCGTTGGCGAAATCGGTCGCAAGTCAATTCAGTCGGCCCGAGCGGCCGCGGTTTGTGGCGGGAGCCATGGGGCCGACCACGAAGAGCCTTTCGGTGACCGGTGGCGCGACGTTTGAACAACTTGTGGCAGCCTATGCGGAACAGGCCGCGGGGTTGCTCGAAGGCGGTGTGGATGTGCTGCTCATCGAGACAGCACAGGACCTGCTGAACGTGAAAGCCGCGAGCTTTGGGATTGAACGAGCCGTTGCTGAAACGGGACGGCGCGTGCCCATCATGGTGTCCGGTACCATCGAGCCCATGGGAACCACGTTGGCCGGACAGACCATCGACGCGTTCTATCTCTCCGTCAAACACTTGTGTCCCGTGACGGTTGGCTTGAACTGTGCCACGGGCCCCGAATTCATGCGGGATCACATTCGTACGCTGGCCGCGCTGGCCGACTGCGGGGTCAGTTGCTACCCCAATGCCGGTCTTCCCGACGAAGACGGCCATTATCACGAAACCCCGGACAGTTTCGCGGCAAAGGTGGTGGAATTCGCTGAACAGGGTTGGTTGAACGTGGTGGGTGGCTGTTGTGGGACCACTCCAGCGCACATCGCAGCGGTGCAGCAGGCGCTTGGCGAACTTCGGCCGCGAGCCATTCGCCCGCGGAGGTACCACGCGGTGTCCGGTTTGGAAGCCGTGTTTCTGGAGGCGGACAACCGGCCCATCCTCGTCGGCGAACGGACCAACGTCATCGGCTCGCGGAAATTTCGGCGGCTGATTGCCGAAGGGCAGTATGAGGCGGCCTCCGAAGTGGCGCGCGCGCAAGTGAAAGCGGGCGCTCAGGTGATTGACATCTGTCTGGCCGATCCGGACCGAGACGAAGCTGCCGACATGGCTGCGTTTCTTCCCTTCGTCGTGAAAAAGGTGAAGGTGCCGCTCATGATTGATTCCACCGATGCCGCCGTCACGGAGCTCGCGCTCAAACACAGTCAGGGGAAAGCCATCATCAACTCCACCAATTTAGAGGATGGAGAACCAAGGCTGGCTCGTTTTGCGGAGTTGGCCAAGCGTTATGGCGCGGCGTTGGTCGTCGGCACCATTGATGAACAGGGCATGGCGGTCTCGCGGGAACGCAAGCTGGAAGTTGCTGTACGCTGTGCGGATCTGTTGGTCAACCGATATGGTCTGCCGATGGAAGACATTATTTTCGATCCGCTCACGTTTCCGGTTGGAACCGGCGACGCGAACTACATCGGCGCGGCACGGGAGACGGTGGAAGGCATACGGTTGATCAAACAACACCTACCCGACTGTGCCACCATTCTCGGCATCAGCAATGTGTCGTTCGGACTGCCGCCGGCTGGACGCGAGATTTTAAACTCTGTGTTCCTCTACGAATGCACCAAGGCGGGACTGGATTATGCCATCGTGAACAGTGAAAAGTTGGAGCGCTACGCCAACATTCCCGCGGAGGAACGGCGGATGTGCGAAGAACTGTTGTTCGCGACCGACGACGAGAAGGTGGCAGAATTCACCGCCTATTATCGCAATAAATCGCCGGTCAACACCGCTCCTGCGCAGTCGCTGCCTCTGCTGGAGCGCATTGCTCGATACGTGGTGGACGGGACCAAAGAGGGACTGATTCCGGATTTAAACGAAGCACTGCAGACTCTGTCGCCCCTCGACATCATCAACGGGCCCCTGATGGACGGCATGAACGAAGTGGGGCGGTTGTTCAACAACAATGAACTCATTGTGGCGGAAGTGCTGCAGAGCGCGGAGGTGATGAAAGCGGCGGTCGCTCACCTGGAACCGTTCATGGAGAAAACGGAGACGGCGACCAAAGCCAAGGTGCTGTTGGCCACCGTGAAGGGTGACGTCCACGACATCGGCAAGAACTTGGTCGAAATCATTCTGTCGAACAACGGCTTCGAGGTGGTGAACCTGGGCATTAAGGTACCGCCGGAGCAGCTGATCCAGGCGGTTCACGAACACCACCCGGACATGATTGGGCTGTCGGGGTTGTTGGTCAAGTCCGCGCAGCAGATGGTGGTCACGGCGGAGGACCTTCGCCACGCGGGCATTGCCTTGCCACTGGTGGTGGGCGGCGCGGCACTGACCAAGAAATTCACCATGACTCGCATCCAGGCCCATTACGATGGGGTTGTGGCCTATGCGAGGGACGCCATGGAAGGTCTGGACATCGCCAACCGCCTGTGTACGCCGGATCAACGGGAACAATTGTTGATGGAGTTGGAAGAGGCGCGCAGGGAGATGGAGAACAGGTCTACGTCGTCTGAACGGACGACCGTCGAACAGGCGGTTCACAAGATTTCCGTGACGCGGGATGTCCCCATCCATGTGCCGCCGGATCTGCAGCGCCACGTGTTGCGCGACTACCCGTTGGCGCTCGTCCGCCCGTACGTGAATTTGCAGATGCTGCTCGGCAAGCACTTGGGCTTGCGCGGAAATGTGGAAAAGCTCCTGCAGGCGGGTGACGAGAAAGCAACAGCGCTGAAGGCGATGGTGGACCATCTGATCGCAACGGTGGTGCGGGATAGCGCGCTCCGGGCGAATGCGGTCTATCAGTTTTTCCCGGCTCAAGCGGAGGGGGACGACGTGCTCGTGTACCACCCCGAGCATCCTGGCGAGGTGCTGGAACGATTCTCGTTTCCTCGGCAGTCGAAGCCGCCTTACCTGTGCCTTGCCGACTACCTGCGACCGGTGGACAGCGGGGAAATGGATTACATCGCCCTGTTCACGGTCACCGCGGGCCAGGGCGTGCGGACGTTGGCCGAAGGGTGGAAAGAGGCGGGAGAGTACCTCAAATCCATCGCCATCCAGGCGATTGCCATCGAATACGCGGAAGGGTTTGCGGAACGGCTGCACCACATGCTGCGAGATGTGTGGGGGATTCCGGACGCGCCGGAGCTGACCATGCGGGAGCGGTGGATTGCGAAGTACCAAGGCATCCGGGTGTCGTTCGGGTATCCGGCGTGTCCCAATCTCGAAGATCAGGCCAAGCTGTTTCACCTGCTCCAGCCCGAGGACATCGGTGTAAGCCTGACAGAAGGATTCATGATGGAGCCGGAGGCCAGCGTCTCCGCGATGGTGTTCGCACATCCCGAGGCGCGGTATTTCAGCGTCGAATAGGACAGGAACGAGGGGGCGAGAACATGCGGACAAACTTGCGGGATAGACTCCAGTCCGGGTGGCTGGTGGGCGACGGCGCGATGGCGACGCTGTTGCACCAGATGGCCGTCCCAGCACGGACGTGCTTTGAAGGACTCTGCCTCACAAAGCCCGAGTTGGTCTGGGAAGTGCATCGGGCCTACGTGGCGGCCGGCGCCCAGTTGATTCAGACCAATACGTTCAGTGGTCACAGGATTGGGCTGGATCGATATGGGATGAGCGAGCGATTGGCGGATTTGAACCGCGCCGCAGTGCGCATTGCACGCGAGGCTGTGGGGGACGCGGACGCGTATGTCATCGGCACTGTCGGCAGCACCCGGGACCTCGGTGTGCGACCCGGCGCCGATCCGGTGGAGGGCGCAGAGCTGGCGAGCGTGTTCGAAGAGCAGATGACGACACTGTTGGACGCTGGCGTGGATGGCCTGCTGTTGGAAACGTTCGCCGATTTGGAGGAACTCCTGGTGGCCGTGGCGGTCGCCAAACGATTGACGGATGTCCCCATTTTCGCCAATCTGTCCCCGGACCACCCCGGTGTGACGCGGGATGGCTGCGCATTGGACGATGCCTTTCGCCAATTGCGGCAGGCGGGGGCGGACGTGGTGGGATTGAATTGCCGACTGGGCCTCGCCGGCATTGTACGTTCCTACGAAAGAATAACTTTAGCCAGTGATCTGATCTATTCCGCGAATCCGAACGCGGGTCGACTGCACTATGTCGATGGAGACTATTCCTTCACCGCGGATGCAGATTACTTCGCGGACATGATGGTAGGTTTGGCGTCCGCGGGCGTCCGCGTGCTCGGGGGGTGCTGCGGCACAACGCCGGAGCACATTCGCCGCCTGGTGCAGCGACTCCAGCAGGTGGACGCCGCACCTGTTGGAGCGACCGCTGGCTCTTCGGTCGTCGGTTCATCTGTCGTTGTGACCGCCGACCCGACCGTGCGAATCCCGGAACGGCGTTCGATGGAAGAGTTTTCGCTGTTGCGCCGGGTGGAGCAAGACGTGAGCGTCATTGTGGAACTCGATCCACCGAAAACCCTGGACGTCAGGAAATTTCTCACCGGTGCCGCGGTCCTGCGCGATGCCGGCGCCGACGTGATCACGCTGGCCGACAACTCTCTTGGCACGGTGCGCGTGAGCAACATGGCCCTGGCGAGCATGTTGAAGGAGCGGGGCATTGAACCGCTGGTGCACGTAACATGCCGGGATCGCAATTTGATTGGACAACAGTCTCACCTGATGGGTCTGCATGTGCTTGGCATCTACCACATTCTGTTGGTGACCGGAGATCCGTCGCGGTTCGGAGATCTGCCAGGAGCCACATCGGTGTATGACGTGTCGTCCATCGAACTCACTCGCATGGTCAAGCGACTGAACAGCGGCATCTCCTTTGCGGGGCTGCCCATGAAAGTCCCTTCTCGGTTCGTTGTGGGGACGGCGTTCAATCCCCACGTGCCCCGGTTCGATAAGGCCATCCAGCGCCTGCAGCGGAAACTGGAGGCCGGCGCGGATTTTGTGATGACGCAGCCCATTTACGATCCGCGTCTGTTCGAGCCCATCGCCCGCGCGGCGGAATCCTTCGGCGTACCGGTGTTCGTGGGCGTGATGCCGCTGGTCAGTGCGCGCAATGCCCAATTCCTCCACCACGAGGTACCGGGCATTTCGATTCCGGACGGAGTGCTCAGCGCGATGGCCAACGCCGAACCGGAGCGGGCCGCCGTGGTCGGGTTGGACCTCGCCAGAGCGCTGTTGGATGAAGCTCTGCAGTACTTCCGGGGAATTTACCTCATCACGCCATTTCTGCGGTACGACTTGACGGCGGAGCTGACGCGGTATGTTCACTTGTGCGGCGCGTCGCCCTCGACGCTGTCGCTCGGTGGGTAGACGGCCGAAGAGGGAAGACACGTCGCCGCACGGGCCAGTGAGTGGATACGTGCAGCCGTCAATCAGGCGGCCAATCGGTACCACGCCGGGCGCATGTTCATATGACATGACGAGGGGGTGAGACCGTTGCCGACCTATCACATCATCGTCGACCTATCAGAATTTCGGTTGCACTTATTGCGGGACAACCGCGTCATCCGGACGTTCCCCATCGGCGTGGGCAAGATGTTGACCGCCACGCCGGTGGGGGAATACACGCTGATGAACAAGCAGCCGAACCCGGGCGGTCCGTTCGGCGCGTACTGGCTCGGCCTCTCCCGACCTCACTACGGAATTCACGGCACCAATCGACCGTCTTCCATTGGCAAGCGCGTGTCCCACGGCTGTGTGCGCATGTACAACCAAGACGTGACTTATCTGGCGGAAACCGTGCCCATTGGGACGCGCGTCACCATCCGCCCCTAGCTCTCCGCATGCGTTGACTGGCTGTTTCTTCTTGAATGGGGTTGCGGTAACATGAAAGAGGCACCTATGGAAAACCATGCAGAATTCCAAAGGGGGAATCGTCATGAGCAAACGCGTGCTGATCTTGACCGGAGACGCGGTGGAGGCGCTGGAGGTATTCTACCCGTACTATCGCCTGCTTGAAGCCGAAGTGGAAGCTGTGATTGCCGCGCCATCGGTGAAAAAGCTGAACACGGTGGTTCACGACTTCGTGGGGTGGGACACCTACACCGAAAAGCCGGCGTATCTGCTGGAAGCCCACGTGGCCTTTTCGGATGTTCAACCGGAAACGTTTGACGGCCTCATTCTGCCGGGGGGACGGGCGCCCGAATACATTCGCCTGCAACCGGATGTACCGCGCATTGTTCGACATTTCTTCGAAGCGGGCAAACCGGTTGGCGCCATTTGCCATGCGGCTCAGGTGCTCGAAGTGGTCCGTGACGTCGTCGCCGGGAGATCGATGACCGCGTACATTGCGTGCAAGCCCTCCGTCGAAGCGATGGGCGCCACGTACAAGGAAACCGGCCTTCATGTCGACGGCAATCTGGTCTCTGGCCACGCGTGGCCGGATTTGCCGGGATTCATGCGAGAGTTTATGAAGTTGCTGAACGCGTAGGACAGTAAATTCACATCATAGACAACGCGCCCCCTCGGATCCCCTGGTTCCGGGGGGTGTTTGCGTTAGGAAAAGCCACATTGACACGCCTGAGCAGGTTGGTTAGAGTGGCGGTGTGCCAAGGGGAGGGTGTCTCTGTGCGAATTGTCATCCAGACCGATGGATGTTTTTATGAACGGGAGATTGAGCGACTCACCTATCTGTTTTTCGAAGGAGCCGTCATCACCATTCGCGATGCGGTGGATGGAACGCCTGTCGACGGGACGGCGGACATGACGGTGGATTTGCGCCTGACACCGGTGGAAGGGCGACTGCGGGCGGCGGGAACTCTGACGATGGGCAGCCAAGTTCACCAATCGTCGTATGCCGTGGAGGTGCCCGAAGCGGCGTCGAACGTCAGCGTGCGCCGGTTGGGCAAACGCGCGGTGCTGCATGTGCTCCATGAACTGCTCACCGCAGTGGCGGGAGAAGGTCAGCCATGGGGAATTTTAACCGGCGTACGGCCGACGAAATTGGTCCATGAGATGATGCGCCGACAGGTGCCGGAAGCGGAGATCCGTCGGTGTCTTCGCGAGGATTATCTGTTGTCCGCGGATCGAGTGGAGTTATTGCTCGAGATTGCCGCGGCCCAGCAAAGGGTCATCCCCCAGCTGTACGCCCTCGACGGGGAAGTCAGCGTGTACGTGGGGATCCCGTTCTGCCCCACGCACTGTGCATACTGCACGTTCCCGGCGTATTCGATGCAGGACAAAGCCACCTATGTTGAAGGATTTCTGGAGGCGATGGCGGCCGAATTTGCGCAGCTCGGACAGCTGTTGCGAGAATACGAGCTGTCCATCACAAGCGTGTACATCGGCGGTGGTACGCCGACCAGTTTGCGCGGCCCGGAATTGGAGAGGCTGTTCGACATGATGTATACGCACCTTCCAAATCCCGAACAGTGGCGTGAGTTGGACGTGGAGGCGGGCAGGCCGGACACCATCACGCCGGACAGGGTTCGGGTGATGAAGAAGTATGGTGTAACGCGCGTCAGTGTGAATCCTCAGACGTACAAGGCGAGCACCTTGCGGGATATCGGTCGGGGGCATACGCCGGACATCGTGGATCACCGTTTCCAATTTGTCCGCGACGCCGGATTCGACAACATCAATATGGATCTGATTGTCGGACTGCCCGGCGAAACCGTGGATGATGTTCGGTACACCCTCGAACGCATCGGTCGGCTCCAACCGGAGTCGGTCACGGTGCACACGATGTCGTTCAAGACGTCGGCGGTGGTGAAAGAGGAGCGCGAACGGTTTCGGATTCCTACGGCTGCGACAGTACGCGAGATGATGCGGGAAGCGAAGGCGTGGGCGAGAGATCTCGGCTACGGACCCTACTATCTGTATCGCCAAAAGGACATTCTCGGCAACCAGGAGAACATCGGATTTGCGTTGCCCGGCAAAGAGAGCGTGTACAACATCTGCATCATGGAGGAACGGCAGGCCATCCTCGGGGTTGGCGGCGGGGCGGTCTCGAAGTTGATTGGCTCGGGCGGCAAACATTTCGGACGTTTTGCGAATCCGCGGGAACCGCGCGCGTACATTGAGGGGTTGGTGGATCTGCTGCGTCGCAAAGAGGTCCGTTTGCGCGAAGTGTTCGAGACGCATAGGAATGCGGGCGGGGAAGCGGGAAACCGTGGATCCGCATGTGGTTCCGAAGAACAGGAAGCAATTGTGCAATGAGAATCTAACGCCGGTCCCGTAGAATGAGCGCAGAGACCAATCAACGATGGGGGCAGGAAGTTCCTTGACCAGGCGATTGACAAAGTGGAGTTTGACCACCGGCCTCGTCTGCGTGGCCAGTGGTCTGATGGTTGGCCCGTCGAATGCTGCGGCGCTTGTGCAAACGAAAAAGACCATTTCCATCAATGGGCACGTGTTGTCTTCACCGTACGCCTTTGTTGCCACGGACGGCAGCCAGCAGACCACGTACATGCCCATCTATTACGTCGGACAGGCGCTGCAAGCGTGTGGTTGGTCGGTGTCGTGGAATGGTGCCACGCGGACGTGGACGCTCAGCAGCGGCTTCGCGTTGAACACCTCCGGGCTGAGCCTTGGAACGGGCAATGCAACCATCGTTGTCAATGGCCAAGCCGTGAAGAAGGTGAACACGTATACGGCGAAAGATCCCGCCGGAGGACCGCAGGCACAAGCCACGACATACCTGCCCATCTACTATATTCAGCAACTTTTGCAGGCTGCCGCGATGAACGCAGAGTGGAATGGATGGAGCCTGGCAATTGTCGCTCCCACCAGTCCGCCATCTCTGTTCGGCTTTGTCACCAACTACGGGGGCAGCCAGACTTCGTTGAACGATCTCGTGAATCATGCGCAAGTGAACGAGTTCAGCACGTTCACTGATTCCATCACGGCGGACGGCGAACTCGTTGGCACTCCGCTCACCATTCCCAGCTCCGTGTTGCAGCGCGCCACGGGTTATGTGACGGTGACGAATCTGAATGACACCACAGGCGAGTTTGATACGAATGTGCTCCACCAGGTGCTCTCCACGCCGGCGGCCGAACAGGCACTCATCAGTCAACTGGTGCAGTTGGCCCGCACCACATCGCTCGGCATCAACGTGGACTTTGAGATGGTCGCGAGCAATGACGGTCCGCTCTACACTCAGTTCATGACCCATTTGGCCACGGCGCTCCACCAAGCAGGGGCGCGGTTGTCGGTGGATGTCCCCGCTCTAACCGCTTCCGCAAATGCATACAACTACGCGGCGTTAGGGGCGCTGGCCGATGAGGTTGTCATCATGGCCTACGACGATTCGTACCCGGGGGGACCGGCGGGGCCGATTGCTCCTATCGGGTGGGTGAAACAAGTTTTGACGTATGCCACCAGTCAAATCCATCCCGACAGGCTGCTGCTCGGCATTCCGCTGTACGGATACGATTGGTCTGGACAAGCCACCAAGGCGTGGACGCTGTCACAGATTGACACCCTCCTGCAGACCAGGCACCTGTCTCCGAGCTGGGATGCCGTGGCCGATGCACCGTATTTCACCTATCAGGCGGATGGTCAGACGCACACCGTGTATTATGAAAACGGCGCGAGTCTCTCGGACAAACTGACTCTGGCGAAAACGTTCCGGCTGCACGGAGTGGCCGTGTGGCATCTGGGAACCGAAAACGCCGCTGCCTGGTCGGCCTTGAACAGCTATCTGACCACGCCCTGATCTAAAATGGACCGTCGTTCCTTTGAGTGCCGGCCGAGTCGCGCATGGCACACTCCAGCGCCTGCAACGCGTTTCCGATAAACCGTTCGAAGGACAGATGGCACATCTGCCACGTGGCCCCTGTGACCACGTTGGTCAACCGGACCGTTGTCCGACATCCGTGGTCACAGGTGGGCGCCCGCTCTTCCAATATTTCAGTGTAGATGACCGCGTTCGCTTCTTTCACCGCACCCCACCTCATTCTTATTTATACACCCGAGCGGTACGAGTTCAGACGTGATCTTCGCAAACTGTCACGGTCTCCATAACTTCTCCACAAGTTCCTCAAATCATTTCCACCAAGTCCTGTAAGGCGCCTCCTACAATGAATGTGTCAAGTTACCCTTCTTCTTCATGGTATAGCGTCAATGAGCAGGGGAACGGAGGACCGAATGCGATGGAAGTTCAACCGGCCGCAAGGCTTCAGGAATTGTCTGAAAAACGGAATGCATGGTGGAAGCGCCCCATTACGTGGGCGGGCGTGGTGATACTGGTTGGCGGTGGATTCACCTACTGGATCATGGCGGCGCATGGGGGACTGGACGCGTCGGACGCCGCGTTTCAGGTGCGCTGGGTGACTGTGCAGCGCGGCAGTGTGAGTCAGAGCGTCAGTCTGTCCGGCACGTTGACCCCCGTCAGCGAAGTGCAGATTGAGAACACGGGAAAGCTGCTATCCGTGTCGGTCAAGCCCGGTGATGTCGTGCAGAAAGGACAGGTCATCGCGCATTTGGACGATTCTTCGCTGCAGAACCAGCTGACGCAGGCGCAGGCTCAGCTTGCATCGGCACAGGCCAAGTTGGCTCAGAGCCAGGAGACGGCCACCTCGAGCGGTCAACGTGGAGCGACTGCTCCGGATCCGAACGTGGTGGCGCAGGCGCAGGCGGCCGTCACCCAGGCCCAGGCGCAGGTGGATTCGGTGGAGCAGCAGATGGCAGCGTGTACAGTGACCAGTCCCATTTCGGGAACGGTGCTCTCGGTGGCCAACCCGAACGTGGTCACGACGTCGTCGCAGTCGTCCAGTCAGTCGGGGGGTGGTTCTAGTGGTGGGAACGGAGGAAGCAGTGGCTCGAGTCCCATCGCCGTGATTGCAGATCTGAGTCCGTCCGACTTCGAGGTGGATGCGACGGTGGATCAGACGGACGCGGCGAACATCAAAGCTGGACAGACGGCTGAGATTTCCTTGTCCACCTCGGGATCGCCGTCACTGACCGGCCAGGTTGAAAACATCAGTTATCTACCGGAAACCCAGAGCGGAGTCACCGTGTATCCGGTCACGATTCGCGTAGACAATCCGAACAATTCATCGATCCATCTTTTGCCGGGACAAACCGTGTCCGTCTCGGTGGTGGAACAGCAAGCGAAACAGGTGCTCATGGTACCGGCTGCCGCACTGACCCAGCGGAGAGGAACCGTGGGCGTGTATGTGAAGGCCGGACAGGGCACGACGTCGAACAATGATACCACGTCATCGTCCGAGGCGGAAACCGGCTCGCGGGTACCTGTGGGGCTGCAGTTCCAACCGGTCACGGTGGGGCTGTACGGAGGCAACGAGGTGGAGATTAAGAGCGGTCTCACCGAAGGGGAGCAAGTGGCTGTGGTGACGCAGACGGCGACGACAACAACCGGTGCAACCCGGTCCGGTAATACGGGGCTTGGCGGCATGCTCGGCGGAGCGGGCGGCATTGGCTTTGGCGGTCAAGGCGGTGCTGGCGGCCGCGGCGTGCTCGGCGGTGGTTATGCAGGCCGCGGCGGATACGGAGGGGTTGGCGGTGCTGGCGGCGGGTACAACGGTGCCCGAAGCGGGGGTGGCAACTGATGTCCTTGCTGGAACTGTCGCACGTGAGCAAGTGGTATGACCAGGCGGGGGAACGCTTCTACGCCGTGCGGGACGTGAGTCTCAGCATCGAGGCCGGTGAGTTTGTGGCCATTATGGGTCCGTCCGGATCGGGCAAATCGACGATGATGCATCTGATGGGACTGCTGGATACGGTCGACGAAGGGGAGATTCGAATGCACGGCATCCCGACGTCCCAATTGACGGAACGGGCGTTGTCGACCCTTCGGAACGAGAACATCGGATTTGTCTTTCAGAGCTTTCACCTACTGCCGCGCACCTCGGCGCTCGAAAATGTGGCGCTGCCGCTCTGGTACGCTAAGGTGCCCGAGCGAGAGGCGATGGAACGGGCCGCCAAGGCGCTCGTCCGGGTGGGATTGAATCCGGAGGAGAAAGGCCGCAACGCGCCGAATCAACTGTCCGGCGGCCAACAGCAGCGGGTCGCCATCGCGCGTGCCATTGTCAATGCCCCGAGTCTGATTTTGGCGGATGAACCGACGGGAAACCTGGACAGCAAGGCCACGGATGATATCCTGGCGCTGTTTCAGTCCCTCAACGCGGAGGGAACCACCATCGTCATGGTGACCCACGAACCGCACGTGGGGCAGCATGCGAAGCGCATCATCCGCTTCCGAGACGGCCGTGTGGCCGCGGACGAACCCGTTCCGCAGCCGCTGCAGGCCGGAGCGGGGGTGAGTGTATGACCTTCGCGAGAGTGGTTCGGACGGCGGTGCGAAGCCTGTGGGCGAATCCAATGCGCACCATCTTGACGTTGCTTGGTATGATCATTGGGGTGGCCGCTGTCATTGCGCTGATGAGCTTGGGAAGCGCGACCACAAACAATGTAACGGCGCGAATTCAGGGCCTTGGGACCAACCTTTTGGTCATCACCCCGGGACAGTCGGTGCAAAACGGGGTGAGTCAGGGGCTTGGCTCCGCGCAGACGCTGACCGCGGCGGATATGACGGCGTTGCAAAAGTTGCCCGACCTGTCCGCAGTGGCGCCGGATGCGAGCACGCGCGTGCAGGTGGTATACGGATCGACTAACTATCAAACACAGGCTGAAGGCAGCACCCCGGATATTTTCAGTGTACGGAACTTGACCTTGGCCAGCGGCCGAGCGTTCAACCTGGTGGAAGAACAACAGGCAGCAAACGTCGCGGTGATTGGGGCGACGGCGGCGCAGAATATTTTTGGCAACACAAATCCGGTTGGCAAGACCGTGTGGATGAATGGATTGTCGTTTGAAATTATCGGCGAGTTGGCGAGCCAGGGATCGAGCGGGGCCACCAACAATGACGACAGAGTGCTCATCCCGCTCAGCACCTTGCAGCGAAGGTTCACCGGGGTGAGCAATCCGAGCGTGATCTACGCATCCGCTGTGAACGGTCAGCGCATGACGCAGGCGCAACAGGAAGTGGAGATGGCGCTCCGGGAGAGCCACGGACTTTCGTTCGGGCAATCGGATGACTTTGTCATCACGAACCAATCCACGTTGCTGAGCACCCTCCAGGGCGTCACGCAAACCCTTCAGCAGTTCCTGGGTGGCATTGCAGGCATTTCTCTGTTGGTCGGCGGGATTGGGATTATGAACATCATGCTGGTCTCGGTGACGGAACGAACGCGAGAGATTGGGCTGCGCAAGGCCATCGGAGCGACACGCGGCGCCGTCCTGCGGCAGTTTCTGGTGGAGAGCGGGCTGGTTGGATTATTGGGCGGTGTACTCGGCATTGTCGTCGGGGGCATCAGTACCCTGGTGTTGGGCCGTGTCATGAATACGACCGTGGCGGTCAATGGCAACGCGGTGTGGCTGGCGTTTGTGGTATCGGTGGTCGTTGGCGTCCTGTTCGGCGTGTATCCTGCCGTTCGAGCCAGTCGGTTGTCGCCGATTCACGCGCTGCGCCACGAATAAACGGCTGTTGACCCTTCGGGAACGAATATTATAGAGAGAGGTGTATGTGGGATGGGATTCTATCAACCCTCTGAACCCCGCAAACGGCGTTTGCCTCAATGGATTGGCGTTGCAGTGGTATCCGCGTTGGTTGGATGTGGCGGGAGTTTGGCGATGTATCCAATCCTTGCCAATCATTTCGGGTCGGCATCTCAAGGAGGGGCGGTGACATCGTCCGTGAATCCGACGGACGTGTCCACCGGGGCGACGACGAATGTGAACGTCAGCGTGAACGACGCCATCACACAGGTGGTGAAGCAGGCCGTTCCGTCCGTGGTCGCTGTGGTCAATTATCAGTCCACGCAGGACTTTTTTGATCAACAAAGCCAGCTTCAGGAGACGGGCGTAGGCACCGGTGTGCTGTTCGCCAAAGACAATAACTACGGGTATTTTGTGACGAACAATCACGTGGTGGACGGCGCGGACAAGTTGGAACTGGTTCTCAATTCCGGAAAGCACATCAATGCGTCCATCGTCGGAACCGATCCGTACACGGACCTCGCCGTGCTGAAGACACCGATTCAAAACGTGGAGAATCTGCCTGTGGCGACGTTTGGCAACTCCGATAACATCCAGGTGGGCGAACCGGTGGTGGCGATTGGAACACCGATGGGGCTGGACTTTCAAGACTCCGTGACGTCCGGGATCATCAGCGCGAAGCAGCGGGTGATGCCCGTCGAGATGCCGGACAGCCAGTCGGATGGCACGTCTGACAGCTCGCAGGACATTCTCGATTATGAAACGGTCGTGCAGACCGACGCGGCCATCAATCCAGGCAACAGCGGCGGCCCCCTGTTAAACATGGAGGGCCAGGTGATTGCCATCAACAGCAGTAAGATTGTCGATCCGACCGTACAGGGGATGGGATTTGGCATTCCTTCCAATACGGTGCATACTATTGTTGACGAAATTATGCAAACGGGCCATGCCACACACGCTAGTCTCGGCATTGAAGCGTACTCGCTGTCCGCTCTGCCGGACTACCTGCGGCCGGATGTACCGGTGACAGACGGAGTGTACGTGCAGTCCGTGCAATCGGCGAACGCCAAGGCGGCCGGTTTGCAACCGCAGGATGTGATTGTCGCCATCAACGGTCAGACCATCACGTCTGCGGCGGAATTGCGCACAGCGTTGTTCAAGCTGCAGATTGGTCAGAAGGCTACCCTGGAAGTGTATCGCGGCCAGAAGAAACTCTCGCTGACCGTGACTGTGAGTCCGATGAACACGAGCGCGCTCAGTTCCAGCCAGGGGAACTGATGCATCGGGCGGTGCATGGTCCGACGGACCTGTGGAAAGGCGGGGAAAACCATCGAAGCCGTAATTCTCATAGTGGACGACGAACCAAAGGTCATTGAAGTGATACAGCCGTTCCTCGAGAAGGAAGGATTCACGGTGCTGTCGGCGGCGACGGGGCGCGAGGCGTTAGCGATGGCGCAGGCACACCGCCCCGACCTCGTCCTGCTCGACTGGATGCTGCCTGAAATGAGCGGCCTCGACGTGTGCCGTGAACTGCGGCAGAAAACGAATGTCGCCATCATCATGCTCACGGCCAAATCGGACGAATTTGACCGGGTCATCGGCTTGGAGATGGGCGCGGACGACTACATCACGAAGCCGTTTGGGCTGCGAGAGCTGCTGGCGCGCATCAAGTCCGTGCTGCGTCGAGTGCAGAAGCAGGGTGAACAGCGGGACGTAATGCGGCGCGGCGACCTGGTGATTGATGAGGAGAAGTTTCGGGTGTGGCGGGGCGACGAAGAAGTGGTGCTGACGCCGGCTGAGTTTCAGCTGTTGGTTACGCTCGCGCGCCGACCTGGTGTCGTCTACAGCCGCCTGCAGCTGTTGCAGGCGACGATGGGCGACGCGTATCTAAATTACGAACGCACCATCGACAGCCATATCAGCCACCTTAGAAAGAAAATCGAATCGGATCCCTCCAATCCCAAGTATATTCAAACCGTGCACGGCGTCGGCTACCGGTTTGGGGACCAACTATGAAACTGCGCTACAAACTCTGGATGGCGATGACCGCCCTGATTCTGTTCATGGGCGGCACGTTTTTTGCCATTTCCCACGGTTATATCGGACAACTGTTTCGACAGTATGCGAAAGCGGCCGAAGCTGCCTCCGCCGAGCAGTTGGCTCGCAACATCGCGGCGTATTACGAGCAGAACGGGTGGTACGCGGTGGATCAGTACATCGTGTACTACCTGAAGGAGAACCCGGAGTACACCGCTGGATTCAACAGCCTGTTGCTGAAAGACACGCAGGGCCACATCTTGGTCAGCGTTGGTAAGGGTGGCGCTGCGCCGCGGGGCCAGTCGGATACATCCACCGTGACCATTCGCGTGCACGGACAGGAAATCGGCGTACTGACTGTCAGCAACCGGATTCTGGATGGCAGTCCGGTGGAACAAAACATCCTGTCCTCCATGACGGCGGCGACTGTTTGGGGAACGATTCTGACCTCCATGGTGGCGCTCCTCGTCGGGGTTTGGTTGATGCGGCTCATGACCACGCCGCTGCAGTCGCTCTTGGTGGCGATGAAGCGGCTGCAGCACGGCGATTTGAGCGTGCGAGTGGACGTGTCGTCCAACGACGAGTTTGGCGAAGTGGCCAAGACATTCAATGAGATGACGGATCGACTGTCGAGGACGGAAGAGGCGCGCCGACACTTGGTGGCAGACGTGGCGCACGAATTGAGAACCCCCTTGACCATCATGCAAGGACAGTTGGAGTTGATTCAACAGGGAGTGAAACCGGCGGAACCCGCCACCCTGCTCCCGATTCAGGATGAGGTGGTTCGGCTCGCGCGGCTGGTGCAGGATCTGCACCAATTGTCGCTCGCCGAGGTTGGTAAACTGCCGCTCGAGAAAGTATCCACCGACATGGTGCAGTTGACCCAGCGCGTGGTGGCGAACTTCGAAGTCGAGGCGGAAGACAGAGGCATTCAGCTCTGCTACGATGCACCTGCCGGACCGCTCATTGCCTTGGTCGATCCGAACCGTATCACGCAGGTCCTGGTCAACCTGGTCGGCAACGCCGTGCGCTACACACCACTGGGTGGAACGGTCATGATGACAGTGGAGCGGGCGGCGCCCGGCGTCAAAGTGACCGTATCCGACACTGGACCCGGCATTGCCGAGGAGCATCTGCCGCACATCTTTGATCGGTTTTACCGCGCGGAGTCGGATAGGTCCCGAGGGAGCGGGGGGACGGGGCTTGGTCTCGCCATCGCCAAAGAGTTTGTGGAGGCCCACGGTGGGCGCATTGAAGCGGACAGCAAACTCGGGGAGGGGACGACCTTTCGCGTGTATCTTCCCGGAAACTCGGCAGCTCCCAGTGAGAAACCGCCGGAAGGCTCGTGACGGTCCGGGTGGAGTCCAAACCACCGTACGGGCCGGGTGCAGTGTCACTCGGCCTGTTTGTGGTTCTTCTGCATGTACCGGTTGACCACGTACGCCGCAAACGAGGCCAATACGAGCAGAATCAGTTCCGCTGTGCGCAAGGTTCGGCTGTTCGGAATGATCATGGCGATGAACAGGGCGCCGACGCCGCACAGTATGGCGCCACGGATGTTGCGCTGCAGCGCGTAGGTGACCGTGAAAGCGCATGCAATTATCAAATACAGCAGTCGCGGCACGTACTCTGTATGAGGGAACAGAAAAAACGACAATGCGGAAGCCACCAAGGAGGTGTACAAACAGGTGGCAATCCACTTTTTTCGTCGCACTGCCCCATACCTCCCATCTTCTTTTGTTAGTAGGTTTTCCGAAAACATCGTTCTGTAATCCTGTCGCGCCTGTGCTGTAACTTAACGAAATGTGTCTAATGTATAATTCGTGAAATGAGATCCCGAAGGCGGGGAGGGTTTCACATGTCCACCTGGGGCAACTGGGGGTGGCATCTGGCGGCCGCCTTGTTGGGCGTTCTGTTGAGTTTGTCGGTGGTGTACAAAAAACTGGAGGACTGGCTCGGCGTGTATCGTCCGCTGCAAGCGGCGCAGATTCGGCAGGTGACGGGCGCCGCCGACCAGGTCTGGGGCACGTCCGATCCTGTCGAGGTGGTTGCGCGGTACAACCGGTGCGTCTATCTCGGCAAAAACAGCAAGTACGTCCCGGACTTCACGGACGCTTCGACCATTGAGTTGAAGACGGGCACTCGTCTTGTCTGTGCGCGCGGGGATCGCTTTCTCGAAGTGGGAAGAATTCGTCCCAACGGCAGGACTGTGTACTACTGGCTTTTGCCCGACTGGGCAGCCAACTGACGCAGAGCGGCGGGGCGTTCAAGCCGACGCCGTCACGCCTTGGCCTCCGGGTGCAGACGATGGCGCCGGCCACCGATGCGTTCGAGTTGGAACACCCACAATGCGTTCAGCAACAGGAGGGCGCCGGTGGAGAAAAACACGTAGTGGATGCCGAAGTAGGCTGCCATCTGGCCGCCGAGCACTGACCCGCCGATGTTGCCGAGGTACTGCGCGGACTGATTGTATCCGAAGACCCGGCCCGCCACGGACGCGGGCGCGTTTCGGCGCACCAGCGCGTTGATGGACGGAAGCAGTCCCGCGGTCGCAATCCCGAGCAAGAATCGCAAACCCATCAACTGCCAGGGCGTGGTCACGAAGGCCTGTGGAATGAACACGATCCCCGCTGCAATCAACGCCACCAAGAGCACTTTCTGCGGCCCCACCGCGTCGGACAGTTTGCCCAACCACGGTGCGGCCATCACGTTGGCCACGCCGGCCGCAGCCACGACGACTCCGGCAATCAGCGCGAGATGGCTGCCGTTCGGTCGCAATTGTTCCACATACACGGTGACAATGGGTTGGATGGACATGTTGGCCAGTTGCAGAATGAACGTGGTGACAAACAGACCTGCCACCAACTGACGGTTGGGCAGCATGGTCCAGACCTGGCGGAAGCTATAGTCCGCAGTGGTTTTTGACGGGGTGAACCGTTCACGGATGAAGAGTGCGGACGTCATGAAGGCGACCAGCAGCAATCCGCCCGTGATGAAGAATACGGATCGAAGCCCCACCGCCTCAGCGAGATAGCCGCCGATGAGCGGGCCGAGCAGCGTACCTCCGACCGTTCCGGTGGAGAGGGTGCCCAGCGCCCAGCCGGAATGCTCTTTTGGCGTCTGGGTCGCCACCAACGTGATGGCGGCGGCAATGTACCCGGACACCGCCCCCATCAGCAATCGCAACCCCACCAGTTCGTAGACGTTATGAACGAAGCCCATGAGCGTCACAATCACCGACATGCCCAAACTGGCCCGCAACAGCATCAGCTTTCGCCCGCGTTTATCTGCAAGCCGTCCCCACAGCGGCGACACCATCGCGGACAGCAGAAAGGTCGCGCCGAATGCCAATCCGGACCACTGTTCCACAGCACTGGTTTTATGTACGCCAAGCAGTTCGATGTACAGGGGCAAAAAGGGGGTCACCAGGCTCATCCCCGCAGTGGTGGCGAAGGAGCCGAACCAGCAGACCCACAGATTCCGCTTCCAGAGTTCCATGGCGGCGATTTCCTTTCGTTTATCAAATATTTCATTCTCCGAACCAGTCTACGCGAGGCAGATGGAGAATACAACCCTTAGCGTGTTCTGAACATCTCGCGTTTCATGCACCCTGGTCGCATGAACGGCGTGAATGTAAGGGGATTCACTTGACCTCGGAAATGTGGTAGTCTGGAAAGGAATTCATGTTTTATTGGATTCTGACACGATGGGGGGAAAAAGATTTGCATCGGAAGTTTCGCTACGTCATCATGGCACTGATTGTACTCATGACCATGATCAATTATGTGGACAGAGGTGCCATCTCCTACGCGTCCGAGCCCATCATTCAGCTGTTTCACCTGGACAAGGCAGCTTGGGGAGCGGTTCTAGGGTACTTCGGCTACGGGTATATGGCCGGATCCATCCTGGGCGGGCTGTTGGCTGACCGCAAAGGGCCGAAATTTGTGTGGCTGCTCGCGGGCAGCCTCTGGTCCGTCTTTGAAATTTCCATGGCATTCGCCGGTAATATCGGCGTTGCCATCTTTGGCGGATCTGCGTTGGCCGGCTTCGCGGTCTTCCGCATTCTGTTCGGATTGTCGGAAGGTCCGCTGTTTTCCACGATGAACAAGACGGTGGCGAACTGGGCGGCTCCGCAGGAGAAGGGATTCATGCAATCGTTCGGTTTATTCGGCGTACCGTTCGGCAGCCTGCTGACGGCGCCCATTGCCGTGGGTTTGCTGTCCATCGCCAGCTGGCAGACGACGTTTGTGATTCTCGGTATTGTCGGTCTGATTTGGGTGGCCATCTGGGCGAAGGTGTTCACCAACAAGCCGGAAGAACACCCGTTGGTCGACGAAGGAGAACTCGCAGTCATTCGCTCGACGGACGGCGTGCTGTCGGACGAACAGACGCTTCAAGCGTCGGAACAAGTACGCGCGCCCTGGTACTCCTTCTTCCGTCATCCCACGCTGGTCTGCAATGCTATCGGCTACTTCGCCTTTCAATATGTGAATTTCCTCAAGTTTCGCACCCGAATTGAGCCTGTAATTTCTTGAGTTCGTTGGAGCTGTGGGTCATGTAAAAGCAAAAACATCCTCATATTTCTGGTAGACTGAGGTTGCCGACCCAAACAGTCTACAAAAAAGTGAGGATGTTTCTTACATGGTACGTGATTCTCTGCACTCAGATCAACTCCAATCCATGATAACCGCATTCTTCAAGGAATTCCGCATCGGGAAGCTGCTCCGGCAATCCAACATCACCAAGCAAACCGGCGTTCCTGTATTGAATGTATTTCGGTTGCTCTTTACTCTGGTCTTTCACCAACGCAGTCTAAAACATGTGTT
>NZ_AUCA01000005.1 GCF_000429525.1 Alicyclobacillus contaminans DSM 17975 | reverse complement strand
CGCCTCTCGACGGCGGTTACCGGCTCTACCAGCGTATCGGACAGGCCTCCCCGGATAAGAACGGCCCCTTTCCTCTCATGCACCCGCCGCATCTACTGCCACAGCCCTTGGCGACTTCGGACTTCGTTGTGTTTGGGCAACTCATCCGACTGTGACAGCCTCGAATGCGATTCGTGTACCTCGGGTCGAGAGTTTGCCTCCAGCTTCCTTCAGATTCCACCTCACAATGGACACCCTTGCTCTTGGCTAACGGTAGGTGTGTCGCCAACCCCCGTTCGGGACTTTCACCCTATAGGGACCGCCCATGCCGGGCGTACCAAAAGAAGAGAGTGGCGAGCGCCACTCTCAGTTTTTCGATTCGGGATCTTTATACGCGGGACTGCTCAGCCAACTGGCCGGAATCTGCACATTCAACCACTGATCTTTCGGGAAGAACTCGTGGTGTTCTTTGAAATAGGTATCGAACATCTTTTCTGCAATGGGTGCCGCCGCCTGCGCTCCATATCCCGCACCGGGAACCATGACTGCAACCGCAACCTGCGGATTATCGTACGGCGCGTAGGCAATGAACACCGAGTTGTCAACCTTTTGCCCGTGCATGTATATTTCAGCGGTCCCGGTTTTTCCTGCGGCTTTATATGGATCATTGTTAAACACACCATATGCCGTACCGCCCGGACCGTACAACGCATCGTACATGCCCTGTTGAACCATCTTAAAGTACTGTGGATTTGCTTTGACCACATTCTGTACGACAGGGTGTACAACGGTTGGTTTTCCACCATCCTGAGGAATGATCTCCTGCACGACGTAGGGTTTCATCCTTTTCCCGTTATTTGCGATGGTTGCAGCGTACTGCGCCAACTGCAGCGGGGTAAATTGCTGCATTTGACCAATTCCCGCATAGGCAAGGTCGGTCGGGCTGCCATGGTTCACATACTGTCCTGTCTTCTTCAGGGAGGTGAGCGCCGCCTGCAGATCCAGGTGACGAGCTGGGGCACCCGTCTGGCTCGTGTCCTTTATCCAAAATATACCACTCGACTCACCAGGCAGATCAATTCCTGTCGTTGGCCCCAGTCCAAAATCCCACTCTCCTTGGTACATCTCCGTCAGGCCCTTGATAAAACTGGTATCCGCCCACTGTTGATAATTGCTGACCCCACCAAACCATTGCCCCATTTTCAAACCCACTTCGTAAAAATACGTGTCACAAGATACACCAATGGCTTTGATTGCGTCGACAAATCCGTGGTTCATTCCATCGTCACTCATTGGAGTTCCAGCCACGTATGTGATCATACGATCCTGAATCGCAAAGCTCGGACTGATGACGCCAAGTTGCAGCGCCGTAATCAGATTTGCAGGTTTCACCGTCGAGCCTGGATACATGGGACTCTGTATCGCGTGGTTCATCTGTGCTGAGGTGGATTTCAAGTAATTTGCGTGTTTCCCGGATGTGCCGTCGGCAAACCAATTCGGATCCAGATAAGGATAACTGACCATCGCCAACACACCGCCGGTCTTCACATCAATGGCGACAGCCGACGCATCATCAATCGCATTTTTGTATTGCGAACTGTTGATCACGCTCAGCACATCGTTTTGTGCCTCCGCTTGAAGTACCCCGTCCAACGTCAGCTTCAGGTTGTCTCCCGGCTTCGGCGCGGGATTGAAGCCAAGCGAAGTCACCGTGCCGTCCGCCGAGTTCACGGTGGACAGCTCGTACCCGTACATGCCCTGCAATTCCCTTTCATACTCCAGTTCCAAACCCGTCCGACCCACGGTTTCCGTCGGAAGATACTTGATGTGCTCTGCGTCAAACTTCTTTTCATCCTCCGGCTGGATGGCACCGGTGTAACCGAGCACCTGCCCGGCCAAATCGCCGAACGGATAGACGCGCTGTGAAGCGGCCTGGATGTCCACGCCCGGCAGATCCGACTTATGTTCTTCGATGTAGGCCATCTGGGATTCAGTCAGTTTTTTGGCGATGAGCGTGGTCTCAAAGTCGGAGTTTTTCATGGTGTTGTACAGAGTTTTGGCTGGCGTTTTCAAAATGACCGAGAGTTGTTGAGCCAGCTCGTTCATGCTTTGATCATTGGTCGACGACGATTTCGTGAAGTAGAGATTGTAAACCGGTGCATCGTACGCCAACAGATTGTTGTTGGTATCATAGATGCGTCCGCGCACCGGCAGCACCGGTGTCGTCACGTATTGATAATCGGTGGCCTGAGTGTGAAATTGTTGACCCTCGGTGATTTGCAGATATCCCAATCGAGCAATCAACGTCGAAAAGGCGACGAATATCATTCCGTAGAGAAGCGAGGCTCGGCCCGCCTTCGGCGGCACTTCACGCTTATCAATTGGCTTCATCTTCACAGGCTCCTACACTTGAGACTGCCCCTATTATATGAAATCATCGGCCGTTGCTGGGGTTGCAATATTTAACGATTTGTAGAAAAGTGTCCAGCCCGGCTCAGCACAACCGCGTGCGGCCGGGCGGACGGAGGTATGACATGCGGAATTGCGGAGAGAACCGGACGGCACCTTCCCGTCTGCACGTCCGGTCAGGTCGCATTCATCACGCGGCGTGCGCCGATGTACCGAGACGACCAGTACGGCAATGACATCGACGTGATCATCAAGCCGCTGTCCTCGGAGTTAATCATCATTCCGTTGCCGACATAAATCCCCACATGCGTGGCACCGGGGGCGTACGTGCTGAAGAAAACCAAATCTCCGGGCTGCAGATTCCCGCGAGAGACGGGGATGCCTTGCGCAAACTGCTCAGCGGCCGTACGGTTGAGCGCCACACCGAAGTGGGCAAACACGTACTGCGTGAACCCGGAGCAGTCAAATCCCGGATTGGGCGTGGTCCCGCCCCAGACGTACGGCAACCCGATGAATTGTTCGGCATAGTGAATCAACGCGTCGGCACTCACATTGGTGAATGTGCTCTGCGTCTGTGCGACATAGCTTGCCGACTGCATTTTTTGTTCCGCGGCCTGTGTCTCCGCTTCAATCTCTGCAATCTGGGCTTGTGTCAGCTTCAGTTGGCTCTCCACCGTATACTTGGCGTTCTTGTCCTTGGTTTCTTGGTTCTTGATGTTCTGGAGTGCGGCTGCCTTAGCTGCCTGGAGCGACTGATCCATCGCCTGCGCCTGAAGCAATTGGGCACGCCGCTGCTCGAGGGTCTTCTGGTCTGATTTCAGAGCGGCCTGCTGCGCGGTCAACTGTTGCTGCAATGACTGCACCGCTTGAATGATCTGATGCTGTTGTTCCCCCACCATCGCCATCTCGCTGAGACGGCTGAGAAAATCGGAAAACGACTGAGCTCCAAACAACACGTCCAGGTATCCCTGGCCGCCACTCTCATACATGTACCGCAATTGGGCAGCCAACTCGTCTTCCGATTTGTTCAAGTTCTGCTGATTCTGCTGAATTTTTGTCTGAAGTTGATTCACCTGACTCAGCACCGCACTGTACTGCTTTTGATTGTCCACCAGCGACGCGTGCACGGTGTTCAAGGACGCGGTGAGGGAGTCCAACTGCTTCTTGTAGCTGGATTCCTGCTGCTGATCCTTCTCAATTTGCTGCTGCAACCGCGTGACCTGAGACTGCAACTGCTGAGCCTGACTCCGCTTCTGAGAGAGCACATCGGCGTATGCCGTTGTCAGCGAGGTCACTGTGAAACCGACTGCGACAGTACCGACCATCCACGTTCGCTTTCTCAACCACATCACCACGTTACAAAAATTTGGACGCTCCCGCTCCAACGAGCAGTCATTGCAAAGGGCAACATGGTGATATTTCGACACTCAGTCCGATTTTCCTTGTCTTTTTGTCGGATTTTTTCACAGAACCACGAATTCCCGCAAATGGATGATCGCGAACTCACTCCGATTGTGTCGAAGCTCAGTCTACATTTGGCGCTTGGTTTATTCCCAGCGATGATTCAGGCGAGACCGTCGCCTGCGGCCGGCGGAGCAGCACATGCTCGAACAACAGGACCAGCAGGATGCCCACAATCAGGCCGTTGTCCAGGACGTATCCGAGAACGGGAGGCAGCCCATTCCAGGCGGTGGCCGGCACCGCGAACACGCCCACTGCGGCCGTCAGAGAAATGCCGATGACCAGCACATCGCGCTGATCCAGTGACATGCTTCGGTAATCCCGCAATCCAAACCCAATCATTTGCGCGAACACGACGAAAAGGATGGCATATCCCACAGGCGAAGGCAGCGTGGCCGCCCACTGGCCGACGGTGGGAAAGAATCCGAGCAGCGCGACCGCAATGGATGCGACCATGAACGGTAAGCGCGACGCCATGCGGGTCAACGACACCAGACCGGCGCAGGAGGACAATGGAACCATGCCGACCACCCCGAAAAGGCCGGTCAGCAGCGTGCCAACTCCCGTCATGAGGGCTCCGCGGCTCAACCGCTGATCAGTCACCTGCTCCCCCGCAGCCGCGGCCAAAGCCTGGAGACTCGCAATCAGGTTCGACAGCAGAATGCCCCCTGTGATGGCCCCGGTCAGACACACGCCCAGGTTCCATTTCGGCGGCCCGAACGGCAACAGGCTCGGCAACGCCACCCAAGGCGTGTCGGCAACCGGCGCGTCCACGAGGCCAAACACTGAAAACAGCACCCAGCCACAACCGAGGCCAATCAGAACGGATATCGACTGCACCATGCCGCGTGCCTTGAACATAAGTCCCATGGCTACGGCCAGCACCAGCACGGACAACCCCGCCACCTCCGGAGCGACGGTCTCGCGCCCCCGGAAGCCGATGCCGAGCACCCCTTCGACCAGAGAATGCGCAACCTGCAGGGCCACCAGGATCAGAAACGTTCCCGTCACAGCTGGTGTGAACAGACGCCGAACCCGCCCGAGTTGTCCGCTGACCCCGAGCACAATGAACACCAGGCCGCCAACCATCAATCCCAGTTCCAATTCCTGAAGCAACACGCCGAGCGATTGGCCTTTGTCCACCGCCATCTGCACCAAAACCAGAAACACGCCCCACCACATCCCGGCGGGACCTTCAATCACAGGAAAGCGGTGACCGAGCCACGCCTGCAAAAAGCCGATGACCCCACACACAAAGAACGTCCGTTCCGTGAACATGGCAATCCCTGCCGCGCTGAGATGGAACGCGTGCCCGACCACGATGGGCACCGTGATGATGTTCGCCAGCGTGAACATGAACCACTGCAGGGTTGACAGCCACAGCGCACCCCCGCGCGGACGTTGATCCAATCGATAAATCAATCCCTCCATAGACCTCCCCTTCCGTTGTCGCGACGTATTGATTGTGACCAACTTCGGCACGAGCGTCAAAGATCTTCATGCCTCGCAGACAAACACTGAGAGTACAAGGTTGGTAGGGAGCGAATTTCGAAAGAGTTCTTAGCACAGTTCATCAAGGAGAATCACTTCAAATCGACGGACAACTTCCAGGCTCCCTGGCGAGATTTGTTCTCCAGTACGGTGCAAGGATTGCTCGAGGCTGAGCTGGAGACACACCTTGAAAAAGTGACTATAAACACATTCTATTAGACTGTTGGAATGAGAAGTGTGATCCTGATGCAATTGCGTACGCAGAAGAAAACGCGCAGAGACGCCTCGCTGAACAGTCCCATCGGGACGGACAAGGAAGGAAACGAATTTCATTACGGATGTTGTCTGTTTTCAATGACGCTGCCAACCAACTGTCCCACCAACTGCAGAGTGTTGCTTAACATGAACGGAATCAAAAGGGTCACAGTTTTTTACATATATCGCTGAATCGATGGATGCACATTTGTCATCAACTTGTTCGGTCCTTCCGATGATCCGACATATTATTTCGGCACGTTATATCCCCTATCCCCAAAGGGCTGAAGTTGCTGTACCCATTTTTCTTTTAGCTTCTTTAGAGCATCCTTCAAGTCGAAATAATCATTGGGTTTCTTGTCCACCGTCTCCAATACTTCGAACGAAAAGGCATCCGCTCCGAATTCATTCCACTCTGCTTGAAGAGATTTATTTGGGTGGGAATCATGCTCTAACATAAACTTTTCTCCGTTAATTGTGTTGATGTTCCGAGTGCTATCCACAAAAATCTTATGATTCCTCATGTTTTTGATTTGAAACACACCTGCAACTGTCTTTTGTTCCTTCCACTTCATCTTCAATTCCTTTCTTCGATCCAACTTCTCTCATCTCCACTCATTTAGTTGAAGACGAATCGTCTGCCCCGTTGTTTGGAAACGCATGGGCTGCCAATTTCTTTATGTGATTGCGAATGTCCGAAGCCCATCCATCAATGAGCTCATAGAAACGCCGTGAGTCGCCAGCAAATAATGCCCGCAGGGCCTCTTCATAATGACTGAGATTCCCCGCCATGACTGTCATAAAGCGATAGGTCGCCTCCTGTGCTGCTCGCACCTTATCCTGGTTCTCACGGGCATGTCGAGCTTCATCAATAAGCCTGCGCAATGTGGCGGATGCTCCTCCAGGCTGGCTCTTAAGCCACTCCCAATGCCGTGGCAGTAACGTGACCTCCCCAGCCACAACACCCAGCCGAGGCCGACCCACACGACGAAGGGAGTCCGTGTCCGACTGAGGAATCGATGCAACGGCATCTGGATGCTGTGATAGTCGTTCTAACACGGCCTCTTTCGTTCCACGAAAATCAATTTCTATTTGCCTACTCGTAGAGTCATCAAAGATGAGTACCTGCGAGAGGTGGTGATGATTGATAGTATCTTTTACTTTCGAAACAACCTGCGCCAAGGGACCAGATGCGACGACGTGTTCGCCAAGAAAGGCTGTGCAGGGAGTGTCCATAAAACGGTTCATGGTCTACCTCCTGTGTAGGGGCTGCGCCATGTATTATACCCGGATAAAATTTCGGATTCAATATAATCCGGATAAAATGTATCGCGTAATACCCATCACGGATAAAACAGGATATAACCAGACAAACACACCCTTTCGCCCGCGCTGGCATAGCATGTTACATCCTGCATTGCAACACAGCCCGGAGGTGCATGCATCCTTGCTATCCCTTTCCTTGGCAATCGCTTCACTGGTGCGCGATGTCGCACTGGTGACCGGGTATGTCAACCAGTCCTTTCCACAGCCGCTCAGCAAACAGCAGGAGGCCGAATACTTCGCCCGCTGGCTGAAGGGAGACAGAGCAGCCTACCGAGCGCTGATTGAGCACAACCTGCGGCTCGTCGCGCACGTGGCGAAAAAGTTTGATTCATCCGGGATTGATCACGATGATCTGATTTCCATCGGGACCGTGGGATTGATCAAGGCCGTGGAGACATTTCAACCAACCAAGGGCACCAAGTTCGCAACTTATGCCGCTCGCTGCATTCAGAACGAAATCCTGATGCAACTGCGTGCGCAGAAGAAAACGCGCAGAGACGTCTCGCTGAACAGTCCCATCGGGACGGACAAGGAGGGCAACGAGATTACCATAGGAGATATCCTCGGTTCCGATGCGGACGGCACCGAGGAAGAAGTGAGCAAACGAATGGAAATCACCAATATGATGCAGTTGATGCGCATCCTGGACGGCCGTGAACGGCGCGTGATTGAACTGCGCTTCGGACTCGCGGACGGAAAGGAGTGGACGCAAAACGAAGTCGCGGACCTGCTCGGAATCTCCCGTTCCTATGTATCCAGATTGGAAAAACGCGCGCTGTTAAAGATGTTCCACCAATCGTATGCCGGACAGCGAAAGCGAAAGCCGTTTGTATATCGGCCGCAGGCGGATGACTGAACAGGTCACCCGCCCTGATTGGTGTCAAGGGCAAGATGATACAATTGTTCTGCCTGAGACTCGGTGACCACTGCGGCAGGCACAGCCTGGGTCGGTACGCCCGTCGCCCCCGCGAGCGGCGACAGGTGCACTGTCCAAGGCTGCAGTCCGGTGGGCGGCACCCGTACTTCCAGCGTCACCGCCGGCGCATATCCGTCCTTCGAAACCATCAAACCGAGCACCTGGCTGCCGTCGACGGTTCGCCAGTCGGGGAAACCGGAGGCGCGACACACAGCCTGCCCATCCGTCCCAGTCACCGTTCGACCTTCGATGACGCCGTTCACCAGCCAAACCACCTGTGCGCCCGCCACCGGACGCCCCTGCAAGTCCACCACAGACAATGAAAGCGGAGTTCCCGCCGCAATCACCCCATCCATTGCAGAAGCGCTGGACAACAGCCAATGCACGCCGTCCGCCCAAGCCGCGCGCGTGGCTGGCGAACTGTCCGGATTGACGCCGCTCCCCGTCATCCCCACCGCATCTTCTGCGGGCGCCTTGGCCTGCGGCAGCGTGACATCCACGACCTGTGAACTCCCGTACGCGAACACAGTCCCTTCAAAATCGACCTGCGGCACATATCCGTTCTTCCACACGACCACCGTCAGCGTGCCCACAGGTGGAAAATCCACTGTCGGCATGTTGTAGAACAGAGGGTTGGCCGGCAACGTCACATGGATGGATTCGGTTTGACCCGTGGCATCTGTTTTTCCCGTCGCCTGCACCTTCCCGGACCAAATCAGGGCCACCTGGGCATTCGCAATGGGACGATCTTGCGAATCTCGGACCTCCACCGTCACCTGCCCGGACACCACCGAATTCGAGACCATCGGCACCTCCGCGACGTTGTTTGGCGTAGGCGCAGGCGAGTGGAAACTCCATCCCGCAGTAGATGCGCTCTTGTTCGCGGGCGTCCACCCTTTCTGTTCGATGCTCCCGTTGGCCTTCCCGCTGCCCGCTGCAGACGCGGCGAGCGCTGTTGCACCTACGGATTGTCCGGACAACATGGCCGCTGTCTGCATGGTCAGGTTTTGTCCCACCGGCGGGCTGTCGCCGGACGCCGCCGATTGGGAGGCACCGGCGTTCGCAGCGGAGAAATTCGTACTCACACCGTTCACCGTGGCCGCGGTCCGGTTGGTGTTGGCCGGCGCCGCCTGTGGGCCCGTCGCGGAGGAAGTGGACGCGGCCGTCATCCTGCCGTCGGCACCGTGCGGCTGCCATTGCCAAAACCCGGCGAGGCCAGCCACCGACGGCACAACCGCCGCCACGCTGCCGGCAACCAGCCGGTTCCGGTAGCCACTGCGGGCGCGCCGTACCGCCCATGCGCCGACATTCGCCGCGGTCAACCGTTGCCTCACCTGAGCGAACGACGCTTCGGTCTGCGGTGGAACGGGTGTCACCAACGCCTCCACAATCTGGCCGTGCGCGGTGCGAGCCTCCTCCACGCGCGTTTGACAGCATGGGCACTTTTGCAGGTGCAGCGCGCGTTCATCAGAGATGGTCCATTCGCCATCCAGGTATGACCAAACGTCATCCCAATTGAGATGATCCATGCCGCTCCCTCCCCTGCAGTTTCTCCATCACCTTCTGCCGGGCACGGGACATTCTGGTACGCACCGCGCCAGGGCTCATTTGCAGCGCTGCGGCAATTTCCGTGTACTCCAAGCCGTGGACGTGTCTGAGCAGCAAAATTTCCCGATCCGGATGGCCCAATTCATCCAGCAACGCCATCAACTCTGTGGTCGATTCTTTCTGCAGCAGGGCCGCCTCGGGACCGAGATCCTCGCCCGCCCGCATTTCCGGGACCAGCTCCACCTGCTGAATGGCCCGTTTGGCCTGCAGGCGCCGCATCCAATCGTAACAATGATTTCGTGCAATCTGCGCCAGATACGCCCGAAAACTGCCGCCTCGAAACGCGGACATGGACTGGTACGCCTTGACCATCACTTCCTGCACCAGGTCGTCGACGTCATTGGGGCTTCTGGTGATATGATAAACGAGGTTGCGCACGAGCACTTCGTGCTCTCTCAAACAACCGTGTCTGCAAATCTCTTCTCCGCAGCCGGACTCGGAACAGCGCATAGCCTTTGCTCCTGTTCTATCTGAGATCACCCACTCCCCGACGTTCCGTCAGCATCAGAGACTCAGGAGCAACGCGCCACATGAATACAGACGCAATCTCCGTCGAGATGTTACAGGGGATGGCGGATTGGCCATCTGAAGAGGCCACTCCGTGTGGTATTCTTATTCTACCAAATTTGGCAGGGAGGAATAGGACAACATGATCCAGTCAACGGCCCGCCCCGACCCACGGCGCGTACGGAACAGATGGCTCCACGTCGGCGCGCTCGCGGTGCTCGGCATCCTTGTGCTCATCGCATACCCCGTGTGGTTGCGCGGCGCCGGTGTCTATTCCCTGGATGATCTCACGCATCTCAACCTGCCCCAGCGCATGCTGCTCGCCTGGTTTTACCGCCGAGGCGAGTTGCCGTTGTGGAATCCGTTCAACTTTGGCGGTCAGCCGTTTCTCGCCGCCGGGCAGTCCGGCCCACTGTACCTGCCGAACGCAGTGTTTCTATGGCTGCCGGCGGAAACAGCCCTGAAAGTGTCGTATCTCGGCCACCTCTGGCTGGCGGCCAGCGGTATGTACGCGGCAGTCTACCAACTGTTCCGCAGCCGTCTGGCCGGGCTGGTGGCCGGAACGTCGTTTATCACCTGCGGCTTTGTGCTGGGACACCAGATTCACACCCAGATGTTTGACGCGGTCTGCTGGCTGCCGGTGGTGTTCTGGCTCGCGCTGTGCGTGCTCCGGCGCGCCACCCCCGTCCGCGTGTGCGCCATGGGCGCCGCGTACGCGATGCAGATATACGCCGGTCATCCTCAGATCACGTTTTACACCGGATTGATTCTCATCCTATACACGGGCGTGCACGCGGCCCTGGGAAACCACGCGAAGGAATCGCTGCGCCCGCGGTTGGTTCGCTCCGCCTGGGTGCTCGGCGGCATGGGGATCGCCCTGTTGCTGGCGGCCGCCCAATGGCTGCCCACGATGCAACTCGTGACCTACTCCAGCAGGCAGCACGAGTCACCCGCGTTCCTGCTGTTTCTATCGATGTTGCCGCAGGCTTTGGCGCAATTTTTGAGTCCCTTTGGCAGTGGTGGTGGACCCGGCAGCCCAAATTGGAGCCAGGATACGTTTGCTGCGACCTTCGGCAGTCCGCTGCTCTGGGAATTCACGTGTTACGCGGGGATTGTGGTGCTCACGCTGGCCGCTGCCGCCTGCCTGTGCCTGTACCGCCGTGCTGCCATCGCGGCCCTCGGTCTGATTGCCGTCGTGGGAATTGGCCTGGCGCTCGGCGGATACGGGCCATTGAGCCTGGTTTTGGCGTATGTCCCTGGCTTCGATATGTTCCGCGTACCCGCCCGCTACGTGCTGTTGACCGACTTCGCGGTTGCGCTGCTGGCCGCTGCGGGCATCGCCTATCTGTCGACGGAAGATTCTCGCGACGGCCGGTTTCGCCAAACCGGCGCGATGGTCACCGGTGCGGCGGTGATTCTGTTGGCTGTCTGCAAATGGGCGCTCGGCTGGTCCAACCTGTCCCTGACCACGCTCGCTCTGAGTGAATGCCTGCTCGGCGTAACCCTCCTCGCCTGGCTATGGCGGGGACTGCGCCGGTGGCGCGCCGTGGTGCTCACCGGTCTGGCTGTGGTGGACTGTGTGGGGCAAAGCGTGTGCCTCTCCCGGTTTCCGCTCACGCCGACATCACCGCTCGAACAGACAGCGGCTGGGCCCGGCCGGTTTCTGTCCGAGCACCTCGGCGTTTCGAAGCCCTATCTCCGCGCCGCCGACCTGGGTACCGACACGTTCATGCAGGATCAGTCGGCAGCGTTCCAGATGCCCTTCTTGAACGGATACGACTCGCTGGTTCCCGCTTGGTACGACGAGTCCATCGGCCTGACGTGGAGCAATGCGCTCCTGCTCGGTCAACCGCGAGATTTGCTGGATGCACTCGACGTGCGCTACGTGCTCACGCCGGTCGGCATGCCCAACGCCCTGGCAACCGCCCTCGACGGGTCCCCCAGTTGGTCCACGGAGATCAAGCTGCCGACGGGGACGCAGTGGATGACCGTTGTACTGGCACCCTCTGCCACGGTGTCCGCGACCGACGGACCGCTGTATGCCATCACGATGGAGAACGGTTCACATCACATGACGGAATGGATCTTCGGTTCGCCGGATTTGAGCAGCACCATCCATATCCCGAGCGGATGGCCCCGCACGCCAACGCACATCACCATCCACTGTGAGAGTTGGAACCAGCCTTTCACCGTCCACCACCTGGTGCTCGGCGGCACAAGCGAGGTCACCATTCCCGTCCATGCCCGGTTGGCGCCGGCCGCGTGGTCGCTGGTGTACGCCGGATCCACTGTGGACATTTGGAAAAATCCAGATCCCATCGTCCCCGCTTGGCTGGCCCCATCGGTGGACACGCCCTTGACCAGGCTTCCCACATCGGTGCAGCAGGTTCACTGGGAGCCCAACGCATCCACCTGGCGCGTCTCGGCGAAGACGGGCGGATGCTTCGTCTTGTCGCAAATGTTCGATCCGAACTGGACCGCTCGCGTCGACGGCCATCGGGTCGCCTTGCAACGGGTGGGTCCGCCGAACGGACAGGTGTTGACCGGCGTCCCTCTGACGGCAGGCACCCATACGGTCTCCTTCTCGTATCATCCCGCCGCGTTCGAGCTGGGGGCCCTCGTCAGCGGAGTCAGCGCCATCGGTGTGGCGAGCGTATGGTTGGTCGCCCTGTATCGACGCAGGAGATGGTTCCGGTAACCGCCGGAACAGCGGCAGGGCCGACACCGCGTTCGCGGCGTCGGCCCTGTTTCTACGTAGTGAACCATTCAGGCTGCGGATTCAAGGCCCGTTCTTCGGCCATGCCTGCAGCGTAACGGAGATGTCCATGGATGTTCCATGGCGCAGGATGGACAGATGCACCACATCGCCCACCTGCAGAGAGGAAATGATGCTCGTCAACGATTCCAGGTCCGCCACCGATTGTCCATTGGCAGCTGTGATGATATCTCCATCTCCCACGGGCTTCTCGGCGCTGCCGGAATCTCCGTGAATCCCCGCACGCTGCGCCGGGCCGCCCTTGGTGGTGGTGATGACCAGCACCCCTTGGTTCACCGGCAGATGATACGTCTCCACCTCTTTCGGCGTGATATCCATACCGGTGATCCCAAGCCACGGATGATCCACAGCTTTGCCGGAAAGCAGATTTGGCAACACCTGCTTCAGCTTGTCAATGGGGATGGCGAAGCCAATGCCCACAGATCCTTCCACGGGGCTCTCGATGGCCGTGTTGATGCCAATCACCTGCCCACTGGCGTTCAACAGCGGACCGCCCGAGTTCCCAGGGTTCAGCGCCGCGTCGGTCTGCACCAATCCGCTGAGCAGCCGCCCGTTGTCAGTGGGCATGGAACGGTTCAACCCGCTCACAATGCCGGCCGACACGCTGGCCGTCAATTCAAACGGATTGCCTATCGCCACCACCAAATCCCCCGGATGCAGGGTGGAGGCTGTGCCCAGCGGAAGAGGCTTCACGTTGGCGGGCATGGGCGTGAGCCGAACCACGGCGAGGTCATCCAGCGCGTCCGTACCCACCACTTTGGCCTTGTACGTCTTCCCGTTGACCGACACGGACACCGAGGACTGGCCGTTCACCACGTGGTTATTGGTCGCAATATCCCCCGAATTGTCGATGAAAAAACCGGTTCCCACATCTTCCTGGAGGCCGTCCTTGGCGGCGCTTGTCCCGCTCACCGCCGTGATGGTGACAATGCTCGGGCGCGAGGCATCGTAAATTTGCGTGATCACGTTGTTGCCGAGTTCCGGCGGCACGGCGGACGGCTCGGATCCAGACGCCAATCCGTTCTGGCTGCCTTGTGTCGACGACGAATTACCACCGCCGCTCGCTGCGCTATCCAACCCGACGTACACAGTCCTCGGAAACCACGAGGCGCCCGCCAGAACGCCAATGGCAAAACAGACGGCGGCAGTCGCCACCAGCCACGGCCCTCGACTGGACCTCCGCGAAGATCCGAACGCCCAGTCCCCTTCGTCATGCCATCGCTTGGCCATCTGCATCCCTCCTGCACAAACCCAGTTCCTTCATCAAGAAGGACTGGATTTTCTCCAGCCTGTAGACGCGGTGCCACGGCTTCCCGTTCCTCGACATACCGTGGCTCTCGTCCGGAAATCGCACAAACTCGACCGGCACATTGCGGATCCGCAATGCCATGTACAACTGCTCTGCCTGTTCGATGGGGCAGCGCAGGTCGTTCTCCGCGTGCAGAATGAGAACCGGCACGTTCATCTCATCCGCGTAGCTCAACGGGGACATTTCCAGGTAGCGCTCGGGCGCCTGCCACGGTGTCACGCCGAAATCGTACAGGTCCTCAAAACCAACATCACAGGTTCCAAACATACTGTATTCGTTCACGCAAGCCCGCATCACCACCGCCGCCTGATATCGTTTGGTATGGCCAATGGCCCATGCCGCCATGTAACCCCCGTAGCTGCCGCCGGCAATGGCGAGTCGCGTGTGGGAGAGCGGAAACTGTTCCAGCGCCGCGTCCACAAAAGCCTCCAGATCCGCGAAATCAACGGTTCCCCAACGTCCCTGAATGGCGCTGCAGAACGCCTGTCCGTAGCCGAGGCTGCCATGGGGATTGCAGTACACCACGGCAATACCGGCGGCGGCCAAGCACTGAAACTCCAAAAAGAACTGCTCGCCGTACATGGCCATGGGTCCACCGTGGACCTGAACGACCGTGGGGTAGCCCTCCGTCGGCGGAGGATTGGGCGGCAGCAGAACCCACCCCTCCACCGAACCGTCCGGCGTCTCGCAGCGGCATTTCACCGGGGACGCCAGCATCACCGTGTCCAACCAGGCGCGGTTCCAATCGTACAGAGGTCGGATGGCAGGTCTATCTCCGGTGCCGAGCGGCACTTCCAGCATGTACAAGGCCCCGGGAGTCGTCGACTCCGCGCGAACGATGATGGCACTCGACGTGCGTTGATTCATGGAATAGGTTTGGACGCAGGCGTCGCCGTCCGTGACCGGCAGGCACGCTCCTGTCTCCACATCCACCCGCACCAACTGAGTGGTGCCGCGGGCACTCAGAAGACTGAACACGTGCTTCTGATCTTCGGACCACGTGAGTCCGCAGTGCTGCGTGCCGCGCATATCGGACAGAGACACGTCCGTGAATGCGGCGTCGAGTTTGGCCGTAAGGCAACGGGCAATCCGCTCCTCCAGGTCGTAGATCCAGACGTTCCACTGCGTGTACCCGCGAAATTCCTGGTTGTGCCCGTAAAAGGCGACGAAACGCCCGTCCGGCGATACCGCCGGCTGCGTCGCGAACGTCGGCGCGCCGTACAGGCGCTCCACAGCCTCTGGCGCCCGCGCGCTCGTCCCTCGCCCCGCCAGGGGAAGACGGTACAGGTGCTGGTTTCGCGTTTCGTCGGCATCCGGTTCCAGATTGCCTGCGAAGATGATGGCCTCCATGTTGGGCAGCCAATCAAAACTGTCCACGTCAAACGGACCTTCGGTGAGGCGTGTGACGGGGAACTCCACGTCCAGCTTGTTCGTCTGGTACGGGCTCGCCAGGGGACGCCGGTCACTGACCAGTCGTGTCAGGTCGACGACGTGCAAATGATTTCGCCGATCCCCGAAGTAACCCACACCATCTAACCGGTACCAGGCACGGCGAATGACCTTGACGTCCGCTGTATACCGTTCGCGCGGCGACTTCTCGCCGGGTGTCTTGTCGCGTGCGTCGACCGCATCCGCCCACTCCGGCACATTCGCCGTGAAGGCAATGGAACGACCATCCGGGCTCCACCGGAACTCGCGTACGCCTGTGGCCACGCCCGTCACCGGGATGGCTTCACCCCCCGACAGGGGCAGCACATACAACTGCGGCTGGTCGCCGTGTCGGTCTGACAGAAACGCCAACCAACGGCCATCCGGAGACCAGGCGGGCTGTGTGTCGGAATTTCCGCCCGCCGTCCACAGCGCCGCTTCGCCGCTGTCTGTGTGCACCTTCCAGATGCATGATCGCTCTCGGTTGTCCTCTGCGTCCAGGCGCGTCACAACCACGGCGGCCAGGTGTTGGGTGGGATGCTGAGCGACATCGCCAAGCACGTGAATTTCAAACAGATCTTCCGCAGTCACCCTTCGCTTGCCCACAGGTTCCCCCTCTTCCATCGGAGACATCGACATCGCGTGAACCCGCCCCCCCGGATCTCCGGTGCGCGTTCAATGCACCGGCTGCCGTTTGGCAAACCAGGCGTCCACCCGTTCCCATTCCGCCAACGAGCCACCGGAGGCAGCGGGTTCGGTTGCAGCGTCCAAGGCCCGCTGCAGCCGCTCCGCCCTGGCGTCCAGCACGGTGCGCAACGCCGTCGACACGCTCTCCCGCACCGATTGCGTCAATTGTCCGCAGGCCTGTTGGCAGGCGGTCATGGCCACCGGCTCCGCCGCTGCCGACATGGCCGCCTGCCCGCCCCCTTCGAAGAACTGTCGGGCAGAACTGAAGTGGCGAAACGCAGGTCGGAAGATCTGCCAGTCCAACCGCCCCCAGTCGGGCAGGTCGGGGACGGGAATCCGTCCGTCCGCCGCGTCCAGCGCCAGATACGGCAGGTCTTCCTCGGCCAATTGACGCTGCCAATCCGCACTCGCCGCCGCCACCGCAGCTTCCGCCTGACGCTGCGCCCGCAACCCAAACGTGCGCACTTCCGCTTCCACCGCCCGGCTCAGCGCTTCCGCCAGCTCAACAGCGGCCTCCTGCAGAGCCTGTTTATCCTGACCGGAAGCGCGAAAGCGACCTGGGTGAAAACACTCTCGAAACATCGCGCCAAAGCGAATGCGCAACCGTTCACCGATGTGAAACACGAGCTCATCCCACTCCGCCGCAAGCCGAGTGAGCTGCGCGTGCTTCCCAGCATGCAGCGCATTGCGCTCCTCCCCCAGAAACTCGATGAAGCGCGCAGCCGCCTGCCGTCGCTGCGCCGCCACCGCAGCATCCTGCTGCGACTGAAACCGACGAAGAGCCAGTCCCTGCGCCACCTGCTGCGCGATGGCGTCGAGTCCGCGCCGTACGGCATCGGCGGCCAATACGCCCTCCTGCTCGTGGAGAAACGTTCGAAGATCCTCCGCCAACTGGGGCAGACCAGAGTCCTGAATGATCTCGTCCACAGGAATGGGTGCGTCTGCCGCGAGCCCCCGCTTGTTCCGCAGGAAGGACGCAAAGGATGCCTGATCCGGCGATTTTCGATATTGTCCAGCTACGAATGCGAGTTGACTCGACACCTCGTACACGCGCGGCCGCGCAATTCCGAGTTGGCGGAGTTCTTTTTCCACGCGTTCACGAACCGCCCGACGCTCCTCGGCATCCGTCGCCAGGTCGACCGCGTTGATGACGACAAACAGCTTGTCCGTCCCGACAATGTCCTGCACCGCCGCCAGCTGTCCCAAAAACTCTTTGTCCGCCCTGGAAAAGGCATGGGTGTAATAGAGTACAAACAGGATGGCGTCCGCACTCTGCATATACCGAAACGCCACGTCCGTGTGGCGACGATGGATAGAATCCACGCCCGGGGTGTCCACCAGGATCATCCCCGTTTCCGTAAGCAAGGGGGCGTGGGTGAACAGGCTGACCTCCTGCACAAAGCAAGCGTATTGTTCCTCCGCGGTGAAGCGGCGCAAGCCTGTCTGATCCACGCGCCATGTCGTCCCGATGAACGGTTTCATTTCCGCGTAGCCGCGGGCAACCGCTTTGAGAAAACTCACATAGCGGCGAGCTGCCGGCGCGAACGCGCTCGGGCTGAGCCGTTCTGCCATGGCAATGGCTTCCTCCAGATTTTCGGCGTCTTGATGCAGCGCCACGAGCGATTGATGCACGTCCGTCCACAGCTGTTCCGCGGTTTTCGCCGTGACGCACGCCACCGTATCGTCCTCCGGCGGAGCCGCAGAGATCTGGGTGATGGCTGCGGTGGTCGGATTGGGCGAGACCACCAGTATTGGTTGTTCCAGGAGCGCATTGATGAGAGACGATTTCCCGGTTGAAAACGCTCCGAACACGGCGACCTGATGACGTCTCTGTCGAAGCTGTTCGCGCAGTTCGGCCAACTGAGCCATCGCGCCGGCCAGTTCCGGCAAGCGCGAGAGCTCCATCTCCGCCTCGTCAATCTGATTCAATAACACTTGCAGGTTGTGCGGTGCCGCCCGATTGGTCATGTGTTCCACCCCGGTTCTGTTTGACTTGTCAGCAGTTGGCGCAGCGGCGCCATGTATTGGCCGCAGGCGGCCGCCATGGCCGCACGCACCGACAACCAACGACTGACTGCCGCGTGGGCGGCTTCTGCCTTCTCCTTCTCCGTACGCTCGGATGCGGTGACGCGTGCCGCGTGCGCCTCCAACGGCGCTCGCCAAGCCTCCAGCAGGCCGTTCACCTGCGCCTGCACCTGGCTCTTGACCTGCCCGACCACATCTTTCACGTATTGATAGGGATACTGCTCTGACATCAGTGCCCCGGAGTTCACCGTCTGCTGACACAGCGATGATACGGCCGGCACGCGAATCTCCTCCACCGATTGCCGCATGGCCTCGTCTGCCCAGGCTGTCGTCTCCAGCCATTGCCGAAGCTGGCCCTGCAGCGGCCAGACCAGAAACTTTTCCGTTCGCTCGGACAGGTCTCGCACAAACGCCTCCAATCGTTGTGCCCGCTCCGCGTCGGTTTTTCGCTGGCCGCCGAAAAGGCCGCCGACTTTGAAGTTCGGCCGCTGCGATTCAACGTACAACCGTCCTTTTTCCGTGGTCTCGTACGGCGCGATTTGGGCCAACTGAATCTGTCTCCGCACCTCGTCCCCCAACGCCTCGAGCGTCTGCCGCAGCTGCGTGCGCTGTGCGTCCATCTGGGCTGTCAAACGCTGCAGTTCGCGTTCGGCGTCCGACTGAAGTGCCTGGGCCTCGTCCTCGTCAAACGGCACGTACCCGATGGTGTCATACAGCCGTTCTTCGGCTTGCGCCATCTCTGGGGCATGCTCGCCCGTCACAAACTGGCGCACGAGGGTATCGGCGGCGAGCAAGAGGCTCTTTCGGACAAGCTCGTCGCCCGTGGAAGCCAATTGTTCCAAATCCGCTTTCAATCGCGCCGTTTCGTCGTGCGCCGCATCCCGCGTCGACGTGTAGTAGATGCGCTCGTACGTCAGGCCGTGATCGCGAAACGTCTGCTCCACGCGGCGCTGAAACTCCGAAAACGGAAGTTCCCATTCGATGTGTTTGTCCACCTGGTTGATCACCAGGTACAGGGGCTTGCCGCTGTCCACGAACGCCCGCGCCAACTCTATATTTTCTTCGGACTCCACGTGTTGGTAGTCCATCACAAAGATGATCGCATCCGCCATGTGCAACGCCGCTTCGGTGGCCTCGGCATGGGAGGCATCGGTGGAATCCACGCCCGGAGTATCCAGCAGGACCAATCCCCGCGCCTCCACCTGCGTGCGAACCGCCGTCACTTCCGCCGTCGTCGGCACAGCTCCGGTCGCCAGATCCGCGTCAGCCACCAACGCGTTGATCAAACTCGACTTGCCGGCCGAAAATAAGCCGCAAAACGCCACGTACAGATCCTGCAGCCCGGTTGCCGCCCTGCGCTCCAGGTCTGCCACTTTATTTGCCAACGCCCACTGCTCCGCCTCAGCCATGGTTCCGCGGAGCGCGGCGAGTGCCTGTTGGAGTGCGCTATTGTCCACCATCGTTGTCATTCACGCATGCCTTCCTTTTTCCTGCTCACTTATCCACTTTCATCATTCCTAAAGTACCATATGCACATCGTACTGGCTACGTTTGTACCGCCCGACAGCGCGGCGGATCGCCTCTCCCCGCCCCTCGTCCCCATCACGCAATCTCCGCATCCGCCCTGTGCCAATGTCGAACAGGAATGGCGTGGTCGGACATAGTGTAGGGGTAGAGATACCGTGCGAAACGGAGGAGAATCCCATGCAGCTCAATACCGTGATTCGCCTTGGATCGCTCGCGTTCAACGTCGCACAGGACGAAAAGGTCCAACAGTTGTTTACGATGATTCACAAGGGCGCCAAGCGACGCGGCATGATTGGACCATGGCAGCCGCCCGCGCCGCCGCGGCCGCAGTCGACGCCCGCAGCTCCATCGGGGCGACATCCGGTGCCGTTTGCGCCGGTGGCTCACCCGGTGGCTCCCCTGCCGCAAGCGCCCGTCCCGCCGGCGGTGAGCAAGTACCTCACCGTGGACAACGCCAAGAAAGCGCTCAGTGTTGCGGGACAAATCACCAGCATGCTGATGAAGTGAAGCTGGCTGGCCACCTCCTCCGCCGTCGGGAGCATCGATGGGATGCGCCGGATATATACTATGGGAACGGAGCCATGGAGGAGGTTGGGCCACCTGCGTGAACAGAACGTTCCAAAAACCGCACCTCAATTCCTGTATCGATTGTTTCGCCACATCCTGCCGTTGGCCCGCGCCGAACTGCGTAAATGGACCGAACAGGCGGAAGCCATCCCCAACCGGTCACTCCGAGAACAGGCTCTGGCCAGCCTGCGACACAAGCGATTTCACGCGGACGGGGGCAGTGTCTACGCCGCCGTTCGACTGCCGCACGCGCCCCGCCTGACCCGGCTCATCGTCGCCATCCAGACCATCAGCGACTATCTGGACAACCTGTGCGATCGGTGCGGATCTTACGACGAGGCGGATTTCACGCAACTGCACCACGCCATGCGGGACGCCGTCCGTCCGGAAAATCCCGTGCGCGACTATTACGCTGCGCGCGGCGCGCTGGACGACGGCGGTTACCTAGCTGCCCTCGTACGGACGTGCCAAACCACCCTCGAAACGTTTCCCGGTTATCCGATGGTGCGTGACCGTGTCGAATGGCTGGTGGAGCGCTACTGCGAACTGCAGACCATCAAGCACATCCATCCGAATGCCCGGCGAGACCGTCTGATGGTTTGGTCGGAGCCGTATCAGAAACAGTTTCCAGAAATCTTTTGGTGGGAGTTCGCGGCGGCGACGGGATCGACCCTGGGCATGTTCGCCCTGTTTTTGGCGGCCACCCGACCACTCACGGTCGGCGATGCGGAACAATTGTTCCACATGTATTTTCCGTGGATCTGCGGCTTGCACATCCTGCTCGACTACCTGATTGACCTGGAGGAGGATTTTCGGGAGGGTGACTTCAACTTTGTGGCGTGCTACCCCACCGCGAGCGCCGCGAAAGAGCGCATCGCCCACTTCGCCCGCATGAGCGCCGAACGCAGCAAATCTGCGGTGGACGGTGTGCGCATCCACCGAGACGTGGTTCACGGCCTGCTTGGCATGTATCTGTCGGATGAGAAGGTGGGCCGGCAACACCTCGTGCGGCCTCATCGCCGGCTGGTCTGGAAATTCGGCCCAAACGCATGGATGTACTACGGCGCTTGCGTGCTGTACCGATTTGTGCGTTAAATGAAGGAGAATTCATTGAACGACTCCATCGTGACGCGAGAAAGGCTGAATGGAATGCCGGTGGTCTTTGTTCCTCTATTAATCGTGCACATTGGCGCCGTCCTCACCAAGCTGAGCGTGTTTTTCGTCGTACCGCGGCTGGACAGCGTGGAGCGGGTGCGTTCTTTTATTCGCCGGTTTCGCCCAGTGGAACGCACGTCCGACGCACTGCTGTGGATCACCGGGGCCGGACTGATTGCATTCACGAGTTGGCGGATGCTGCTGCAACCGTGGATGCTGGCATCCATCGCCCTGTACATCGTGGTGTTTTTGGCGGTCCGTTTCGCTCTCACCAAGGAACTGGAACAAATCGCCGCCTCGAAAAAGCTGTATGCGCGCGACGAACTGAAGAAACTGCGCACCAACAACTGGTGTGTTGGGATTCTCGCCGTCGTTCTGCTCGGCATCATCGCCTACCTGATGATGACAAAACCCTGATCCATGCCCTACGGGGTCTCGCGCCACCGCTCAATGGTCACGGATACGTTGGCGAGCGGGCCTGGGATGGGCGCCGACGGCTTCTCCACCGTCACCCGAACACCGCAGAGGAGCGGAAAATCGCGCAGCAGCGCGTCCGCGATGTCACCCGCGACTTTTTCCAACAAGCTGCGCGGTGGACCGGCGAGCAGCGACTGCACCACGGTGTACACCTCGGCGTAGTTCACGGTGTCTTCCAGTCTATCCGACGCGGCCGCCCGCTGCAGATCCAAAAACAGTGTCACGTTGGCTGAGAAGCGCTGCCCCAATCGCCGTTCCTCCGGCAGCGCCCCGTGGTATCCATAAGCAACAATCCCCGCCAGATGAATCGCATCGGTCATCGTAACTCCCCCCTCTCGCCGCTGGTTCATGTCCACCAACCGGCTGTGTCGCCGTCCCACAGCCGCGCTGTGGATGCCCGGTGCGCAATCAGCGCTGGATCTTCCGTCATCCGCAAAAAATTGCTCACCGGCAGCGCGCCCAGTTCATGCTTTTGGCAAAACTTATCCAGCACCGCAGCCATGACGGCGGGATTGGCGGATTGATTTACGCCTTCTCCGACATATGCGTAGAGCGTATCCGCAACGGGGACGCGGACGAGCGATCCCGTCTGTGCCGAGCGGAGCAGCCAATCCCAATCCCAATAATGGGAAACGGCCGGATCGAACCCGCCCAACGTCCGATGCAGTGACCGAGGGTACAGCACACTGGACGGAACGACGGGGTTGTATTGCCGCAGCAAACGATCGGCACTGCGCCAAGCAAAGAACCGCCTGCCTGTGACCCGCGCTGTCCCGTCCGCCAGGTGCAGCTGCACAATTTCAGCGTCGGTGTACGCCACGGCCGCCGCGGGATGATTCGCGAGGGCGCGTGTCAGCCGTTCCAGATGGCCCGGCAGCCATCGGTCGTCGTCGTCACAGATGGCAATCCACCGGCCTGTGGCCATCTCCAACGCTTGATTGCGCGCCTCCACCTGCCCGTAATTCCGCACAAGATTGGTATACCGCACGGGAACACCGCGAATTCTCCGCACCACCGGATCTATCGGCTCTCCGCCGTCGTTGACCACACAGATTTCCAAATCCACGGAATCTGCCTGATTCGCCACTGCGTTCAAACACAACGCTAGGTCCTGCAAGCGGTTGTACGTGCAAACCAGGACGCTCACCGATGGCACAGCAGTCCCTCCTTCCCCCGTGCATTCCGTTCAGAGTTCACTGGCATTCCCAGTCACGCCACGCTACAATACATGATAACACGTAGCCTGCGGTATGCGGCGTGAATGGAAGGGGGGGCCCGTCACATGACGCAATTGCATACATACACAGTCCGCGGAGAATGGTCCGGAGATCGCCATGGAACAGGCCATGTGTCCGGAGAGCGCCTGTCCAGCGCACTGAGCGTTCCAACCAACCTGGGTGGACCGGGCGTTGGAACGAACCCGGAGGAGTTGCTCCTCAGCGCGGCGAACGGATGCTATCTCATCACGTTGGCCATCCTGCTGACCAACCGCAAGGTTCCGTACACACGCCTGGAACTCGAGTCGGAAGGATTCGTGGTCAACGATCGCGGCCTGCGGTACGACCGGATTGAGCATCGCCCGACCATCCACGTTGCACCCGGCACGGATGTCGAGCAGGTGGAAGTGTACGCGGAACAGGCGGAACATGCCTGCATGATCTCCAGCGCGATTCGCGGAAACGTACGGGTCACCGTCGTTCCCCGCGTTGTCGTGGAAACATCCAGCAATGCCTGATACGGCCGAACCTGAGCGTAAAGCATTGGACACAGGATGCATGACGCCCTCCCGAATTCCCATTGATCTCGGGGGGGCTTTTTGTGTCCGCTTTCGGCGATATCACGCCGCCGACCGGATGGCCCCGTTGGAAGCCGAGAGAAATCGCAGGGTCCCCAGGGACCCTCGTTCATCACCCGGCGAATGGGCAGATCATTCATCATCCGCCGCCAAATGTTCCTCCGTATCGACCATGGTGCGGACGCTCTGTCGCTCGAGAGCCGCCGCCACTTCCGCACCGAACAGCATCAGGATGCTTCCGACGTAAATCCAGAGCAACAGGAGGATCACCGCCGTCAGCGTTCCGTAAATCATCTGATAATGAATCAGGTGGTTCGCATACCACACAAACAACTTGCGGCCCAAATCCATCAGCAGGGTGGCCACCAGTGCGCCTGGAATCACGTATTCCCAAGCCGCCCTGCGCGAAGGCAGATACCTGTAGAAAATCAGGAAACTGACAAACAGGGATACCGGGAACAGCACGCGAGACCAGGCGTGCAGAGACGGAAACCACCAGACATGCTTGAGACTGATGAAGCGAATATGCTCCAAAGCCGGATACAATGTGGTGACCAGCGCTGACCCGATGGCCATCAGCAATAACACCATAATCATGAAGAACGAGATCACGCGGCGAGCCAAAAACGACCGCTGTTCCCGCTCCCAAATCACATCCATAGCTTGCTGAACCGCGAGAAACCCGCTCATGGCAGACCAGGTCAGCGTCAACGCGCTGAACACGCCCACCTGTTGTCCCACGTCGGACAGGGCGATGATTCGCGAATCAATCATTTGAACCATCGGGTTGACCTGTCCAGCCTGCGGCAGTGCCGGGAAGAACGGGCTGGTCAAACGCTGCAGCAGATATGAGATGTCCGATTTCGGAACCAGCGCAGACGCGGCGAAAATGATCAGCACCAACAGCGGAAACAATGAAAAGAACGCATAGAACGTAATAATGGCCGCCAGGGACGTGATATCGTGCCGAACGATACCGGCCCCCAGCCCCAGCACGTACTGCCCCGCTCGATGCATCCATCCGCCTCGTTTGAACATGTGGCCCACCTCCCGACGCCGCAGGATTAAAAATCCTCCCAGTATCCATCCCTTGCGCCTTCCAAATCCTTGCGCGCGGTCAAACCGAAATGCCAATCCGGCGGAGACTGCCCGCGAAGCTATCCGGCAGTGGCGCCTCCACGACCATGGGTTCTCGCAAATAGGGATGATAAAAAGCCAGCGTCTTTGCATGCAACGCGAATCCTTGTCCAGCAGGCCAGCCAGCCGCAACCAATCCCCCGTACAGGGTGTCGCCGACGATGGGGCAGCCGATGGACGACAGATGCACCCGAATCTGATGGGTTCTGCCCGTGGCCAATCGACATTCCAACAGGGACAGATGGCCGCCGCCGACGGTCACCGTACCGAGCGTGCGGTACAGTGTCTTCGCGGGTTTACCCGTGCGCGAGACGCGGTACCGGCCGGACACATGCCGGTCGCGTCCGATAGGCTGGTCAATGACGCCTGTTTTATGGCGCGGCTTGCCCAGAGTCAGCGCCCAGTAAATCCGTTCAATTCTGCCCTCTGTGAGCAGTGCATCCAACGCGCGTGCGCTGTAACTGTGTTTCGCGTACAGCACGGCGCCGGTCGTATCCTTGTCCAGGCGATGGACGTGGCGTACTTTCCGCAGCTGTCCGCTCAGTTCGTAGTACCGTGCGACGCGCAGTCCGAGCGTATCCACATCGGACTCTGATGAAGGATATATAATCAGACCGGCCGGTTTATTCATCACCATCGCGTGTTCGTCTTCCCACAGAGGGGATGCGGCCGGCACCGAGGCGTGCATGGGCGAACCGAGGCCGTACGGTTCGTCGACTCCGCCCAGCAAACGCACGGTCAACGGCCGTGTGATCACCAACTCGGGCGACGCGGGCTGCCGTCCCACCTGCACGCGACCCTCCGCAAACAGCCGTTTCGTGTAGGCCCCGGGCAGCCACATCTCGGTCTGCAGCGCCGCGGCCAGCGTCTGTCCCAGCCACCGGCTGTCCGTAGCGATGGCGAGGCCGTCACCCGCGATCCGGACTTCCATGCCGCTCCCTCCTACTCTCCATCATCGCCGCGCACTGCCGCATTCTATGCAGTGCGTCCACCGCGCAGCCGCTTCATAAAAAGAGCGTGGTGGCAGAGCCACCACGCACCCGGCTTGCGCAGCCCAACTTAGTTAGTACGCTTCCACGTACTCCACTTCAGGAACCTGCGCCTTGATGGCGCGCTCGACGCCCATTTTCAGAGTCATCACGCTTGCTGGACATCCGACGCAACTGCCCGTCAACGCCACGTACACGGTTTTATTGTCATCGTCGTAGGAAACGAACTCCACATCGCCGCCATCCTGTTGAATGGCTTCCCGGATTCCTTCCAACGCCTCTTGAATACGACGCTCAATCGACATGATTGAATCCCTCCATGTCAAGCATACACCGCACATTGGTGAAACCACAAGCGGGTGATGGTCATAAATGCGAAAATGCGCACTCCATTCGGCGCGCACGTTTTCGGAGCATGCGCACATAGGATGGGAATGAACCCGTACTGCGATGCAAGGACGGTGATTGTCCGTGACCAAATTTTCGCGCCTGCAGTGGATTCCCATGATAGTGAAAGCATACAACGAAGCCCGAGAGCGCACACTCCCGAAGCCGACAGAAACCGTGCACAACATCTCCAGTGCCTCGCCGCCCGCTTCGGCGCCATCCAATCTGCGCAAGCAGGGTGCCAAGAACCGCAGATCCAACGCTGCCACACGGTCCACATCGGCGGGGAGCCGGCGAAACCACGGCAGCCATGCCATCACCGACGCACCGTCGGAGGCGGCCTATGACCGCGTGATTCAGGAGCTGCGCGATGCCAAGTCCAAACTAAACCAACTCGAAACCATTCACCAGCGCCTGGAACTCATGCAGGCCCGCATTGAACAACAATTGAATGAACTGCGCGAGCAGTTGCATCCCGGACAGCCACCCGCGAGGAATGACAGCACAAAGCCGAATGGGCGCACGGAACGATCCGCACGTGCGCCGGATCCACCGCTGGACCTGTGACAGCCAAAGGCTGCCACGTTTGTGCGCGCGCCGCTGTGCACATACTGTCCAATATGTGAAAGGAGGGACAGCCGTGAGCAAAACGGCACTGGTCCTTGTCATCGTCGGTGCACTCAACTGGCTGCTCGTCGGTCTCTTTCAATTCGACTTGGTGGCATCGCTGTTTGGTGGACAAGCGTCACTGGTGAGCCGCATCATCTACACCATTGTAGGGCTGGCTGGCCTCTATGCCATTTCGTTCTTATTCAATGATCGCCGAACCACCATCTAGGAGCGTGTCCGAGCATTCGATTTTCTCGTATAAAATACTCATGACGCTGCATATCGTCGTCGCTTTTACTCAGCGTTTCGCATGAACATGCAGTAAATTTGATTACTCGGACACGCTCCTAGTCCGTCGGATTTCCATACCCGGCGCATCTCCGCAGGCTGCCCCTGGTGAACGAATCATGGCCACTTCGCCCGGCGCATGGGGCGGTTCACGCGGTGTTGAACGCCTTCTATGCACAGCACCGTATCCGGGTGAATCACCTCGGCTTGGACCGTCCCGTGTTCTGATAGATGAATTTCCGTGGCCCCACCCAGTTCGGAGCCAATTTCCCGTGCCACGACCGATGCGGCGCTCGCCATGCCCCCGAGAATGATGCCGCCGGAACCGCGTGCCTCAATCGCGCGCCCCGCCTCCATCCGGCATTGATAAAATCCTTTTTGCCTTGCAGTAATGCTTCCGCTGGCGGATAGAACAGAGTTTTGCGCATAGCGTACCTCGATGTCCGCAATATGGTGCTCTCCGTCCAGCAAGCGGTCGCACTGGACGCGAAGCTCGTCCAATTTCTGGCGAAGCTCATGGGCCCCTTGGGCCAAGCGCAGGCGACCAGGGGAAAAATCCTGTTGAATGCGCTGCACCAGCGCAACCCACTGCGCGTGCACGGCGCCGTTGTGTCGCGTCAGCCAATCCGCCAGCTGGTTTGGCCAGCTCTGGAACGAAACATACTTGTCAGTCAGCAGCCGATCGCAGACCGCGCCAAATGAAACGTGGGCTCCGCGTTGACGCAGCGCTTGCTCCACCTGTTCCGCGCCGAGCACGAACTGCTCGGCTTCGGCCGTAAAGCTAGACAATTTTTCGCGGAGGTCCTGCTGCACGGCTTTCCCCATGCCGGCTCTCAGCGTGGAGGCAAACACGCCGCCGGTTACAACAATCCCCGCTTCCCCACTGATTTTCGCACCGCTGACGGAGCCCCCAACGAACACGCAACCGCCCGCGACAACCTGAACTCCCTCGAGGACGTCGCCGCGAATGACCACATCTCCCGGAAAGAACAAGTAACCGTCGGCCGCTGCCAGGCTTCGCTCGTGCACCAAAGATTCCACCACGTCGATCCAGCCCGGATTATACACCACTCGACCCGCGCGCAACGCGCGCACCACGCCGTCCGGCTGCAGCTCGACACCACTCCCGAGCCGCGGCGTCCGTTCAGGCAAGGGGGGTGGCATGAGGATCCGACCGGTGACAGTCTGCCCGGGTACTCCCGGCCGAGCCGGGCGGTACACCGCCACGGCTTGTCCCGATTCCACAGCCAAAACGGGTTGCAACGAATAAATTCCAGCCATCTGGGGCAGTTCGGCCGGTTGCGCGGAGAGGTCGTAGCCGGCGGGATCTCCAGGCTGCGCCGGCACGCCCCTGGCACAGATGCATTCACCGGACGAACGGCGTGCGGCCAGCTGCATCACCGCAGTCTCATCTATGTGATGCGTCACGCCGGCTTGCGCAATGGCGGATCGAAGTTCCGCAAACTCAAACGGAGCCACCGGCACCGGTTGCTCCACGACCTCCAGCACCACTTCGGCCGCAGGCCCCTGGGGTCGCAACGTTCTGAGCACGCCCGGTGTTAGCGTCACCTTCAATGTAGCGGTCAGTTGATCACGCGCCACCTGGACGTCGGCGAGTCGCTGAGGAGGCGTTTGACTCAGCCGGACGGTCACCTGGTCCCCGTCCGCAATCGCATGTCTGCCCACAATCCGTACACCATTTTGCAGCACCTCGATGAAATCGTTTACCGGAACCACCAGATGCGCGGGCGCCGCGCCAACTCCCCCCTGGATCACAGAAATCTCCTGAGATCTGACAAGCAGCTTCGTCTGTGCGAAGTTCGTCATGACATCCCTCTTCCCCGATGCAACTCTGTCCTCATTGTAGACCAAAAGCCTCAGGAAAAAGAGAGGGCGCCTTGCGTCGGCGCCCCAGTCGATGCGTGCACGGGCCACACGGCTGCGCCGCTTCGTTCAGTACCAAGGAGCTTCGGGAGGTATCGGCTGCGACATCGCGCGCGGACTGGGTGTCTGCCCCGCATTTGCGGCGCGTAGAGATTTGCGAAAGCACAGCGTGGTGGGGGTCACCGGGTACGCCTCCGTAAACCCGAGCTTGCGCGTGAATGACAAGCTTTTCTCATTCCCCGTCTGCACATACACCTCCAAGGTGTGAACGCCCATGCGCAACGCCTCTTCCTCCAGGTGGCGCATCACTTTGGAGCCAATGCCGCTCGCCTGGTGCTTGGGATCTATCACCATCGCGCTGATGTGCATGGTGCCGTCGGGATTGACGAGATACGAGTAATAACCGATTCGCCGATCCCCCTGTTCCACAACCACAGTGGGAGCACCCGACTGCAGGTACTGTCGAAACTGCGCGCGGGGAAACGGCTGCCCAAACGCCTGTTGATGCACGGTCGCCAATTGACTCTCGGTCAACTCCACAATGAAGTCATCATCCTCTATGGAACGTGGGCGAAACCGCAGGGGTGCCGTCGGCTTCGCCTCGCCGACCGCCACGCTCTTTGCCGTTTTCTTGCCCTTGGCGCGCGGCGTGGTCCGGGATTTTCTTCCTGGTTTCGACATGGTCGCAACCTCCTTCTCTCATGACCCATCACCCTAACCTATGCATTGGCCCAGGTGAACGCCATCCGTGCAATGTTTGGAGAAGGATGACCAGGAAGGAAAATTCATCTGCCCCAGTTTCGTGGACTGACCGCCGGTTTGATCAGGTACGGTGACACTGCGGATCGACACAACAATAAATACACAGCATCCGCAAACCGGATGCTGTGGCGCTTCGGACGGGCTCGCCGTCCTTCTTCATTTGTTTTTCGATTTGGACGTTTGGTCCTTCCCTTTTTTCGGATTGGACTTGTCCGATTTGGCGTCCGACTTCTTGCTCTTGACCGGCGCCGGAGCGTGCACATAACCAATGTAGTTGCCGGCGATGTCCATCTTGTACTTGTGATTGGGTTGAATCTTGTCGTACTCCGACTTGGTGGTCTGGAACGTCATGGTGTGCATCTTGCTCATTTGAATGCCGCGGACCGCTTGGGATACGCTGATGCGCCCCACCACTTGATACGTCTTGAAGCGGGCGTACTTCATCCACTTGGATTTCGGACGTTCCTTCACAATCTTTTTGTTGAGAACGAACACTTCATGCCGTTCCTTGGCGGCATTGTACTGGGCATCAAATTCCTTTTGCCGCTTGCGCGCGTACAAAAAAACCAGGACGTACGCGACAATCAAAACCACGATAATCGCAATTGTGACAATCCAGGAAAACAAATGCATCTTCCCCCTGACCGGTGCCCATCATCGACAAAGTGGGATGTGTCGCAGCGCAATGCTGCGGAAAACCTTCCCGTACAATCACGCACGGTTCATTGTAGCACACGTTCCAGGCAGCGCCAACGTTTACAGATCGAACAGACTGTGTCTACCGTGAAGGAGCCAGCGGCGGTTTTGCGTACTTTTTCGGAATCACCTTCATGCCCACGGACGGATGAAACATCACTTCCAACTGAGGCTCCGGATTGTCACCCAGACCTTTCTCGTAAACGGTGAGCACGATGCCTTCTCCGTACTTCAGATGCCTGATTTTGTCGCCCGGTTTCCAGTCGTACAGCATATCGTTGGTCATGGTCACGCGTTCCACGTGAGTGTCTGGCAACTCGCTCAGAAACCGGGAGGGCTCCTTGTACGTGGCCTGTCCAAACAGCGTCCGTTCCGTACAGTACGTCAGGTACAGAACATCCTCCGCGCGGGTGATGCCCACGTAACAGAGGTTTCGTTCTTCTTCCACCGCCCGCTCGTCATCCAGCGTTCGACTGTGTGGGAAGATCCCCTCTTCCATGCCCACCATGAACACCACCGGGAATTCCAGCCCTTTGCTGGCGTGGAGCGTCATCAGCTTCACGGCGTCCTCCGGCTTTCCCTTTTCTTTGTCCACCTCGCTGAGCAGCGACACTTCCGCCAGAAACTCCAGCAGTGTCCCCTGCCGCCGCCGATCGAATGATTTGGTCACGCTGAACAGTTCGTCGATGTTCTCCGCGCGCTGTTGATCCTCTTTCTTGGGGCTTTCCGCGTACATCGCCCGGTACCCCGTGGCGTGCAGCACTTCCGCCAAAAACTCCGTGACCGGCATGCCTTCCATCCACAGCATCAGTTCCTGCAGCATATCGTGCAATTGTTGGGCCGCCGCGGCCGGCTTCTCGGCCAATCCGGCTTCGGTCCCAAAGCGCAGCGCTTCCAATAAAGTTATGGATTCGGCGTGCGCGTAGTCGAGCAGTTTCCCCACCGCCTGCTCGCCCAAACCGCGCTTTGGCGTGTTGATGATCCGCAAAAGCGAGATTTCATCCTGCGGATTTGCCAGCACGCGCAGGTAGGCGAAGACGTCCTTGATCTCGCGCCGATCATAAAACGTCAGACCACCCACGATGGTGTAGGGGATGGCCTGTCCCATCAGGGCTTCTTCAATCGCCCGCGATTGGGCGTTCGCCCGGTACAGCACGGCGCAATCGCCGTAGCTGCCGCCAGCTTCCACATGCTGTTGAATCTGTTCCACGACGTATCGCGCCTCGTCTTCGCCGTCCGTCAGGGCGCACACCACAATCGGATTCCCCCGGCCGCGCACCGACCGGAGATTCTTCTCCTTGCGCATGGTGTTGTTCCGAATGACGGCATTGGCCGCTTCCAGGATGATCTCGGTGGAACGGTAGTTGGTCTCGAGCGTGATCACGGACGCGTCCGGATAATCGCGTTCAAAGTGCAGGATGTTGCGAATGTCCGCGCCCCGCCATGCGTAGATGGCCTGATCCGAATCGCCGACCACACACAGGTTGCGGTACTTGCCCGCCAACAGCTGCGCGAAGCGATACTGGGCATGGTTCGTGTCCTGGTATTCGTCCACGTGCAGATAGTGAAATTTTTCCTGATACGCTTCACGCACGTCCGCGTGCTGTTCCAACAGTTTCACCGTGTTGCCAATCAAATCGTCGAAATCCATCGCGTTCGCGCCCATCAGCCGCGATTGATACAGCTCGTAGACATCCCTGGCCACCGCTTCCGTCAGATTCGAGGACGTTTTCGTCATTCCAACCTGCTTGGGGCCTTTCAACTCGTTCTTCCATTTGGAGATGTGCGCTTGAATCGGATAGGCGTCGAATTTCTTCAAATCATAATGCAAATCCAGCAGGCACTGCTGAATCAGGCTCTTCTGATCATCACTGTCGAGAATGGTGAAAGTCGATGTGTATCCAAGCCGTTCTGCCTCGCGCCGGAGGATGCGCACACAGATACTGTGAAACGTGCCCATCCATAGATCTTCCGCCGCATCGCCCACCAATTTCTTCACCCGTTCCCGCATCTCTCTCGCCGCTTTGTTGGTGAACGTGATGGCCAGAATTTGATGCACCGGAACCTGCCGCACCTGCATCAGATAAGCGATGCGCCGCGTCAATACACTCGTCTTGCCGCTGCCCGCACCCGCCAACACCAGGACGGGCCCTTCGGTCGTCTCCACCGCCTGACGCTGTTCGCGGTTTAATCCGTCCAATAATTGTTCCCGCGCCAGCTCTTCGCTGGTCACCGTGGGCGTCCGAGCTTTCACTGCCCCCGTTCCTCCCTATCCCTGCTGTATCTCCCAGATGTCCCATCTTCGGTCGAGGTGCAAGTCGCGTTACACATCATCGCCGCCCCTGTGCGATCCGCGCGCGAATACCGACTGCAGCAACGCACCGGGCACCGCGCCGGAATGCACACACTGGTCGACAAACGCGCCCGCCAGCCGCACGAGCACCGGCAGCGAGGTGCGAATCCCCGTGACCTTCGCGTCGCCGACGTCCCCGGCGACGCACCACGTGTCATCCGCCACCACCAGCAGTCCGCGCGAATCACAGGGCGCCGGGGCCGTGATTTTGCGCACATCCGATCCGCACAGCGCACAATCCCTGGCGCACTGAGACAGGCAGACAGTGGTTCGCGGCGGCAGCCCCGCGAGGGAACCGATGCGTTCGACGAGCGCCGCCGCATCTTGTCGGTGGGCCACCAGACGCAGCCGCTCACGTGCGCGCTCGATGGCATCCGCCGCAAACCACAGCAGGTTCTCGTATCCGTCGAACACTTCAATGGCCTCTTCGGCCGCAGTCTGCGCGAAGTGCCGAGCCTGCCGCTCCACATCGTCCATGGTCGCCAGAAACGACGTCCGCATGCGCCGCACCACCAACTCCGGATTGACCGCCGCGTACTTGACCACATCCCGGCCGGCGATGCGCGTGGCTGCGCCTCTGTCCTCCAGTTTCTGCAGCACACTGTAGATGTTCCCGCGCGGAATTCGGGACGTTTTGGCCAACTCGTAACCGGTCTGCGGACTCTTGTTCAGCAATGCGACGTACGCACGCGCCTCGTAGTCGGTGAAGCCTGCTTTTTGCAATAGCGATTCGAGCGCGGACACGACGTCTCTCTCCTCTTGCGTAGTCGTTGATATAACTACTATAATGAGGCAAGATATTTTTTGCAATGTGGCATCATCAGGGGCCGCGCAACGAAGGAGGCTTCTTCATGCTGATAGATTCCAAGCCGACGAACGCACCATCCGACCTGATGCAACGGCGTCAGGAAATTGCCCATCACGTACAGGAGATTCTGCGATTGGTGGGCGAGGACATCGCGCGGGATGGATTGTTGGACACGCCGCTGCGCGTGGCGAAAATGTACGAAGAAGTGCTCTCCGGCATGTACGTAGATCCGGAATCCGTGCTCAACACCACGTTTGAGGAGACGAGCGAAGGCCCGGTGATTGTGTCGGACATCACGTTCTATTCGCTGTGCGAGCACCACATGGTGCCGTTTTTCGGCAAGGCCCACGTCGCCTACCTGCCGTCCAAGCGCATCGTCGGCATCAGCAAGTTGGCGCGGCTCGTGGATGTGCTGTCGCGGCGGCTGCAGGTGCAGGAACGCATGACCGAACAGATTGTCGCCACCGTGGACCGCGTGCTGCAGCCGCGCGGCGTGATTGCACTCGTCGAAGCGGAGCACACGTGCATGTGCGCGCGGGGAGTGAAGAAACCCGGATCGAAGACGACCACGCTCGCGTCGCGCGGGGAGTATACCAGCAACTACGATTTGCGCAGGGAGTTTCTGCAGATGGTGGAGCGCTGACGAATCAGAGCGAAGGGACGGCCCGCGCTGGCCGCCCCCCGCGCCGCTACGCCAGATTCGCCGACGCGTTCGGTTCCCCGTACAATGCATCAATCTGTTCCGCATAGGCTGCCGCCACCGCTTTTGCGCGCGCCTTCAGCGTGGGGGTCAGCAGCCCGTTGTCGACCGTGAACGGCTCCGCGGCGACGACGATTTTTTTGGGTTGTTCGAACGCCGCATAGTCCTTCACCGCCACCTGCACCTCCGCGAGGAGAAACGCCGCAAGTTCCGCATCCCGAGCCCACGAGGCGCGCGGCGGCACCTGCCGTCCTCGTTTGCGATACCACTCTGCGACCACCGCTTCATTGGGCACCACCACAGCGCTGACAAATTTTCGCCCGTGCCCTACCAAAACCACCTGGTCAATGACGGACCGCTTCAGAATGTCCCCCTCTATGGGAGCGGGCGTGACGTTCTTTCCGGTCGACAGCACAATCACGTTTTTCTTGCGATCCGTGATTCTCAGTTCCCCGGTTTCCGTGAAGCAGCCGATGTCGCCTGTGCAAAGCCAGCCATCAGACGTAAACAATTCCCGGGTGGCCGCTTCATTTTTGTAGTACCCGGGCGTGATGCTCGGCCCCTTCACCTGAATCTCCCCGTCCTCGGCGATACGCGCCTCCACGTTGCCGAGCACAGGGCCCACAGTACCGAGAACGGGGGACTCCGGCCGATTGACTGCGATGACCGGCGACGTCTCCGTCATGCCGTACCCCTCCACCACCGGAATCCCGGCGGCGGAAAAGAATTGCCCCACGTGCTTGGGCAGCGGCGCGCCGCCGACAATGATGCGCTTCAACCGCCCTCCGAACAATTGATGAATCTTCTGAAAAACCAGTTTGTCAGCGATGGACAGCAGAGCGCCGGCGGATTTCGTCTTCTCCACGCGAACCCGCGCCCCCAAATCCACGGCCCAACGAAACATCCGCTCACCCGCGTGCCCCATTTCGCGCGCCTTTGCTTCGGCGCCTTCCAACACCTTTTCCAGCAAGCGCGGAACGGTGACAAAGACGGTCGGCGGCATGCGTTGAAAATCTGCGAGGATTTGCTGAAAATCGCGCGCGTAGGCAATCGATGCGCCCACCGACAGGGGTACGAATTGGCCGGCGGTGCGCTCCAGCACGTGAGACAAAGGAAGATAGGAAAGAGATTGATCCGTCTCATCAATCCGGATGACCTTCCGAATCCCTTCAATGTTAGCGAGGATATTACCATGCGTGAGAATCACGCCCTTCGGATCTCCCGTGGTGCCCGAGGTGAACACGATGGTCGCCATGTCTTCTCGCGTCAGCTTCTGCCAGCCGGTTCGCCATGCCGCCTCCGGCAACGGCGCGTCCTGTTCGATCCATTCACTGTAAAAGTGGATTTCAAACCGCTCTGCTGCTTGATCGAGCAGCGCTGCATCACGCGCGTCGTCCAGGAGGACGAGAAACCTGAGCCGCGGAATGGCGGACGCCGGAATGGCGAGAATTTTCTCCAATTGCTTCATATCCCACACCACGAGGCCGCACATGTCGGAATGCGCGATGATGAACGCCATCTGATTCGACGGCAGGCTCGGATAAATGGGGACAGTCACCGCGCCCAAGCTGAGAATGCCGAAGTCGACAATGGGCCACCAAGACCGGCTGGGGGCCAACAGTCCCACGTGGTCTTTGGCCGTCACCCCCGCTGCCGCCAGTTGCCCAGCCACCCGGCGAATGCGTTCCCACAACTGGCTGTAGGTGATGGGCGTGTACGCACCGTTTGGCAGCGGATCCCATACGGCAGGCCGCGCATGGAAAGACTGCACTGAACATTCCAACATCGCCAATAGATTTTCCGTCACACAACCATCCCCTTCGAGCAATCGTCAATGAATGCGCTATCAGACGTCAAGTCAAAATGACACCGTGTCGTTCTTGTAGCGTAAGTATAACGCTTTCAAAGCATAGCGTAAATATTCTTCTGACACATTCCCGTGAGCAATGAGAGCAAACTCGGAGAAGGAATTCGCGGGGAGTGTGTCAAACCATGCCATGAGTCCCGCGCCGCAACCGGCAGACGAGGGAATGGTGAGGGAAGAGGGAAGCGATTGTGAAAATCGCCTTTTTGGCTTGGGAACACTGCGATTTGGCGGACGTGACAGAAGTTCTGAGGACGCTGTGCAGCGTCGGTGTCGTTCGCACGCTCACCAGCCGCGGCCAGCCTGTGCGGACGGACTGCGGACTGATGCTTCAGGCGGATGCAGCCGTGGAGGCGGCCCTGCCGACATCCTATCAATGGGTGGTGCTTCCGGCGGGCCCAGTGCCCGCCGATGTGCTGGACGATCCGCACTGTCACCGGTTCCTTCGACAGTTCAACACGCAGCCGAAAGCGATGTTCATCGCCTTGGGATATTCGCCGCGGCTGCTCGCCGCCGCCGGACTCCTGGGCGGGCTGAGGTGGACGGGGGTGCCTCCAAAGGACGAGGCGGACAGGGCGCGGTTCGCGCACACCGAATATATGGATACCCCAATCTCGGTGGACGGCAACGTGTTGACGGCCAAGGTGGGCTGTGGGAAAGATCTGGCGCACGTGGTCGCTCGCCGCTTGGCGACTTCGTCAGAGGACACTCGCCGCCCCTGATGCCCCGCGCCCGCGCGGATGAATGGACAACAACAGGAGGTACAACACATGGCACGCATTCGATACGCACAACTCGCACTCGCCGCACTGTGCGGCACCGCACTGCTGGCCGCGACCGCCTGCGGTGCCCCGGGCAACCAGAGCAATGCCAGCAATGGTGCGAACAACAGCGCCAATGCCGTCGGAGGCGACGGCGCTTCCAATCAATATGCGGCAGGCAACAGTTTATCGGCGTCCACACCTGCCGCGCCGCAGCAGTGGTCGTCCCCACCGCCGATGCAGATTGACGTGCACAAACAGTACAGCGCGGTATTTCACACCAATTACGGCGACTTCACCGTTAAGCTGTTTGCTTCCGAAAGCCCGAAGACAGTGAACAACTTCGTGTTCTTGGCAAAACACAATTTCTACAATGGGGACAAGTTTTTCCGCATCATCAAGACGTTCATGATTCAAACCGGCGACCCCTTGAACAATGGAACGGGTGGGCCGGGTTATCAGTTCGACGACGAACTGCCCCCGAAGCATCCCTATGAACCTGGCATCGTGGCGATGGCCAACAGAGGCCCGAACACCAACGGCAGCCAATTTTTCATCTGTACGGGGAAAGACGCGGAGACCCTGAACCAAATGCCGGACTACACCCAATTTGGACAGGTCGTGCAGGGGCTGGACGTGGTGGAGAAAATCGCTGCCATTCCGACGGTGCCAAATCCGTCGATGCCAACCGACCCGCCGAGCAAACCGACGAAAGACGCCATCATCAAAAGCATCGACATTCAGGTGAAGTAACGCGCGGATACATGCATGACCATCCACACAACACCCCGAGGCTCCACCGCCCCGGGGTGTTGTGTTGCGGCTCAGAGGTCATTCAGCGCCGCCCTCAGAGGCTGCCCAGACATGCGGCCAACTGCGCCTGATCCGCGAGAAACGCGTCGTGGCCATACGCGGATTTCAGTTCCAAATAACGCGCCCGCACCCCGCAGGATGCGGCCAGGGCCACATCCTGCTGCAAGTGGGAGACGGAGTACAGGTAATCCTGGTCAATGCCGACGACGGTGAGCGCGGCGTCAAACTGGCTGAGTGCCGCCGCCAGTCCGCCTCGCCCGCGGCCGATGTCGTGGCTGTCCATGGCGCGCGTCAAATACAGATAGCTGTTGGCGTCAAACCGCTCATTCAACACGTCCCCCTGATGCTGGAGGTATGATTCCGACTGGAAGCACGGTTGCGCCAACTGCCGGCGGTGCTGTTCCTCCCGCGACCCATCCACCGTCCAGCCACTTTCCGCGGGCCGGAAGGATGCGGAGGGAACCACCTCTCGACGAAACCGCTCCTCGAATAACGCTTCCGTACGATACGTCAGCATGCCGATGCTGCGGGCCGCCGCCATTCCGCGAACGGGCGCCGTCCCATAGGCGTAGTAGTTTCCCCCATGCCAGTCGGCATCCGCGGTAATGGCCTGGCGCATCGCGTAGTTGTAGCCAATTCCGAGCGGAGTGAACGCGGCCTGCGCGGCAATCACCACAGCCTGCCGCACACGTCCCCGAAAAAGGAGTGGCCACTCCCAGGTCTGCATGCCCCCCATCGAACCACCGATGACCGCATACACCTCTCGCACGCCAAGCGCGCGCACCACCTCCAGCTGCGCACGCACCATGTCACGGATGGTGACCAGGGGAAACCGCAGCCCATAGGGCAATCCATCGGGCGCCTGGGACGCTGGGCCGCTGGACCCTGCACAGCCGCCCAACACGTTGGTCGCAATCACATAGTAACGACGGGTGTCCACCAGCCGCCCGGGGCCAATCAGCCCGGACCACCACCCCGGTCCGGCGCTGCTGTCGGCGGCGTGGGCATCCCCGGTCAGCGCGTGACAGATCACCACCGCATTATCCGCGGCAGCGTTCAACCTACCCCAGGTCTCGAAGCGAATGACCGCATTCGTCAGGCGTTCGCCCGCTTCCGTGCGAAATTCGGGTATCCCCAACAGCCCACGGACGTGCTCATGCTCTGAGTCCTCGCACCACTCGACGAAGCGGTTCGAGAACGCCGTATCAACGCTTGCGAGATCCACGGTCGACTCCAAGCGAATCCATCCCCCTTTCCACACGTGAGACGGCCGAAGTGCATTTTGTCAACGGTCACCGCGTCGCCTTGCCAAGCGCCTCGTCCAGATCCGCCAAAATATCGTCCAACGTCTCCAGACCGATGGACAGGCGGATGAGATTCGGAGTCACCCCCGCGGCCCGTTGCTGCTCCTCCGTCAACTGCTGGTGCGTAGTGCTGGCCGGGTGAATGACCAAGCTGCGCGCATCCCCCACGTTGGCCAGGTGTTTGAACAGCTGCAGTTGATTGATGAATGTCTTGCCGGCCTCCACCCCGCCGGTGATACCGAATGTCAGAATGGCCCCCGCACCCTTGGACAGATAGCGTTGCGCCAGCGCATGGTACGGACTGGATTCCAGCCCAGGATAGTTGACCCACTCCACCGCCGGATGCGATTCGAGGAATCGCGCGACGGCCAACGCGCTGGCGGAATGGCGCTCCATGCGCAGCGCCAGCGTCTCCAGCCCTTGCAAGAACAGGAATGCGTTAAACGGCGACAGCGCCGGTCCGAGGTCCCGAAGCAACTGCACCCGGGCCTTGACGATGTACGCTGCAGCCCCCACGTCTCGCACGTAGGACACGCCGTGGTACGATTCGTCCGGTTCCACCAGTCCGGGAAACTTTCCGTTATCCCACTGGAATGCTCCGCCGTCCACCACAATGCCGCCGATGGATGTTCCATGCCCACCGATGAACTTCGTTGCAGAATGAATCACAATGTCGGCGCCGAACGAGAGTGGGCGGCACAGGTACGGAGACGCAAACGTGTTGTCCACAATCAGTGGAACGCCGTGGCGATGCGCGATGGCGGCCAGCCGAGAGAGGTCCGCGACATCCATCCGCGGGTTGCCAATGGTCTCCACGTAGAGCGCTTTGGTGTTGTCCCGAAAACTCGCCTCCACGGCCGCCAGATCGTCCGGCGCTGCGAACGTGAAGTCGATGCCCGCCTTTCGCAGCGTCGTATTGAACAGGTTGAACGTGCCTCCGTACAGGTTGCTGGAGCTGACAATGTGGTCTCCAACTCCCGCAATATTCAGAATCGAAAGCGCGATGGCGGCCTGTCCGGATGCGGTGGCGAGCGCTCCGACGCCTCCCTCCAGTTGCGCCACCCGTTGTTCGAACACATCCTGGGTGGGGTTCATGATCCGCGTGTAAATGTTCCCGGTCTCCTTGAGCGCAAACAAATTCGCGGCATGCTCCGAGTTGTCGAAGGCGTACGAGGACGTTTGATAAATGGGGACCGCCACCGCCTTTGTGGTCGGATCGGCTGTGTAGCCGGCGTGCAGCGCAATCGTTTCAAATCCGCGAACTTTGCTTTCCGTCATCGCTTCCACTCCTTCTGCTGGTGAGGGTCAGCGCCCGCGCGCCGCCAAATGAAAAACCGCTCCTGAGAGGAGCGGTTCGGTAGATCACAAGGAACTCCGGACACGTCTCTCATCTCTCAGGACATCGCTGCTCGCACCGTCCTGCAGGAATTGGCACCTCTCCAGGTTGTTCTCCTGGTGGTTGCCGGGCTTCATTGGGCCAGTCCCTCCGCCGCTCTGGATAAGAGTGTGGTGAATCATCTGTAATTTTTGATGGCGTTACTATATCATCGGCCATCTGTGCTGTCAACCAACAAATTGCAGACGCAGCCAGACGATGGATGAATGGGAGAATGGGACAGTGCGCTTGACTCGCCGGGATGGCAATTGTTTTAATAAGATGAATGTCCAAATTCCCTCAATGCCCTTGAGGAGGTTTACTGATGCAACCCATTCATGCCGTCATTCTTGCCGCGGGCATGTCCACGAGGCTGCGCCCGCTCACGAACGATAAGCCGAAGTGTCTGTTGCCCATGGGCTCCAAAACGATTCTGGACTGGCAGTTGGAAGCCCTGAAACATATCGATGTGAAAGACATCGTGATGGTGGTGGGCTACCGCAAAGATATGATCCAAGAGCACATCGCGGCTCACCACCCGGACGTGCGCGTCACGTATGTGGAAAACCCCGACTTCGCCACCACCAATACGCTGTTCTCCTTAAACCACGCTTTGACCGAATACACCGGAGACTTCTATTACCTCAACGCCGACGTGGTGTTTGACCATCAAATCCTCGAGCGTCTGGTGCCCTGCAGCGACGGCGGTCACCTGGCCATTGATCGCAAGCAGTGCCGGGAAGAAGAGGTGAAGGTGATAGTCTCGGGATCGCAGATCACCGATATTGGAAAGCACCTCAATCCGGAAGTGTGCTATGGCGAATTCATCGGTGTGGCCAAGTTTACCGGAGCGCTCGCGTGCAGGTTCCGAGAGACGGTGCATCGCGAAGCCCACGCCGGCAACGAAATGAAGTTTTTTGAACACGCCCTCGACGCGATGGAGGACAAGTCCCAGTTGCTCGCGGTCGACATCACTGGATTGCCCTGCGTCGAAGTCGATTTCCCGGAAGACTACGAGTATGCCGTGAACGAAGTGGTGCGGACATTTCAAACTCTGCAGTGAAGCAGTGAAAATGAGTGAGTGAATCATATGTCAGAACTGAAACGCATTGACGCATGCGCCAAACGACCCATTGATATCTGGACCAACTACCTGTACTACCCGTTGTCCATCCGCCTGGTCTATCTGCTGCGCAACACTGGGGTCACCCCAAACGGGTTGACCCTTTCCTCGTTGGGAATGGCGTTGATTGGATGCGCAGCGTTCGCGATGGGCGGATGTACGGCGGTTTGGATTGGCCTCATACTCGTGCAGCTGTCCTACGTGGTGGACTGCGCGGACGGCCAGTTGGCGCGCTATCGCCAGCAGTTCTCGCCCATCGGCGGATGGCTGGACCAAGTGGCGGATCGAATCAAGGAATTCGCAGTGTATTTCAGCCTGGCCTGGGGCTACACGAAGCACCATCCGGATCGACAGGACATCTGGATTTGGGCGATGGTGGCCCTCTTCGCCTTGTACATGCTGGAATACTTGGGCCAGGTGGACTTCCTTCGCAAGTTGAATGGATCCGGTGGCCAGGACGCGCAGCGAACCGCCGCGCATTCGACGCCGAACGACGGATTTTCACGCCTGCAGCGCCTTCGCGCCTTGGTGCCGTTCCGCAGCTTTATCATCGGCGAGCAGTACTTCACCATGCTGGTGTTCATCGCGTTCTTGGCGATTCCGCCATTCTTTGCTTTCGTGAGTGCCCTCGGCCTGTTGATGGTGTTCTACCGCATTGCCGTGAGTCTGTACAAATGGCGGCGGCTCACGGCCTGAGGAACCCATGGACCGAGCGGCGTTCCCATGTCCGCCCACAACGCGAGCGGTCAAAAGACAGACAAAGGAGTAGGCACCTCGTCCATGACACGACCCACCATTGTTTTGACATCGGCCGTCCCCTGGAGCGGGACGACAGCCCGGCCGCAGCACTTCGCGCGCGGTCTGGCCGAACGCGGTTGGAATGTCTTATTCGTCAATCCGCCGGTGACCTGGCTGAGTCCACTGAAAAACCCATCGCTGCGCCAGCGGCTGTTGCCACGGCAATCCCTGCATGCGATGGCTGGGACAATGCCGGCCGCCGAAACCATGAATTCAGACGGCGGGCGCGGTCAGGTGCGCGTTCTTTCCCCCGTCGCCGTGCTTCCGTTCGGAAACATGTACCGGACCGTGAATCGATGGAATCAGGCGCTGCTTGCGCAACAGATTCGGACCGCTTGTCCAGGGCCATACATTCTGCTGCCGATGCTGCCGACCTCCGTGGATCTCATCCCTCACCTGTCCCCGGTGGCCGTGGTTTACGACTGCGTGGATTTCCACGCGCATTTCGAAGGGTGGATTGCGGCGGACGTCGTCGATGGCATGGAGCGAGCGCTGGTGTACCAGAGCCGATTTGTGTACGCCACCGCAGACCGGTTGAAACAGCGGATGGAGCAGTGGCATTGCGATGTCCGGCTGCTCCCCAACGCCGCCGAGGTCGACCATTTTGCAACCGCCGCAACCGCGGCGGAGCATCCATTGCTGAAAAACATCCCCGGACCGCGCGTCGGATTTGTCGGCGGCATTGGCTCCTGGGTCGACCAGGCGTTCATCGCCGGCCTGGCGCAGCAGTTGTCCGATATTCACTTCGTCCTGATTGGGCCGGTGGAAACGTCGGTTGAAGCGCTGCAACAACAGCCGAACGTGCACTTTTTGGGACTCCAGCCCTACGCAGAACTTCCGCAATTCCTGGCGGGCTTTGCGGCCACCTTGGTGGCGTTTCGGAACAACGAACTGTCGCAGGCGGTGAATCCCATCAAGGTCTACGAGTACCTGGCCGCGGGCCGGGAAGTTGTGTCCACGCCCATCCACGAAATCACGTCTCGCATGTCCGACTACGTTTGGTTGGCGCGTAACGCGGATGAGGGCGTGGCAGCGCTGCTTGAGATTCTGAATGGACGCCGACGCGCCAAAGCGGAAGACGTGGCCAACTTCCTTCGCGCGAACACTTGGTCGGCGCGCGTGGACACGCTTCACGAGGCGCTCTTCGGCTTGCTGCCGGCCGCCAACAGCCAGCGAGCGGCTGACTGACGGCACATGGGGTGGCCCAAAGGGCTCATTCTAGCTCTTGCGGCGGCGCGATTGCACGGAAAGAACCTCCGCTCCCGCAATCGTGCGGAGCGGAGGTTTTCCATCCCCTCAAACAAACCCTAGGAGATATTTCTAACGTTCCTCGCTGGTGGCCGCTTCGACCGCCGCCTCCTGCTCGGCCCGTTCCCGCAGTTCAACCCGGCGGATTTTGCCGCTGGTCGTCTTTGGCAAACTGTCCACGAACGCGATGGCTCGAGGGTATTTGTACGGGGCCGTGACCCGCTTGACGTGCTCCTGCAGCTCCCCAACCAGCTCCGGATCCGCCGCGTCCTCGGGATTCCGCAGCACCACGTACGCCTTGACGATGTGGCCGCGCTCCGCATCGGGGCTGGCAACCACAGCGCATTCCGCAACCTTGGGATGTTTCACCAAGGCATCTTCAACCTCAAACGGTCCGATGGTGTAGCCGGCGGAGATGATGATGTCGTCCGACCGCCCCTCAAACCAGAAGTACCCCTCCTCGTCCTTCCGCCCTTTGTCCCCGGTGATGTACCATTCGCCGCGGAACGCCCGCTCGGTGCGCTCCGAGTCATTGAGATATCCCCGGAACAGCGCCGGGTGGGACCTGTGGACGGCGATGTGCCCCACTTCACCGACGCCCAATTCCACGCCGTTGTCGTCGACAATGCTCACCGGCATCCCTGGAAACGCTTTCCCCATGGACCCAGCACGGATTTCCATCCCCTGCAACGTCCCTGCCAGAAGGGTATTCTCTGTCTGTCCGTAACCATCTCGCACCGCGATGCCAAATTGCCGCTGAAAGGTGTCAATCACCTCGCGATTCAGCGGTTCCCCCGCTGACACCGCGGACCTGAGGTAAAGCCGAAAGCGCCCGAGGTCTTTCACCTTGGACATCAACCGGTACTCCGTCGGCGTGGCGCACAGCAGCGAGATCTGATAGCGCTGCAATAATTCGAGGTACGTCTCCGGCTGGAACCGACCCTGGTAGACGAAAGCGGTTGCCCCATTGCCGAGCGTGGAGACAAACGGGCTCCAGATCCACTTTGCCCATCCCGGTCCCGCCGTGGCCCAAACCAGCTCCCCCGCCTGCGCGTCGAACCAATAGGTACCCGCCATCTTCAGGTGTTCCCGCGGCCAGGCAGCCCGGTGCATCACGCCCTTCGGACCTCCCGTGGTTCCGCTGGTGTACGAGAGGAACGCGAGATCGTCATCGTCCGTGTCCACCACAAATGCGCTGTCGTCGTCGCTGGCCACCGCATCGAGTGACGTCCAGCCCTCCTGACGTCCATCCACAATGTAACACTGCCGCAGGCTGGGGCACTCTCCTCGCGCGAGATCGACTTCGCCGGTCAATGTGCTGTGCGCAATCACCGCCACGCTCTGTGCGTGCTGGAGCCGATAGGCGATGTCCGATTTGCGGAGCATTTCCGATCCGGGAATCACCACCGCGCCCAACTTGATCAGCGCCAGATAGACGATGTACGCCTGCGTTCCGCGCGGCAGCAGAACGAGCACCCTGTCTCCTTTCTGCAGCCCATGTTCAGCCAGGCCGCGGGCCAGCCGATTGGTTGTCCGCCGCAGTTCATCGTAGCGGACGCGCACCTCCTCGCCATCGGCCGAAACGCACAGCACCGCCAGCCTGTCCGGTGCCTGTTCAGCAATTCTGTCCACCTCGCGGGCAAAGTTGAAGCCCATGCCATCCTCTCCCCCTGATGGAATCTCACAAACATCCAATGCTACTCTATTTTATCCGTGATAATTCCGAAAAGTCCACCATTGGGAGGATTCAACGCACACACAAGCGAACGGCGACGCGTCGCGTCGCCGTTCACCGCGCGGTTACTCTTGATTCATCACCTGGTCCACCGCCCGCTCCGCCAGCAGTTTGAGCGTCACATCGTCCATTGGCGGATTGTGCAGACCGGCCCGCACGTCCCGATACAGCCGCTCCAGCACCATGTCGCGGGACAAACTTCGCGCACCCACCACGCGCATGGCGAGGTCCACCACCTCCAGCGCCGTGTTGGTGGCGTGCATCTTGGCCGCCGCCAGCGCGGGCTTGAGCGCCATCCGATCATCCGGCGATGCAGCGTCCCAGCGGCGCGCCACATCGTACATCAACGTGCGAGCGGTCAACAGCTTCAGTTCCATCTCTCCGATTTTCTGCCGCACGTGCTCCACCTTGGCGATGGGGTGCGGCAGGCTGTTCGGTTGATAAGTCGACGCATAGCGGACCGCCACGTCACGCGCATTCAACGCGATGCCCAGATAACAGGCTGGAATATGCAGTTGCCAGCCACCGCCGTCGCGATTGCGCACCGAACGTTCGCCGGGCCTGTAGCGCCCCACCAGGTGGTGCTCGGGGACGAACGCATCGCGAAGCACAATGTCGTGGCTTCCCGTGCCGCGCATGCCCATCATGTTCCACGTCTCAACAACTTCCACGGCTTCGCCGCGCACCAAAAATTCTCCGCTTTCCTCCGTATCGGCGATGCCCGCAGTCACCAGAATCCAGCCCAATGCCGGACTGAGGGTACTGAACGTTTTGCGGCCGGTCAAGCGGTACCCGCCGTCCACCCGCACGGCGGTCGTCTCCGGACGTCCGCCGCGGCTCGGGCTGCCGGTGGCCGGCTCGCTGGCGCAACTGTTGATGAGCTTACCCTGCGTCACGACACTCTCGCAGATTTCCGCAAACACCGGTTCCGGCAGCGCCCGGCTGGCGCGCAGGTTCAACATCATTCCGACATGCCAGCCGATGGCCAACGCGGTCGATCCGTCCCCTCTCGCCAACTGCTCCTGATGCAAAAGCAGTTCGTACAACGAAATTTCGAGTCCTCCATACGCCTTGGGCACCGTCCAAGTCACGTAGCCGGATTCGCGCAATGCGTCGATGTGTGCGTGCGGAAACATGTTGGTCTCGTCATAGTGCGGCGCGGTCTTGGCAAACGCGTCGGCCAGACGTTGCGTCACTTCCAGCCGTTGGCGCATGTCCTCCGTGGTCGCAAACCAGTTCTCCGTCCTCATCACTCATCCCCTCTCCGCCGCCAACTCGCTCAGGCTTTCTTCGACGCATCGTCAGTGGAGAGCACCTCGTCCAAGAACCGCTCAACCTCATCGCGCGTCTTCCGCAGTTTGCTGACGAACCGCCCAATCACCTGCCCATTGCGATACGCCAAGAAGCTCGGAATGCCTAGGATGTCCAGCGTCTCGCAGAGCTCCGGAAACGCGTCCCGGTCAACCTTGTAAAACGTTGCCCGATCCGCATAGGCGTCGACCACCTCGTCGATAAATCGATCCAGGTACCGGCAGTCGGGACACCAGCCCGCGGAAAACAGCATCACGCTGGGCTGCTCTCGCCGTACAACGGTGAAATATTCATCCAGTGTTCGAATCTCTTGCATTAAACTCCCTCCTCTGCTTCCAGCACGCGCCGTCCGGCCCGCTGCGACTTCGGCAGCAGACAGCTGCCCAAAACCCCACATGCCGAAAACAGCGCGGGCGCCAGAAACGCCAGTGCGTAGCCGCGCGCCGGCCCCGGGACGACGTGGGTTGGATTCACCGCATCGAGCACGGCGCCAAACAAAACCGGCAAAAGCACGGCGCTCAGAAATCCACCCATATTGGCAAACCCGGACGTGACGCCAGATCTGCTCGCCGGAGTCGCATCGCGAATCGTCGCGAACGTCAACAGACTGCCGCCACATCCAAATCCGAGCACGAACAGCACGAGGTAGGACATCCACTGTGGCGGATGCCCTCCCCACAGCGGAACGACCAACCAGGCCAACGTCGCGAGCGCCTGCAGCACGATGTAGGGCCGCCTCCGCTCCCCAAATCGATCCGAAATGTACCCGACCACCGGACCACCGAGGATGGCACCGATGAATCCCACCAGCACAAACTGCGCCGCCGTCGGCCGCGAGATGTGGTACATATCCATGAACACGGGCACCGCCCACAGCCCGGTGAATCCCAAATAACTGCCCATCACGCCAAAATGGCAGAGAAACGTGGCCCACGAGATGCGCTCCCGCACTACGATGTTCAGGGTCTGGGACAGCGGGATGCGCTCCACATGCAGAGAAGACTCCACCGGCCGCCGGCGTCGCGCTCCGGGGCGCAGGGCCAACAGGTCACTCGCTGCGACCAACAGCAGCAACACCCCGAGCAGACAGAACGGCCCCCGCCATCCGGACGCGGAGACCCAGGCGGCAAACGGAATGGTCGCCAGCAATGCGCCGACGTTGCCGAAGGTTCCTATGAAACCGAGAATGCCCCCAAACTCCTGAGCAGCGAACCAACGTCCGACAATCAAAACGATATTGATCCAGATGAGCGCGTCTCCCGCGCCGACCAGCGCCCGCCCCACGAGCAACCAGGCAAAATCGGGCGCGCCTGAAAAGACCACCGTGCCAAGGCCGTCCAGCACCGCCCCCGTAATGAACAGCCGTTCCGGCCCCAATCTATCGGCGAACGCCCCAATCGGCACCTGCAAAATCATGTAGAGAAAGTATTGCACGCTCGCCATGGTGCCGAGCACCGCAGACGACACGCCAAAGCGCGCCTGCAGCTGATTCGAAATCACGCCTGGCCCTGTACGTTGCGTGAAAACCAACAGGTAGGTGAGTGCCAGGGCCGCAAACACCACCCAGCGGTACCGCGAACGCACGGGACGATCCGTTGCTTCCACGTGTCTCACTGCCCTTCCCATCCCCGCTGATTCGCGATATGTGTCATGGTTTGCCTGCGTCCGGCGCGGTGCGCCAGAAGGCTCCAAACAAACTGTAATCCAATCCCAATCCGCTGTCAAAAAACGAAGGCCCCCGGTGACATCCCGGGAAGCCCGCGGCATCGGCGCTCATGGCTCACAGTGCGTAAAGCGGTGTGTATTTCTCGTAGAGATAATTCAACAGATACGTCGGGTTCATCGCTTCCCCGGTGACGGATTGCACAAGTTCGCCCGGTGTCCGCAGCTTTCCGTGGCGATGAATCTGTTCCCGCAGCCAATCCCGCACGTCCGTCACCCGGCCGCTCTGCAGCCGCTCCTCGAAGTCCGGCATTTGCTGCAACAGCGCATGCCGGAATTGGGCGGAGTAAATGTAGCCGAGCGCGTACGACGGAAAATACCCTATCAGTCCCGCGGACCAGTGAACGTCCTGAAGCACTCCGTCGCGATCGGTGTCCGGCGCCACGCCGAGGTATTCCTGCATTTTGTGGCGCCACGCTTCAGGCAGGTCGCGAACCGACAATTGCCCGTTGATCAAGGCCTTTTCCAGTTCATACCGGACAATGATATGCAGAGGATACGTCACCTCGTCGGCCTCAATGCGGATGAGCGATGGATGAACATCGTTGATGGCGGCGTAAAACGCGTTCAACGAAACGTCGGCGAGCGTATCCACCCTCTGCTGCAGCCACCCGTAGTTGGCCTCCCAGAACGCGCGGGAGCGCCCGATGATGTTCTCGAAGAACAGCGACTGGGACTCGTGAATCCCCATGGAGACCCCGCCGCACAGCGGCGTGCCCACCAGCGTTTCGGAAACGCCCTGCTCGTACAGGGCGTGCCCGCACTCATGCATGACCCCGAACAACGCGACGCGCAGGTCCTCCTCGCGGTAGTGGGTGGTGACGCGCACGTCATAGTGATTCAAGGTGATTTGGAACGGATGCACCGTTTCATCCAACCGACCGGCCGAAAAGTCAAAGCCGAGGACCCCGAGCATCGCTTCGCAGACCTCGCGCTGTGTGGACTTGGCCACCGGCCGCAGCAGCGGGCGGACATCCGGCCGGTGCCCGGACGCGGCAATCCGTTGCGCCAATTCTGTGAGCTCCTTGCGCAGCGGAGTGAACACCGCATCCAATTGCGCCACCGTCACGCCCGGCTCATAGTGGTCCAGCAGCGCGTCGTACGGGTTCCCTTCTCCCCCACGGTAGCCCGCGAATTCAATATTCATATCCACAATCCGCTCCAGGTACGGCTGGAAGCGCGCGAAATCGTCATCCTGTTTGGCGTCCTCCCACACCGACTCCGCTTCGCGCGTCAATGTGACGTACTGCTTGTACCGCGACCGCGGAATTTTTCGAATCCAATCCGCCTGTCGCTTCATCTCTTGAACACTCGCCTGCAGCACCGGGGTCAGTGTCGGATACACCGACGGATCGCTCAGTTCCTGCAGATATTCGGCCATCTGATCCGACGTGACGCGGTCGAAAATTTCTCCGCTCAACGTGCCGATGGCCTCTGCACGCAACGGTACGCCGCGCTTCGGCGCGCCGGTGCGCAGATCCCATTCAAGCAGCTCCAACGCCTCTTGATAATGCAGAATCTTCCTCATTTCGTCTTGAAACGCTGCTACAATTTGCTCCACGTTTGACATCATCTCGTCTCCATTTCCGAAATCCCAAGATGAAGGGACTCATGGGGCGTACGCATTCGCCGCCGCGACGGAAGAAAACACCATCCACGCGTCCGGCAGGTGACGTTGGTGGTTCGGATCGATGGTGGACGGGTGGTTCACCACCTGCCCATCCTTGTACAGCACGCTGGAACTGCCTCCGTCCATCGCGCACGCGTTCACGGCGCCGAGTTGAATCATTTCGTCCTGCACCTGGCGTTGACTCGCGCCAAGCGCGCTGCCGCCGTGAAAGCGTCCGTCGATGACCAGAAAGATGACCGTGCCGTCCTTTCGTTGGCCGATGGCAGTGCGCGGGTCTTGTCCCCAACCGCCGTCGCCCGAGGTGATCATGGGTTGGCCGTTCACCACCAGTTCCGGGTGGAACTGCATGGCATCCCGGACGCCCATCTGCTGCAACTGGGCCACCGTGTACTGCCCCATCACCATCACGCCGTCGGTCGTGAATCCCACGGTGGTCCAGTCATTGGTGCCTTTCGGCCATTGTATCACCCGGCCTCCAATCATCACCAGACCCACGGGCACACCGCCCCACCCATCGCCCTTGGGATCTTCGAATCCGCTGGCGTTCGTTCCCGCAATGGCTCCCGTGCGCTGTCCCATGGCGGTGATGTATTCTCCCATGCCATTGTGCACCTCGGCGGTGACCAGCCGTACCAGCTTCGGGTTGTGCACGAGCAGCGCGTACCCCTTCCACCCCGCGCCGGACACCGGCAGCAACTGCAGTTCGGGGGGCCCCGACACCGGCGTCACCACTCGAACTGCCTCTGACACGCCGGTATTTTGGACCTTCTGGTGCTGCATCGTGACCAGTTGATTGTACTCGGATGGCGTCGTCAAAAAGTGGGCGTACATATAGTGGCGCGTGCTGAGAATGGTCTCAGCCAGCGTCAACCGCAGGTTGCGCCCGAAGGGGGTATAAAAGCCGATGCCCACCAACGCCACAGTCCATACGGCGAGCGTCGCCAGGCTTCCCACCAACCAGCGGAGAATCCTGCGACGTCGGCGCTGCTTGCGCTGAAGTCGGCGATGTTTGCGAAGACCGCCCACGGCGGCCGGACTCGGACTCGGTTGTGCCACTGCACCGCCTCCTTCGTTGCTGATTGAGATGAAGCATCGGACCGTCCTGTGACACCACGGCATTCGAGAACTTCGACAAAAAACAGGGACTCACGACCGTATTCGCGAGCCCTTGTCGAAATCCCTTGTGGATTCTGAACAGAACGTCGGATGGCCGTCCAATCAGCCCTCCCCGGTGGCAACCGGATGCTCGGGATAAGAGCACCAGTCGCTCCAACTGCCCGGATACAGTTTGGCGCCGGAGACGCCCGCCAGAGCCAACGCAAACAGGTTGGCACACGCGGTGACACCCGATCCGCAATACATGACGGGAATCCCGGTGTCCACGAGACCGGCGAACCGCGCCGCCTGTTCCGCGGCTGACTTCCACGTCCCATCAGCACGAACTCCGTCCGTCCAGGGGCGGTTGTGGGCGCCGGGAATATGGCCCGCGACCGGATCGAGCGGTTCGACGTCGCCCCGGTAACGTTCGGGCGCGCGGGCATCCACCAGGGTAAGCGGCAAACGCCCGGACATGGCGGCCTCCACATCCGCCGTGCTGACAATCCAGTCGTGGCGGACACGCGGTTCCAGATGTCCCGGTTTTGGCGCCGGGACATCCGTCTCCACCGGCAGGTTTGCCCGCTGCCAGGCGCTGAAGCCACCGTCGAGAACGGCGCATCGATCATGGCCGAGGTAGCGAATCAACCACCACGCTCGCGGCGCCATGCCGCCGCCGACGTCATAGACGACCACCTGCGACGACTCCGTCACGCCGGCTGCGGCGAGCTTCGCCGCCAGTTCCGCCGGATCCGGCAGCGGATGCCGCCCGCCGTGAACGGACACCGGACCGGATAAGTCCTGCTCCAAATCCAAATAGTAAGCGCCGGGAATATGCCCCGCCAGGTACTGGGTCCGCCCTGCCGCAGCATCCCCCAGCTGGAACCGGCAGTCGAACACCACCACGTCCGCGTCCTGCAGACGTTCGTAAAGCGCCTCCGCTGTCAACAGCACACCCATTCCTCCCCCCATGGCTCGCTACGACCGCCGCGCGACCTTCCCGGCGCCGGCTTGATCCAGCGGTTTTACGATGATGGCGTCAATGTTCACGTGTTGCGGCCGCGTCGCGGCGAAACAGATGCAGTCGGCAATATCCTCCGCCGTGAGCGGCGTCATGCCGGCGTACACGTCGCTCGCCTTCGCCGTATCCCCGTGATAGCGGACGATGGAAAACTCGGTCTCGACCATGCCCGGATCGACCGTGGTCACGCGCACCGGTTTGCCGAGCAGTTCCTGGCGCAGGGCTTCGGTGATGGCGCGAACCGCAAACTTGGTCCCGCAGTACACCGAGCCTCCGGCGTACGCCTCGCGGCCGGCAATCGATCCCACGTTGATGATATGTGCGCCGTCCGTCGCGAGCAGGTGCGGCAGCAACAGGCGCGTGACACGGAGCAAGCCGAGCACGTTGGTCTCCACCATTTCCCGCCAGTCCGCTTCATCCGCGTCGCTGGCCTCCGCCACATGCGCGGTGCCCCGCGCCAATCCCGCGTTGTTGACCAGCACGTGCACATGGCCAAACGCCGCCAACGCCCCGTCGACGAACGCCTGTGTCGATGTCGGCGATGTCACATCCAGCGCGGAAATCCAGGGCTGTTCCCCGGTACGCTCCGCGATGCGGTCCGCCAAATCCTCGAGTTTCTCCACCCGCCTGGCCCCGAGCGCCAGGCGAAATCCGGCGTCCGCCAACGCCACCGCAGTCGCGGCGCCAATTCCAGAACTGGCGCCGGTCACCACTGCCACCTTGCCGTCTCCACGAATTGCCATTCGTCATCCAACCTCCTGCGCCGGGCGAGCTGGGCACCTGCCCGGGACCGCGCCCGGTATTGCTACATACAATGTACCACGCCATGCGGCCACAGGTGGAATGTGGATCACGAGAAAGGTGGATGACCATGCCCTGTCCAGAGGTGAGCACAGGCTTCGTGGAACTGCCGGGAGAGAACTACGAGCGCATTCAGGCGGAAGCGGATGCGGGCCGCAACCTGTGGCGGTTGAGCCCCGTGCGGACCGCGCAGGAAGTCGGCAGTCGCAACTTGGGACTGCGCCCGGACGATGTGTACACGTTTGTGGAACAGTATTACGATCCGGGCTCGGGTCTGCAGAATGCCGTTGTCCGGGTGAAGCATCGCAACTGCACGTACCTGGTGCATCTGTATCAACCGGAGCGGCAGGGCCAGCGCGGCATCTGGGTGGTGCAGGATGTGACGGAGCTGTAGAATTCGTGCTGGCGGCGAAGGGTGGTACAATGGTCATGAAATGGTTACAATACTACCCGAGTCAAATGGACTTCCGCAAAGGGTGAATAGGTATGACGACTGCTACTGTGACCGTGGGCGCGGTGCCGGGGACCCATCAGGTGGCACCGCCGCACACCTTCATTTTGTTCGGCGCCACGGGCGACCTGGCGCACCGCAAATTATTTCCGGCGCTCTACAGCCTGTACATGGACAAGCTGATGCCGGAACAGTTCGCCGTGGTGGGCGTGGCCCGAACCGACTTTGACGATGCGCACTTTCGCGACGAGGTGCGGAGCGCGATTGAAAAGTTTGGTCGAATTAAACCGGACAAGACCACGTTCGCCAAATTTGTCGAACGGTTTTTCTACAAATCTGTCGACGTGAACAATCCGGAGGACTTCCGGAAACTGAAGGAACGCGTGGAGCAGGTAGAGAAGCAGTTGGATCTGCCCAAGCAGCGCCTGTTCTACCTGGCCATGGCGCCGAACTTCTTCGGAACGGTGGCGCTGAGCCTGAAATCCTCTGGCCTCAGCGAGGTCGACGGTTGGCGCCGGTTGATTATTGAAAAACCGTTCGGACGGGATCTGGAATCGGCCCGCGTGCTCAACAACGAGTTGCGACAGGTGTTTGAGGAAGAAGAGATTTACCGCATCGACCACTACCTCGGCAAGGAAATGGTTCAGAATATCGAAGTCATCCGCTTCGCAAACTCTATCTTCGAACCCCTGTGGAACAACCGGTCCATTGCCAACGTGCAAATCACCTCCAGCGAGGTGGTGGGTGTTGAGGACCGCGCTTCCTATTACGAGAAGTCGGGTGCCCTGCGCGACATGGTGCAGAACCACATGCTGCAGATGGTCATGATGGTGGCCATGGAACCGCCGAGCCGCCTCAACATGGAGGCCATTCGCGATGAAAAGGTGAAGGTGCTTCGCTCGCTGCGCCGCTACACGCTGGACGAGGTGATGGGAAACGTTGTGCGCGGTCAGTACACCGCCGGCACCATCAATGGCAAGCCGGTCAAGGGCTATCGCGAGGAACCTAACGTGGCCCCGAACTCCAGCACCGAAACGTTCGTCGCCGCTCGCCTTTATATCGATAACTTCCGATGGGCCGGTGTACCGTTCTACATCCGAACCGGAAAACACATGGCCGCCAAGGCAACGGAAATCGTCATCCAGTTCCGCGACTTGCCGAAGGACATGTACTTTAACCAGAATGGCCAATTGGGGCCCAACCTGTTGCGGATTCGCGTGAATCCGCAGGAAGGGATGTCCCTGCTGCTGAACGCCAAACAGCCCGGGACGGATGAGACGGTGGTGCCGGTCTCCATGGAGTTCAGCCAATCCGTCACCAATTCCCCGGAAGCGTACGAGCGGCTGCTGCTCGATGCGATGCAGGGCGATTCCACATTCTTCACGCGCTGGGACGAGGTCTCTCTGGCCTGGAAGTTTGTCGATCCGATTGCCGAAGCGTTTCACACCCATGCCGTTCCGCTTCACCAGTACGCCGCAGGCAGCTGGGGCCCGAAGGCCGCGGAACAACTCTTGCACGCGGACGGCAACGCGTGGTGGCCGGTGCACGGTCAACAGCCCGCGGCGGCCGTCAAAGCGGGCAACCCCATGTGAGGTGATTCCATGCATCGTCTGGTTTACGATATTTCCATGCCGATTTACGAAGGGATGCCTGTATACAAGAACAAACCGGAAAAACAGCCGTCATTCACCATCACGAGCGACTTCTCCCATGGCTCCGTACGGGAAACCCGCGTTGCGCTGGACGTCCACTGCGGCACGCACGTGGACGCCCCGCTGCACATGGTGGAAAACGGCGCCACCATCGATACCATCGCCCTGAACGAGTTGGTGCGGCCCTGCCGAGTGGTGGATCTGACCCACGTCGTCGACGGCATCACGGCGCAGGATCTCGAATCTTTGTCCATATCGGCCGGGGATTTTCTGCTGTTCAAAACGAAGAATTCGTGGGATACGACATTCAATCCTGAGTTCATCTATTTGAAGGAAGATGGCGCCCGCTTCCTGGCGGAGCGGCGCGTCGCGGGCGTGGGGATTGACGCGCTCGGCATCGAGCGGAGCCAGCCGGGCCATCCCACGCACAAGGCGTTGTTCGCCTGCGGGGCGATTGTCATCGAGGGGCTCCGTCTGGCCGATGTGCCTGCGGGACAATATTTGATGGTGGCGGCTCCCATCGCGCTGCAGGGGCTGGACGCGGCGCCTGCGCGCGTCCTCTTGCTGGCTGAGGAGGCAAACCCGGTCAACACCTGATGCACCGGGGCCGACGGCTACCGATCATCGCGGCGCAGCTCTTCTTCGATGCGCCGCTCGATTTCCTCATCGGAAATGTCGAACTCGCTCGCCATCCGGCGGGCGAGTTCTCTTTGTTCCCGGTAATAGCGGCGCAGCGCCTCGCGGCGCCGTTCGGGAGATTCCTCCCGAACGCGCCGCCCGCTGAACCACCGATACAATCCATAGCTGATGGCGCTGGTTGCCAGCAGCATCACCAAGGCTGTCAGCGGATTGCCGAATCCAAAACCGATGATCATGTCACTTCTTCTCCACCGCGTGACCGCCGAATTCGTTGCGCAGCGCGGCGACGACCTTTCCGGTGAACGTATCATCCTTCAAAGAGCGGTACCGCATGAGCAGGGACAACGCAATCACCGGCACGGGCACCTGCAAATCCAGCGCCTCTTCCACCGTCCACTTCCCTTCACCCGAGGAATGCATCACGCCGCGAATGCTCTCCAGTTTCGGATCCTTCGAGAACGCCCGCTCGGTCAGTTCCATCAGCCAACCGCGTATCACGGAGCCATGGGACCAGACATGGGCGAGCTTCTCGTAGTCGTAGTCAAACGGACTCTGTTCCAGCACCTCGAAGCCCTCGCCAATGGCCGCCATCATCCCGTATTCAATACCGTTGTGCACCATCTTCGCATAGTGCCCGCTGCCCGGCTTGCCCGTGTACAAATAACCGCCTGGCACAGCGGTGTCACGGAAAAGAGGCTCCACCACCGGGAACACATCCGCGTCGCCGCCAATCATGTAGCAAGCACCGTGGCGCGCTCCCTCCATGCCGCCGGACGTGCCCACGTCCATATAGTGGATGCCGCTCGCCGCCAGCCGCTCCGAGCGCCGCAGCGTATCTTTATAGTGGGAGTTTCCGCCCTCAATCACAATGTCTCCGGCCTTCAGCAGCGGAACCAGGATATCGAGCAGGTCGTCGACAATTTTCCCGGCCGGAACCATCAACCATACAATTTTTGGTGTGGGCAGCGACGATACCAACACCTCCACGCTGTCGACACCGGTCCCGCCTTCTCCGGCAAACCGCTTGACGGCGTCAGCACTCACGTCATATGCCACAACCTGGTGCCCATGCTCCATCAGGTTCAGCCCCAGGTTGTACCCCATTTTCCCAAGTCCAATCAAACCGATCTTCACGTTCATCTCCACCTTTTTGCGTCGCCTGAAATCAGACCTTATACTGTTTCCATGGCGACCATTATATTCGATTTAGATGGCACACTCATTGACTCCACGAAGATTGTCCTGCCCGCGTATCGACAGGCCATTCGCACCGTGGCGCAGACGCCGCCGCCGAACGAGGCGGTCATGAAACGGACGTTCGGCCTTCCGGACGCGGACATTTGGGCAACCCTGTTGCCCGGCGCCACAGAGAGTGTTCGCCAGGCAGCGTACGAGTACACCGAGCAGTGGGTCGGAAACAACCTATGTACAGTGGACCTTCTGTTGCCGCACGCACGCGATGTGTTAGCGGAGCTGCAGCAACGTGGACATACACTGACCACGGCCAGCAATTGCGGCCAAGCCTATCTGGACGCAGTGCTGGATAGCCAGGGACTGCGACCGTATTTTACCGCGCCGCTGTGCTTGGGCGGCGTGGGGGGACAGCGCAAAGCGGACATTCTCGCGCGGCACTTTGAACGGTTCGAGAAAAACACAGCGGTCATGGTGGGTGATCGCGCCACCGACGTGGAGGCGGCCCAAGCACACGGCATTCCGTGCATCGGCTGCCACTTTGTCGACTTTGGGGATCCCACCGAGTTGGCGGGCGCGGTGTGCGTCATTCACCAATTGACCGAACTGCTGGACCTGTTTCCAGCAGGACAGTCCACTCTATCCCTGCACGGTTGACGAGCGGCCAACCCTATTGTACCGTTTTTCTCCGACGAGGGCACGCGCGAACGAGGAGGTGATTTGCGATGCCAAAATCCCCCGCAGAAACGAAAGTTGTGGTGGGAATGTCGGGAGGTGTGGACTCGTCGGTGAGCGCCCTGCTGTTGAAGCAACAGGGCTACGACGTCGTCGGCGTGTTCATGAAGAACTGGGACGACACGGACGAGTTCGGATACTGCACCGCAACCGAGGATTTTGAAGATGTGCAGCGCGTGTGCGAGCACATCGGCATTCCTTATTACAGCGTCAATTTTGAACGTGAATATATGGAGCGGGTGTTTCAGGAGTTCCTAACGGAATATCGTCGGGGCCGAACTCCAAATCCCGACGTGTTGTGCAATCGCGAGATCAAGTTCAAAGAGCTGCTGCAATGCGCACTGGATCTCGGCGCTGACTATTTGGCGACCGGTCATTACGCGCAGTTGCGCCAGGGACCAGAGGGGGCACAGCTGCTTCGCGCCGTGGACGGCAACAAAGACCAAACGTACTTTCTGTACATGGTCGGCCACGAGCCGTTGGCGCGGGCGCTGTTTCCCATTGGTCACCTGACCAAACCGGAAGTCCGGAAAATCGCTGAAGAGGCCGGGCTGCCAACAGCTAAGAAAAAGGACAGCACGGGCATCTGTTTCATCGGAGAGCGCAACTTCCGGGAGTTTCTCAGTCACTATCTGCCCGCTCAGGACGGCGAAATTCGCACGTTGGACGGCGAATTGAAGGGCCGTCATCATGGTTTGATGTATTACACCATCGGCCAACGGCAAGGGCTCGGCATTGGCGGCAGCGGTACGGGAGAACCGTGGTTTGTGGTCGACAAAGACCTGACCAACAACGTGTTGATTGTTGCCCAGGGGCACAACCATCCTCACCTGTTCGCCAGCGAGCTGGTCGCGTCCGACCTGCACTGGGTCAGCGGGCACGCGCCCGCCGAAGAGTTTCGGTGCACCGCGAAAATCCGGTATCGTCAACCGGATCAGCGGGCCACGGTACGCGTGAACGGGGACACCTGTGTGGTCACCTTTGACCAGCCGCAGCGCGCCATCACACCGGGCCAGGCCGTGGTGTTTTACGATGGCGAAGTCTGCCTTGGTGGAGCCACCATCGACCGAGCTGTCCGCGACGATGGAAGGGTGCTGGCAGGGGGAACCGCGTAAGCCGCGAGTTCCCCTGCGGGAAGTCACCAGGGACACTCTCTGTCCCGCGTCCATGCATCGGTGCACTGTTCGCACAGCGCGAGGTCGCGTTCCTTTTCATTCGACAACGCTTCTCCGCAAATCGTACAATTCGTAGACTCCGCTGCATGCATCCTGGACCGCCTCCCGTTTCGTATACGTGCCATTATACGGAGCGGGAGCGCAGTCGGCAATAAAAATTCTAACTATTCATAAAAATTTAACACACGTTGGCCGTGACGCTGACGCGGGTCGGCTTGTGTTTGAAACAGCTTTCAATTACCATATAGCCAGCAGACAGATGGCATGATATCATGCTTATTGATATTGTGCGCTTCTCGCGCTCATCGCATGGGAAGCGAGGAAGTGCCGAACAGTGAGGAATTCGCTTGGAAACCAAAGATATTGCCTTGTTTCTTGCCATCGCGCGGCTCGGATCCATTTCCCGAACCGCCGAACAACTGTACATGTCTCAATCCACCGTGACCACGCGCCTGCAGCGTCTCGAGCGGGCGCTCGGCTACGATTTGTTCATCCGCACCGCGAACGGCGTGCAATTGTCCGGACCGGGTCAGCGATTTCTGCCGCTGGCAGAACAGCTGGTGTCAATTGAGCAGCGAATGCTCCATCCCGACGTCACGGAGACCCCCATTCTTCGCTTCATGTCCGGCCGGGCCTTCGTGTCCGTGGATGTCCCCCAATGCCTGCTTCGGATCTCGCGGCACATGCAGGTGCACCTGAAAGTCCGAATGGGGTTGTACGACGACATGCTGAACGCCCTGCTCACCCACCAGGTCGACTTTTGTTTTCTCGGTGAACCGATATATCACCCCCACGTCAAGTTGGTGGAATTCCTGCCGGACGCCATTGATTTGGTGGTTCCGGAGCGGCATCACTTCGTCCACAACTTCCCGGGGATTCGGGCGCTGTCCAACGAACCGTTTGTCGCGTTCGGCCGGTCGTCATCGCCCTTTCGCAAGCGCGTGATGAACCTGCTCGCCAAGGAGAACGTGTATCCCAACGTTCGCGCCGAATTGGACAGCATCGACGGGATCAAAGCCATGGTGGCTCATGGACTGGGCGTGTCATTTCTGCCTCGCAGGACACTGGGCGATGCGGCGTTCAAACGAATTGCGGTGATTCCGATGAATCATCCCGCGTGGACGCGGCCAACGTACATAGCTTATCCGGACGCCATGGAGAACCAGCCCATTACGCGGCAGGTGCTTGAGCTCATTTCTGGGTATTATCAGGATCTGGAGAGAATCCCCCACTCCAGCCGCAACAAGGATGGTGTACAACTGCCATGCGACAACCCATGACCAAGGAACAGCGCAGGGCACACATCCTGCGCACCGCCAAGGCGCTGTTTCAGGAAGAGGGATATGACCACGTCACCATCGCCGACGTGATCAAGCGGAGCAATATTGCCAGGGGGACGTTTTACCTGCACTTTTCCTCGCTGGAGGACCTGTTGTCCACCCTGTTTGACGAAGTGGTGTCCGAAACTTGGCGGCGCATCGCGCCCATTTTGGAAGAGGTGGATGACGTGGAGGCCTGCACGGTGGAAGTCGTGCACGCCGTGTTCCGCATGTTCGACAACGACGATGAATCGATGATCAGCGTGTTCTTCTCGGGCGGCGGAGAGAGGTTTCTGCGCAAACGGGAAGAGGCGATGTACAAGCAATTGGGCGGCCTGTTGGTGCAGGCGCTGGAACGCCGGCATGAGAAATTGTACGGACACGCCAAACCGTGCGACCTGCCAAGAGTCGGATGGACAGTGGCGATGCTGATTTCCCTGGTGGCGAACATGACGCATTACGCCGCCCACTACATCCAACCGGAAGAGCGGTCGCTGTTCGAAGCCAGCTTGGTCCGCTTTGTGGTGGCCGGCGTCAAGGAACATCTCGCTCCCCTGCTGCGCGCGGGATCGGAACCAAACGCGTGAGCACGACTCGTGCGACGGCCATTGGCATGGCGGCACGAGGAGCGGAAAAATTGTGAACATCTCGTCGGTGCTCGGTCAGGTTACCATTCCCTTGATGGGTGCCTACACTGCCAGCAAACACGCGGTGGAATCTCTGTCCGACGCGCTGCGCATGGAACTGAAGCCAATCGGCATCGACGTCATCACCATCGCTCCCGGCAGCATCCGGACGAACTTCGGAAGCACCTTGACACAGACGCTGAATTGGCTGAGGCCGGACTCACCGTACCGAGCAGCATACGAACAGATGCGGTCAGATCGGTTGTCCGACCGCGGCGCAGAACCGACAGTGATTGCACAGGCCATCCTGCGCGCCGTACGTTCCCCGCGGCCGAAGGCGCGCTACGCCATACCCTGGGACGCAAAGCTGATGCCCGTGGCCAAAGCGGCCCTGCCGAAACGCGCGATCGACAACATTTTGCGCCGGGTCATCATGGGTCAGCGGAGCTGACGAACCGCCCCCCCTCGGTACAATCTTACCCCAGTCCATACAAATAAAACCTGGGGCCCCGCAGGTGGGCCCCAGGCTGGCTGTCGGTGGGATTGCATCGCGCTCGGTGCAAACCATTCCGAGCTTCACTTACCGATTCAAAACCGATTCGGCCAACTTCAGGACATTTTCGAGCGTGAAGCCGTACTTCTCCACCACGATGTCCCCAGGTGCCGAGGCGCCGAAACGGTCAATGCCAAACACTTCCCCTTCCGATCCCACGTACTGATACCAAGGCATCGGGCTGGCCATTTCAACCGCAAGCCGCTTCGTCACGCGTTTCGGAAGCACACTCTCCTTGTACGCTTCGTCCTGTTCGTTGAACAGGTCCAGGCACGGCATGCTGACCACGCGCACCGCCACTCCGCGTTCGGCCAAAGCTTTGCCGGCACCGAGCACCCACTGCACTTCGGAGCCGCTCGCCATCAGAATCAGCGCATCTCCCTGGCCATGCTGGAAGATTACGTATCCGCCGCGCTCGAACTGAGCCCGATTCGCCTGCACCTCCGCCAGCGTCGGCACTTTCTGACGCGTCAACGCCAGCGCAACCGGACCATCGCGGTGTTCCAGCGCGTACTTGAAAGCGAGCGCCGTTTCCGTCGCGTCGGCGGGACGGAACACCTTGAAGCCCGGAATCGCCCGCAGCGATGCCAGTTGCTCAATCGGCTCGTGGGTCGGTCCGTCCTCGCCCACCGCGATGCTGTCGTGCGTAAAGATATGGAGCACCGGTTGCTTCATCAATGCCGCCAACCGCAGCGCCGGCCGCAGATAGTCGCAGAACACGAGGAACGTGCCGGCAAACGGCATGACCCCGCCGTGCAGCGTCATACCGTTGAGCATGGCGCCCATGGCGTGTTCCCGCACCCCGAAGAAGAAGTTTCGTCCGCTGTAGTTGCCGGGCTTGAAATGGCCGAGGTCTTTCAGCAGCGTTTTGTTCGATCCGGACAGATCCGCCGAACCGCCGACCAACTGCGGCACATGCGGCGCAATCGCGTTCACGATTTTCCCAAATGCGTCGCGGGTCGCCACAGCGCCCTCGAAGGTTGGCAGAACCTTGTCCCAATCCACCGAGACTTTGTCACCGAGCGCCTGCTGGAACCTCTTTGCGTCGTCCGGATAGGCGCGTTCATACGCCTCCAGCCGCGAATTCCACTCCGCCTCCAGCGCAGCGCCCCGCTTGCCAATTTCCAACATGTGCGTCCGCACTTCTTCCGGCACCGTGAACGGCGGCAGCGTCCAACCGTACATCTCCTTCGCCTTTGCCGCTTCTTCGCTGCCGAGCGGTGAGCCGTGCGCCGCTGCCGTTCCCTGCTTGGATGGAGCCCCATAGCCGATGACCGTTTTCACTTCAATCATCGTCGGCTTGTCCGTGACGGTGCGCGCCTCGGCAATCGCCGCATGAATCGCCGCCAGGTCGTTGCCGTCCTCCACGCGCAGCACATTCCAACCACAGGCGCGGAACCGGGCGGCCACGTTTTCCGTCGAGGACCACTCCAGCGGACCATCCAACGAAATGTCGTTCGAATCATAGAGCACAATCAGTTTGTTCAGCTTCAGGTGGCCAGCCAGCGCAACCGCTTCGTACGCCACGCCTTCCATCAGGTCGCCATCACCGCACAGCACATACGTGTAATGGTTGACCAGCTCGATGTCCGGTTTGTTGAACATGGCCGCCAGATACCGCTCCGCCATGGCCATGCCGACAGCCATCGAAATCCCTTGGCCGAGCGGCCCGGTGGTCGCGTCCACCCCAGGCGTGTGGCCGAACTCCGGATGCCCAGGCGTTTTCGATCCCCACTGCCGGAACTGTTTCAGATCCTCCAACGACACGTCATACCCCGCCAGATGCAGCAGGCTGTACAGCAGCGCGGAACCATGGCCCGCCGACAACACAAAGCGGTCACGGTTCACCCACCCCGGGTTTTTCGGATTCACATTCAAAAATTTGGACCACAGCACATACGCCATGGGAGCGGCCCCCATGGGCAGGCCGGGGTGCCCCGCATTCGCCTTTTCGACCTGATCAATGGAAAGTGTTCGAATGGTGTTTACAGCCAGTTGGTCAATCTTTCCAAACTCCACAATCTCCACTCCTCGCCACCAACTAGGATTGCTTTTTGTATGATAGCACTTCATGCGCATTGTCTCCAAAGGTGGTCCTGAGATTGCAAGAACCACTCGGTCCACCGGCGGGTCTGTTTGTTCCGGAGATGTCTCTGCTGATACGCGCGGAGGACATCAGATGCCCAGCCGGTTTGTCCACACAGGGCACAGCGGATAAGCATACGTTGCATTACGCTTGCTGCCAGGGGAGGCTGGGTGCAAATGAACAAGCGGTTTAAGCCAGCGCGCAACCGTTTGGGTCTACGCATTCCCGTGATCTTTGAAGATAAGCCGCTCGATATTCCGGTCTCGGTTCGTCCGGATGCACCGTACGCGGCGCGCGACTTTGACAGACACCGAGGCCAATGGATTGAATTCAAAACGCCATGGGGAAAACACAGGGGCATTGTGGAATCGGTGCAGCGCGACAGGGTGCTTGTGAAAATGCCCAAACAGTACGCGACCCGCGGGCTGCTCAATTACCTGAGGGGGTCAGAGACGGATGTTCGTCCCGTTTCGTTCGATGGCTTCGACGACGGATGCGTGCCCTTTCGCCACCGGGGCCCATGGTGCTGGTGTTGGCTTCCGATTATCATCATCCTCTTCATCTTTCCGTGGTTCTGTTGGTGAACCCTCACACCATGCGCCCCGGCAGCTCGCCTCCGCCGGGGCGTGTGTTGCCGCATCATCCTTTGAGAGATTCGAGCCATTCGGCGTAACACGTATCACACAATGGCTCGTCATGTTCATCGTCCACCTCGTAGAACGTGACATAATGGGGTCTCATGTCGATGTCGTGTTCACAGTAGTAGCATTTCTCAGCCATTGCTCGAACCTCCTCAACGATTCCTCAGATCATCTCAGGGAGACGGGATGTTGAGCGCTCCGCGTTGCCTGAACCTCCGGCGCAACCACCTCCGTGATCGATCACATCGTCTTCGTGCAAGTGCGGTCCATTTGTGGTTTGTCCCGTACACGCCGGAATATGCTCACACAGCATTTATAAAATTTGGAAATTCCGATCCCGACGTGACGAGGATGTCCGAAAACAAAGTGCGGCAGCATCGCTGACCGCACCTTGTCGCCGTAATGGTTAGGATTCAGACGCGGAGTCCGTGCGAGAGGATGGAAATGCGGTGGAGGGGCCTTGTTCCACCGTTTGCTTCAGGAGAGCCAACTTGTTGTCCCAATATCGTTCGAAGTACGAAAGCCAATCGGCGACCCAGGACAATGGTTCAGGCTGGAGTTGATAGCGAGCTTCACGGCCGACCCGTCGGCACCGAACCAAGCCGGCGTCCGTAAGAATCTGCAGATGCTTCGCCACCGCCGAGCGGCTGATGGGAAAACAATCCACCATCGCCGCCACGGACATTTCCTGCTCGGCGAGCAATTGCATCATCCGGCGGCGCGTCGGATCGGCGATGGCGTGAAACACATCATGTCTGGCTGCCATGGTCCATCGCCGCACCTTCGACAAACGAACGCAACGTCTGTTTGACCTTCTTTTCCCATCCATCATCCATAACATTGCGAACGACAGGATGGGGCTGCCCGAAGCGGGTGACCTTGTCCGCGTCCCACCCGGAATGAATCAACGTGAATTCGGTGGCGCCGTCCGCCAGCTCGCGCAGTTCAAACACCACATGCCAATCCTCATCCCAATCAAAGCCCAGGCGATACGGCGGACTCAGTTCCGTCACCTTGCACGGAGAGTCGCCGAACGGACCGGCATGCAGCACGAATTCCTGCCCGAGAACGGGTTCGAAGGTATTCGGCATGAACCAAGCGGCGATGCCCTCCTGAGTGGCCACCGCCTGCCAAACTTTCTCGACGGGCGCGTGAATCACAACCGTCTTCCGGATTTCCGGTATGCTTACTCCCACAGAATCTCCTCCTCAATATTTCCAAAACAACACCAAAAGGTGTTGTTTTGAGTGTAGCTCACATGATCTTAAGTTTGCAACACCTACAGGCAGCGAACTGTCCACACCGCCCGGTGAAAAACGAAGACCCGCACCATCGAGGTGCGGGCCAGGTCATCCAGTTTCCACCCAGAGACGGCATCCGTTCAATGAAGCCACAGCACCAGAATCAGCGCCACACCGGGTACACACAGACCGTACCATACATCCCACATTCGAACGCAAATCGGACGATAGAACGTACGGCCGGCCACGGACGTGGAGGCCGCTCCAACAAATCCCCTCGCCTCCATCGCCGTGGCAATCCGCTCACTCATGCGCACAGCCTGAGTCAACAGCGGGAGCGCGTACGTGACCGGGCGAAGCCATGACCAACGTGCATCTTTCCCCCGCAGTTGTCTCGCCTGATGGAGTTTTATCCACTCCTGTTGAAACAGGGGAGCGAGCCGGAGACCGGCCAACAGTCCATAGGCGAACTTGGGCGCCAAGCGCAGGTTTTGGCACAGACTGAGGATCATCGCCGTTATCTCCGTGCTGGACACCAACAGGAGGCCGAGCCCCACCGCCGCCAGCATGCGAAACGCGAGCACAACGCCGGTGTGAAGCCCCGTCCAGCTGAGGTGAAACCACAGCAGATGGAACGTCGGTACGCCTGGCGGTACGGCGGAAAACGCCACAAACGACCACACGTATAAGACATAGAATCCGATAAATGGAGAGAGCCGCTTCAGAATGGCCAGCGGCCCCAAACGCGGAACCATCACCAGCAGGACGAGGGACCAGGCGAACAACCCTGCGGTCTGGGTAAGCGTGTGCGCTCCCACTTCCAGCAGGACAGCAGCAAGAACCGCCAGCAGGTGCACCGACGGATTCAACCGTCGCGCCACCCCCCGCACGCCCCGCGATACCACACCGGGCCCAACCGACTGACCGGGGGGTGTCTGCTCCTCTGCCTCAACTGGCCGGACTTCCAAGTCGGTTCGCGGGATCTCTTCCACTTCCGCTAGCAGGTGCGCTTCGGCCATCACGTCCGGTCGTTCAAACAGAGTGCTGGGCGGGCCGCAAAATGTCAATCGCCCGTCGCACATCACCCAAACCTCGGTCGCGTGGGCGCGCACCAGGTCCATATCGTGCGTCGTCATCACGACGGTCTTTCCCGCTTGTTGGAGGCGTTTCAACGATTCCATCATCGCGGCCTGCGTTTTCGCGTCCTGACCGAACGTGGGCTCATCCAACAGATAGACCTCGTGCGGATCTTTGATCATCGCCGCCACACTCAGCCGCCGTTTCTGTCCTTGGCTCAGCGCGTATGGACTCCGATCCGCCAATCCGGACAACCCGAACTGCTCCAACAGAGACGCCACGTCTGGCGGAACGCCGTCCTGCAACACCCGATTCGCCAACTCATCGCCGACCCGCTCGTAGATGAACTGGTGTTCCGGGTTCTGGAAGCCGAAGGCACGAAAGGACTGCCGCGCCCGCTGCGGCCATTGCTCCAACGGGCGACCGCGCCACAGGAGCTGGCCCTGGCTTGGTCTCGTCAATCCGGCCAACACCTGAAGCAACGACGATTTGCCCGCGCCATTCGGCCCCACAATCGCAATGAACGCCCCCGCCGGCACCGTGACATCCACATCTCGCCAAACGATGTGGTCACCGTATTTCAGAGACAGTCCGTGCCCGGATATCAGCGGCTCCTCTGCCGGGCTGTCCGCATCCAGGCCCTCTGCGAAGCTTGCTGCCGCAGGCTCGCAAAGTGGCGTGAAACGCCGCGAAACCCGTGGCTGCGGCGCCGCGTCATACGGCGAAGATTGCCACGGAGGAACCACTCCCGCCTCCTTCAGCCATGGCCACTCCGCAGCCAGCACCTCGCGCGCCGGTCCGCACCGCCGCACGCGACCATCCGCTGCAAACAGAACCACTCCGTCCACATGCGGCAGCAACGGCATGAACTTGTGCTCAATGATCAGTTGCGTCTGCCCCGCCTCACGCAGGCGCACCAACTGTTCAAACACCAACTTGGACGAAGCAGGATCGAGATTTGCCGTTGGCTCATCGTAAATCAGGAGTTGCGGTTGCATCACCAGCGCGGAGGCAATCGCCAGTTTTTGCTTCATTCCCCCGGAGAACACCGCGTGCTCTGCCGTCATGGGTACATCCAACCGCACCGCGGCCAGCGCCCGGCGGATTCGATCCGGCATCTCATCTGCTGGACAGCGTTGGTTCTCCAGCCCAAACGCCACTTCGTCATCCACGTGGAACATGCAGAACTGTGCCTCGGGATCTTGAAACACATATCCCACCGCACCCGTCGCGGCCAATCCGGGATGCTTCTCCACATGACCTTCCACCCGCGCCTCCACAGCGGACGGAATGAGTCCGCCGCAAAGCATCGCGAGCGTACTCTTGCCGCATCCACTGGGTCCGAGCAACAGCCAGGTTTCACCGGCGCGAATGGTCAACGACACGTCTCGCACCGCCGGCTTGGGCGCGTCCGGATACGCGATGGTCACATCCGAAAGCCGGAGCAGCGGCGCGCCTCGCCGCTCCATCTGGTGCTCCCGCCGCCGCTCCACCTCCATCATTGGTCGAACGCCCGCTTCTGCTTGCCAATTTCGAAGTTGCGCAGGCTGCCGGTTCGGAACAGAGCATCGTCAATCCATTTCGGCAGCAGCCCCGCCAAAATGGCGCCGCTCAGCAGCGTCGCGACGGTGTAACCGACGATATTGCCAAACGAGTACGAAGCGCCGCCGTACTGCGTCAGCCACTGCACCGTATTGCCCACCCCGCCGATGGCGCCGGCGAGCATCAAAACGCCGGTTCCATACCGCTTCCATCCGAACAGCAACAACCCGAGCTCCGTACCACCGCCCTGCAGCAAACCGGAGATGAGCACATTCACCCCCCACGGACTGCCAAACGCCCACTCAAACACCGCGCTGGCGAATCCGGCCAGCAGCGCCGCACCCGGCCGCCGCACAATGTAGGCCACCAAAATGGAGGCAATCCACCATACGCCGTTCATCAGTCCCTGCACCCATGGAGCAAGGCTAGTGGTCAGCGTCGACAGCCAGTCCCATCCCATGTACACCGCCCCGCAGACGACCGAAAAAATCACAGCCAGCACAATGTCTCTCAACTTCCACATCTGTGTTTCCCCCCTGCAGCGTTTTGGCGCCCGCTGTCACCACGAACAATGCAAATAAGCCTCGACAACTCCCAAATGGCGCGTTGTCGAGGCGTTCAGCCAACGTATTGGTTCGTGGCACTTCCTCCCGCTGGTATTACCCAGATCGAGTCCTGAAGGGTTAGCGAATCCTTCGCTTCTCAGCCATTCTGGCACCCCTAGCGCCCTTGCTTTGCAATTGACGCCCTCACTGTACCACGATTTTCAGACCGTGTAAATCCACCTCGTTTGCTATACTGAATGAATGAGTGTAAAGGAGACGGGATATTCGTGATACCTGCAGATTTCTTGATTATGGACGGCAGCGCCATGTTGGTGCGAGCGTTCTTCGCCAGCGCGGGCGGCCGATGGCCCCGGACGCAAGAGGGGCACCCGACAAACGCCCTGTTCGGATTTCTCAACCTGATGACCGGAGCACTGCAGCGCGTGCGGCCTTCCCACGCATGCGTGGCCTGGGACGTCTCACGCGATACGTTTCGACGCACCCTCTACGCTGCGTACAAAGGAACCCGCGCGGAGTTGCCGGAAGACCTGCACCCTCAGTTTTCACTGATGCAGAAACTGTTAAGCGATCTCGGCATCGCACAGGTTCGGCATGAAGCGTATGAAGCGGACGACCTCATGGGCACGCTCGCCGTCCGCGCGGCCGAAGCGGGCCTGAAGGTCCTGATTCTCACCGGTGATCACGATGCGCTCCAGTTGGTCGGTCCTGATGTGACCGTCGCCATCATGCGCCGGGGCATCACGGAAGTGGATCTGTATACACCGACCACCCTGGAAGAACGGTTTGGCCTCACCCCCGCGCAGTGGATAGATCTCAAGGCGCTGATGGGGGACCGCAGTGACAACATTCCCGGCGTTCCCGGCATCGGCCAGAAGACCGCGCTCAAACTGCTGTCAGAGCACCACACGCTCCAGCAGCTGTTGGCTGCAGCCCCTTCCCTTCCCGGAGCCGTGGGCCGAAGGCTGTGTGAACACCACGAGAGCGCTTTGCTGAGTCAACGGCTTGCCACCATCGTGACCGATGTTCCCATCGCGTTATCTCCGGCGGATTGTCGTCTGACCATGGACGTGGACGCGGCGGAAGCCACCTTGACCGCCTGGAAACTCCAGCGGTTCGTTGCGCCACTGCGCAGCTTGGCGTAAATCGGTTCTCGACGCGTCCCGACGAGCCCCTCAACCGGAAAGGAGGCTGTCCCTGTGCAACGGCATGACGAACCTCGACAGAACTTTCCCGGTATCCGAAACGGCGCCGGGCGCTGGTTGGGATTGATCATCCTCTCTGCACTCGCCGGGTTGGCCGCGTCTGCCGCAGAGCTTCCAGCCGCTTGGATGGTGGGCCCCATGCTGGTCAGCCTGGTCTTTTCCGTTTCGTCCCGCCGCCCCATTCGCCTGCCGAAACGTGTCTTTGCGGCCGCACAGACGGTCATCGGCGTGCTGATTGCGGGGACGTTTCGCCGAAGCGATATGCCATTGCTCGTCGCGCACTGGTACGCGGTGTTGCTGGTCAGTATCGGAACGCTGCTCGTCAGCGTGCTGATAGGGTTTTCCATGGCGCGGCGGCGCTTGATGGACCGCCCCACCGCATTTCTCGGCGTCATGCCCGGCGGAGCCTCGGGTATGGTTGCCATGAGTTCCGACATCGACGCTGATCCAAAAATGGTTGCTCTGATGCAATACGTTCGCCTGCTCACGGTCATCGTGAGCGCGTCATTGGTCACCAAATGGCTCGCGCCCGCATCCGTCATCGGTACGTCACAGGCCGGAGGCGCCCAAGTCCATGCTGGATGGCTCCAGGTGCTGTTATCGCTGTGCATCGGTGGCGTGGGATCGGTTTTGGGTCTGCGACTGCGTCTCCCGGCGGGCGCTCTGCTCGGATCCATGGCGCTGGGGCTCGTCGCCAACCTGAGCGGCGTGGTGGCAGTCTCGGTCCCCCCATTCCTCACCGCCATCGCGTACGGCGTGATGGGCATCTATGTGGGGTTGCTGTTTGACCGTGCATCCATCTTGCACGCGGGCCGGCTCCTGCCGACCATCGTATTGTCGAATGTCGCGTTGGTCATCGCCTGCGCCGCCATTGGCGGGGTGCTCACATGGCTGACGTCGGACTCCTTTCTGACCTGGTTCCTGGCCACCAGTCCGGGCGGCCTCGACTCCGTGACCCTCATGGCGCTCGGCAGCGGCGCCAATGTCGCCCTGGTCGTCTCTTTGCAAACCGTTCGCCTGTTCGCCATTGTGTTTCTGGGACCAGTGGTGGTCAAAAAGTTGAACTGACGCCAAGGTCCAGGGACCTCGTGTCTTCCTTGGCCTCTCTGCCCCACTCTCCCTCACCAACGGTGCATGCACGGCTGCTTCGGCAAAACAAGGGGCGGATTCTCCCATCGAGATCCGCCCGTTCTCACCTTTATTTTTCTTGGATTATTCCACGGTTTCGAGAAGCGCCATCACTTCGTCCACGTTGGCTGCCTGGAGCAGTCCCTGCCGGAATTCATCGTCAATCAACTTTCGGGAGAGCATCTGCAAAATCTTCAGATGCTCATTTCCCTCCGCTGTTTCCGGTACCGCCAACAGAAAGACCAAATGCGCAGGTTCTCCGTCCAAGCTGTTCCAGTCCACGCCCTCCGGCTTCTTGCCGAATGCCACGCTCGGCGTCTTGACGGCTGCGGACTTTCCGTGCGGAATCGCAATGCCAAAGCCAATGCCCGTGCTGCCCTCCTGTTCCCGCGCGAACACCGCGTCCAGGTAGGCGTCCTTGTCCAACAGACGCCCGTTGGCCGCCAGCACGTCCGCCATCTCCCGAAGGATTTCGTCCCGCGTGGAACCCTGCAGATGCAAATTCACCAATTCCCGACTCACCAAGTCTGTCAATTTCAACTCACGCCACTCCTTCTGTCTCTTCGTCTGCTGGAATTTCCTTCTTCAACAGATTGACAATCAATGCGGTGATCACAATCCCGACGAGAATGGCCACGAAGAACATTGGAACATTGTCCACAGCCCGCACCACAGCAACCACCGGACCGCCGTGCGGCACGTGGTCGGTGACGCCGGACAACATGGCGATGACACTGCCGCACATGGACCCAATCATGATGCTCGGTATGACGCGGAGCGGATCGGCGGCGGCGAACGGAATCGCACCTTCGGTAATTCCCACAAGGCCCATTGCAAACGCCGCTTTCCCCGCGTCGCGCTCATCCTTGGTGTACCGCCGGCGACCGATGAACGTCGCGAGCCCCATGCCGAGCGGCGGAATGCAGATGGCCACGGCAATCGGTCCCATGATGAAGTATTGTCCACTCTGAATCATCGCGGCCCCGAACAGGAACGCCACTTTATTGACCGGTCCCCCCATGTCGAACGAGATCATGGCGCCGAGAATCAGTGCCAGCACCACTTTGCTGGCTCCTTGCATGCTCTGCAGCCACGATTGCAGGTCGGAGAACACGATGGCAATCGGATGTCCAATGATCCAGATGAAGATGGCCGCCACCACCGCGCTCGACAGAATCGGGATGATGAGAATGGGCATGATGGGCTGAATCATCTGCGGCACTTTCCACGTCTTAATCCACTTTGCCACGTAACCAGCGAGAAAACCAGCGACAATCCCGCCGAGAAAGCCGGCGCCTGCGGTGCTTCCGTAGAAACTGCCGTTTGCGGCAATGTAGCCGCCAATCATACCCGGTACCAATCCGGGCCTATCCGCGATACTCACTGCGATGAAGCCCGCGAGAATGGGAACCATGAAGCTGAAAGACGCGGTGCCCACCTGCAGAACGTGATCCCAGAACGATCCGGGCGTCACCGCCATCCCATGCGCCGTCGGATGCCCGCCAAACCCGAGCGACAGCGCAATCAACAGCCCGCCCACGACGACGAACGGGATCATGTAGGAGACGCCGTTCATCAGGTGGCGATAGACCGGGTTTTGACGGGACTTGCGGGCCTGTTTGATCTCCTGTATCGTCTTCAACCGCGATCCGGCATCCGCCTGTCCCTGCCCGTAAACGGGCACGTCGCCCTCAGAAAACGCGCGGATCAGCTCTTCCGGCCGCCTGATGCCGTCCGAGACGGCGACTTCCAGCAAGCGCTTCCCCACAAAGCGGGACTTGTCCACCGTTTTGTCGGCGGCTATGATGATGCCGTCTGCCGCCGCAATCTCTTCGGCGGTCAACTCATTCTCCACCCCGATGGACCCCTGAGTTTCCACCTTCATGTCCACACCCATGGCCTCTGCAGCCTTGGACAGTTTCTCCGCCGCCATATACGTATGGGCAATGCCGTTGGGACACGATGTGACAGCCAACAATTTCATAGAAATCACCTGACCTCCCATTGTCTTTCTGCCACTGGAGAGTTTGCATAAAACGCTTTCAGGCACACTCCAATGATGGCTCAAAAAAAGCGCGGATTAAGTCACAATTTGTTGCCGGAAACTCCGGAAAAAGTGGACTTAATCGCACCCATGGAGGTCAGAGGTACCGCAGATCTTCCGGGGCGTCGGACAACCGGGCCAACTCGGAGAATAACGTTTTCCAGTTCTCCTGCACCTGCCGGTTCAGAGCCAGCATGAACACCGTGTGGACCGCTTCCCCGAACCAGTCGACCGGGTGGCGCAACCGGGCCATGGCGACGCACGGTTTCATCACCGATGCTGGATTGCCGTGCGGTAGGGCCAAACCACCGCCGATGGTGGTGGGAGAAACCTGTTCGCGGGCGAGGCATTCTGCGGCATACCCGGATTTGACATGTCCCGCATGCTCCAGCGCCTCGGCCATGCGCAAGATGATTTCGTCTTTTCCCGCAGCGTCCAGGTCAAACGTGAGCTCCCGGTTCAGGAGCGCGTTGAGCACCGGATACTTCGCCGCCCCGGACGGAACCGACACTGTGGACGCCGCCAGGAACTGCTGCAGTTGCGCCTGTTCGTCCGAGGTGAAGAACGGGGATACCACGAAGCAGGGAACGGTCAGATTGGGCAAGGGAACGGTCGTCACGAGGCAATCCGGGTGATGCTGTCGCAGCGCGCGCTGAGCCTCCGCCTCACCGACCACCCCGACGATTCGCAGTTCCGGAAACCGCTGTTCCAATTTCACGGCCAGCAGCTGGGCCATGCCGATGCCGAAGGAACACACCACAAGCACCCGCTTCGGCTGCGGACTCGCGGCGTTCATGCGTTCCCGCGATGCTTCGAAGTGCAGCACGAGATAGGCGATTTCATCCTCCGAAACGCCCATGGAATAGTCGGCGGCCAACGCTGGCAACAGGGACGCCAACAGATCAAACAGGTACGGAAATCGCCGTTTGATCTCCCGACAGAGTGGATTGTGCACCCCGAGGCCATGCTGCAGCCGATGCATGGCTGAGTACAGGTGAACGGATAAATTGGAATACAGCGCGCCATCCGTGGTGAACGGGTAGCCCGTCAATTCCTGCATGCGTTCGATGAGGGTTTCACAAAACGTCAAAACATGCGTAGGCACGGTGAAGCCGTCGGCCAAGCCATCGCCGTACCGGCGCTTGGCGCCGACCAGGTGCAGGGCGATGTACGCCACTTCGTGCGGCGGAAACGACACCGCGAAGGACTCTGACAAAGCCCGCGTCAACGCTTCCGCCTGTTGATACTCGGGCAACGACCGCAACGGCTCCACTTCCACGGCGGGCATCACGATGGCGCCTCCCTGCTTGATCCGGCGCACAGACACGAGGATGTGAATGACCAAATTCTGAAGCGCCTCTTCGGCGTAGGGTGGGTGTCCCTGATGGACTTCCAACTGATGGCGAACGAGGTTCACATCGTGCATCGGGAACAGTCCGTCGAGCGCCTTCGCCACTTCCGCCATCGCCAGACGGCGATTGCGCTCCGGTCCCACCACCTGCAGTCCCGTGTGCCGCTTGCGGAGCAGCGTCAATCCCCGCACGGCCAACCAAGCGCTCACCTCGTCCAACCTCGCTCGAACCGAGGGCCGGGAGAGATAAAACCGGGACGCCACGTCCTGAATCGTCACGGCGGCGGTCTGCTCCAGGAAGTACGCGCACATCTGCAGGTGCAGCCGCTCTGGCTCTACATCCAATCCGCGCGTCGCACCGCCTGTGTTCCGGGTCCGTTCCTTCAGATACGCGTCCATGGCCCATCGCGCTGCGGGGCCGGCCTGCACGCGGATACCCGCGTTCGGCTTGCGCTCGAGATGAGCGCCTTGCAATTGCAGCCACGACGCCAACGCGTGAAGGTCGCTGCGCACCGTGCGCTCGCTGCAGCCCAATTCCTCAGCCAAGCTGTGGACCGGGAGATATTCGGAGGTTTCATAGAGCAATCGCAACAATCGGATTTGTCGATCATTCAACGCTGTTTCACCGCTCCGTTCCGCCATCCATCCCTCTCATTCTACGGAATGGTGGAACGAAGTCAAAACCGTGCTCATACATCGGTGCTGGATACTTCAACGCGGCGCAGACAGTGGGGACATTCGGCGATGGGCAACCCGCTCTGGAGCTTCAAGGGACTGATGCGAAAGGACTCTTCACAATACGGGCAGACGCAATACGCCTCCTTTTCATTGACCATGTGATTGAAATCCCATTCCATCCAGGCTTCCTCCTTTTCTCGATTGTCCTGTATATTTATATTCTTAGACGATGCAACCGGTTTCCACGTTACACGCCGCAGAACAAAAATCCAGCCACACAAGTCAGTGTGAACTGGATTCGATGCCAAAATACAGTGGATAATGCCGTTTGCAGCCGGGATTGAACGCCGCATCGCACGCCGGGCAGCGATATCCGCACGCGAGGTACTCGCGGACGCTCAACTCGCGCCCGCAATGGCCGCACAGCACGGCGCGTTCATCGAAGCGCTCCTTCGGCCACGGCATAGCCTCGTGGTCCGCCGTTTCCGCGTGGCATTCGTAGCAAGGATAATACGTTCCACAACAGGCGAATTTGATGGCGATGATGTCGCGGTCAGTATGGTAATGCACGCAACGCGTCTCGCCGTCGACCAACCGCCCCGCCACGTCCACTCCGTGAATTTTCATACTCTCCGCTCCATTTCTACGCTCACTGGGCCCGCGCTTTCAAGACCGCCCGGACCTGGGCCGGAGACAGTCCGGCCGTCTTCCAGAGAACCAACAGGTGGTACAACAAGTCGGCGCTTTCGGCAGCCAACTCCGCCTGACCAGCGGCCGATTCGACGGCGTTCTTCGCAGCAATCACTGTTTCAACCGCCTCTTCGCCCAATTTTTTTGCGGCTTTGTCCACGCCCTGGGTGAACAGGTACGTCGTGTACGATCCGTTCGGCCGCTCCCGCCACCGGTGATCCACCACGCCCCACAGATCTGCGAGGGTGTCCAACAGCCCGGATATGGAATCGGCATCCCGATTGCCTTTCGAAGTCTCCACAGTCTCGCGGGAAGAAGATACAGCGTCCGCCGCGGGCGTTCTGCCCCCGGTCGCTTGCGGATTGGCCATGGATCCAGGCACATCCGCCACGCGGTCCACCTGCCGGTAGAAACACGTGTCCTCTCCCGTGTGGCACGCTGGGCCGTTCGGGAGGACCCGATACAGCACGGCGTCTCCGTCGCAGTCGACGCGGACCTCCACCACCTGTTGCGTATTGCCGCTGGTCGCGCCCTTGCGCCAGTACGCCTGTCTCGACCGACTCCAAAACCACGCCTGCCCGGTCGCGAGTGTTCGCTTCAACGCCTCCCGGTTGGCGTAGGCCAGCATGAGCACGCGCCCGTCCTCTGCATCCTGCACCACCACGGGCACCAGTCCGGTCGCCGCGTCGTAGCGCACCACGTCCAACGCTGCCGTCACCCCGCGTTCACCGCGCTCCATCGCACCGGGACTCCTTTCTGTCGCAAATACGATTTCACTTGGCCGATGGACGTCTCGGCGAAATGAAACACACTGGCCGCGAGCGCCGCGTCCGCCTTGCCGTCGGTTAACACCTGCCAGAAGTGCTCCTTCTTGCCGGCGCCGCCGCTGGCAATCACGGGCACATTGACCGCTTCCGAGACCAGGCGGGTGAGAATCAGGTCATACCCGTTCCGGGTGCCATCCTGTCGGAAGCTGGTGAGCAGAATTTCACCGGCGCCGAGTTCCGCCACGCGTTTCGCCCAGGTGATGACATCCATGCCGGTGCCCACCTTGCCGCCCTGAATCATGACTTCGTACTTCCCCATGTGCTGGTTCAGATTGGCGTCAATGGCCACCACCACGCACTGTTCTCCGAAGCGATGCGCCGCCTCCTTGATCAATTGCGGATTGCGCACGGCGCCCGTGTTCATGGAGACCTTGTCCGCGCCGGCCAGCAACAGGGCGCGCACGTCGTCCACAGTGGAGACGCCTCCCCCCACCGTCAGCGGAATATTGATGCGGTTCGCCACTTCCGACACCACGCGGTGTGTCGCCAAGCGCCCCTCTTCCGAAGCCGAGATGTCGAGCAGCACCAGCTCGTCCGCGCCTTCCCTAGAGTACTCCTCAGCCAGTTCAATCGGGTCTCCCGCGTCGCGACGGTTCTCCAAAAAGCCCACGTGCTTAACCACGCGTCCGTCCAACACATCAAAGCAGGGAATGATCCGTTTGGTCAACATGCCTGCCCCTCCTCCAAAGCCGCAATGGCTTCCCGAACCGACAGACGACCGTCGTAAATGGCGCGGCCGGCAATGGCGCCAGCCAAACCGGCGGCTTTCGCGGCCAACACGTCAGCCAGATTGCGAATGCCCCCGGACGCAATGGAGAGCAGCCCCGCCGCCTGCACCGCCTGGGTCAACACCAGGTTGGCCCCCTGCAGCGTGCCGTCCCTATCCACGTCGGTCACCAGCGCGTGCCTGGCACCTGCGGCCGCAAGCTGTTCGGCCAGCTTGACCAGCGGAATCTCCGTCTGATCCAGCCAACCATTGACGGCCAATTTTCCCTGACGACCGTCCAACCCAACCACCAGCGCGTCATGGCCCACGCTGGACACCACCTGGTTCACCCAGTCCGGCTGGCGCGCCGCGGTTCCCACCACGCAGCGGTGGACCCCGAGATCGAGCCAGCGACGCAGCGTATCGAGGTCGCGAATGCCGCCGCCCACCTGGACCGCCACTCCCGCAGCCCGGGCCACGCGCACCACTTCGGAGATGGCGGCCGTGTTGACAGGCTTGCCCACTTTGGCCGCGTCGAGGTCCACCACGTGCAGCCAGCGCGCCCCTTCCTGAATCCAGCGTTCCGCCATCGCCGCCGGGTTGTCTCCGTACTCGGTCTGCTGATTGTAATCGCCCTTCAGCAACCGAACACAGCGGCCATCCAAGATGTCAATCGCGGGAAACAAGTGAAATTCCGCCACCTGCATCGGGCCGTCCCTCCTCTCCATGGGCGGCGTACCAAGCCCGGCAGATCTCCACGAAATTGGCCAGAATCAATCCGCCGACACTGCCGCTCTTCTCCGGGTGAAACTGAACGCCGAAGGTGCTGCCTTTGGCCATCACGGCAGGAACCTGCGTATTGCCGTACTGCGCCGCTGCCAGAAGGTGCTCCGGTTCCTGCGGCACCGCGTAGTACGAGTGCACGAAGTACACGTAGTCGCCGCGGCGAACGCCCCGGAGCAGCGGGTGGTCCTTGACTACCGTCAAATCGTTCCAACCCATATGAGGTACCTTCACACTGTTCGGGAACCGCACCACCCGGCCGGGAAACACGCCGAGCCCCACGTTGCTGCCGTGCTCCTCGCTGATTGAGAACAACAGCTGCATGCCAAGACAAATGCCGAGCAGCGGACGCCCTTCGCGGATGGCTTGCCGCACCACGCCGAGCAGACCGGAAACCCGAAGTTGGAACATGGCGTCTCCAAACGCACCCACGCCAGGCAACAGGATGCCCGTCAAATCCTTTCGCTCGGCTGCGAGCGCTGTGTAAACCTCCCCTTTATCCACAACCACAGTATCCTCGCCGACCCGAGCAAACCCGCTGCGGACGCTGGATAGGTTGCCAATGCCCAAATCGAGAACCGCAATCACTCCAATACCCCTTTCGTGCTCGGCACGCCGCCCGCATCCGGCGCCACCGCTTCGCGAAGGGCGGCGGCCACCGCTTTGAACAGCGCCTCTGCCATATGATGGCTGTTTTCGCCGTACAGGATAGCCAAATGGAGTGCCATCCGGGCTTCATTCGCAAACGACTTGAAGAACTCGTGCACCAGTTCGGTCGGAAATGTGCCAATGCGCTCCGCCGGGATTTTCCCCTGCAGCACGAACGCCGGCCGCCCCGACAGATCCACCACCGCCCTCGCCAGCGTCTCGTCCATCGGCGTATGGCGCTCTCCATAGCGCCGAATGCCCGCCTTGTCTCCGAGGGCGCCATGCAGCGCGCGCCCCAGACACAGGCCGATGTCTTCGACCAGGTGATGGTCGTCCACGTCCACATCCCCCGTTGCGGTGATGGACAGGTTGAACCGTCCGTGTGCCGCAAACAGGTGCAGCATGTGCCGCAGGAAGGGCACGGGGAAGTCGAGGTTGGCTTCACCGCCGCCATCCAGGTCCAGGTTCAGCGAGATGGACGTCTCTCCCGTGGTTCGTTGCACCGCGAACTCCCGCTTCCGTTTTCCATCCATCACGGGCCTTCCTCCTCCTGTTCTCGAATCGCGACGGCCGCCGCGTGCGCCTGCAGCCCTTCCGCTTCCGCCAGCGCGCGAATGTCCGCCGCGTGCGCCCGAAGGGCCGCCGGCGTGTACTCCACCCACGACATGCGCCGGACAAAATCGTCCACGCCCAGTCCCGAGGCGAAGCGGGCCGTGCCAAAGGTGGGCAGCACGTGGTTGGTCCCCGCGTAGTAATCGCCCACCGGCTCCGGGGTGTGCGAACCGAGAAACACCGCGCCGGCCGTGTGCACCCGCGCCAACCACCGGTCGGGTTGTGCCACCAGCAGCTCCACGTGCTCCGGCGCCGCCCTGTTGACCACCGCGAGCGCCTCGTCCATGCTCTTCGCCACCACCACGGCGCCCCAGGCCTCCAGCGAAGCGGCCGCCACATCGCGGCGGGGCAGGGCCGCCAACTGCTGCGCCAGCGCTTTGTCCAACGCGTCCGCCAGAGGTTCATGCGTCGTCACGCAGACCGCGCCTGCGTCCGGATCGTGCTCCGCCTGAGCCAGCATGTCAGCCGCGACATAGGCCGGGTTGGCCGTTTCGTCCGCGACGATGAACACCTCGCTTGGCCCCGCGATGTTGTCAATCCCCACATCTCCGCTGACCCAGCGTTTCGCATGCGCCACATACGCGTTGCCCGGCCCGACAATCTTGTCCACTTTGCGAATGCTCTCCGTGCCGTACGCCAGCGCCGCGACCGCCTGAGCGCCGCCCATGCGGTACACCTCGTCTACGCCGAGCAGGTGCGCGGCCGCCAACACCAGCGGATGCGGCAATCCCGTGTCGGACTGCGGTGGCGACACCAGCACAATCTCCGGCACGCCCGCCACCTGCGCCGGAATGACGTTCATCAGCACGGTCGACGGGTACGCCGCGCGACCGCCCGGCGCATACACGCCGACGCGCTGCAGCGGTCGCCACACAAGCCCCAACCGCTCCCCATCCGTTCCGGTGCGTGTGATGTCCGACCGTTTCTGCAGTGCGTGAAAGTTCCGAATCCGATCCGCGGCGCGCTCCAAAGCTTCCCGAATCGCGGGAGCCAATGCCGCATACGCCGCGGCCATCGCATCGGGGGACACGCGAAGGGAGAAATCCGGGTTGGTTGCTCCGGCCACCCCATCATACTTCGCGGTGAACCGCCGAACCGCCGCATCACCCTCGACCCGAACCGCTTGAATCACCGCTCGCACCGCATCCTGGCGCGTCGTGTCCGCGCCCTGCGTGCGTTGCCATTGCCACTCGGACGCCGGCACGCGTTTCAGTCTCATGCCTTCCATCCTCCTTCCAGCGCTGTCTTCAAACCGCTGGTGATGCGATCTATGGCGGCTTTCTTCAGACGATAGCTCGAGCGATTGGCAATCAGCCGAGCGGAAACATCGAGCACTTCGTCGAACACCACCAGTCCATTCGCGGCCAGAGTGGCGCCGGTCTGGACCAGATCAAAAATTCTGTCGGCCAGGCCAATCACTGCGGCCAATTCGATGGACCCGGACAACCCCACCAATTCGACCGATTCTCCCTGGCTGCGAAAGTATTGATCCGCCAACCGGGGGTACTTGGTGGCCACGCGGCGCGGCCGCTTCTCCCGTTCCGCAGGCGGCCCGGCGACGCACAGCTTGCACGCCGCAGCCTGCAGGTCGAGCAATTCATAGACATCGCGCGGATTCTCATACAAGACGTCCTTGCCCACCACGCCGATGTCCGCCACGCCAAACGACACATACGTGGGAACGTCGGCCGGCTTGGCGAGCAGAAAGCGCACCGTGCCATACGTGTCCGACGGTTCCTCAAACACCAGGGCCCGACTCTCATCCAAATCTGTGGGAACCGGCAGCGCTGCGCGCTGCCACAGTGGCAGCACGCCCTCCATGGTCCGCCCTTTCGCAAACGCCACCGTAATCACCGCTCCGTCTCCTTTCCACCGGTTTCCGCGCCGAGCCAGCGTCCGTCGGTGAGCGCGGCGAGCAGCCGCTCCACCTCAAACGTGAACCCCACCGCCGGCGCCGGCGCGCCAAATCGGGCGAGCAGTTGGTCATACCGGCCGCCGAGCGCCACCGGCGCGCCGACTCCGGGCACGAACACCTCAAACACAATGCCCGTGTAATACGGCAAATTTCGCGTTAATGTGAAATCAAACGAGAGGTGATGCGTCAAGCCGCGCGCCTGCAGCATCTTCGCAAAGTCTGTCAATTCCGCCCAGAGCGTTCGCGCGAACTGCATCGCCCGCAGCCGCTGTGAATGATCTTCCACATCCGCCGCTGCCGACACACCCAGCGGATCGAGCAAGGATTCAATCGAGTCCGGCCGCAGAGGGGTGAGCCGGGCAAACCGCGACAGCATGTGGTCACCGGCCGCCTGGTCCACGTGGGCCTGACGAACCCCCACGTAATCCCCCCGCAGCAGACAGTCCATAATTCGCTCCCGAACGTCATCGGCCAGTCCTTGTGCAGCCAGCAGCGTTTCTGTCAGCTGCGCATGACTCACCACCATCTGCCAATCCTCCAACTCGAACAACCCCATGGCATGCTGGCAGAGCGCAATGATGTCCACGTCGGCCGCCCCGGCGGGCGGGCCAATCCACTCCACGCCGACCTGCGTGGATTCCGCCGCTTTGCCGCTGGCCCACGACAGTGACGCCGGGGCCGTGGACCTTCGAAACACCTTCTCAGCGTAGCACCAGCGCACTTCGGGCTGTCCATTGGCGATGAGGGGAGCGGCCATCCGCGCGATGGACGGCGTCATGTCCGGACGCAGCGCCACCATGCGGCCGTTGATATCGAACCACCGCATCCAGTCGTCCGCTTCCTCTGCGCGGCGTCCCCGCAGCAGCGTTTCCACATATTCAAACGCGCCACTCGATACCATCTGGTATCCGTGATTCTCGAAGAATTCCAATAACCTGGATTCCGTATCGCGCCGAACGCGCGCCTGTTCCGGATATACGTCGCGCATGCCCGCCGGTTGTTCGGCAAATCCGTGCGGCAGACCCCATGTCACGTTCCATCACGTCCCGATTCGTTGTTGTTCCCGTTTCTGCAGTGTTGCTTTAGTTTGCTAATAAGATAAAGTATAGGGTTGATTGTAGCCGTTCCGCCAGTCATCGTCAACCGTGCCCGACAACGCGGAGACGCGGACGGGCGGGCGCCGGCAGGCCACGGACCGCCTCATCCGGTGACCTGCACAATCTCTACATATGCGCACCACATTTTCTCCACATTCTGCTTGTACACTGTAGCCATAGGCAGGGCGGCACACGTGGCCGCCAGCGTTGCAGGCGAAGGCGGAGCCTGCAACTCAACCCCCTTGCTGATGTCGAAGAACACTCTGTAACTCCCGCAAACGGGCTGTCCGTACCGGTGATCTGTACTCACCGTTGGACAGCCCGTTTGCGTTCCCGTATTCAATGTTTGAGCGCAGCGCGCAGCGCTTCCCGCCAATCGGCCGACAACGCCGGGCACTCCGCCAGCATGGCCGCTTCGCGCTTCTGTTCACGGCGCGCGCGGTAAACCTGCCGCGCCCGCACAATCGTCCACTCCGGATAGGGCCTGGCCACGCGCTCGAGCATCATCCCCGCTTCGACGAACGCCTCCTGCAGCACGCGCAGGTACCATCCCGTCCGGCTCGTCGCCTCCACCCGCGCCGCTAAATCCGGAATCCCGTGGCGGCTCGCCAGTTTCCAACACGGATTTCGAGGCTGCGACACTTCCAGAACCAAGTCGCCGATGCGGTAGATATCCCCGATGCATACGGAGGACTCCTCCAAGCCGGTGACCGTCAGATTTTCGCCGAACGCGCCATACTCGAAAGGACGTGGCAGCTCCTCGCGCCATTGCGCATAATGATCCGCCGCGTACATCAGGACCGGTCTGTCCGGCCCACCGTGGTACACCAGATCCGCCTGGCCATCGCCGGCCAGATTCAATCGCCCGACGAACACCGGTCCGTCCACGCGCTGTTTGGCAATGCCGGAAACCCACTCCCGCTCCCCCGTTTTGTCGGTTTCCGAACCGCCGTACCTCTTCGGCAAGCCGACCTGTATGGACACAATGCGCGCTTCCATGGTTCCCCCTCCGCATGCGGGCAGCCACCGCGCACAATCAGTCGTGCAGTCGCCCCGTCTCTTGGTAATGCTTGGCCATCAAATCGATCTCCTTTTTCAGTTCGGATACGAGGTCCGCTTCCGGGATTTTGCGAACCACTTCCCCCCGCCGAAACAGGAGACCTTCGCCGCGCGCACCGGCAATCCCGATGTCCGCCTCGCGGGCTTCGCCCGGACCGTTCACCGCGCAGCCCAGCACCGACACCTTGATGGGCGCTTTGATGGTCTGCAGATATTCCTCCACCTCGTTGGCGATGGAGATGAGGTCAATGTCAATCCGCCCGCACGTCGGACAGGACACCAGCGTCGCCGCGTTGGAAATGAGATGGAACGTCTTCAACAATTCTCGCGCCACCTTCACTTCCTCGACCGGATCCGCGCTCAGAGACACTCGGATGGTGTTGCCAATACCCATGGAGAGCAGCGTCCCCAGTCCAGCGGAACTCTTGATGGTGCCGCTGAACAGCGTGCCCGACTCCGTGATGCCAAGATGCAGGGGATAATTGAACGTTTCCGCCGCCAAACGGTAGGCTTCAATGGCCATCGGCACATCCGATGCCTTCATGGACACGATGATATCGTGGAAATCCAGTTCTTCGAGAATCTGAATGTGATGCAGCGCGCTCTCTAGCATCCCCTGCGGCGTCGGATACCCGTATTTCTCCAGGATGTGCCGCTCCAGCGATCCCGCGTTGACGCCAATGCGAATGGGAATGCCGCGCTCCTTGCACGCTTGGACCACCGCCTCCACTCTGTCGCGCTTGCCAATGTTGCCCGGATTGATGCGGACTTTATCCACGCCATTCTCAATGGCCCGGAGCGCCAACCGATAATCAAAGTGAATGTCCGCCACCAGCGGAATGTGAATCTGCCGCTTAATCTCTTTGATGGCCTCGGCAGCTTCCAGTGTATTCACCGTGACGCGGACAATCTCACAGCCAGCTTCCTCCAGGCGGTGAATTTCCGCAACGGTGGCCTGTACGTCCGCCGTCTTGGTGGTGGTCATGCTCTGTATAATCACTTGGTTCGATCCGCCAATGGTCAAATCGCCGACCTTCACCGGCCGCGTTTCTTGTCGATGGAACATATTGATTCTCCCCAAGTTGTTCATTTTGATTGATTTTTGCACCACGACACATTATACACCAATTTAGGATTCGCGTTTTCGGCCGCGAATTGGTACAGTAGGGAGCGTAACAGTGATACAGTCATGTGACGCAGAATTCATTCATTTTGAAAGAAGAGGTGCAAAATCGTGCTGGACCAAATTACGTCCTACCTCGGTTCGGAAGCGGAGGACCTTTTGAACCACACCTGTACAACGATTCCGAAGAGCGCATTGACGCTGCCCTCGCCCGACTCGGTCAGCGAGGTGTTTGCGGCCTCCAATCGCAACAACCAAGTCCTGCGCAGCCTGCAATGGATGATGAGTACAGGCCGCCTGGCAAACACCGGTTACGTTTCGATTCTGCCGGTTGACCAGGGCATTGAACATTCCGCCGGCGCCTCGTTCGCCAAGAACCCCGCCTATTTCGATCCGGAAAATATCGTGAAGCTGGCCATCGAAGGCGGGTGCAACGCCGTGGCGTCCACCCTCGGAGTGCTCGCGTTGACCTCTCGCAAGTACGCGCACAAGATTCCATACATTGTGAAAATCAACCACAACGAGCTGCTCACCTACCCCAACAAGTTCGACCAGGTGATGTTCGCGAACGTCCGCCAGTGTTGGGAAATGGGCGCGGCCGGCATTGGCGCCACAATTTACTTCGGCTCGGAGGAGTCCACCCGGCAGCTCCAGGAAGTCAGCGAAGCGTTCGCGCTCGCGCACGAACTCGGGATGTTCACGGTGCTCTGGTGCTATCTGCGCAATCCGAAGTTCAAGAAGGACGGCGTCGACTACCACACGTCCGCAGATCTCACGGGACAGGCCAATCATCTCGGCGTCACCATTGAAGCGGATATCATCAAACAGAAGTTGCCGGAAACCAATGGCGGCTTCAAAGCGCTCAACATGGAAGGCAGCAGCTACGGCAAAACCGACGAACGGATTTACACCGAGCTGACCAGCCCGCATCCGATTGACCTGACGCGCTACCAGGTTGCCAACTGCTACATGGGCCGCGTCGGTCTCATCAACTCCGGCGGTCCATCGGGGACAAACGACTTCGCCGAAGCGGTCAAGACGGCCGTGATCAACAAGCGCGCGGGCGGCATGGGATTGATTTCCGGCCGCAAAGCGTTCCAGCGTCCGATGGACGAAGGCGTGAAGCTGCTCAACGTCATTCAGGACGTGTATCTCTGCGAAGACATCACCATTGCCTGAGTCCAGCTCAAAGGGGACTGTTTCCGGCAGCCGTTCGTCGGCGAGGGACAGTCCCCGCTTTGTCTCAAACACCGGCCTCTCGTCGGACCGTTCCAGGCATGCTGATGCCAGGATAAGCACAATTCTCACGAAATGGAGACAAACACCATGCAACGATGCGGATGGGTGAACGAAGATCCGCTGTACGTCGCGTACCACGACGAGGAATGGGGCGTCCCGGTGCGCGATGACCGCAAGCTGTTTGAATTTTTAATTCTCGAGGGCGCGCAGGCGGGGCTGAGCTGGTACACCATTTTGCGCAAACGCGAACACTACCGAGCAGCGTTTGATCAGTTCGATGTCGACCGGGTGGCGGAGTACGGCGACGACAAAGTGGCACAACTGCTGTCTCCGTCCTCAGGCATTGTGCGCAACCGACTCAAGGTCGCCTCAGCGATTCGCAACGCCCGCTGTTTTCAGCAGGTTCGGGCGGAGTACGGATCGTTCTCGAACTACCTGTGGGGCTTTGTGGATGGGCGTCCGGTGGTCAATCACTGGCCAACGCTGCAGGACGTGCCGGCGAGCACGAACCTGTCTGACACCATCAGCAAGGACCTGAAACACCGGGGGTTCAACTTCGTCGGCACCACCATCGTGTACTCGTACCTGCAGGCCGTCGGAGTGGTGATGGACCACATTGTCCCCTGTTTCCGCCACGCGCAACTGGCACGGGAATGACGCCACCGGATGATGGCGCGCAAATCGCCCATACTATGCACTGGGGGTGACCGCATGGGACAGGAAAACCAATTCGAACCCGGTTGGGAAGTGCCGAATGACGGAGAATATGTGGAAGTGGGTGAACATCCGGACAGCGGAAACCTGCGGAAGCCAAAGAAGGTGCGGCTGAAAAAGGGCGACCGATTCCCGGAGACGAGCCATCCCAATCGAAAGTGGACCCGCAACCGCAATCAATAAATGACCTATCCGGTTCCAGCGCCCCCGTGCAATGTTTGAAGGGCTCCGATGGACAGGGGACTGACCACCAGCAAAACACTGCCGATGAAACCGACCACGGCAACGGCGGTAGCCACCCACAGCACAACGCTCCGCCGCCAGACCAGCGTCAGACTGCCGAGTCCCATCACCGCGGGCATCCAGAGCGCGCCGAACAGATAGTACAATTTGAACCACCATGATGAATGCGGAACGAGCCACAGCGCGATGCAGTACGCCAGTGACGCCGTCGCCGCGATACCCAGCGAACCGGCCCAAAACGCATGGCTGAGCGCTCGATTGCGCAGGTACCGTGCTCCGACGTGCACCGCGAAGCAGGCGCACAGGAGCGCCACCAACAAAGCGGGAAACGTGTCCATGCCACATGGCTCCCTCAAACATGAATACGCTTACAGTTTATGCGTACAGGCGCTCCCGCACAACCCACGGAAGCGTCCGCGTGGTCCGCGAACGGAACTCCATCCATCAGGGGGACATGCAAGTGCCCCCCTGACCTTCACCGCTTGGCGTTCAACAACCGTGTGGTGTACGCAAGGATGAATAGACATAACCCGACAAAGACGAAGAGTCCCAGCGCAAATGCTATCAACTGCATGTTCATCCGCCTCCTGTCCGTCTGCACCTAGGTGAGATGCTGCCCGCACCATGCGGCGAACTGACTGACCGATACCACGTTTTCCACCAAGAGAATCACCACATTCGAAAAGGCCGTGTACAACCAGACGTTCATCGCCACCGGAAAATAACCGTTGACCATGCGCTTGTTCCCGTAGGCAGAGTACCACCCGACGCCAGCCAACAAGACAATGCACACCACGCTCAACAGAAATTCCATGACGGCAGTCGGTGCATAGATGGTGGCCACCTGTTTGCTGTAGCCGGCGAACCACAGCATCAGGTTGAACTGCACGATGACCTGTGCCAGGTACACCAGTGTGGTCAAAGCCAGCACGGCGCGAAAGGGCCGCCACCGATCCCGCTTGAAGAAAGCCGCCGCCACAAACAACAACAGCACGGCCAGCACCGACAGCAGAACGGTCACATACGGCAGATTGCGCAGCAAGCTGTTGTCCAGTTGAAATTTGCTCGGCGACCATTTCCGCAGATACACGTTCGATCCCACGAATGTCGCGGTCATGAACGTCAGGGACACCAGCCCGAGCCATACCGCCAGGTTCGCGTTGCCCTGCGGATCGATATTTTCATGATGATCGATGTGTGCATCCGAGTTCGCGTGCATGTCGGACACAATGCTCCCTCCCCGTCAAATCCCGTGTAGCGTGGACGCGCTCGCAACCATGGCCGCGCAGAGCGCCAGCATGTACAGCAGCGAATAGGTGAACATTCGGTGCGCCCAGCGAACATCGTTGCGCGTGAAGACGCCCTGGATGGCCAGAGCGAGAAAGCCGATGCCCAGGCTGCCTGCGGCGAACAGATACAGCGCGCTGTGCAGGCCGTTCTGATACAGGCCCACCGAAAATCCGGCCAACAACATACAAAAACCAATCGTTTGACGTTTCGTCGAGGGCACGCCGTGAACCACAGGCCACATGGGGATGCCGGCCGCTCGATATTCGTCTGCCCGCTTCAGCGCCAGCGGGTAGAAGTGGGACGGCTGCCAGCTGAGAAACGTGAGGAACAGGAGTACCCCCGCCCACTCCAGCCGTCCGCCGGAACCTGCAAAGTACCCGACCATCGGCGGCATGGCGCCGGCCACCCCGCCGATGACCGTACTCCAGGCAGTTTTCCGCTTCAGCCAAAGGCTGTACAGACCTGCGTACATGCCAAGCCCCACCGCAGCACAGCAGAAGGCCGTCCAGTGGATGAAAACCATCAGCATGACCAGACCGGCCACACCCAGCAGCAGTCCCACGATCAGCGCCCGCTGCCGGTGCAATCGCCCATTGACCAGCGGGCGATGCCGTGTCCGCGTCATTTTCCCATCGATATCCACATCCACGACGTTGTTGAGGGCGGCCCCGGAGGCGACGACCAAGGCCGTGCCCAACAGCGTCCAGAACGCCGTTGTCCAGTGGGGCGGCCCTTCTCCCCCGAGCCACAGGCCAGCCGAAGCGGCCAACAGATTGGCGAGCGTGATACCCGGTTTGGTGAGCGTGAGCCAATCTTTCAGGGACTTGGGGGACGACGCCGTCACCGCTCGACTGGCCGTCACCGGCTGGACTGTCATGGAGCAACGCCCCCTTTCTCCACCTTCCGCGGTGCTGCCGCTCGGCACGCCTCACGGATGAACCACGGCGCTATCCCACAGTCCCCTCCAATTCCTCCACTGTGTACGCCTGATACGGGTTCTGCGTGACCACGGGCAGTTTCGAAAAGTTATGGGCGGGTGGGGGTGAACTGACCGTCCACTCCAGTGTGCGCGCCCGCCAGGGATTGTTCCCCACCTTCTTCCCGTATTTGGCCGAGTAAAACAGATTGAACACGATGATCAGCGTGCCGATGCCGAGAATGTAGCTGCCAATGGTCGCGACATCATTCCAGAACTGAAACTCCGGTGCATACGTCGCGTACCGCCGCGGCATTCCGGCCAAACCCAACAGATGCATCGGAAAAAATGTGACCTGCGTTCCAATGAAATAGAACCAAAACGAGACATGCCCCAGGCGCTCGTTGAACATGCGGCCCGTCACTTTCGGAAACCAGTAGTGCAAACCGGCCATGATGGTCATCACACTGCCGCCGAACAATACGTAATGAATGTGGGCCACCACGAAATACGTATCGTGCAGATGCATATCCAGCGGCACTGCGGCAACAATCACGCCGCTGAATCCGCCGATGATGAACGATCCGATGAATCCGAGCGACGCGTACATCATGGGCACGGTGTACTCCACCGCGCCGCGCCACAGGGTGGCCAGCCAATTGAAGATCTTGACCGACGTCGGCACCGCGATGATGAGCGATGAGATCATGAACGGAATCCCTGCAGACATCGCCATCCCCGCCACAAACATGTGGTGTGCCCACACGAAGAACCCGAGAAAGCCGATGGCCACACTGGAATAGGCGATGGCGTGGTAACCGAAAATGGGCTTCCTCGCAAACACCGGCAGCACTTCGGAAATGATGCCGAACGCCGGAAGAATCATGATGTATACCGCAGGGTGGGAGTAAAACCAGAACAGGTGCTGGTAGAGCATCGGATCGCCGCCCGCCGTGGCGTCGTAAAAGACTGTGCCAAAATGCCGGTCCGCCAGCAGGGTGGTGACGGCGCCGGCCAGAGCTGGCGTACCAAAGATCTGCATGTACGCGGTGACCAGCATGCTCCACACGAACAGCGGCATTCGATTGTACGTCATTCCCGGCGCGCGCATCTTGTGAATGGTCACGACGAAATTGATGGCGCCGAGAATCGACGACAGGCCCGCGATGTGAATGGCCATGACCCACAGGTCAATGCCTGGACCCGTGGACTGAATGCTGTAGGGTGGGTAGGCGGTCCATCCTGCGTCCGGCATGCCGAAGAACATGCTCAGAATCAGCACGATGCCGGACGCCAAGTACAACCAGTAGCTGAGGGCGTTCATGCGGGGAAACGCCATGTCCCGGGCACCAATCATGAGTGGGACGAGGTAGTTTCCGAACGCGCCGGTCAACAGCGGGATAATCACCGAGAAAATCATGATCGTCGCGTGCATGGTGAAAAATTCGTTGTAGGTTTGCATGGAGAACAGGCCGGAAGGAACCAACAAGTCGGTGCGTACCAACAACGCGAACAAGCCGGAGACGAGAAAGAAGAAAATGGACGTGACGCCGTACATGATGCCGATTTTCTTGTGGTCAACCGTGAGCACCCAATCGCGGATCCACGATTTGCTCGACGCACGCACCGGCAGCACAGCCTCCATCGATTCCACCACCTTCAGGACAATCTGTCATTGACTGACTTCCCAGAAATCGCATGGACAGTTTCAGCGCGGTTTCATTGCCCGGACGACTGTTGCTGCTTGGCAAGTTCCGACTGTTTCCAGCGCTCGTAGTCGGCGGGCGTCATCACGGTCATTTTGGCATCCATCAGGGAGTGCTGAAGTCCACAGTACTGATCGCAGGGAACGTCAAACACTTTGCCGACGTCCGCCGCATCCGCCTTCATCCAGAACTCCGTCTGGCGCCCGGGCAGGGCATCCTGTTGAATACGTACGGCCGGAATGTAGAAACCATGCACCACGTCGGTGGAAGTAATTTTAAAGAGCACGTTTTCCCCGGCGGGCACGCGCAGGTCGTCCCGTGTTTTGAGCCCGTTCGGATACTGGGATTCCCAAGCCCACATGTGCCCCGTCACCTGAATCACCTCCGGCTTGGCCGGCGGCGTCTGCATGGCGTAGACGTACTTCACACAGCTGACGCCCATGAACACGAGGACCACTGCGGGAACAAGGGTCCACAACAATTCCAGCTTGTTGTTTCCGTGCACATTGGCCCCCACCGCGTTGAGCCGGGATCGTCGGTAGCGGACGAGAAATGTGATCAACAGCACTTCCACGAGGACAAAGAAAAAGGCGATAATCCCCAGCATGATGTAGAACAAACGGTCCACCTGATGGGACATCTGCGTCAATTCCGTTGGCAGCCAGGATGCAATTGCAACCACGTCACACCCTCCTCGGCCTGGTTTCACCGTGTCGCCGACAGTCACCAACGAATCATCACGCGAAGCCGCCCGCAAACAACAGCGCATACACTTCTAAATATTCGAACTATAATGAGTGCGATGGTAGGGGCTGCGCCATCCGGTTCGATATCCGTGCTGCGCTGGGGCCAGGCTGCCCTGGCGCAAACCTGTCCGGCCGACGGAACGGGACCTTCGTCCCGAGCTACAGGTACAGTTTACCATAGCTCCTCGCCCACACGTCAAGACACCAGCATCCCTCGGGACGCGGCCGGACCAGGTCGCCGCCACACGCACCGGCGCCAGGGACGAGACGGCACCGGGCCCCGCACGAGGAACCGAAATGGACGCGGGATGGTATCCGCGCTATGACAACAGCGTCCCTTCCAGCCGCTGCTTGGCCCGTGTATACGCATAGACGAGTCCCGTCGCTGCCAGCGCAATGGCACCCGTGACGATGAAGGGAACGGCGTGCTGCAATTGATACAGCAGCGTGGCCACCAGAGGACCCACGACGCGCGCCAGACTGTCCATCGAAGAAATCAATCCTGACGCCAACCCTTGCCCGACGGTCGTCTCCTTGGTGATGACGGACTGCAGCGTCGGCTTGATGACCGTGTTCCCAGCGCCGAAAACGGTCATGAACAGCGCGGCGGTGAAGAAGTTGCTGGAAAATAGAATGGCCACCAACCCAATCCCGGAAATGACCAGTCCCGCGGTCATCATGCGAGGTTCTTCGCCGGGCTTCACCCGCCGCACCACTCCCCCCTGCAGGAGCGCGCCCACAATGCCGGAGATGAAAAACATCATGCCCACCTGAAACGACGTGACGCCAATCCGGTCCATCTCGTAATACTGAAAGCACCCTTCCAAGCACGAAATGGAAAACTGGGCCACAAAGTCCACGATGTACAGGTATTTGAGCGGTCCGGTGAACCCGGCGAAACGGTGTTCGACAGACGTGTTCTCCCCGCCCGTGACGGGATGGTGGGATTCCTTGAGGGCCACCCATCCCCAGAGCGCATTGGCAATGGCAAGCCCAGCCGCGACAAAGAAAGGAACCTCCGGGCCGAAGACACTAAGTGCTCCGCCAATGCCCGGCCCCAACACGAAGCCCGTGCCAATCGCCATTCCGGCAAACGCCATGCCCTTGGTCCGGTCCTCCACCCCGGTCACGTCGGCGATGTACGCCATGGCGGTGGCGGTGACCGCACCGGAAAATCCGCCACCGACAAGGCGTGACACATACATCAGCCACAGGTGATGCGACGCCAGGCCAAATACAAAAAAACTCACCGCGAATCCGGAAAGTCCCATCAGCAGCACCGGCTTTCGGCCCATGCGATCAGACAACCGGCCCCACCACGGTGAAATGAAGAAACCGACGGCGGAATACACGGCCAGCATCAAACCGAGTTGAAACGGCTGCGCGCCCGCGTTCTGCACCATGACCGGAAGCACCGGGATAATCAGCCCAAAACCCATGAAGACTGTTACCAACATGAGCAGAATGACACTGAGTTTTCGCATCAATGCGGATTCCTCCCCATCCGTTCACAGCATAGCACGGCCCACCGGACCGCTGAAAGTAATCTCCCCAGGCATTGCGAACCTGTGAAGATGATGTGGAATCGCGCGTCCATGTCTAGCTGCCCGCGGGTGGTTGCAGTATAATCATCCTCGGACGTGCGCGACAAACCGGAAGGATATGGCTGACCATTCTCCATGAGAAAGGGCGTCTTCCTGCATGTTGCCTGCTGAACTTACCGCGGCAAAGCGCCGCCGGCGCAGCCGAATCTACATGGTGGTGACGGTCGTCTGCATCGCCGCTGTGATGGTATTCCTATATGTCAGTATGAAACAGATTACGGCACAGAGGATGGCGCAGCACAAGCACTCTTTCATGGGATATGTGACGGAAAACCATATCGGCAAGCTGGTTGAAATCGACAGCGGGACGGGGTTGGACCCCATGTCCTATGTGCTTGAACTCAGCCACCCGGTGGCTGACGCGGACAAACAATCACTGCTCCTTCAGTACATGGAAAAATACGTGGAAGATGACCGCGGCACAGTCCTCACAGTCGTCTATGTGCACCCGGACGGCCACACGCAAACCCCCATCGGAGAAGCTCACTACAATCCGGTGGACGGGCGTGTCAGTCTGTCTGTGCACTTGGACGATGGGCAGACGCGGTCAGCGGTTCTCCGTGAAAACTGGTAGGCCTGGCCAAGCAGGCCTTTCACTGCCATGGGAGGCATCGACAGATGTTTGTATGGATGAGCGGGATCCTGGCGTTTGTCATCGCCTGGGCAACCGTTCCGTATGTGAGACGCTTGGCGTTTCGCTGGCAATTCCTTGACCGCCCCAACCAGCGCAAGGTGCACAAGGCTCCCCTGCCGCTGTTGGGCGGAGTATCCATGTTCGTCGCCTTCGTCGTCGCGGCCACGGTCATCACCTACATCCAAGGCAGCGCGCCAAAGGTGTACCCGGGCATTCTGTGCGGCGCGGCGCTGCTGTTTGGCATCGGCTTGGTGGATGACTACTGCAAGTCTCGAGGGCGCGATTTTTCGCCGTGGCCGCGCTTGGTCACCCAAATTGTGGCCGCGGCAGCGGTCGTATTCTCCGGCGGAACGGTTCACGGCTTCTCCATTCCGCTCCATCACCCTGCATACGTTCAATTTCCGTATTGGCTGTCCACATTCGTGACCATCGTGTGGATTGTCGGCGTGATCAACGTGTTCAACTTCCTGGACGGGTTGGACGGACTGGCGGCCGGCATCGCCTCGATTTCCGCCGTGACGCTCCTGTTCGTGGCCTTGGTCAAAGGGGATGTCACGTCGGCCATCTGGGCTGCGGCAGTGACCGGGTCTGCGCTCGGCTTCCTGCGCCACAACTTCCATCCGGCACGCATTATCATGGGCGATGCCGGATCGACCCTGCTCGGCTTTCTGCTCGCGACCATTTCCGTGGTTGGCGCGTTTAAATCGGCGACGGTCATCTCCATTTTCGTCCCCGTCCTCGCCCTCGGCGTCCCCATTTTCGACGCCATTCACGTGGTGATACGAAGGGCCATGGCTGGAAAACCGGTGTACAAGCCGGACAAGACGCACGGCCACCACCGGTTGTTGAACTCCGGATTTTCGCAGGTCCAGGCGGTGACCTTCATGTACCTGGTCAGTGCCTGCTTTTCGTTGGCATCCATGATCCTTGTGTTGCTGCAGCACTAGCGCGTGCGGAAAGGGCTGAACCATGACTGCATTCACCTTTGTGGCCACCACCCCCATGGGACTGGAGGCCGTGCTCAAACGAGAACTGTTGGGCCTGGGCTTCGAAGATGCCCGGGCCTTCAATGGCTATGTGGAGTTCACCGGCGACGAAACCACTGTCGCACGCTGCAACCTGTGGCTGCGGACAGCCGACAGGCTGCTGTTGAAGATGGGCGAATTTGAGGCCACCACCTTCGATGAATTGTTCGAAGGCACGAAAGCCTTGCCGTGGCCCGACCTCCTGCCCATCACCGCCCATTTCCCGGTCGAGGGCAGATCTGTGAAATCACAGCTTGCGAGCGTCCCTGCCTGTCAGCGGATTGTCAAAAAGGCGATTGTGGACCGGTTGTCTCAAGCGTACCGCGTTCACACCTTTCCCGAGTCAGGCGCCACGTACGCTGTGGAGGTGGCGCTGCACAACAATCGCGCCCTGCTGACCGTGGACACCAGCGGTGCCGGTTTGCACAAACGAGGCTACCGGACCGGCCTCGCGGCCGCGCCCATCAAGGAGACGCTGGCCGCCGCGCTCGTGCTTCTCAGTTGGTGGAAGCCCCACCGTCCCTTTGCCGATCCGCTCTGTGGCAGCGGCACCATCGCCATCGAAGCGGCGATGCTCGGCCGCAATATCGCGCCAGGGCTGCAGCGCAGCTTCGCTGCGGAGGGTTGGGGGCTGCTGCCGGATTCGGCGTGGGCCGACGAGCGAAAAGCGGCGTACGCTGCCATTCGCCAAGACGTCGAACTGGACATCACCGCAAGCGATGTCGATCCGAACGTGCTCCGCCTGGCCGCGCGCCACTGCGAAGCTGCCGGCGTGGATCTGGACGTTCGGATTGTCCAACAGGATGTGCGCGACTTTCACCCCAGCACCGCGTACGGCTGCGTCGTCACGAATCCGCCATACGGGGAACGCCTCGGCGACCAGCGCGAGGTCGAGGCGCTGTACCGCAGCTTGGGGCGCGTGATGGCGCGGTTGGACACGTGGTCGACCTTCGTCATCACGTCTCACCCCCGGTTTGAGTCCCTGTTCGGACGCCGCGCCGACAAACGCCGGAAATTGTACAACGGACGGATTGAGACGCAGTTCTATCAATACTTGGGTCCGCTGCCACCCCGCAAGGAGCCGTGATACCAAGGAAATCTGGCACGTTGCGGCGGCTAGACGCGGGCCGCAGCCAGTTCCGCGCGCAAGGCCTGAAGCAGAGTGTCGGTCGTCATCCCGGCACGAGCCGGAACGGCCCCCTGGGCGGCGATGGCACTGCCGCCTCCCTTCGCGGAATACGGCGCCAGTGCCCGCTGAAACCATTGCTTGGCGGGCAGCGATAGATGGGTGGCGAGATGGACAAACCAGCCATTGTCGGTCTCGGCCACCAACGCTATCGCGTGCGGCCTCGGGTTCAGCAGTTCCTGCAGGTGCAGGGCGTACCGCCGCAAGTCCGCGGGACTGTCGCATGCGTCGACCGCAGTCACCAGCTGCACGGAGCCGTCAGCCGACTGCTCGACCGATGCCATCTGCGCCGCCGCCCAGGCGTCCGCCAGAGCATCTCTTGCCGCATCGAGCTGCTTTTGCAGATGGATGGTCGAAGCCTGCAGCTTCTCCACCGTCGGCCGCAGTTCGTCCAGCCCGCACGACAACAGAGCCCCCACTTCTTTCACCACCTGGGTCTTTCGCTGATGATCCCAGAGCGCCCGCCCGCCGCAGACAAACGTGACCCGCACGCAGCCACGCACACTTTCCGTTCGCACAATTTTAATGAGACCCACAGCGCCGGTTGCCGCTGGATGTGTGCCTCCACACGCATTGTCGTCAAACCCTTCGATGCTCACAATGCGGATGTCCTTCTCGACACTGGGTGCCTTTATCAAGTTGAACGACGGCAGTTCCGCCGCATCCACAAAACGGGCCCGGATTGGCCGGTTTTCCCATACCACTTCGTTCGCTCTCCGCTCGACCGCCGCCACCTCGGCGTCGGTCAGGCGCGGTGCGGCCAGGTCAATGGTGACCCACTGCGGACCGAGGTGAAATCCCACCGTGTCCACACCAAGCAGTTCCTCGATGGTCCGCGACAGGATATGCTGGCCGCAGTGCTGCTGCATGAAATCGAACCGACGCCGGCCATCGATACGGCCATGCACCTCCGAGCCCACCACCAACGGCGCCAGAACCGTGTGATAGATGTGGTCGTCGCGAATCCACACGTCCACCACCTCCGCCTCGTCCAACCAGCCCAAATCGTGCGGCTGACCTCCGGAGGTCGGATAAAACGCCGTTTGATTCAACCGCACGTGCCACCGATCCCCGTCCTGCTCCACTTCTTCAACCTTTGCTGAAAACTCCCATAGGTAACTGTCCGAATAGTACAGACGTTCTTCTCGAATACTCAATACAGTCTCTCCTTCATTAGAACGTGTAAGGTCGTCCAGAATTTCCGACGGCTGGCTCGGTCAGCGAACTTGCAATCTGCCTGCATTCGGTAGTAGAGTGTCAAATGACTGCAATCATCTCGTCGCCGGGACGACGCGTGTCTGTGGAATCAATTCCACAGGATGCGGTCGGCTCCCTTCCCTTGTCCGAATGGACATCGGAAATTGGAATTCTTCCATCGGCAAATCTGATCAGGGTTCGACACACTGCATCAAATTTGCGAAAATCATCCTCTAGAAACCGCACATGCAACAAAGAGAGTGGGGGAATCAAGATGACAGACAGACGCGATCCATTCGGCGTCCGCGCTGCGCTTTCCGTCGGCGGAAAGTCGTACACCTACTACGACATCGCAGCGCTCGAAGAGAAAGGCGTGGGCCCTGTTTCCCGGCTTCCCTTCTCTATCAAAATCCTGCTCGAAGCCGTAGTTCGGCAGCTCGACAACAAGGCCATCTTCGAACAGCACATTCGCGACCTGGCCAATTGGAACGCGGCAGCTCCGGCTCCGAATGAAGTTCCGTTCAAGCCGGCGCGCATTTTGCTGCAGGACTTCACCGGCGTCCCCGCCGTCGTCGACTTGGCTGCCATGCGTGCCGCCATGCAGCGGGCGGGTGGCAACCCGAAACGCATCAATCCGCTGATTCCGGTGGACCTGGTCATTGACCACTCCGTGCAGGTCGACGCGTTTGCCTCGAAAGAAGCGCTCGAGTTCAACATCCAAAAGGAATTTGAACGCAACGAAGAACGCTATAAGTTCCTGCGCTGGGCGCAAAAGGCGTTTGACAACTTCCGCGTGGTTCCGCCCGGAACGGGTATTGTTCACCAAGTGAACCTAGAATATCTCGCCAAGGTTGTGCAACAGCGGGAAATCGACGGCGAAACCGTGATTTTCCCGGACAGCCTCGTGGGTACGGACTCCCACACCACCATGATCAACGGCATTGGCGTGCTTGGTTGGGGCGTTGGCGGTATCGAAGCCGAAGCCTGCATGCTTGGACAGCCGCTGTATCAGCTGATGCCGGAAGTCATTGGCTTCAAGCTGACCGGCCAGCTCCCGGAAGGCGCGACGGCGACCGACCTCGCACTGACGGTGACCAATATGCTGCGCAAGAAGGGCGTCGTCGGCAAATTCGTGGAATTCTACGGTTCCGGCCTGAGCTCCATCAGCTTGGCGGACCGCGCGACGGTGGCCAACATGGCACCGGAGTACGGTGCAACCATGGGCTTCTTCCCGGTCGATGCGGAAACGCTCAATTACCTGCGCAATACCGGCCGCGACGAAGCGCTGGTGGAATTGGTCGAAGCGTACACCAAGGCCGTCGGGCTGTTCCGCACGGACAGCACGCCGGATCCGGTATTCACCGACACGCTGGAGCTGGATTTGTCCACCGTGTCTCCGACGATGGCTGGCCCGAAACGCCCGCAGGATAAGATTGAACTGAAGAACATGAAGTCTACGTTCCGCGAGGCGTTGCAAAAGCCGATTGACAAAGGCGGCTTCGGACTCACCGACGAGCAGCTGAACAAGTCTGTCCCCGTCGTGCGCGATGGCAAGGAGAGCACCATGAAACCCGGCGCGGTGGTCATTGCTGCCATCACGAGCTGCACCAACACCTCCAACCCGTCCGTGATGGTGGGCGCAGGTTTGGTGGCGAAAAAGGCGGTGGAACGCGGTCTCACACCGCCGAGCTACGTCAAGACCAGCTTGGCCCCCGGTTCCAAAGTGGTCACCGACTACTTGGAACGGGCAGGATTGCTTGAACCGCTGGCGGCGGTCGGTTTCGATGTGGTCGGGTACGGCTGCACAACCTGTATCGGGAACTCCGGTCCATTGCCGGATGAAATCAGCAACGCTGTACGCGACAACGACCTGTTGGTGTCGGCCGTGTTGTCCGGCAACCGGAACTTCGAAGGCCGCATCCACTCCCTGGTGCGCGCGAACTACCTGGCGTCGCCGCCGCTCGTTATCGCGTACGCACTGGCCGGAACGGTGGACATCGACCTTGTCAATGATCCGCTCGGAACGGACAAGAACGGGCAACCGGTCTACCTCAAGGACCTTTGGCCGACGTCCAAGGAAATTGAGGAGACCATCGCGAGCTTCCTGACCGCCGACCTGTTCAAGGAACGGTACGCGGGCGTGTTCACCAGCAACGAACGCTGGAACGCGTTGACCACGCCGGAGGGCGACCTGTACGAATGGGACAAGGCGTCCACCTACATTCAGGAGCCGCCGTTCTTCGTCGGCCTGTCCGCAGCGTTGCCGGACTCCGGCGACATTGTGGGCGCGAAAGTGCTCGCACTGCTCGGAGACTCGGTGACCACGGACCACATTTCTCCGGCCGGATCCATCGCGCCCACCAGCCCGGCAGGCAAATACCTGACGGAACATGGCGTCAGCCCGGTGGACTTCAACTCGTACGGATCGCGCCGCGGCAATCACGAAGTGATGATGCGCGGTACATTCGCAAACATCCGCATTCGCAACCAGGTGGCGCCCGGTACGGAAGGCGGCGTGACCAAGTACCTGCCGACCGACGAAGTGATGCCGATTTACGATGCGTCCATGAAGTATCAGGAAAACGGCGTACCGCTCGTGGTCATCGCGGGCAAAGAATACGGCACCGGTTCTTCGCGCGACTGGGCGGCAAAGGGGACCACGCTGCTCGGGGTGAAGGCGGTCATCGCGGAAAGCTTCGAACGCATCCACCGCAGCAACCTGGTTGGCATGGGCGTGCTCCCGCTGCAGTTCAAGAACGGAGACAGCTGGCAGTCGCTCGGTATCACCGGCCGTGAAACGTTCGAAATCCGCGGACTTAGCGGCGATCTGCAACCGCGTCAGGAACTGCAGGTCAAGGCAACGCGTGAAGATGGCAGCACGTTCACCTTCCCGGTGACGGTCCGCCTCGACAGCGGCATCGAAATCGAGTACTACCGCAATGGTGGTATCCTGCAGACGGTGCTGCGCAGCTTCTTGGCGGAAGAAGCGAAGTAATGTAAACGCAAGTTGTGCAAAAAGACAAAAGGCTGGAGCGTCGCTGAACGCAGCGACGCCCCGGCCTTTTTAAATTGGTGCAGCACAAAGCTCCACGTCGCCCTTCCGACGTTACTGATGGGCCGCCTCCGCCCGGCGAAACGCGTCCAAAAACACTTCCACCGGCTGTGCACCGGAGACGGCAACCACTCTATCCACGACAAAGCAGGGCACGCCGTGAATCCCCAGCGCTTGCCCTTCACGCTCATCCTGACGAACTTCCCGCGTGTAGTCGCCCCGTTCCAGCATGTCGCGGACGTCCGCCTGCGGCAGCCCGACCTCGCCAGCCAGTTCCGCCAGTGTATCCCGGTCCCCGATGTCTTTACAATCGGTGAAGTACGCGCGGAACAACCGCTCCACCATTTCCACGCTCCGATGTTTGCCCGCGGCGAAGTGCATCAGACGGTGCGCGTCAAAGGTATTGGTGGGAATGATGGTATCCATGTGGTAATCCAGCCCAACCGCCTTCGCCCGTCGCGCGACATCCGCGTTCATGGCCCGCGCGCGTTCCACGGTGATGCCGAATTTCTCGGCCAGAACACTGTGCAAACTCTTTCCGGTATTGCGCGGCGCCGACGGATCGAGCTCAAAGCTGCGATAAATGATTTCCACCTTGTCTTTATCCGGCCACTGTTCCAACGCCTGTTCGAAATGGCGTTTCCCCATGTAACAGAACGGACAAACGAAATCAGACCAAATTTCGACTTTCATCCGACGACCTCCAAACCAGTTCACTTAAGCAATAAACATTCACGTCAGGCATTCCATCCTTGGTTGCATCCATATCCGGCACAGTTATTCTTCCGATAATTCATCAACTTATTATTTGTAAGCTTTAATTCGCAGATTACAATACCTCAGTTTCCACACCTTTGTCAATGCATTCCTTGGTGACAAATACTTCGATACCTTTTCAGGTATTATGCCCGAAGGGCTGGACAGGTTTCCCACCTAATGGCTCTCACGGCTACGTCGTGCATGAAGGATTGAACAAGCTTGTTTGATGAACTCTCTTTCCTTTGTTGTCAAAACATACATTTGCGGTTTCTTGTCTTCAGGCAATGCGTTGAAGTTCTCCCAAGCTGCCATCATTCCAGAGAGTATTTCCTGATCCCACCCTTGGGATCGCCGTCTATTTAGGTCCGTCAAATACTCAGCAAGACGCTGCGCCGCCTCACTGGCCGGATCTTCATTCTGTGCCACGAGTCTTCTCAGTTCATCATAAAAATAGCTGTATTGCTGATGTGTTTCTTCCGTGAAATCGTGCTGTGCCAATCTCCTCAAAGCTTCCTTCGAAAACGATTGCAATGCAATATCCCGCAACGTTCTCCGTTCATCAGGGGCCAAATACTTACTGACCCATTCTGGCTTCAAATCCATTTGCATCACCTCGATGATTTTAGTTATGGCTTGAAAGTCCAGCGTTTCTGTTTCCAGTTTTTCAATCTTCTCAATTGCATGAATGATGGAGTCAATCTGTTGCCGTTTATCAAGCAACATTTTCTTCTGCGCTCTGAGTGCAGAAGAAAGCTCACTAGCTCCTTCTTCAATAAGATTCTTGATTTCTGTTAGAGAGAATCCAAGATACTTGAGAGCTAAAATCTGTTGCAATCGAACCAGATCGTCGTCCGAATATAATCTGTGCCCAGCCGGTGTGTACTGTGAAGGTGAAAGTAATCCCTTCTTGTCATAGAACTGGAGTGTACGCACGGACACGGATGATTTCTTCGCAAAATCATTGATGCGATAAAATTTTCGATCCAAGTCTGAGCCCCCTTCCATGACAAACATAGAGTATTACGCTGCGTCGTATTCAAGTGCCCTTCGTGTACGTTGGATTACGTCGTGGTGCTCGCTCCCCCCCGCCAGTATGCCTGAATTTGCGCAGAGTTTGGTCTTAACCCCATGTAAAGTAGAAAGTCCAATTTGAACGTCATCATGCATCTTTTCAGGTGAAGGTAACGATTCAAAGTTTCGCAACGTCACATTATAGGAGGTGAGCTTCATGAAGAAGATTGTTGAAATCGCGGTAATTGCTTTATTGCTAGTTGGATGCGACAAAACAGCACAACCAGCTCCAGCAACGAAACCACCTTGGGTTGCGTCCTATGCGGTTGGAACACCAACTGTGTATTATTTTTCCACAGGTGAGGAAGTACAAACTGTTGGAAACTTTATAGTCTCGTTCAATCCGAAAAGCATGAGTCAAGGACCCAGTGGATGGTCATCTGATATTACAGACATCAACCAAATTGAGATTTATGCTATCCCCGGCATCGATGTAACACAAGCTGTAGCCGTGAAATTCTCTAGGAGCGTGTCCGAGTAATCGACCGAAGGGCACGCTCCTGGGTGTCTTGTGGTAATGGTGAATGTTGGCGCCGACTGGGTTCGCGGCTCTTGTCCTGTATGTCCTATGTCCGCCACATCGGAGTTACACGGTGGCCGGCTTGGACCGTCCATACCGGAATATCTTCAGGAGGTTGTGGCACATCGCTACCAAGGACCATTCCCCTCGCACCTTAGCCAGCCCACGCAAGGAGAAGCGAACAAACCCCATGCACGCCTTGATGTGGCCGTACACAGGCTCCACGATGACCTTCCGCTTGGCGTATATCGCCCGCCCTCGTTTGGTCATCAGCTTCCGTGCCATCCGTTGTTT